>JAVBNA010000021.1:0-26147 GCA_031551875.1 Oscillospiraceae bacterium | reverse complement strand
CCGCGATTTCCACCTCTGAAGGGTGGATGGGTTTACTTTGAATATCTCGGCTGTTTCTTTTCTTGTGTGTCCTTCGCCCCAATACTCAAGTGCTCGGCGGCGATATTCTTTATCATATATCATGAAAATATTATATCATTTTCCTGGCGCAATTACAAGTTGATTAACTATAACAAAAACGCCCCCTTAAAAAGGGGGGCGTTTTTGTAGTCCTGTTATCGGTTCTGTTGAACGAGCCGGCTGGTGTCGGATGCAGGTTTTATAATCCTGCCCGCACCTCAATTCTGCTGAATGGGGCGGCTGTTGCCGAAGGCAGGAGTGTTTACACGGGAGCTCATCAAGCAAACCTGTGCGGGGTATATCCGTAAATGTTGCGCTGAAAGACCTGGACGCCGGCCATGGAATCGGAATAATAGGGCTGAGCGCCTTGGCGGATGCGTTCAATTTCAGCTTTCATCGCATGTTGTTTCATATGTTCGCGCTGGGCTTCGGCCTTTTGCTCGGGGGTCATTTCAGATTTTACGTTTGCATTCTTACCAAACAGCTTCACAGGAATCTTCCTCTCTACACGTTTATATTTGTTTCCAAATACAAAAACCCCTTCTCGTTCCGGCCGATGTCCCGCTTCGCACCCAAAGGGGCGGGTCGCGGAATCTCTCCTTCCCATAAAAAGGGCAAAGAAAAAGATTCCCTTCGGCAGCTGGCTGTCATAGCATTACGCGTTAGACCCTTTAGCTTTGCGTCCCCGTCTTTCGGCGGGTTTGCCAGTATCGGTAGAACCAATGATACGATTGAGTTTTTGTTTCGGCGTCATTATAACATGACAATGTTCATTTGTCAAGCATATTTTGTAAAATAGAATTCTCAGACTTTCGCGTGGCCAAGGAAGGCCGTTCAATCAATTGACCGGCAACCAGGTGGATTTTTTGCTGGTCTTGATAGGTGCCGCCCAGCATATCCAGCAGCACGCACGCCGCCTGCCGCCCGATCTCGGGCAGGGGCAGCTTGAGGGTAGCCAGCGGCGGTGTATAGGCCTCGCAGATTTCCCGCCCGTCAAAGCCAGACACCGAGATATCCGTCCCCATGCGGACGCCGCGCTCAAGCGCAACATCATAAACCCCGCCCGCCGTTACATCATTTGTGGCGAAGAAGGCGCGCACGCCCTTTTCATAGAGGGTGCTGGCGCACTGGTAACCGTTTTCGCGGCTCCATCCGCCGTACATCACCAGATCGGGGCGGAAGGGTAGCCCGTAGGCGCACAGGGCGCGCCGGTACCCCAGCAGGCGGCGACGGGTTTGGAAGTTGCCCGTGGTTCCGCCCAGAAAGCCCACCGCGTCTGCGCCGGTGGCAATCAACCGCTCGGTCACCTCAAAAGCGCCCTTCTCATCGTCAAACAGCACCGCCGGGATGCCCTGGTCGTCCGAAACGCCCATCACAGTCACGACAGGAAAGGGGACGCTCTCAGGCAGCTGAAAACGACCGTTGTACTGGGTTGCGACATAGATAATGCCCTCCACCTGCTTGGACTGAAGCATACGGAATTCCTCCTGGATCAGATCCTGGTGACGGCTGGTGTTGTAGGCGGCCAGGCCGTATTTTTTGAACAGACGCATATTGGAAAAAATAAAGTGATAGCTGTGCATCTCACAGTATTCACAGATGCCGTCCAGGATCTCGGGCGTGCTGAACACGCGCAGATCCTCGGTCAGGATGCCAATGGTTGCGGAGGTGCCCTGCTTGAGGCTTTTGGCCATAATGTTGGGGCGGTAGTTCAGCCGTTCTACCGCCTCCAGCACGCGGCGGGTGGTATCCTCACTGGCGCCCGACTTGCCGTTGATGATATTGGATACGGTGGCAATCGAGACACTGCACGCCTTGGCCACATCTTTGATGGATGTCATGGAAGATCCTCCCTCCGCGTGTAAATTTGAATTCCATTATAGCGAATATGAATTTAAATAGCAACTTATTATTACTTATTCACAATTTAAATAGGTGTCAGTCGGCAAAACGGTTCATCACAAGGCCGGTGATCAGCTTGGGATAGAAGTAAGTGGACTTTTGGGGCATTTTCTCACCCGCTGCCGCGACATCCAGAATCTCGGACACGCGGGTGGGATTGAGAATAAAGGCGCACTGGAAGCTGCCCTCGTCCACGCCGTCCACCGCCTCTTTAAACACGCGGGTGTAGGTCAGGTTGACCTGGTTGGCCATGTTCTCCTTGTCAATGCCGAACAGCTTTTCCAGCACGAGCGTGTGCAGCACCGAGACGTCGAGCGCTTGCAGCGCCTCGCTCTTGCCCTTCATGAGAGCGCGCACCGGCGCCATGTCGCGCAGCACCATCTGTGTCCATGTCCCGCCGCCCGTGTAGAAGCCGAAAGCCTTCTTGCCCGCGCGGTAGAGCGCTTCCAATTCCTCCTCGGCGTTTTTGACGTTGTCCTTTTCGGTCAGCTCAAAATAGGGCTCGCACGCCTTCATGGCCGCCGCCGCATCGAAGGAAGGCAGGTCGCGCACCAGACGATGGGTTGGGAACACAATCAAACCCTCGTGGTTCATGTCCACGAGCATCATCATGACATAATCGGTGCCGTCCCCGGCCTTGGACAGACCCTGCTCACGGCAGTGATTGCGGTAGTTGAGGGCGGTCTCATAGCGGTGGTGTCCGTCGGCGATGTACAGCTTGCGGTCGGCCATGCTGCCGCAGATCGCGCTGATCTCCTTCGGGTCAGTCACCGCCCACAGCCGGTGGGTCACGCCGCCCTCGTCGGTGAAGCACACGTCGGGCGCGCCCTTGGACAGCGTCTCCAGCCGGGCGGCGGTGTCGCGCTTTTCGTCAATGTAGAGGGAATAAATCTGGCTGAAATTGCAGGAGGTGGCCTGCATCAGGTTAAAGCGGTCGGTCTTGGCCTTGGACAGCGTCTCTTCATGGGGGAGCACCACGTTTTTAGAAAACTCTTCAATTTTCACGCGGCATACAAAGCCCTTGACGCTCTTGCGCTCGCCGCGCACCTCAAACAGCTCCTCATAGATGTAGAGCGTGTCCCGGTCATCAGGGGCGACAATGCCATCCTGAAGCCATTCATGGAGCGTCGCGCCCGCCTGCTCATAAGGGTTTTCCCCCTCGCGGGGCAGCTCCAGACGAATCACGTTATAGGGGTTTTCCTTCAGGTATTCCTGACGCTGTGCCTCGCTGATGATGTCGTAGGGCGGACAGCACAGGGTATCAATTTGCCCTGCCTTTTCGGTGAACCGGAGTCCCTTAAAGCCCTTAATCTCTGCCATTCTTCATTACCCACTTTCCTATATTCATTTGAATTTATGTTAACCGGAAATCCGGCATTATAGCCTGGTCAGCGCCTCTTCCTCTGCCCGCTCACGCGCCAGGCGGCCAACCTCCTCGCGCTCCACGAGCGCGAGGTCGCCGCCCGCTGCCGGACCGCGGCCGGTTTTGTCGTTCTTCACGATCAGAATGATGAGCAAAATCAGGATGAGCAGAATGCACAGCACGATCCCGCCCACAAGCAAAATCCCGAGCAGGTTGAGCGCCTCGCCCGTCGCGAGGATTTCCACCGAGGAGCCCGACAGCACAAAGGTGACCAGGCCGGTTTCCGGATCGGGGAAATAGTCCTCCTGTCCGGTTGTGTTGCCGTCGGCATCCCTTAAAAGGCAGTGAAATTCCCGGAGAGTCTCGCCGCCCATGTCAAGCGTATAGGTGATCGGAACATTTTTGTTGTCACCGTACAGCGCATCGGTCAGGTTCAGGCTGTCGGTCAGGCTGGAGCTCACCTTGAAGTTGAGGGCACCCTTGCTGCGCGCATAGGTCAGGAAGGAGTCGGTGCCGAAGGCCTTTGACATCAGCGCCGAAAGAGCCGAGTCACTGCCCCGCATGGTCACAACACAGCGCTCTTTCCCGCCGGTCTGCTCCACATTTGTTTTTACGGGGGCGTTTTCATCTTCAGAGAGGGCGTCAAAAAAGGCCGCAGCATAGGCAGCGCCGCCCGTCTGTGAAGCCGTGTCGTATTCAAAGGTCAGCGTCCGCTCAAAGCTGCCGTCATCGTTCCTGCGCAGGGTGACTGCGCCGCGCTCGATGTAATAGGGCTGTGCGGAAATCACCTGGAGGCTGAGCACCTCGGCCGCGCCGGTGTACACAAAGCTTTGCCCCTGTGTCGTTCCGACCTCCCTCCAGTCGCCGTCCGCGTAGGTGTAGCCGCCGGTGAGACCGCTTGCGGTGCGGTCCTCAAAGCGGTATTCCACCTGTACGCCGCCCGACCGGCCGGAGGAAAACTCCGATAGATCCATGGTTTCCACAAAGAGCCGCTGGTCGAGCAGGGGGGTGGAGGCACCCTCATCCCGGTCATCGAGCAGTGACTGATTGACCGACGAAAAGAGGGCACGGGACAGCGTTTCAAGCTCCTGCGCCGTCGCGCCGGTCATCTTGACCGTGAAGGTTCGCCCGCCCGAGACGTCCTCCCAGGACGCGGCCGCCGCGTCGGGGACGCGGGAGGTAAAGTGGCTGACCAGCTCATCGCCCAGGGTCTGCACCGTCGCGGCGGGGAAGGTCATGCGCAGCGTGCGGGTGAACCCCGCCTCCTCCTTGACCGTGTCCACGGTGACGTTGCTCACCGGCTGGGCGTTGATCTGATCCACGTGGATTTTGTGCCCGGTCGCATAGGACTGCCCATCATACCGCAGGGCGGTTGTGTCCATCGACCACAGCGACTGGAGCGTGGTTCCGCTCGCGAGCTCCTCCTCCGCGACCGCCTCTTTCAGCCACGCCATCAGGTCGTCGCTGGTGAAGTCCTCCGACACGCGGAAGCCGGACGCGAGTACGTTGTCCGGCGTGGAAAACTGCACCGAGGGGGCGCGCTTCAGGAGCGCCTCCACCTTGGCGGTGTAATCCGCAAGGTTTCCAAAGGTGATGGTAAAGGTATATTCGGTATTTCCGTTTTCATTCATAACCGACGGCGCCGCTGTGATCTGCACAGGGCAATGGGCTCGGATCACCCGGTCAATCGCCGCCTGGCCGCCTTCAATCTGGGACAGGTTGTCGGGCGTCAGCTCCATCACCATGTCCCGCGTGCCCGCGAAATGACTGTCCACCGTCAGGACTGTGTGCAGCTTGGCGCCGCAGCCCGCCAACAGGCAGAGCAGCACGCACAGAACCGCCGCAAAAAAAACCTTTTTTACTGGTTTCATGGCAAACCTTCCTTTGCTTCGGATATTCGGGGGCTTCTTACTATTATACGGGATTGAGGCCTGTCCGTCAATTCGCCGCTATAAATTACCGCATTTTTATTACGTTACGACCGCCCTCTTTTCATGGAACTGGACAAGAAACGGAAAAAGTGTAAAAAATTACTAGTTGACAATGCAGAGAGAATATATTATAATATTTTGGAAGTTGTTTTCAGGTGAGATGTGGCGGTATAGCTCAGCTGGCTAGAGCATTCGGTTCATACCCGGAGTGTCGTTGGTTCAAGTCCAACTACCGCTACCAACTTTTTCTTCCCTGGATCTCTTATGCGGCCCGATGGTCAAGCGGTTAAGACTCCGCCCTTTCACGGCGGCATCACGGGTTCGAGTCCCGTTCGGGTCACCATATGTATCTAAAATCCGAACCCTTTTCTCTCTATTTTATAGGTGGGTATTTGGTTCTGGTTCCTGAGAGCATTGAACTTTAAACAAAGAAGAGTACAATGCACCCTCATCCATAGAAATTTCTGTGAATGCTAGGATAAGCGCACAACATGATGCACGTTTATCCTAGCATTCACAAACGCTCTTTGGGGCGTTCGCTTGGTATCCTCAACCGAGAGAGTGAAGTTGTCAAGGTGCAAAAAACACAAGAGCGTTCAATCTGACGTTCAATCTGAATTGAACAAGCCTTAGTACCTCGTAGTGGGGTACTAAGGCTATTTTTTGTGTTGTCAAACGCCGTTCCGGAAATTAGCGAAACTTGATGGCCACAGTTTTTGCATTGCCGGAGATATTTTGATTCAAAATCATACCCTATATGTCCCTCACAATTCGGACATTGAAACCCAATTTTAAGCCGCCTTTCCCATAAATCTTTGCGGCATTGCTCATGGCTCCCGAATTTTTCAAAGAAATATATGATGCCCGTCTCCTTCGGGAATTCGACACCTTTTCGCATAAAAGCACTCCTTTTCTAGCGGAGGAATGTATCGTTGGCTATTGCAATGCAAAAAGAGGGGGAGTCTGTTTTATTTCCAGAATTTACCGTATTCTTCTTGACAATGCTCAAAAAGTATTTTATGATTAAATTACAAAAAAATAGGAGGAATAAAAGTGAAATTGGTTAAAAAAGAGTGCAGTCTATTTTCTCGCTCCAAACGCAAACCCGGAATCTTACTGGCAGCGGTTCTTATGTTTGTGTTCTGTATTTCTCTCCCTGCATCAGCGGAATCGAATCCAAGCACAAATGTGCAAAATGGAGACATTTGGCGTTATGACTCAACCGGACAACCGATGATTGACAACGATTTTGACGCGCCGTTAGGAGCCGGAGAAATCCGTTTGAGCCAGCAAATCATTGCGGACAATGGTGAGGGGAACTTTGATGTAGAACTCAAGGTGCAGGGAGGCAGCGAGATTCGGGTTGTGCCCGATGAGGCCGTTGTGTTTTTACTGGATGATTCCGCAAGCATCACTACAACCAATTGGCAGCATATGCGAAACGCATGCGTGAATATGCTGAACAGCTTTTCACCCGAAATCAATTCTTATTTTGGCATTGTAAGATTCAGTTCGACCGCCGTAACCAGTCTGAATCTTACGAATGACCGGACGATAGTAAGGGGTGCGCTGAGTACTTTGCCCCAAGCGAATGGAGGAACCAATTTGTTTGCCGGTTTAACGCTGGCAGAACAGGTTCTGAATACCTATACAGGCAGCGGGCCAAAACACATCGTATTAATTACCGACGGCGTTCCGACCACGGGCGGCACCACAGAGCAATGTTTTCAGAAAGTCGGACAGCTCAAAAATAATGGAGTTTTTGTATATGCGGCGGGCTTTGGCAGCGGTGTAAATCTTGATTTCATTAACCAGCTTGCGTCAAATTCGGAGAGCAGTGTTTATGTATCCGGTGCGTCGCAGCTTGTTGATCTGCTTTCCAATCCATCGACAGGCTATGGCGCCGCCATCGCGAAAAACTCAAGACGGAATGTGGCCGTTAATATGGGTTCAAAAATCAACTTTGTAAGCGTTATTTCAAACGACGGAGGCAATGCATCTGTCACCGGGGTCAACGGAACCCTTTTTTGGGATCCTGCCCTAGCCGGCTCCTCGGATTTGACCGGCGTTCGTACATTGGTTTACAGAGTCCAGGTAGAGGAGAGCATGCGCGATCAGGGCTTTATGGCCGTCAGCAACTCGGCCGTCTTGAGATATATGCAAGCAGATAATCAAGCTCGCGCTGTGAACTTTGACCTTCCAAAGGTGCAATTCACTTCCAATGTTACCTATACCGTAAAATATTATCGGGATGCGGTAGCGGAAGGGAATCTGGTCGGAACATCCCTTCCGATCACGGTTTCCAAGGGAGCAGACGTTCGCGGCGATATTGATCTGAGTGCAAATCGGCCCGCCGACTACAGACAGGGCGAGCTTGTTGCCGAAAGTACCGTCGTCAATGTGACTGGTCAGGTGTTCAATGTTATTTACATGCCGAAGGAAATTCCTGAGTCAGAAGGGTATACCTTTACACCCGATTCCGGTAGATTTAACGGCCAGCCCCACCTGGTTGCCGTAACCGCCCCGGAAGAAAGCGGAAACATTTTAGCTGTGTATTATAACGGATCCACGACACCGCCGGTAGATGCGGGGATATATGAAATTTCGCTGGATGTGGCGGACACGGAAACACACGTTGCCGCGGCCGGACTGGTGATCGGAAACCTGAGTGTTGCCAAGAAGACGCTGACGATAGACGATTTGGACTGTGACCTCGAGTCCGTGTTCTATGACGGTGCGCCGCACGCACGGGACGTTGCAGTGAACGATTCCCTGTATGACGGCGTGGTAACCGTTTTATACAATGGTTCTTCGGATGCGCCGCGTGTAAAAGGAGACTACGAAGTGACCGCTCTGATCGGGGAAACGGGGAACTACAATTACACGGAGATCATGTTAGGCACATTCAAGATTGAGCCAAGCGCCAAGCTGATTGATGTTACCGTTTCAGGCAAGAAAGAGAGTAAAACGTTATCCGGGGATCAGCTTACCTATACGCTCTCGGTTCCAACAAACATCAATCAATTAACCATTTCTGCGATACAACTGGATCCTGATGCAGAGATTGCCGGGCTTGGCACTTACAAACTTAATCCTAATAAAGCCACTACCATTCAGCTCACGGTTACAACACAAAATGGAACTTCTTTGGTTTATACAATCAATGTTGTTCGCGTTACCGGCAATGGGAATGGGGTCATAACGGTTCTATAAATATGTCGGGGGGATAATAAAGCGCAACAGAAGATGTATGCCTATAAAACCGTACATTCCTATGGAAACACCCCTGATCACCGCTGAATCAGGGTGTCCGCGGTTCGCTCCTGTGGCGGTGTACCAAATTTTATTTTATCTTTCAAAAGAGTAAACCCGCCCGGCACAATCGTGCCGGGCGGGTTTTTTGTTCTATTCAATGGGAAACTCGTAGTCGTTGGGTATCTCCTCTATGGGAGCCGCCTGGGTTTCGCCCTTGTCCTCCAGCAGCCTGACCGACACGGTGATGGTTCCGTCGTCACTGTCCGACGGCGAGGAGCTTGCGCCGGGGAAGGGCTGACGGCGGATGACGCCGCCGCGGCCGAGCTTCGCCTTGACGATGTCGCCCGGCTTATGGGTGGAGATGACGGCGAACAGGTCGCTGAGCGAATAGATCTCCTGACCGTCCAGCTCAATGATGACGTCACCCGACTTTGCCTCGGTGTCCGCAAAGCCGCTCTCGGAAGAGATCTCCTCAATCACGACCTCATAGCCGTAATCAGATTCGCGGCAGGTGATGCCCAGACGGGCGCGTCCGGTCACAAAGCCGCTCTTGATCAGGCTGTCGACGACCGGCTTGACGTCCGCCGACGGGATGGCGAAGCCCATACCCTCAAAGTCACCGGTAAATTTCGCCGTGTTGACGCCGATGACCTGCCCGTAGGGGTTGATCAGCGGGCCGCCCGAGTTGCCCGGGTTGATGGCGGCATCGGTTTGAATGTACTGCATGGCGCCTTCAAGTTCGGAGTCAATCTGGCGTCCGAGCGCCGAAACGATGCCGGTGGTGACCGAACCGGCAAAACGAATGCCGCCGCCGTTGCCGATGGCCACAAGCTGGTCGCCCACCTCGAGCTTGCCCGAATCGCCGAATTCGGCGGGAGTCAGGTTGTTGACATTCAGTTTGAGTACGGCCAGATCGGTGCGCGGGTCAACGCCCACCACCTTGGCCTCGAGCTCCCGCCCGTCGGCGAGGGTGATCATGATAATGCGCTGACGCGCGTAGTAGTCGAGCACAACGTGCGAGTTGGTCAGCAGATACCCGTCGGCGGTCATGACAATCGCGGTGCCTTCGCCGATCAGGCTGCTGGGGGAGGGCTCGCCGTCCTTATAATAGACCCGTACGCTGGCCACGCTGGGCGCGAGCTTCTGGGCAATTTGCTTGACGGTCAGGGTCGTGCTTACATCGGCGGGCAAGCCATAAATCCGAAGCTCAGGACCGTTTGGGTCGGTGTTTTCCTTGATGTCGACCTCGGGCGCCGACGCCGCCGAGGGGGGCGTCAGGTTTTTGTCGCCGCCCGGAAAATTGGGCTGTGATGAGCCGTCGCCGTCAAAGGGGTTGGGGTTGGAATAGGGCGCTGCCGGCGCGGAGTAGGTGCTGCGGGGATTTTCCTTCTGGATGATGTTGTTGAGCAGCACGACCGAAAAAGCAAAGAGCACAATGCCCGCCGCCGAGCCGAGCAGAATCCCGATTATGCGGAGCGCGCCGCCCTTTTTCTTCTGCGGGGGCGTGTAGGCCGGGCCGGGAACAGGGGCAGGATAGCCCTGCGGTTGCGGCTGCGGGTAGGGATAATAGTAGGCTCCGCCCGGATAGGGATAGGGCGTCGGGGCGGGCGCCTGCTGCGGGGCGAAGGGGGGCGGGTAGATGCCCGCATAGGGGGGCGCCTGAGGCGGCACGGCTGGCGTTTCGGCGCCGGGCTGTACCGGAGGAACCGGCACGGTGGTTACAGGCGCGGTGTCAGCCTCCGCAGGGGGGTCAAAATCCGGCATGGGCGTAAAGTCAGAGTTAAAATCATCCATGGATGTTTCATCCTTTCGTGCAAAAGACGGCCGCAGCGTGTGCGCCGACATCTTTCTAAATTATACCATTAAATCCCAAAAATTACAATCTGACGGCGATTTAAACACCTCAAAACCGAGCGACTTTCAGTATAGCACAGCGCGTCGCATATTTCCACCGTCACATTCTGGAAGGGGGAAAATGAGATCGCTCCGAAAAGCGCAGCCACAGACAGTGTTTATCAAGGTGAATTCTTGTCGGGGGTTTCGATCTCCGGCGCGCCCTTTTCGCCGCCGTTCTTCTCGGTGTCGGCGCGCTGGCGCTTGGCTCGTTCCTTGGCGCGGAATTCCCTGGCTTTGGGCAGCCAGAAGGTGAAAGTGACCTCGCTCTGGCTGGTCACCTTGGCCGAAATTTCCCCGCCGTGCAGACGGACGATGGTTTTGGCGAGATACAGCCCCAGCCCGATGCCGTTTTTGTCCTGGCTGCGGGAATGGTCGGTCTTGTAGAAGCGGTCAAAAATCAGCGGAAGTTCCTCCGGGGCAAGCCCCTCACAGCTGTTCGAGATCGCGACATAGGCGCGGCTGTCCTTTTCGGCGCACTGGAAACGGATGAAGCCGCCGATGGGGGTGAACTTGGCGGCGTTTTCCATCAGGTTGTACACAACCTGATGGATCAGGTCGTGGTCGCCGTTGACGTAGACCGGCGTGAGCAGATCTAGCCCCTGGATGTCAAGCGATTTCTCGTCAATTTTCTGCTCAAACAGCAGCGCGGTGTTGAGCAGGATGGCCGACAGCTCAAAATCCGAGCGGGACAGCGTCATTTCACCCGAATCAATGCGGGTCAGATCAAGCATGGAGCGCACCAGCCGCGACAGCCGCTTGACCTCGTCCGACACGATGTGCAGGTAGTTTGAGCGCTTGTCGGCGGGGATGGTGCCGTCGAGGATGCCGTCAATGAAGCCGGCGATGGTGGTCATGGGCGTCTTGAGCTCGTGGGACACGTTGGCAATGAAGCTCCGCCGCATGTTTTCGGCGACCGAGAGCGAGCTTGCCATGTTGTTGAGCGCCACAGCAAGCTGGCCGATTTCGTCCTCGCTGCGCACGGGGATGCGGCGGGAAAAGTCACCGTTGCCGTACCGGCGCGCGGCGGCCGACATCTCGCGCAGCGGCTGTACCATACGGTAGGTCAGCATCCAGATCGCACAGAAGGAGACCAGCGAGCCCAGAATGGCCGCGATCAAAAAAATCTGGATGAAGCGCTGCCGGAATTGTCCAAGGTTCTCCGCGTCGGTGGCGGTGAAGAGCACGCCAAGTATGGCGGTGTCACCACTGGCCGAGGTATAGGTGACCGGAATGGCCACAAAGTATTGCTGGGTAGAAAAGAGGCCGTCCAGCGTACCCGAACCACTGAACTGCTCCTGCTCGAACACGGCGACGAGGATCTCGTCGGGCACTTTGGGCGTATCGGCATTCGCCTGCGCAAACGCACAGGAGGAGGTGATGATATTGCCCAGCGGGTCGGTGATAAAAAAGTCAGAACCATTGAACGCCTTGAAGGTCTGCATGGTTCCCAGCAGGTAGCCCTGGGGGTCAAGGTTCACCGTCCCGGAGTTTTCATTGACACTTGCGAGCACAGCAATATAAGCCGAAGCCGCCGTCGCGCTTTGCATCATCACCTGTTTTTTGTCCTTCTCCCAGAAATCGGAAACGTACACCAGCAAAAAGGTGCCCAGAATCGCAAAACAGCTGAAAATGACGGCGGTGGTAACAGACAAATACCGATATAATATGGTTTTTTTAAGCCTGTCCATTGATACGTCCGGCATACTTACTCCTTCGATTCAAACTTATAGCCGACGCCCCAGACCGTCTTGAGGGCCCATTTGTCCGACACGCCCTCCAGCTTTTCGCGCAGGCGCTTGACGTGGACGTCCACGGTGCGGCTGTCGCCGTAGTAATCAAAGCCCCACACCTCGTCAAGCAGCTGGTCGCGGGTGTAGACGCGGTTGGGGTTGCTTGCCAGATGGAAAATCAGCTCCATCTCCTTAGGGGGGGTGTCAACCTGCTCGCCGTTGACGCGCAGCTCATAGTTCGTAAGGTTGATGGACAGCTTGTCGAAATGCACCTCTCGGATCTCTTTTTCCGCCTCGCCGCCCGACCGGCGCAGCACTGCCTTGATGCGGGCGATGACCTCTTTAGCTTCAAAGGGCTTGACCACATAATCGTCAGCGCCCAGCTCCAGCCCCAGAATCTTGTCAAAGACTTCGCCCTTGGCGGTCAGCATGATGACGGGGCACTGGGAGGTTTTCCGGATCTCGCGGCAGACCTGCCAGCCGTCCAGCACGGGCAGCATGATGTCGAGCAGCACCAAATTCGGATTGAACGCGCCGAATTTGCTCAGGGCGTCCCGCCCGTCGTTGGCGATATTGACCTCATAGCCTTCCTTTTCGACATACAGCCGCAATAGCTCACAGATGTTCTGATCGTCGTCTACAATTAATATACGTCCCAGTGACATATGTTTTCCTCCTCAATTTTTACAAATAGCTTTTTGAATCTCGATTATTTTGTAAATAAATCATAAATCCTGATTTGTCACAATTATATCCCATTTTTCGTGCAGAGTGATGAACAGTTTTTAAACACACGGCGCGCCCTTAGGGGATGAATAGAGGGCGGAAAATCGACTCAAACTAGAGGGTGTCTGCACGAAATAAAATTCGCTCAAATTTCAAACGGTCATCTGATGGCAGACACCCGCTGAGAACGTCTGCAAGGAGGGCGAAAAAGCGCTGGAAAGGGGACATGCATCATGATCGAAACCAGACAGACAGGGGCGCTGTGGACACAGATCAACCCGGTGCCGGCGGCCTACCCGTGGCTGACCGAGGACATCGAGTCGGATGTCGCCATTGTGGGCGGCGGCGTTACGGGCGCGTTGTGCGCGCTGCGGCTGCAGGAGGAGGGGCTGGACACAATTCTGCTGTCGGCCGGGCCGGTCGGATTCAGCGGCACGGCGGCCTCCAGCGGCACGGCCCATTACGAAATCCCCGGAGGAATGGCGCGGCTTGCGGAAAAAATCGGAATTGAGCGGGCGGTGCGCGCCTTTTTCCTGTGCCGCGAGGGCATCGAAATGATTGATAACCTGGTGCACAACCTGGACAGCGAATGCGGCTGCCGGCGCAGCGATTCGCTGATTTTTACCACACAGGAGGGGGAGACCGAAAAGCTGCGTCAGGAGTACCTGCTCCGTAAGCACAACTGCTTTCCGGTGGAGTACCTGCCGGGGGACAAGGCGGGCGAGCTCTTTTCCTTTGAAATGGACGCCGCGATTGTGTCCCGCCGCATGAGCGTGTCGGTCGATCCCTACCGGTTCACCCACGCCGTGCTTGCACGGGCGGCCGCGGCCGGGGTGCGGGTCTATGAAAACACCGCCGTGGAGGAGATCAGCTGCGGCGAAGATCTTCAGATGCTGCGCACGGGGGCGGGCAAACAGGTGTCGTGCAGGAACACGGTGCTCGCGATGGGCGCCGGGGCGCGCAGGCTGCTGCCGGCGGCCGGCACGGTGAAACACTTTTTCTCGGCGGCGACCGAGCCGGCGGATGTGTTTTCCGGCTGGCCGGGAAAATGCGTCATCCAGAACTTTGCGGGTACGCTGAGTTTTTCGGTCACGCCCGACAACCGCATTGTTGCGCAGGGGCTGGGCAGCGGCCTGACCGGCGTGCGGGGCAAGCGCGCCGGCGTCATCCCCGGCGAGGCGTTCTACGGGAAAAAGTATACCCAGCTTTCCCAGGAGATTTCCGCTATGTTTCCCGGAATCCGCGCCCGGCCTGCACATTTTTTTGAGGGGGAATATCCCCTGACCGCGAACGGGCTACCGGTCATCAGCCGTCACAGGGATCACCCCGGCTGCATTTTTACGGTGTGCGGCGGGGCGTGCGGGCTTGCCTGGTCGCCCATCGCCGCCAAGCTGACGGCCGAAATGATTTTGGAAAAGCCCAATCCCGATCACGCGATTTTTCTGGCCCGGTAGCGCCGGATGCACTTCGAAAGCGCCTCTGCACAGGGCAGAGGCGCTTTTTTGTGGTGTGAGCGAAAATTATTTACAGGAAAATGAGAAAAAAAGCGATACTTATGAGATAATCGTGCCTTTCAATTTTGTGGATACTTGCTATACTGGAAATGTAAGCGCGTGAAACAGTGAAAAATTTGTACTTTGTGCTGTGAGACTTGACGCTGAACTATTTTTACATATTCTGAGAGAAGGGGCAGCATATCGTTTTTTGGATCAAGGCATGGCCTGACATAAAACGTTTCAGTCTGTTCTTATTTGGAGGCGGTTGCCTCCATGGAGATAATCTTTAAAGAGAAAGGAGGGCAGAAGCGTAAAGAGGAGGCTTCCGGTTAAGGGCGGAAGCGAATAGTAGTATGTGCACAAAAAGGCATATGAGAAAAAAGGGAGGCTTTTACATGAAAGGACGCACAAAATCGGCAATCAGCATGGTGCTTGCCATTGCGGTACTTCTCACCACGATGCTTTCGAGCACGCTGTTCAGCGGCGTGACGGCGAAAGCGGCAACCAGCGCACAGGTCGTGCTGGACAACGGTTCGCGCGACGTTGACTTTAATGAAGGCTGGCAGTTTATGCTGGCCACCCGCACCCCCAGTGTGGCTTCCGGCTCCAACAACGGCTCAAATTTTGCCACCTATGGCTGTGCCGATGTGGCGGGACTTGCCACCGATGACATCATCAGAAATGACTATGACGACAGCAGCTGGAGAACCCTGACGGTTCCCCACGACTTCTCGATCGAAGGCCCGAAGCTTGCGTCGGGCAGCGCCGGCAGCGCCCAGGGCTATATGCAGGGCGGCCTCGGCTGGTATCGCAAGAGTTTTGTCCTGCCTGAATCCATGCAGGGCAAAAAGCGAATCACCCTTGATTTCGAGGGTGTGTATCAGAATTCCAACGTCTATTTGAACGGCCAGCTGGTCGGCAACTATCCGAGCGGCTACACCGGATTTGCCTTTGACGTCACCGATCTGGTGACCTACGGCGAAACCCAGCCCAATGTACTGGTGGTCAAGGTGCAGAACATGGCCTCTTCGGGACGCTGGTATACCGGCTCGGGCATTATCCGTCCGGTGCACCTGATCGTCAACGACTATGTCCGCTTTGTTCGTCAGGGCGTCAAGCTGACCTCCCCCGACCTGAAGGCTGTTTACACGGAGGATGGCTCGGCCAACCTGAAAGTGGATGCGGTCGTGTATTCCGACGCGTCCAACGGCGTTATGCGCCTGAGAACCACCGTGTTTGACAAAAACGGCCAGCCTGTAAAGGTGCAGGAGAGCAGCTCACAGGACATCAACCCGACCACGCGCGCCGAGGCGAGCGATACGCTCAGCATTCCAAGCGTCAACCTCTGGTATCCCTGGAATCTGGGCGATCCCTATCTTTACACCGTGCAGACCGAGCTGATTTACGCCAAAAATGGCGGCGAGGGAGATGAAATTGTCGACAGCGTGAGCACGAAATTCGGCTTCCGCTGGTTCAATTTTGATTCGTTCTCCAGCAGCGACCTGACCAAGGGCGGTCTGTATATCAATGGTAAGTATACCAAGATCAACGGCGTTGACCTGCATCATGATTCCGGCGCCCTGGGCGCGGTCAGCATCAAGGACGCCTACGAGCGTCAGTTCGGCATCCTGAAGACCATGGGTGTCAACTCCTACCGCACCTCTCACTGCCCGCCCTCCAAACAGGTCATTGAGGTGTGCAGCGAGAACGGCTTCATCGTCATGGAAGAGGCCTACGACGGCTGGGGCAGTGCGAAGGCGACCTATGACTTCGGCAACTTCTTCCTGAGACCGGTACCGGCCAATTGGCCGGGCCTCGCGCCCAACGGCTACACGACGCATCCCGTACCGGCGGTCAACTATGACGGCGCACAGTACCTGTGGAGCGACTGGGTCGTCCGTGAGATGGTCATGCGCGACATCAATGAGGCGTCCGTCCTCATGTGGTCGATCGGCAACGAAATCCGCGGCATGGGCACCCGCCCGTCGTGGTATGACGGCACCAAGTACAGAGACGCCAGCGGCGTCACCGGCACGACGATCACCGCGACCAACATCACTGAATTCACCGAAGCGGTTCGCCTGGGCGAAGACGTCAAGGCGCTTGACAGCACCCGCAGCGTCGCCATGGGCGGCGACCAGCAGAGAAGCGCCCCCGGCTTCAGCTCGAACTGGGGCTGGGTCAACCAGTACCTAGACGGCTACGGCCTCAACTACAACACGGCCGCGTCGATCAACACCCTGATGGATCGTTTCGCGGGCACCTTCTTCTTCGAGTCCGAGTCCTCGTCGCAGACCTCGTCGCGCGGCGTGTATCTGGACGCTTCGATCAAGAACAGCGCGATCAACCAGACCCCCGGACGCCGCGGCGGCTCCAACTATGACAATGACTTCGCAAGCTGGACCATGTCCAATGAATACGGCCTGAAGAAGGACCGTGACAACAAGGCGTTTACCGGACAGTACATCTGGTCGGGCTTTGATTACATCGGAGAGCCCACCCCTTATAGTGTGTTCCCGGTCGGCGTTTCCTCCTTCGGCACTATCGACACCGCCGGCTTCCCGAAGGATTCCTACTATCTGTTCAGAAGCCAGTGGACCGACAAGCAGGAAGATCCGATGGTTCACATCGTTCCGGGCAACTGGACCGACTGGCAGCCGGGCGAGGACGTCGATGTCTGGATCAACTCCAACGTACGTACGGTAGAGCTTTTCCTCAACGGCGTTTCCCTCGGCACCAAGAGCTTTGACGTTAAATCCACCGGTTACGGCAAAGAATACTATGAGACCTCCGAGCTCAACCCCGACGACAAAACCTGGCCGAGCACCGGCGACAACGCCGGCAATCCGGGCGGTTATGTCAGCACCAACGCGACGGTTGTCAATGCAAGCGGCGACAGCTCCATTGCTGCGGGCTCCAAGTTCGGACGTCTGCACCTGACCTGGAAAGTGCCCTTTGCCGCCGGTACCCTTGAGGCGAAGGCTTACACCGACGCAACGAAGACCCAGCTGGTCGCCACCGACAAAGTGGTTACCGCGGGCGATGCCTACACCGTTCAGATGAAGGCCAACAAGGAAGTCATCAAGGCCGACGGACGCGCCCTGACCTATGTAGAGTGCACCGTGGTCGACAAGAACGGCAACGTGGTTCCCAAAGCGAACAACCTGATTAAATTTGATGTCACCGGCGGCGCAATCGTCGGCGTGGACAACGGCCAGCAGGAAAACGCGGAGCTCTACAAGTGGGGCAACGTGGAACGCAACTCCCATTCCGAGCGCACCGCCTACTCGGGCAAAGTGCTTGTCATCCTCCAGTCCAACAAGGGAGAGATCGGAACCCTGCAGCTGACCGCTAAATCGGACGGCATGCGCGCGGCGGTCAAGAACATCGCGGTCACGGCTGACGGAACCGGCGCTGCGCCTTCCCCCGCCACCCTGAATCCCACCGCAGTGTATGTCAAGCCCGTCAACGTGGCGACCCAGGTGGGCATCGTTCCGACCCTGCCCAAGTTTGTCAGCGTCAACTTCACCGACCCAGCCGCCGGCTTCTACACCGAGAAGAAAGCGGTTGTGTGGAACGCGATTGCGCCCGCACAGGTGGTGGCTGTCACCGAGGAGGCGTTTGTGGTGGAGGGCGTCGTGGACGGCGTTAGCATGAAAGCCATCGCCAACGTCCTCGTGGCCGACGGCACAAAGACCGACGTTGCCCTCAACACCGCGCTGGGCAACAACAACGTTACCTTTGATTTTGCCAGCCTTGCAGCCTCTGATCCCATCCGCAACGGCGCGATGGCGACGGCGACCTTTACAAGCGGCATAACACTGTATCCCAACAACATGCTCAACGGCTCGACCTCCAACTACTGGAACAACGCCTGTACCCGTGCCGCATCGGTTGTGCTGCCGGCGTACAACTGGTCCAGAGCGCGCGACTCGGTCGAATTCTTCTGGGACAAGGCCCGTCAGTTCGGCGAGATTGACATGGAGTTTGCCATCACCACAACCGGCTCGACCCGTTACTCGCTCCCGTCCTCGATGACGGTGCAGTACTGGAACGGCGGAGAGTGGGTCAACGTTTCGAACCTCTCGATCAACCTGGCGGATACCAGCTACGGCGTTAGCACCCTGACCTTTGACACCGTGATCTCCGACCGCGTGCGTGTCAACATGGTCAGCCCGACCCCCTACTCCACTGTTGTGGAAGGCGTTTTCCAGATCCGCCGTGTCAACATCATGGGTTACAACTTCAATGAGCTGCTGCCCCCCGACATCCCGTCGGTTCAGGGCGTGGTGATCGACAAAACGTCGGCTGTCATGCATATTGAAGACGAGATTCAGCTGACCTCCATGAACATTCCGGCCGAGGCCGACCAGGCGGTCACCTGGACTTCGAGCGATTCAAATGTTGTCACCGTGGACACCACCGGCAAGATGGTTGCGATGGGCGCAGGCTCTGCCACCGTCACAGCTACCACCGTGGAGGGCGGCTTCAAGGCTACCTGCACGGTCACCGTCAAAGCAAGACAGGTTCTTAAAGTCAAGACCGGCGACATCGTCGCGGTGCCGATCACCGTGGAAGAGTGCACCAAGCTTTCGGGCCTCACCGGACAGATGACCTATGACAGCGAGCTGCTGGAATTCCAGTCCATGTCCCCGAAGACGGGCCATTTGCTTCTGTTTGATCAGGCCACCAAGAGCTTTGTCTGGGTTGCGCCGGCCGGCGCGGGCATCACGGGCACCAATGTGGTTGTCGGTTACGCCCTCTTTAAGGTAAAGGCGGACCTCCTTGACGATGTGACCACGCTCGTGCGTTTCCCGAAGGTAAAAACTTCCGGCGTGGATGAGACGCTGGGAAATACTGACATCCTGATCCCCACCATTGAGATTGCGATTGATGGCATTCCGCTCGGCAAGGGCGACATCAATGGCGACGGCGTCGTGGATACGGGTGACGCGATCATGCTGATGCAGTACCTCGCGGGCAGCCGCAACTTCTCTCCCAGACAGCTGAAGGCTGCCGATGTGAACAATGATGGCAAAGTTAATGTAGGAGATACTGTATTAATTATGCAAATGTGCCTTGACTAATTGATCGTTTTAGTATATCCTATAACTGCGGCTAAAAACGCTGATGCCCGCCACCATTTTTATGGTGGTGGGCATTAGGCGCTCAGTTTGAGGAAAGAACAACTTCGGTTTGGGGAAAAGAGCAACAAGGGTGGCAAGCTAAATTAGAATTTTTTTAGAAAATGGAGGCAATGTTCAGAATGAAAAAAATACTCACAGGCTTACTATCGGTTGCGATTCTTCTGACCGTAGTTTCGAGCATGGCATTCACCGCGGCGGCGGCCGGCGAGGTGACGATGTCCGTGAAGGAAGTCTCGGCCAAGGCCGGACAGACGGTTACCACAGAGCTCATCATGAATGGAACCTTTGCAGGATTCCAGGGCAAGCTGGAATATGACACGGATGCACTGACCCTGGAAAAAATTGAAACAACAAAAGCGATTACCGGATCGGGCAACATGACCATGTTTCAGGAGGATCAGGCGACCGGAAAGTTTATCAGCGGCTCATTTGTCAATGCGTCGCCCACCGATAAAACGGTGAACGGCGCGGTGCTTAAATTTACGTTTAAAGCGACAAGTAAGGCAAACGGAACGTATAAATTCCGTCTGACTCAGATAAAAGTGCTCGACGCAGCGTTCAAAAATGTCCCGGTCAAGGCGGACGGCACCGTCGAGGTTAAGGTGAAAAGCGATCCCCCAATTACCCAAGGCGAAGAGCCGCCCGTAACGGACGACGATACGTCGAGCAAAAAGCCCAACAAGCCGACGTCGAGCAAAGACAACAATCAGCAGGAATCCGGACAAAACAGTGAAGTTTCTGCCGCCTCCGGAGATGATGAACCCGGAGCAGATGCTTCCCTGACGGCGTCCGTCACGGGCGAGCCCGGCGCGGTCGTCAGCAGCCCGGAGGGGAACGAAACCGGCAAGGTCTCACTGTTTCAGGGCAACGGACTGATCTTTTTGTTAATCATTTCCGTGATTGTGATCGCCGGTATTGTGCTGATCGTGATCGTGATCAGGAAAAGAAGAAGGTACTAAATTTTTAGAAAAAGGCGAAGACCGGAAAAGAAAAGGAGGAAAAAACCATGAAAATGAAAAGGATGCTATCACTCATGTTGGCGCTTGTACTGGCGCTGGGCGTTTGGGGGGGCGGAGCCCTCGGTGTCGCTGCGGATGGCAGCGCACAGGTCGTTTTGGAGAAAAATGTTAACATGGTGCCCGGAGGCACATGCGTTGTCAAGATGAATTTTTCGGGAACCCTGATTGGCTCGTCCGGCTTTGAGGGCGTCGTCACCTATGACAAAACTGCGCTTAAGCTGGTTAAAGTGGAAGACCTCGGCTCTCCGAACCCCGCATATCCGGATATGGCCAACCCGTGGGAGTGGCATGCCTTCCTAGAGAAAAACCCCAATGTCCCCAATCCCCCCAACCCCATCGGCTGGATTGGTGCCCGGATTTCCTACACGACAAAAACAACGGTTCTGAACAATACATGCGTTGCGCTGCTGACCTTCCAGTCCATCGCGGCGACGGGCGGCACCTATGACATAGGACTGTCCAATGTGCTGGTCACAAACGATGTCAAAGACGGGGATTTCACAGAGATTCCCGCTACGGTAACCGCGGGCTCCATCGTGATCAAAGCGCAGGACTGGACGGCGTATGACGCCAACAAGAACAGCATTGATACGATTAACCGCTCGCTCTACACGCCGGCCTCGCTTGCCGCGTATGACAGCGCGAAGCAAGCGGTGACCGAGCTGAACCGTGCGGACACCACACTGACCCAGAGCCAAATTGACGCGGCTGCGGCCTCCATGAAGAATGCGCTGGACAAGCTGGTCAAGATCGTTCCCCTCGAGGGCATTGGCTTTGATCAGCCCGCCGTGAGCGTGCAGATCGGCGATCCTGCCAAGCAGCTCAACGTGGTGTTTAACCCCGCCAACACAACCGAGGGCGCAGGGCTCACATGGAACAGCTCCAACCCGGCTGTGGCAACCGTTGACGCCAACGGCAAAATTACGGCGGTAGCGCCCGGCACGACCACCATCACCGTGACCTCGGCGGACGGCAGCTTCTCTGCCACCTGCACCGTGACCGTGACCGGAGTCACCGCGATTGTGATCACCGGCGCGCCCTCGAGCATGATTATGGGCAAGACGGCGACGCTGACCGCGAAGCTGACCCCCTCGAACTCCACCCAGGCGGTCACCTGGAGCAGCAGCAACACAGCGGTTGCGACAGTCAGCAACAAGGGCGTTGTGACGGCGAAGGGCTCCGGAACGGTGACAATCACCGCGAAGGCGGGCGACAAATCTGCGACCACAGGCACCATTACGGTTTATCGCTATGTTTCGCTGCGCATCGGCTACACGAGAGCCATTCGCAATACGATTCAGACCACCATCGATGATCAGGGCACCGCGCCCTATACTTCCAGCACCAGGACAATGGTTCCCCTGCGCTTTGTGGCAACCCAGATGGGCGGCTCGGTAAAGTATGTCAACGCTTCTTCGCCGATCCTCATGTACTATGGCAACAAAAGGGTTGAGTTTAAGCTCAACAGCAAGGTCATGACCATCTATGAAAACGACAAAAAGATTGGCACAGAAGAGCTTCAGGTGGCGGCCACGCTGAAGGGCGGCAGAACCTACATTCCGCTGCGTGCGATTGCACAGGCGCTGGGCTTCCAGGTTTACTATGATGCGACCTCCAAGGTGATCGTGGTCAATAACCCCAACATTTCTACGACCATCCGCAACAACCTCATTACCGAAGCCAAGGGCTATATCACCAAATAAGCTTCCGCAAAACGAGACAAACGCGCGCTGTGCCGGTTTTCCGGTACAGCGCGCGTTTGTATCCGAGCAAAACGCGCAAAAAAAACAACCGCCCTATTGGGCGGCTGCTTTTTTTGTGTTGGCGTCTATCTATCTTCCCGGGCCGTCGCCAGCCAAGTATTGTCGACACAAGCGAGCTTAACTTCCGTGTTCGGGATGGGAACGGGTGGACCCTCGCCGTCATCGACACCAACTTATCTTTTTGTTTGTCCCTCTCAAGGGACGAGTGTTATTATAGCACATGGATTTCCCGAAATCAACCCTTTTTTTCAAAAAGTTTCATTTTTTTTTCGCGCTTGTGGTTTGCCGCGGCCAAATCGGCAATTACCCACAAGATATGGGGAAAAGTACCGACCCCGTACATACGAGGCCGGTACCCGACGGTGGACGATTAATAGTTTTCGACGTGCAGCTCGAAATAAGCCTTCGGGTGTGCGCACACGGGGCATTTTTCCGGCGCTTCCATGCCAAAGTGAACATGGCCGCAGTTGCGGCAGATCCAGACCTTGTCCTCCCCGCGCTTGAACACCTCTTCGTTCTGGATGTTCGCGAGCAGCTTGCGATAGCGTTCCTCGTGGCGCTTCTCGATGGCGCCGACGCCGCGCATCTGGGCAGCGATGGCGTGGAAGCCCTCCTCGTCGGCAACATCGGCGAATTCCTTATACATCTCGGTCCACTCATAGTTTTCGCCCGCGGCGGCATCCTCGAGGTTTACGGTTGTGGCGGGCACACCGCCTTCATGGAGCGCTTTAAACCAGAGCTCAGCGTGCTCCTTTTCATTGCCTGCGGTTTCGGTGAAAAAAGCGGCGATCTGCTCATAGCCCTCTTTTTTCGCCTTGCTCGCGTAGAAGGTGTACTTGTTGCGGGCTTGGGACTCTCCGGCGAACGCGGCCAGCAAATTGGCTTCGGTTCTGCTTCCTTTTAAATCCATACGATTTTCCTCCTTTTGAAGTGTATAAAAGTGTATATGTGTAAATCGGTCACGGGACGTGGCCGATGTTACAGCGAAGAGGCATCGAGCAGCGAAAAGCGCTCGAAGAAGGCGGCCAGGCGGCTGCGGATGAGGCCGGTGCCGCCGGGGCGGTTGCTCTCGATGTTAAGGGGGAGGATGGGGTCGTGCACCGACAGCCGCAGCAGAAACCAGCCGTCGCCGTGGTCGGCGTCGAAGGACACCCTGATACCCTCACAGTTGTCATCGGCGACATGGAAGTCGTCCTGCGACGCGGCATAGTCGTAAAGCGCGTCAATGACGCGCTGGCCGTACGAGGCGAAGTCGGGGGCCAGAATCGTAAAACGCAGCTCGACCGCCTCCGCGGGCTCCTGGAGCGCCGTAATCAGGCTCTCCAAGGTTTTGCCCTCCTTCCTCAGCTGTGCCATCAGTATGATGATGCGGGTGCTGAGGTAAGCGCCGTCATCAAGGAAGTAGTTGTCGGCGAAGGCGGCGTGCCCGCTGGTCTCAATGGCCAGCGGCGCGGGGATACCCGCATCATTCATCCGGACGGCCTCGTTGATCACGTTTTTATAGCCGCGCTTAAAACGGCGGTGCACACCATGCAGCTGTTCCTCAATGAAGGGCTTCAGTCCCGCCGACGTCACCGAATCGGTGACGATCGCGCCGCCGGGGCAGTGCTCGAGCGCGATGACCGACGCCAGCGCGATCAGGCGGTTGCGGCCAAGCTCGCGGCCGGCGCTGTCCACACAGCCCGCCCGGTCGACGTCGGTGTCAAAAATGACGCCCAGGTCGGCGTGCGCCCTCTGCACGGCCGCGCAGATCGAACGCATGGCCTCCTTGTCCTCCGGGTTTGGGATATGATTGGGAAAATGTCCGTCAGGCTCCAGAAACTGGCTGGAGGAAACGTCAGCGCCCAGAGGCGCCAGCACGTCGCGCGCGTAGAAGCCGCCCGCGCCGTTGCCTGCGTCCACGGTGATGGCAAACCCCTTGAGGGGGTGGTCATAGTCGTCGGCGTTCACGCCGCGGCAAATCTGCTCCCGCAGCAGCGCGGCGTACCGCTCCATGAACGGATAGGGCACCACCTGCCCGCCGGGGTTGCGGGGAGCCTGTCCGCTTTGCGCGTGATCAAGCAGAGCGGTGATGTCCTCGGCCTCGAGCCCGCCCGCCCGCGTGAAAAATTTCAGGCCGTTGCGGTGGAAGGGGTGGTGGCTGGCGGTGATCTGCACTGCGCCGTCACAGCCCGCGTCGACGGTGGCCATAAACATGGCGGGGGTTGAGGACAACCCGCAGTCGAGCACCTGAAAGCCCGCTTCCGATAAAGCTCCGGTTACGCATGCGTTCAAGCGCGGGGCGGAGATGCGCGGGTCGTGCCCGACCGAAACGGTGATGCTCTCGGGAGGCTTAGCGCATCGGTCGCACAGCCAACGGGCAAATCCGCCCCCAATCCGCTTCACGACCTCGTCGGTCAGCGTGAGCGGTTCGCCCTCCACGCCCTCTACGGCGACGCCGCGGATGTCGGTTCCGCTTTTAAACTGTTTCCAAAATGCATCGGGCATGTCCTCACTCCTTGATCACTTCTTATACCATACATTATATCCCAAATGGGGGCGAAAAACAAGCGGTTACCTAAGCCTCGTCCCGTAAATCGGATAAGGCGCACAGCTTTTCCCGATCCAGTATCTGGATCGTGTCCAGATAATAATCCAGGATGCCCTCCTGCTTCATGCGGGCGAGCTCGCGGGACATAGAGGGGCGCGAGACGTCCAGATAGGCGGCCATTTGATTGCGGTTGAAGGGCAGGGACAGGGTCTGCGCGTCACCCTCCTCGCGCAGCCGGTCGAGGAAATAGCCCACCATGCGGCCGCGCATACTTTTGACCGTCAGCAGTGCAATCCGCCGAGCGGCCGCCTGCAGGGTCTGCGCCGTGACCTGGGACAGGTTCTCGCGCAAACGCTCGTGTGCGGCGCAGTGTTCGGCACAGGGGGAGAAAAGGCTTTCAATGTCCAGATAGACAACCTGACACGCGCGCGCTGCCCGGACCGAGAGCAACCAGGCCACGCTGTCCGGCGCGCCGGGAAAGGCGGCGTCCAGGCCGACGCAGTCGCCCGGCATAAGCACGCCCCACAGCTTTTGAGATCCGTCCCAGGAGGGAAGGAAGGCGTGGGCAGTGCCGCGTGCGAGGACAGCCAAAGCAATCTGTGTGTCTCCGGCGTTCACAATGGTTTCATTTTTCTTGTATGTGCAGCAGTCCAGCATCAGACAACGCAATAGTCCGACGCGCTCTTTCGCGGTTGTTCCCGCAAAAAGAAGCGCGTTCGACAGACAGGTTTCGAGCTTCATCAAAATCATCTCCTAAAATCCCGTATCCAAGGATACATTTATACATATTTATTGTAAATCCTTTCGGGTGAGATTGCAAGGGGGGAGATGGAGCATTTTTATTTTTGTTTGGCCCGCGCAGGAAAAGTATTGACAAGTGCCCGCTTTTCCTCTATAATAAGTGAGCGTTCCGCTATGGACGATTAGCTCAGCTGGTAGAGCATCCGCTTGACGTGCGGAGGGTCAGCGGTTCAAGTCCGTTATCGTCCACCAAAAATAAAAGCGCTCACGAGTGTGTGAGCGCTTTTGTTTCATATAAGTATGCTCCCCCCGTAGTTAAATGAATATAATAAGCCCCTCCTAGATTGTGTCTACACAAGATAGGCAAGTAAAACAAGAAGTGATATAATGGACGCAACGAAGGGGGTTGCGTATGAAGAACTTACAAAACCGACATGATTTAAGCGGCGCACAGTGGCAGAAAATAGAGCCGATAATAAAAGAAAGACTTGGGAACTGGGGCGGATCCAACGCAAATGACAATCGGGTTTTCGTGAATGCTTGCCTTTGGATTGTGAGAACAGGCGCTCCTTGGCGCGATCTGCCGCC
>JAVBNA010000002.1:0-11267 GCA_031551875.1 Oscillospiraceae bacterium | reverse complement strand
AAATGATATAATATTTTCATGATATATGATAAAGAATATCGCCGCCGAGCACTTGAGTATTGGGGCGAAGGACACACAAGAAAAGAAACAGCCGAGATATTCAAAGTAAACCCATCCACCCTTCAGAGGTGGAAATCGCGGTTGAATGAAACGGGCAATCTTGAGACACAAAAGGGTGTTCACCCGTGGAAAAAGATAGACCCTGTGCGTCTAAAGGAATATTTAGAGCAACATCCGGATGCTTATTTGAAAGAAATAGCAAAGGAATTTGACTGCTCGCACAACGCAATATTTAAAGCGCTCCGCCGATTAAAAATGTCGCGTAAAAAAAACTACACTATACAAGGAGATTAACGAAAGTTTTCGACAGTCTTTTGTAGAGGGGTTGAAAGCTATTCCG
This sequence comes from Oscillospiraceae bacterium, assembly GCA_031551875.1. Lineage (GTDB taxonomy): Bacteria > Bacillota > Clostridia > Oscillospirales > Acutalibacteraceae > JAVBNA01. Next base: position 10,867 of record JAVBNA010000002.1, on the reverse strand, counting down.
TCGGAACGCCTTGTATACGTTGATGAATGCGGAATAGACCGCTTTCTGTACAGAGAATACGCCTATGCTCCGCGAGGGCAAAAAGTCCTTACAAAAATCAGTGGCAAAAAATTCAAACGCACGAATATCGCTGCTGGAATTTGTCAGGGAAAATGGATAGCGCCAATGGAATATGATGGCACTACCGACAGCATTTTGTTTGAGTTTTGGTTTGAAAACTGTTTACTAAAAGAGGTCAAGCCGGGGAGCGTCATCGTTCTTGATAACGCAACCTTTCACAAAAAATCTGTTTTGCCGGATTTGGCGGAGTCCTATGGATGCAAGGTTTTATTTCTACCGCCTTATTCGCCCGACCTTAATCCTATCGAGAAAAAATGGGCTTGGCTAAAACGCAAACTTAGGGAAATCTTACGCTGTTTTGAATCTTTTGATGATGCAATTATTGGCGCATTCATAAGTTGATTAACTATATAAAAACGTTAAAGAATTAACGCAAAATGGGAAAAAATAACATTTTTGCCCGTTTAAACAATATTATTGCCCACTTATACAAAAAGATTGAATACAAATGAATTATTTGTTACAATTGACATAAAGAACTGCGGTCATGCGCGGAACAAAAGGAGGGGAAACAATATTCTTCATTCATCTGAGCGAAGATGGATTTTTTAGAACTTTTCACATGACGGGAAAAGAAAAAAAGGGAAACAAAATGTATGTTATAGGAGGAATACAGGTGAAAAAGGGAAATTTGAAAAGATTCGTAGCCATGTTGTGCGCTATGGCCCTTTTGGGCGGCAGCTTTGGCGCTGTCTCGGCATCGGCGGCTCCGGCTGACTGGGCAAACTATTCCGGCGTAAGAAGCGTAACAAACCCGAACGGTCTTGTACTGAAGTATCACGTGGACTCCGGCGTCAGCATCCGTTTCGATGCAACTTCCGGCAACTATTTTAAAGACCTGAATAAAAACGGCAGACTTGATGCCTACGAGGACTGGCGCAATGACGTCGATACCCGTGTCGCGAACCTGCTTTCGCTCATGGATACCAACTCGAAGCTCGCTCTGATGTCCCATGGCGGATCCACCTCGAACTACACCCAGGGTTTCCGTCAGGCTGTGCAGAGAAGCGCAGACAGCGTTACCACTAAGGGCAATATGGCCGATGGTGCAAACGGTAACGGACTCCAGAAGAACTGTGAAGCCACAACCTATGGCATTCCTTTCGCGTTCAGTACCGACCCGCGCCATACCGGCGCAAGCGACCCGGGCGGCATCGATCATGGTGATGACGAACCAATCGAAGACTGGCCCGATGATTCTGTCTCCCGCTGGCCGAACACCTCCGCGCTGTCCAACACCTTCAGCACGGAATGGCATAAAAAATTCGGCGCAACCAAAGCGACCGAATACATCACCCAGCAAGTATTCCAGGAACTTGGCCCGCTCTATGACCAGACCACAGATCCCCGCTGGAGCCGCAACACCGGCGCCGTGTCTGAGGATTATGATCTGCTTATAGATCTGGTTCAGGCGGAAGTCGAAGGCATGCAGACCGCGAATGCGTCTTATGAAGGCTACGGTCTCCCGGCTGGCTGGGGCAGAGGCTCTGTCTCCGCCATGGCGAAACATATGCTCGGCACAGGCTCGGGCGAGTTCGGCTACGAAGGCCATACCGAAATGGGTGCTTGGTCAGTCTATCCGGCCAACGGATGGCGCAAGATGACCGAGGCCATGTGCGCGGCGGGCGGCATCGGAACGCAGCCCAAAGACTCTGTTAAGCAGGTCAACGCCGTTATGACACAGTACTCCATGCCCACCAACAATGCCGCCTACGGCTTGTTTGGTGCCGGCGATATGCGTTTCTCCGCCGTCGGCGGCGCGTTCAACCGTTACATCATGACCGGCATTCTCCGTGAGGAGAAGGGTTGGGACGGCATGATCACCTCTGACTGGGGTGTTTATGGAAGCGGCTTCGGCGTCACCAACGCCATGGGCATCACTACTGCTGGCCGTATTCTCATTTCCTGGGTGGCCGGCATGGATCAGCTCGGCGGCTACGGCACTTTCTCCGAGATGTTAAACGCCTACAATCTGGGCATCACCGGTTCCGCTGCCATGGGTATTCCCGCGTACGGCCAGGCCTACATGGATGCCCTCGTGGACAACAGAGCAGGACATTCCCTCAAAACCCTCTTCAAGCTCGGCCTGTTTGAAGATCCCTACACCGATCCCGATTGGGCGAAAGCGACAGTCGGTAACTCCGAGCTGGTTAAGTTGGGCTATCAGGCACATGAGGCGTCCATTGTTATGCTGAAAAACCATAACAACATCCTGCCCTTGGGCACTAACAAGACCAAAGTTGCTTACACCGCACAGGTGGGCACCTCTTGGGGTCTCAACAGAACAGTTCTTTCCCGCTACTACACAGTGCCCAGCACGATTATGGCTGCCGGTAATGACGCCATGGCTCTTGCGGACAAGCAGGCGGCGGCGGCGCAAGCCGATTTCGCCATTGTTAAGTTCACCGGCCCGTCGAACGGCAACGGCACCGCCGGCAGAGCGCAGAGCGTCCAGTTCGCGCCCTACACCAAGACCGTCGGACGCAAGGTCTCCATCGGCGGCTACTGGTATCATGAAGATGGAAGCCGCGTCATGGCTTGGGAAATTCCCAATCCGCTGATCGGCGACTACAAGGAAAACCGCGCGAACATCGGCTATACCAATCCCGGTATGCAGTCTACTCTTGACATGATCATGGAGACCAGAGAGCTGATGGGCAACAAGCCGGTCATCGCGATCCTCGACTACAGAACCCCCACCATCTGTGCGGAATTCGAGCCCTATGTGGACGCGATCATCGCCAGCTGCCAGGGTTCCGACACCGCTTACATGGAAGTCATCACCGGTATCTATGAGCCCTCCGGTATGCTGTCCTCCACCTGGCCGAGAAGCATGGATCTGGTCGAAATGTCCAATGAGGACGTTCCGGATACTACGCCTTATGTCGACAGCGACAATAACGTCTATCAGTTCGGTTTCGGCCTGAACTACAGCGGCAGAATCGCTGACGAGCGTACCCAGAAATACCTTGGCTTCAGCGAAATCAAGGAATACGAGCTCGGCGAGACGGTCACCGTCCCGATCGAACTGCTGCCCTACAAGTATGGCCCGGCCGGTGTGACCGCGTCGGTCTACTACAACAAGGCAGAGCTTAAACTCGTTTCCATGACCGCTGCGAACGGCTTCCTGCTCGTCAACGATGGCGACCAGTTCACGCTGACGACCTCCAACGGCGCAGGCTGCACAGCTGGCGCGGTTGCCGGTTACGCAGTGTTCGAAGCCGTGAACGGCGCTAAGTTCGACGCCTCCAAGGTGACCTTCGCCATGGATCGTCCGGCGACTGACGGCGACCTCAATGCCACGATGGCTCGTTTCGCCGACGCGATCGTTGCTGCAATCACGATTCCCGGCGACGTCAATTGCGACGGTGTTGTGGATGTGACTGACGTTGTCATGCTTCTTCAGTACCTTGCGGGCAGCAGAACCCTCACCGCGAGACAGCTCGAAGCGGCTGACGTGAACGCTGACGGCAGCGTCAACGTTGGTGACGTCACCATCATCATGGAAATGACTTTGGCATAATAAGCAAAGACTTTTCCTTTAAAACAATCGGCTTTTACGAAAAGCTGCGCCGGTTGCCCGTCTAAATCGGGCGGGCAGCCGGTGTTCTAAAAAAAGCACTTTACTTTTACTATGATTTGTGCTATGATTCTTCTAATCTACTCATAGAATGGAAACGTGTCAATCATGAAAAAACAAAACCTTACATGTGCCGCGAAATTCTTTTTTAGCAGCTTTGCCTTTATGTTTGGCAAGGCTACTTTGAGTTTCGCTGTTTTGTAAGATTGAGTTTAACATATGTTGCTTAATCCCGCAGTGAAATTCACTGCGGGATTTTAATTTTGTATTTTTGGGAGGAAACTTGTATGGTAATCATCTTGAAGCCGAGCTATGACCAGCAGCAGCTGAACAACCTTTTGAAATGGTTTGACGGGCAGAATGTAAAGGCTGCCCTGGTAAAGGGGGAGCAGTCCACCATTCTGGGCCTGGTCGGAGACACCTCGGTCGTAGACATTGACATGGTAAAGGCCGTTGACATCGTCGAAAGTGTCAAGCGTATCCAAGAACCCTTTAAAGCCGCAAACCGAAAATTCCACCCGGATGACACCATCATCGACGTTTCGGGGCAGAAAATAGGCGGGAAAAATTTCACAGTTATCGCCGGCCCATGCTCGGTGGAATCCCGTGAACAGATCTGCGGGATTGCTGAAAAGGTGAAAGCGGCGGGCGCGTGCGTGCTCAGAGGGGGTGCCTTTAAGCCGCGAACCTCGCCCTATGCGTTTCAGGGACTGCGCGCCGAGGGCCTGGAGCTTTTACTGGAAGCGAAAAAAGAAACCGGGATGCCGATCGTGTCCGAAATCATGAACGCGAGCCATATTGAGTTGTTTGAGAGCGTCGACATCATACAGGTGGGCGCCCGCAACATGCAGAACTTTGAGCTGCTCAAAGAGCTTGGCGAACTCGACAAGCCGATCCTACTCAAAAGAGGCCTGGCAAACACGATTGAAGAATGGCTCATGAGCGCGGAATACATCATGGCGGGCGGTAACAAAAACGTGGTTCTATGCGAGCGCGGGATCAGAACCTTTGAAACCTACACCAGAAATACCCTCGACCTGTCCGCAATTCCTCTGTTAAAAGAGCTCACACACCTTCCGGTTGTGGTGGATCCAAGCCATGCAACGGGCATTTCTCGGCTGGTCAAGCCAATGTCACTGGCCGCTGCGGCCGCAGGCGCGGACGGGCTGATCATAGAAGTGCACAACGACCCTGCGCATGCTTTATGCGACGGCGCACAGTCGCTGACGCCCCAAATATTTGAGGACGTTGTGGACAGCGTCAATGTTCTGCTGCCGGCCGTAGGCAAATACCTTATGAAAGTGGAGTGAAACGTGTGATAGATATAAATGCATGCCGAAAGAACGATCTTCCTAAAACCGCCGTGGTTGCCTGTCAGGGGATTGTGGGCGCATACTCACAGCTTGCAGCCAACGCTGCTTTTGAACAGCCCGACATCATGTATATGCGTACGTTTGACGGCGTGTTCCGCGCAGTGGACACTGGATTGTGCCAATACGGCATATTGCCCATCGAGAATTCAAGTGCCGGTTCGGTGTCCGATGTATATGATTTGATGAGAGCCTATCGGTTCTATATCGTGCGGAGCGTAAAGCTATCCATTGCCCATATGCTGCTCGCAAAAACAAAAACCCGTATAGAAGAGCTTCAAGAGATTTACACACACGAACAGGCGGCCAGACAGTGCAGCAAATTTTTAGAACAAAATCCCCACATAAAAATAACGATCTGTGCCAACACAGCGACGGCGGCACAAATCGTGGCGGAGAGTGAGCGGAGCGGCATTGCGGCCATTGCGTCCGAGCATTGTGTGACGCTTTACAATTTGGTTGCTTTGTCCAATGCTGTGCAAAACAATGACAACAATTATACGCGGTTTATCTGCATTTCCAAGGATTGCGAAATTTTTGATTGCTCTGATAAGATCAGTCTCATGCTTAAGCTGGAGCACAGGACCGGGACGCTGTACGAGGTGCTCGGGCAAATCGCTGAGCGGGGCTTAAACCTCACGAAGCTGGAGTCGCGCCCCATTGCCAATACGGACTTTGAGTTTATGTTTTATTTTGACGTCCAGGCAAGCACTGAAAATCATGATTTATATACTTTGCTGCTCAGTCTGGAGCAAAGCACGCAAAGCTTCCAGTTTTTAGGAAGCTACAGTGAGAGAGAGGCGGGCAAGAAGAGCTGATGCTCATACCCGGTGGATATTTTTATCTTGATCCACTATAAAAAATTCATTTTACAGTTGACATTTCCATTACTTTGTTATACTATGTACTTGTACTAAGCGACACTTCATAGAAGTCTTACGTAATAGAAAGGGGATCATGATTTGGAAAATCTTACTGAAATGCTGAAAGGCGCGCTGGAAGGCTGTGTGCTGGAAATCATCAGCCGGGGTGATACTTATGGTTATGAGATCACCCGACGTCTGAATGCACTGGGATTCACAGAAGTCGTCGAGGGAACGGTGTATACCATCCTGATCCGGCTCGAAAAAAACAAGCTGGTGGAAACCAATAAAAAACCTTCCGATGTGGGTCCGCCGCGAAAATTCTTCGCACTAAACGATGCAGGACGAGCGCAATTGAAGAAATTTTGGGAAAAATGGGAGTTTGTTGCATCGAAAATCAACGAGTTAAAGGAGAGCGAATCATGAATTTTTGGGATAAAATCACGGGCGATGACATGAAGAGGGAATATAAAGCGTTTGAGGATCGCGCAAAAAAGCTGCCGGCGGACGATCGGGCGGCATGGGAAGAAATAAAAAAGTATGTTTGGCCGTATTCTGATTTTACCGGCCGTAACCTCATGCCGATCCTTGACGGTGTGCTCTCTCTGCTCGAAGAAACGTCGGCGGACGGACAGAGCGCGGAAGAGGTGTTGGGGAATGATATCAAGGGCTTCTGTTCCGCATTGGTCGGGGAAGAGGGCGCAAAGTCGTATCGCGACCAGTGGCGCAAACAGCTCAACGACAATATTGCAAAAAAATTAGGCTTATAGGGGAGGAAGACCATGAGCATACAGGATATCATTGAAGCAAAAAAAGAATGGAGAGCGCATATGGCGCGCGTCAAAGCGCTTCCGCAGGAGTATCAGGTCGTTTATAAGGAGATCCAAAAATATCTCTACAAGGTAGGTCCGATTGATCTGTTCGAAGGGATCGGTTTGCTCTCGGAAATGGTTGATCTGTTTGAAGAGGGCGCGGCATTGGGGAAAGGCGTGCTCGAAGTGACTGGTCGTGACGTGGCGGCTTTTTGCGACGAACTGATCAAAGATTCGAAAACCTATGCCGACCTTTATTAGGAAGAAGTGGACCGGAAAGTAAACAGGACCATGAAAAAAGTCGCGGATAAAGCGGAGTGAGAAAGGCTACGTATTGGGGACTGCCAATCAAATGTGGATGTACGAGGAGAATATAAATGGAAGTGAATCAAAAAAAGACCCGCTGGAAGCGAAATGCGAGCTTTTTTATCGCAGGACAGTTTTTGTCCATGTTCGGCTCTATGATGGTTTCACATGCAATCACCTGGCAAATGACGCTCGACGAGAAATCCGGGGGACTGATTGCTATATTTACCTGCGCCACGATGCTGCCGATGGTGTTTATTTCCCCCTTCGCCGGCGTTTGGGCAGACCGGTATAACCGAAAATATTTAGTCAATATTGCTGACGCCGCCATTGCGATGGTTACGCTTCTGGTCGCGATTCTGTTTATGTCCGGTATGCAGAGCATCTGGCTGCTGCTGGCAGCAGCAATTGTGCGCAGTGTCGGGCAGGGGGTGCAGATGCCGGCGGTAAACGCGCTGATTCCGCAAATTGTGCCCGAGGAACACCTGACGCGCTTCAACGGCATCCAAAGCACGACGCAGTCATTGACGATGTTTGCCGCACCTATGGCGGCAGGTGCGCTGCTGTCCTTTCTGCCGATTGAGATCATCTTCTTCATTGATGTTGTCACCGCGGCAATCGGGATTGCCACAGTTTTTTTCTTTGTAAAAGTTTCGGATGTTTCTAAAAAGGAGAAAAGCCAGTCGGGTGCCAAAGCATATTTTCACGAAATGGGTGAGGGCCTGCGTTTTATCAGCAGCCAGCCGTGGCTGAAAACGTTGTTTATCTTCACTGCGTTTTTCTGTGTGCTGGCATCTCCCGCCGCAATGCTGACGCCGCTTCAGGTGGTGCGAACATTTGGGGATGATGTCTGGCGGCTGACTTCCATTGAGATTGCCTTTTCCGTTGGCATGATGATGGGCGGCATTGTCATTTCGGTTTGGGGCGGATTTAAAAACAAGGTGCACACGATGGTTCTGGCCTGGCTGCTGTTCGGTGCGTCGACGGTATTGTTCGGTGTGATACCAAATTTCTGGGTGTATTTGGGGATTATGGTTTTTTGCGGCTGCACCATGCCCTTGTACAATACGCCGAGCATGACGCTTATGCAGACCAAAATCTCTCCGCATTTAATGGGAAGGGTATTCAGCGCGATCGCCGTGGTGAATGGGCTTGGGATGCCGCTGGGGATGGCTTTGTTCGGGCCGCTCGGAGATTTCGTGAAAATTGAGCTGCTGCTGGTTGTTACAGGTGTACTTCTGATCCTCGGCGGACTCATCCTGTATGGACGCAGGGAATTGATTAAACAAGGCGAAGGACAAGCGCAAATCACGGACTAGTTTTTTCACAGAAAGAGGGACTTTTCATATCTGCTTCAGAAAATTTTACCCCCTCGTTTGAGTTCTGCACCTCCACAAACCCAAAAAGAAAAAGCCGCTTTCTGTGAAAAGAGAGCGGCTTAACCGTTTCATCCGGCTTTGCTTAGCAGATTTACGATACCCCTTGGCATCTCCGCCCCCTGAAACAGAAGCAAGTCATAATAATAACCAAGCCCAGAATCAGCGCAAGGAGGATTCCCCAAAACCATGCAAGTTCAACATTCCACTGTGCATACAATGTCACATTATTATTCAGTACCATGGTGTCGCCCGGCGCGTACGACTGTCCGCTTCCGTCCGGCGCGGTATTCCATACGATAAAAGTGTGAAAGGCTCGTGTAATTCCGGCTTCCTCCGGAGATAGAATCATCACTGTATGAGAAGGGATGGTATACGGTCCGACAAAGTGTCCCGTACCGCCATTACTCGCATAGGTTACGTTGAACATTAGCACTTCGGCGTCTGTGACATTGATGTCGTAGTTGTTGAGCGGATGATCTCCGATGCTGACAGATGCAAACTGGATATGGGGATACAGTTCCAATGCGTTTTCAGGCGGTGTATAGGCTGTCGAAGCCCTGTTTCCATAGAACCGGGTTCCACTATCTGTGGATAGAGTTGAATAATCCTGTGTGATTTCAGAATAAACACCGCCGCCATAGCCGTTTGGCGCACTATTGTTGGTAATAGAGCTTCCCGAAATCGTAGCACTTCCTTCGCTTGTGAGATAGATGCCGCCGCCGTTTCCGCTTACTGTCCGGTTGTCGTCCACGACTCCGCCTGAGATTGTCGCTTTGCCCCTGCTGTAAATTCCGCTGCCGTCAAGAGTGGCAATATTGGTGCTGACAGCGCCGCCGCTCATTTGCAGCTCCGTTTCAACATGCAGGAAAATGCCCGCGCCGAATGCGGCATTATTGTCATAAACTTTTACTTTATCGGAAATTGTCAGCAGTGATGGGGCGTTTTGCAGATAAATGCCCCCGCCGTTGCCGTCATCCGCCATGACCGAGTTTCCAAAAACAGCGGCATTATCGGACAAATCAACCGTGGAATTGTTGGCAAGAATCCCGCCGCCCACTCCCTGACGGGTTGTATTGTTGCTGACCTTTGCGTTGCCATTCATGATAAGGGTCGATCTGTTCAACGCAACACCGCCACCCATGGTTTCTGCAGTGTTGCCAGCAATCGAAGCGCCAAAATCCATGTTCAGTTCACTGTCCACCAGGTAAGCGCCACCGCCATAGTTGGTCGTGGAGGTATTGCCAGAGATCCGAGGCGCATCGCCGGCCTGCAGTCCCATATTGATGACGCTGTCATAACCGGCAAGCACGCCCATTCCGGCTCTTGTTGCCGTATTGTTTGAAATTGCTGCGTTCCCGGTCATATTTAAGGTGGAAGTTATAATTCCGACGCCGTATGCGCTGTTTTCCGAAATAGTGGCGCTGCCGCCCATGTTGATCGTTCCGTAATAGCATATGACTACGGCATCAAGACTCACGCCAGTGATAAGCCCGCCGTTCATATTAAACGTGCCCACCAAACTGGGGTCGCTTACATTTCCGATGGTAACAGCCCTGTTACTGCCATTGCTCAATACATTTTTCAGCACAGCGCCGTCATTCATCGTGAACGTCGATCCTTTGACTTCTACTAAAGTCGCGTATAGCCCTTTGCCGTCAAGCGTAATGTCTTCGAGGGTGAAATTCGCATTGTTATTCACTGTAAACATTGTTCTGTTGGCGGCGCCGCTCCAGTTTAATGTTGCGTTTTCCGTCGATTTAATTGTCAAATTCCGCGTGATCTGATATTCCCTCGTTAAAGTGATATCATTCTCGACTATGATTTCCGTTTCAGTTGAGTTGATGGCATTGATAAAGCTCTGCTCGTCGGTAACAGTGGTTTGTGCGTTTGCAACGACCGTAGAGCCGCACATAACAATGATTATAAATATAGCCAATGCGAAGCGACTTAAAAGGCGTCGGCTGTCTCTGAAAATTTTCGTCATAATTGTCCTCCTTCTTGTAGGATTCTCTACATATTATGTAAGCTGAAGTTAAAGTGTGTCTCACCTGCATCGCGATATGTCCCGAAAAAACCACGCTCCGGTAGCCGCCTAGGACATGGTATACTACCGCTTGCGGGTCGATTTGCACCTGAAACAAAAAAATCCGCCCTTCGGGGCGGATTTTGAGAGTGTAGACTAATATATAGATTTCAGATATAATGTTTCCATCAAATGACAGGAGATGGAAATAATGCCGCCGTGTAAGAATTGTGGTTCAGAAAAGGCTGTAAAGAATGGAATGGTCGGAGGCCGTCAGCGCTATCGTTGTAAGGAATGTGGTTGCAATTTCCGTGAAGGAGACCAACGGACAAACGAGAAGATAGCCGCCAAAAAAGCGCTTTGTATCTTACTCTATACAATGGCAAAAGGGTCTTACCGTATGATGGGGCGACT
>JAVBNA010000038.1:0-98900 GCA_031551875.1 Oscillospiraceae bacterium | reverse complement strand
ATGGTAAAACACCGCTTGAAGGTCAATTTGCATCCAAGGAATGGCAGAAACAGAAAGTTTTTGCCCCTAAAACGCAGAAAAGCCGCCCCGAAGGACGGCTTTTCTGTGTATCACGTTAGACGTGATATGGTGGCGGAGAAGAAGGGATTTGAACCCTTGCGCCAGTTGCCCAGCCTACTCCCTTAGCAGGGGAGCCTCTTCACCACTTGAGTACTTCTCCGGGTGAATGCATGTAGAGAGAATAGTGGCGGAGAGGAAGGGATTCGAACCCTTGGTCCCTTTCGGGATCACTGGTTTTCAAGACCAGCTCCTTAAACCGCTCGGACACCTCTCCGGATATCGACTGAGTTATGATACCATACTTGACAAATGAAGTCAAGATTGAATGGGATAAATTTTTATTACGAAGTAACAACAAGGTGAGCGGAGATCCAGGGCTTACCCCGGAGTCAATACCGGTTATATTCGGGCTAAAGGTTCCCTCTGCCCATGAAACACCCCCGTGCACAGGCTGTGCACGGGGGTGAACTGGTTGACGGCAGAAACCGCTGTAACAAAATTATTTTTCGTCGTCCGCAAATCTCTTTCGTTTCATGCTTCCCCAGCTGTGCTTGTTTTTGCGGTAGCCCATCATGGCGTCCACGCGGAAAATCGTGTTCAGCTGCCTGTAACCGAAGTTATCAATGATCGAATAACAGGTCAGCTTAATCAACTGTCCCATCGACGGATACTTTTTAAAGGTGTGCTCCTCGAGGAGCAGCGCACCGATGGACAGGATGATCCCGTACAGTACGGCCACCGCATAAAATGCGATGAAGAAGTTTATGTTGATGATACCAAGCATAAAACTCAGGGGCACGGTGATGAATCCCGCCGACTCGAGGATTGGCCCGATCATTTCAAAGATCCAGTAATAAGGGAGCGCAACCAGGCCGATGCGCCCATAGCGCGGGTTCAGGAGCATTCTGCGATGCTTGAGCAGGGAAGAAACCAGTCCGATCTGCCAGCGCTTACGCTGCTTGCGCAGGTCTGACAGTGTGGTGGGGGGCTGTGTCCAGCACACCGGGTCGGGCAGAAACTTGATGGAATACTCCCGTTTCTCCTTGCGCATGTGCTCATGCAGCTTCACCACCAGCTCCATGTCCTCGCCGATGGTGTCCACGGTGTACCCGCCCACCTCAATGACCGCGCGCTTGTTGAAGGCGCCGAACGCGCCTGAAACAATCAGCAGGATGCCCATGGAGTCAAAACCGATGCGGCCGGTGAGGAAGGCGCGCAGGTATTCGACCGTTTGCAGGGTGACCAGCGGGTTTTTGGAAAGTCCGACGGTTTGCAGCTCGCCCTGGCTGACCTTACAGCCGTCCGCGATACGCACGATCCCGCCCACCCCGATAACGCGGTGATCCTGCACGAAGGGCATGACGATCTTCATCAGAGATTCCTTTTCCAGAAGCGAGTCGGCGTCAATGGAGATGAACACAGGATAGCGCGCGGCGTTAATGCCGGCGTTGAGAGCGTCGGCCTTGCCGCCGTTTTCCTTGTCAAGCACCACAAGATTGGGGTGCTGTGGACAGCGGTAAATGACCCTGACATTCTTTGTGGGGATGGAGCGCTTGACCGGCTGCATCACCTGTATCAGGTTAAAATGCGCAATCAGGATGGGCATGGTTCCGTCGGAGGATCCGTCGTTGACCACGACGACCTCATACTCAGGGAAGTCGAGATTCAGAAGGTTTTTCACATTGTCCACAATGGTGGCCGATTCGTTGTAGGCCGGGACAATGACCGAGATGGGGATGGTATTCTCCGAATCAAAATAACGTTCATGGTCGGAGTAATGGCTCATTTTGACATACTTATTTAGGCTAAGCGCCGAGGAAATCAGCTGGATGAGGTAGACGCAGTCCACAAGGATGACATAGAATAAGGATACGATATTGATTACCAGTACCAGGTTGAAAAGGAACTGTTGCATGACGTTGCCTCCTCCAAAATATAGCGCGTCGAAACGATATATTGCAGCATTTCGAGCGCATACCGGTCACCTGAATGTTCGACAGTGGTCAGAATGCGGCTGAGGTTCTTTGATTTGATGATCGCTTTTGCGGTATTGTAGCGCACCTGCCATTCGGGGTCGTGCAGCAATACGGCAATGAAATCCTCATATCTCCCGAGGTCGATTTCGGCCAGTGCGCTTACAACCGTACCGCGTACCTCCCATTTTGGGTGAGCCAGCAGGAGGCGAAGATTTTCGCCCGCATCCTTCCATTTCAGCTGGCCCATCGAACGGGCGGCGTCAATCACAAGGTTGTAGTCGTCGCTGTCCAGGAAGGGGAAAATCATGGGTGCGAGGAGGTATACCTGCTCTGCGCCGATGCGTTTGATGCAGATGCGGACGATATACCGGTCGGGGGAATTCAGCAGGCTCGCATACAGCGCCTCCTTGTTCCCGGTGTAGACCTTAAAGATTTCCTGAAGGCTGCGGAAGGAAAGCTTCTGTTTGAATTTTTTGTCCATACAGACGTCAGTGAGGTTTTGGCTGTCCGCCGTGAGCGAGAGTGCCAGAAGTCCCTGATACTGCAAGCTGATCAGATTCGTGTGTTTGTACAGCAGTTCCTTGATGGTCGCATTGTGAGTGGGGTTGTTCAGCTGACCGAGCATACGCACCAGCAAAATCGTACGCTGCCTGTCGCGCGAATGCAGATGCTTTCCGGCAAAGCTTTCAAAGCCGGCGTTTTCAATCAGGCGGCGCAGACGTCCCTGCTCCTCGCCCTCAAGCGTGGTCAACAGCTCCGAAAGCACGGCGAGATTTTCTCTGGAAAAACGCTGTCTAAGACCCGGGATGGGTGCTCCGATTTGCAGGGTGGGGGGGAGATCCTTGGATACCAGAGCGCTGAGATGCTTCTTCACGCGTTCGTGCCTGCGCTTGCGCCGGCTGGTAGCGATATGCAGGTAGGTCAGCACCAGGAAGAAGTAGAGAATGACCGAGAGCAAAAAGGCAATCAGGTAATTCATGTAGGGCTGGATCGGAAACCAGTGAGAGACATTGGTGATGCCGGCTTGGTTCCAGTTTGCCCACCAAAGCTCCCAGCTGCCCCGGGTGCGTGTCTGCGCGCCCGAAAGCCCGCTGAACGTATCCCCCAGAATATAGTAGGACTTTTTGAGCCGCTCATGGCTCGTGGGCGTGTCCTCCCATCGGAGCCAGCTGTATTCGCCGGTCGGCAGGTTGCCGCTGCCCCCCTCCGGGTAAAGGGAAATCGTAACCGGTCCCGCCTTTTCATGCGTGACTCGGTTGTTTTTATAGAGATTGCCGATGATCAGGCCGGTAGAGGGATCGGAGACATTGAGCAGCAGCCACGGCAAACGGATCTCCACCTGCCCCGTAGCGTTGCAATAGAAGTCAGCGAGAGAGTCGTATTCGGCGGAATCAGGATTGGCCACGCCATAGCGCAGCTTGCCCGTATCAACGGTTTGGGCGGGAAGCGCCTGTTCGGTCTGCGGAATTTTGAGCTTCCGGCTGATGAGCTGACGGATGGGCACGAAATGGCCGGTGTCGGTTTTCTCGAGGCTTGGGTTGCGCTCAAGTGCGCCCGCGCTCTGCACGCCAAACAGGAAGTAGGTCGGGTCGTAGTAGGGGTCAATGAGCACCGTGCTGTTTTTCTTCCCGTCGAGCACCAGCATGAAGTCGGCGCCCATGTTCAGCGCCTGCCCGTTGTACCTCGTGTTGCCCTGTCCGGGGATTGTGTCGATGGGCAGGTACAGCTTTTCATGCTCAAAGTCCTTCATATCCACCATGAAATACAGGAACTTTTCGTCGCTCTTCATGGACAGGCGGTAGTCGCCGTTTTGCGTCACCAGATCGGTATCGCTCCATTCGGCCGTGTCGCCGTCCACATAGCAAACCGACTTCTTTTCGCCCGGGTCGAATGACAGCAGCCCAAAGCTCTGTTCATTGGTCTGGTAGTCCATCCAAAAGGCGCGTCCGGCGGCGTTGTCCATGTCCTGGGTGTTCCATGTCTTTTTAAACCACTCGTCCTGCCAGGAGAAGACAATCGCACCCATACAGCCGGTCGAATGAATGTCGCCCACCAGTGAGGAGAGCATTTTACCCTGTTCGGTTTCCGTGACATGTCCCTGGTTAAAGTCCGAAAGGGGATTTTCATGGGCGATGCCGCGCGAGGACGGTATGCCCACCTCGCTGATCAGTACAGGCATAGCATGGTGGGCGTTAAGCTCTTCCAGATACGCCTTATATGTATTTCCGTTCCCCCTTTTGATGTATTCCTGCTCATAATTAAACATGTCTGGATAGTAAGGATACGCATGGTAGGAGGCGAACAGGCCGGCCCCGAAGCCCTCCTTGGGGAGGAGGTTTTCCATGTCCACACTGACCGCGTCCTCTGTTTCGGGGTTGGGCTCGCCGGGGTGGCAGAGCGGGTCGGTGGTGACCCAGTTGGCCATGGCCAACGGACGCTGTGCCTGATAGTTTTCGGTTTCATAGGAAATGGCGGTGTCAGCGGCCTGTGCAAGCATGACCTCAAAGGGCGTCACGCGGGCGGCGGTGCGCAGGTATTTTCCGTCATAGGACGTGAGTGTGGGGTTGCTCTCGTTGGTTTTGGTCACAAATTCGGGCTCCCACTCGATACCCAAAATCCATCCGATCACATAGCGCGACACGTCGGCGGCGTAAAGGCCGCCCGCGTGTCCGGGCGTCTTTTCAATGTCAGCGTTGCCGTGGACAATGTCAACCACGTTTTTGATGTCGGAAAGGAAGGCATTTCGAATCCGGCCGTCGTCCGCATATGCGTCCTCCAGCTCCGCGATATCCGCCTCGTTGAGATATACGCCATGCATGAGGTACAGCGGGTTCTTTGCGGTCTGATTGAATTCGGCAAGTGCCTGATAAAACGCCGGCATTTGCGCGATGTATACCCGGATCGTGTTGCAGTTCATGTCACTGATGTACTGAAACCAGCGCAGGTAGTCCGATTTAGTGATCGCAAATTCTCCCGGATAATGCCCAGGCTTGCCCGAACCGAGGTTGACACCGGCCACAAACAGATCCTGCCACTGCCCCTGTCCCTGATACACACGGAACTGCTTCCCTTCGGTTTTTGCGACGTAAGTAATCCCGTCCGCGCCTTCATATTCATAGGTCTCTCCGCTGGTCAGCAGGAGAAGGTTTCCCCCGAACACGGTCATAAGCAGGAAGGTAAAAAACACAAGATAACCGAGCAGCATTTTTCTCATAAGCAATTGCTCCCCCAACTAAATCTTGAAACATCTTGGCGGTGAATTTACCGTCATACTGCGTTGTCGTCTTTGCCAGGCGTCAGCCTGGGGTTTTCGCAAAGCGAAAATGCGGCTATTGGACGCAGCCGGCTAAGCGGCGCGCCGTTGTGTCCTCCGCCTTATCTGGCGGCAAATCCCCGCGCCAATCTAAATTCATGATTTTATCGGGGGAACAATAACATCCTTATACGGACTATTTCTTTATCATTATATCACTATTTTTTTTTCTGACAACCATATTCCCTGAAATTTGTGTATCCGGGTGTGCTCAAACACAAATACGCCGCGCTTTTCGCGCTTCCGGGCCGAGAGAAAGAGGCTCCTTTTAAATACAAATTCTGAACGGAAAGAGAGTTTAAAAGAAAAAAGACCATATTGTCGGAGAGTAATGTATAAAAAGCATTTTTATATACGAAGCCATAAAGAAAGCAAGGGGCACGTATAAACGTCGTATCCCTTGCTTTATTACAAAAAATACCCCCTAAAAAGGGAAAGGGGGGCTGCACAAAACTGCAGCCCCAATAAAGAGAATGAGAGAAAGCTTATTCATTTTCCGAGAACTCAACACGTCCCAATCGACGTGATTGACCCGGAAAGCCCCTTTTTTGACAAAAAGGCTTTTGATCAGACACAAAGGTGATGGATCACACTTATTATATCTGTCCTGCCTTTTTTGGGCAACCGATAAAGTTCGGAAAGATGAGTATAATTTTACGATTATTAAACGTATAACAATACAAATTTATGTTTTAGTAAAATATTACGATAAAACATTCTGCAAAATCTTTGAATGTTGCGCTGTCCCGAAATGTACGGTATAATTGTCTTGACAGGCATAGAGGGGGTATAAATCCATGGGAATTCACAGCCTCAAGCTGAAATTTATTTTAATCGCGGTGATTTGCATTCTGGTGGTGTGCATGTCCAGCAATTTTTATTTGTACAACCGGCTGGATTCCCTGATCACGGATAAGGCCGAGCGCATTCACGACCTGTATCTGGACACGGCGCGGGACTGGATGGAGGACTCCTTCCGTGAGATCAAAAAGCTGGGAAGCCTCTGTGAGAGCGACGAGGGAATGGCGCAGATCCTGATAAAAAACGAACCAACGGGTGAGCTGTCCGAGATTGTGCGGCTTAGGCTCGGGGACTATATTTCCGCCAATAAGCTGGGGAACTATATCGAGGAGCTGTTGATTTTCAATGACCGCGACGTAGAGGTGCATGCAAACGCTCTGCCGTACGAATGCAAAATAACGCCCGAAAAGGTTCGGGCGCTCCCTCTGTTTCAGACCTTTTTCCTGAGCGAAGCGCCCACGGCAGAAGGGGTGTTCCCCTCTATGAAAGACCCCGGAGTGAACAACCTGGGGATGATTTCGCGGGTGCACGACAGCACGGGGCGCAGTGTAGGATATGTATATATTGAAGTGGACTGCTCGTTTATTCCCAAGCTTCTGGTCAACCGGGAGGAGGAGCAGATGTTTGTCACCACGGCCGATGACCATCCGCTACCCCACAACAGCAGTGTGCTGCCTGAAAATATAAGCCCCCTTCCGCAGGAGGGCAAGATGCTCACGTACGGCAGAAGCGACTATCTCGTCAGTGTGCGGCAGTTGTCTGTGGCCGGACTCAAGCTGTACGGATATTCAGACGCCACCTTTTTGACACATGACCGAAGCCCGATGATCTATATTATTGTGATGACCATCACGGCGGCGGCGCTTACCGGCGTGCTTTTGGTTATCATGCTTTCGGGGCTTTTGGTGAACCCGCTCAAGCGTCTGACCCGCCGCATCCGACGCATCTCCGACAACGACTTTTCCTATGACCCCTCCATTGAAAAGGGACAGTCTGAAATTGCCGAGGTCGGTCGCGTAGTCAACGAAATGAGCGCGAGCATTGTCCGTCTGATGCAGGAGATGGAGGAAATGCACGCAGAACAGAAAAATGCGGAGATCGCTCTGCTGCAAAGCCAGGTCAACCCCCATTTTCTCTACAACACTCTGGACTCCATTCACTGGATGGCCACCATTCAGAAAAATGTCGGTATTGCACAGATGACGCATAGCCTTTCGATTTTACTGCGCAATTTGGCCAAGGGCACGGGGGAGAAGGTGGAGTTGGGCGTTGAGCTTGACCTGCTGAAGGCCTATGTGGAGATCCAGGCCCTTCGCTATATGGAATCCTTTCGCTTTGAGAACAAAATCGACGAGTCGCTGTATTCCTATAAACTTGTCAAGTTTACCCTCCAGCCGCTGGTGGAGAACGCGATCTTCCACGGCATCGAGCCCACCGGGATGTTCGGGACGATCACGCTCAGCGCGCGGGAGGAAGGGGACAGCCTGCTGATCATGGTGGAGGACGATGGCGTGGGCATGGACGCGGAGGAGCTGGCCAGGCTGATGGAGGAGCGCGGGGGTCAAAGCAAGAGCAGCCTGTCGGGTATCGGCGTTTTTAACGTCAACCGCCGGCTTCGTCTGACGTATGGGGAGGGGTACGGGCTCCAGTACGAGAGCGTTAAGGGCGAGTATACCCGTGTGACCGTGCGCATCCCCAAGGAGAAGTAAAATACTGAAAACAAGACGGAAAGGGGAAAAGGAACATGTATAAGGTTCTTTTGGTGGACGACGAGCCGTTGATTCTGGCCGGAATCAAGTTTATGATTGACTGGGAGCAAAACGGCTGTGACCTGGTGGGTACAGCCCGCAACGGAAAACAAGCGCTCCAGCACATCGAAGAGATTTGGCCGGACATCGTGATCGCGGATATCAATATGCCGGTCATGAACGGCATGGAGCTACTGCGCGCGGTGCACGAGCGGTATCCGGAGATTGTATTCATTATGCTGACCAACCTGCAGGAATTTGATCTTGTGCAGGAAGCACTGCGTATGCATGCCTTTGACTATATTACAAAAATCGAGCTGGATCCGAAAAGGCTGGAGGACTGCCTGACCGAGGCCAAACAGGAGGTGGATGAACGCCGCCGACGGTCGCGCATGAAGCTGGTCAATACCGATCAGAAGGAGACCAGGCAGAAGATGCTGGAGAGTGCGGTTCGGCGTATCCTCGCCAAGGAGACGCCCTCCCGGGAGGCGGTTTCGGTGCTGGAGGAAAGCGGCTTCTGGAAGGGGTATGCCGGGCTGGGACTCTGCTTTGAGCCGTGTGACGGCACTTCCTTTTCGGGGGATATTCATGAATCGCTCAAGTGGGAAATGGAAGTGGTACATAAGCTGGCACGCGGCTGCTTTGCGCACTGGATCTCCCTGGAAACCGCCTTGCCCCGGACATATTTGCTGATGCACTGGGGGGACACGGTTAACGACCACGCCATGCTGTCAGAAGAATTTGCCCGTAAGCTCAAATCCACCTCGCAGAGCATCACCGCGCTGCGTACAGGGGTGCTGATCACCGAAGTGTTTTATGGGGAGGAGGATCGCACGCGATGCCATGAGCAACTGGCCGGGATGGTCGACTACTACTACAACACAAAGGAAGAGATCATCCGGTATGCGCAGATGCCCGCGCTTACTTATGAGACGCTTCAGCTGGAGGGAATTCCCGCCCGTCTCAAAAGCGAAATCAACAGCAGGAATATGGATGGCTGCCGCTCGATCATGGAGCGGGTGATTGAGCGCGTTCTGACCACGGCCCACCGGCGTTCTCAGGGCATTCAGCAGTGCGGCGAAATTTACCGCGTAGTGGAAAAATCGCTGGTCACACTATCCAATGCCGATGCGGGGAAGCAGGCGCTTTGGGAACCATCGGCCGGGTATCTGGGCGTGGAAGAGCTGGCAACCCGCGAGGACGTCATCACTTGGCTGGAGGGTCTGCTTGACCGCATTGACGGGGAACTGGTGCCGCTGTCCAAGAGCACCTCGGACATCATTGCCAAGGCGACCCAATATGTGCGCGACAACGTGGAAAAACGGATTACCCTCCAGGATGCGGCAGATTTTGTCTGCCTGTCGCCGGGCTATTTTTCCGCATTGTTTAAAAAGGAGTGCGGCATGGGGTTCGTCGATCTTGTCAACCAGACTAAGATGGAGCGTGCCTGTGAGCTCATCCAGGAGAATCAGTATCGAATCAGCGAAATCAGCTTTATGCTCAGTTTTCAAAACGCCTATTATTTCAGCAAGGTGTTCCGGCGGCACATGGGCATGTCGCCCACTGAGTACCGGCACAGGGTACAGCAGGGCATACTTTAGAATCAGAGAAAATCTTTGAAATCCTCTCAGTAACGATTCGCAAAAAGAAGATACACCTCCTGCCAAACAAAACATAAAATGGACTAAGAAGGAGGTGATATAATGTCTACTAACAAATGCGGATCATCAATATGTTACTGGTGTATAATAGCTTTGGGAGTATTATTGGGGGGAGCGCTTGCTGCTATATTCGGAACAGGAAATGCCCCTGAAATAAACTCGATTTTTCCAGCGACCGCCATTATCGGATTGGTATTTTCTGTTGTTTTAGTATTTCTTGTTCGGAGACAAAAATCCCACAAATGTATTTGCAGATACTTGAATTTAACATTTTTTTCTTCACTATCATTATTGGTGCTATCGATTTTGTCCATGGCAACAACTGTTACACCAGAATTTGTAAGTTTTATTATACTGGTATTTCTCGGTTCAACTTCACTATTTATTACTGTAATAGGATTATTTGCGCTCGTTACGTGTATGATGAGCTGTGATCGTAATTGTGAGTCAGATTGCACGTAGTTATACTGATGACCCGGACAGAATAAGCATTTTTAAAGGTCGGAAGAAATTTATGAGTTCTTCCGGCCTTTCTGATCACACAACGCCTTTAGGGTGCGCTTTCTATAATTTTGTTCACAACAGGCAATGTAAATGAGTTAAATGAAACAAATCTCCATACTTTCTCAACAAATTGACCTTTACGGATGAAGTTGTTCGGTCTATACTTAAAATAGTTTGATCGACCACGAAAACTGAACAGATTGACAACTAGAAAAGCCGAAGGTCTTACAGGTGTATGACAAGCGTATATGGCACAGAAGCTTGTTTGCGGCCTCTGTAGGTAGAACCGCAAAAAGTGATACGGTTGGGAGAGAGACAGGAGAGCAATGAGTCAGGGAGTGAAATGTCAGTCTGTTAAAAAAATACCCGCTTGGCGGGTCGTTGTCGGACACCTGTAATCGGAAAACCTCGGCAAGGTCGGCTTTGGCTGACGCTGTGTGCAAATGTGTGTGCAGAAAAAACAAACATCTACAGAACCGAAGCCTGCGGGAATTTCCGCGGGCTTCGGTTCGTTATGCAGGAAAACGCCCGGGGCAATTGCCCCGGGCGTCCTCTGCCTGTTATCTGTTGTCTGCTCTCTGATTACAGGCACATCTGCATGATGATGGTCACGTCGCCGACGTTGACTTTGCCGTCCTTGTTGACGTCCGCTGCTTTCAGCTGGCGGGGAGTCAGGGTGCGGCTTCCGGCGAGATACTGCATCAGCATGATCGCATCCGCTACGTCCACAGCTTCGCTGCCGTTGACATCGCCGGGCATCGGCGGGATGCCTTCAATGGTGACGTCCACGGACGAAGCAAAGGCTTCGGATTCCTTCAGATCAGCGCCGGTGGCGGTGAGCGTCGGGAAGGTAACAGCGGTGGTCACGTCGTCGAGCAGGTCGGCCTTCGCGGTGAAGATCGCATAGCCGACAACTTTGCTGCCGTCCACGCCCGCGCCGTCGCCGGTCACCAGGACGAAAGTGCCCGATTCGGGATCGGATACCAGGTTAAAGCCCTTGGCTGCGGTGATCGACTGGAGCTCAAGGAGGGAGTCGTCATAAGCGAGGACGCCTCTGACGCCAGCAACCTGGCTCATGGCATTGAGGGTAATCGGAACAATGACCGTGCCGCCGGTGGCAACACTGACACCCGTGTTCGGCTTGGCCTGCGCCGCCAGCCAATCCATGACCGTGACGCCTTCACAGCCGCCGGTGCAGTCATGATTCAGGATGGTGGACGCGTTCGCAGAGCAGGGAGCCGCATTGTTCAGGGTGTAGATCCAGGACCAGTGTCCGTTGAAGGTTTCGCCGTTATACACGACGTTCGGGAATTCCGCCACATGGGCGTTCTTCGCGCCGGCCGCGATCAGACGGTCGAAGAGGGAGGCGGTGGTGTTGCGGTAGTTGACCGTCGGGTCCGCCGTGTTGTGGGTGAACCAGATGGGGGTGTTGATCATGGACTGAACCTGCGCGTCGGTGACCCAGCTGGTGGTGTAGGCTTCGCAGATCGGATAAGCCGCTGCGAAGTAACCCGGGTAGTTGACCAGCATGTTGATGGTCATGAATCCGCCGTTGGAGCAGCCGCCCAGATAAATACGGGTGGGATCGATGTCGGGGTTCGCATTAACATACTCTTTGATCAGCGCCATCAGCGTCTTGGTATAGATGCTCGAACCGTTGTTGGTGTAGACCTTGTTGCCCATATCCATCCACATGGTGGGCGCCTGGGGAGTCAGCACATACGCGCCGTCGAAGCATTCCTGAATATCGTCGGAGGCCAGGTTGACCACCTTGTTGCCGTACAGTGTGACATAGGGGTCAGTGCCGCCTTCGCCCGCGCCGTGCAGCCAGATGACCAGCGGGTTGCGCTTGTCGTCGGCATCGGGAGCGTAGGACGCGTAAGACAGGGTCTTGTCGTACTTTGTAAAGGTGCCGCTGCGGTCAAACTTGTCCGCTTCAGGGGTATATTTTCCGCCGTCGGTGAAGTTGACAAAGCCGTACTGGCCGATGGGTTTCTTGAGGGTAACCTTCATGGTATAGGGGTTGGCCCATTCGTTGAGGCCTGAGGTCATGAATTTGTAAACAAAGGGATTTCCTTCGCTCTGGGTGCACTTGAGGTCGATCGCAATGTAGTTGTTCGGGAGAACCATCGGATCGCCCTTTTCATCGCACACATACACATTGGTTACCGTGCGGTTGGTGGTTCTGGGATTGCCGAACATCTGCTCAGAGGTCAGCTGTACCTGGAAGTAATCGCTGCCTGCGCCGTCGGTGAGGTCAGAGTTGTTGACCTTGACGTCGCCGGTGTTGATGATCAGCTTGCTGACGCCGGGGCCCCAGTCATAACCGGTGATTTCCCATTTGAAGGTACCGTTCAGGGTGTCAATGGGAGCCGGAGGCTCGACCGTACCGGTTTCATTGCCGGCGAAATGGGTGGTGCGCATCTTCATGTAGCAAACGTTTTTCATGGAGACCGCAGCCGCGTTGGAAAGGCCGATGGGATCAAGGGCATAACGGGCGGTCAAAGCGCCTGTTCCGTTGATCCAGCCCTCAGCGCCGGCCAGCATGACATCGTTCTGTGCGTAGACAGACAGGTCAGCCTTCATGTAGCCGCCAAGGAAGAAGTCAGTGACCACAGAGCCTCTGAAGCCCCACTCGTTGCGGAGAACGTTGGTCAGAAGCGCTTTGCTGGCGCCCGCCCAGGTGATGCCGAGACGGTTGAAGGAGGACATAATGCCGTAGGCATTGGCTTCCTTGACGCCGATCTCAAAGGGTTTGAGATAGAGCTCACGGATGGACTGCTCGTCCGCCCAGGTAGCAACACCCATGCGGTTGGTTTCACAGTCATTGAGCGCGAAGTGCTTGAGGGTGACGACCACGTGCTTGGACTGGACGCCTCTGGTGGTCGCGGCCGCCATCTTACCGGACAGCAGCGGATCCTCGGAATAATACTCAAAGTTACGGCCGGAAATGTGGGTTCTGTGCAGGTTCATCGCCGGGGCGTACCAGACGTTGACACCGCAGAGGTTTCCGTCGGCGCCGATGCATTCGCCCATCTCTTCGACAAGCGCGTCATTCCAGGTGCAGGCGGCCGCTGTGCCGATGGGCATCGCCGTGCCCGAGACGTTTGCGGTTGCGCCGGTGCCCTTAATTTGCTGCGGGCCGTCATTGTCGGCGGTTGCGGGAACGCCCAGACGAGCCAGGCCATTGGTTTTGTATCCGGCCTTGCCGATGATGTCAGCCGCTTCCGCGAAGGTGAACTGGCTGAGGAACTGGTTCCACTGCGGATAGTTCCACAGCGCGTCGTCCATGCTCAGGTCAGGATTCGCTGCCACCGCCGCTTCGGCATAGGCATAGATGTCCTGAAGCGTAATGGTGGTCGCAAGCGTTGTTCCGAAGGGGAACGCCGTGCCTGTTGTGACCGCGGCCGGAGCGGCGTCGATCATTTCAGGCGTAAAGCCGGTCGGCAGAGTTCTGCTGGTCGGAGCGGTGGGATAAGTCGCAGTGGGGTTCGCTCTGGACAGAACGGTCAGGTCGCCCTTGGCGTCGGCAAACTGATTGCTGATCGCCGTGCCGGTCGTGGGATCGGTCGCAAAGACGCGGTCGTTGGCCAGCGTGAAGCTGCCGTTCAGTTTTTTGCCCGCCTCGGAAGCGTCCGTAGAGGCATAGATTTTGTATTCGCCCTTTTCAGTGATATAGCGTCCATTCGCCATGTCATAGGAGGCGATGTCATAGAGGTTGAAGCCGATGGTGACCGTCTCGGTTGCGCCGGGCGCGAGGAGAGAGGTCTTGGCATAGCCCGCGAGAACACGCTTGGCCTTCTCGATGCCGCCCGTGGTGTAGGGCTGCTCGACATAGATCTCCACGACGTCTTTACCGGCCACAGCGCCGGAGTTGCGGACGTCCACTTTCACGGTGACTTTGTCGCCGATCATGCTCTGGAGATAGTTCGACCACTGGAAAGTGGTGTAGGACAGGCCGTAGCCGAAGTGGTACTGCACCTGTTCCGGCTTGAATGTCTCGTAGTAGCGGTAGCCGAGGTAAATGCCCTCTTCGTATTCGAGGTACTTGTTCTGGCTGCCCGCGCCAACGCCGTTGGTGCCGAATGTGCCGGTGTAGGTGAAGTCACCGAAGTTCACAAAGGCCGGGTTGGTGGTGATGTCGTACACCGCGGTGGTGGACAGACGACCCGAGGGGTTGTACTGGCCGTTCAGTGTCTTGGCGACGGCGGTGAAGCCGAAGTCGCCGGGCGCCCAGACATACATGGCCGAGTCAATGTTATACTGAGCGTCGTCCAGGAAGCCGGTCTCCATGACCTGGCAGTTGTTGAAAACCACGATCACGTTGCGGTGATGCGCGCCGACATCTTTGATCATCGCCTCTTCGGAAGCCTTGAGCTTCGCGGAGGCATACACGGTGTCGTTGAACTCAGAGCCCGCACGGCCGATGAACACGATCGCCGTGTCGATGCTTGCGTCATTGATGGCCGCCTGATATTCCGGCGCGGCGCTCAGCGTCGCGAACGGGACTTCCGCACGGGACTGGGCAGCGCCTTCGTTGCTTCCGGTCGAGTTGGCCGAATACCAGGAGCTGTAATAATCATAAAGAGCAGTATTGTACTGAATGCCCGCCGCCTGGAGAGCCGCATAGAAGCTGACTCTTCTGGAGCTGGCGTTGGTCGCGCCCGAGCCGCCGCCATCATAGAACGGGGCGATTGAGGCGGTGCCGAATACGTTGACTTTTGTACTCGCCGTGATGGGCAGGGATTTTGTGGTTCCGGTGTACGCGTTGTTCTTCAAAAGGACGATGCCTTCCGACTCAACCTCTGTCGCTTTGGCGGCGGAGATCGCGGCCTGCTCGGTGCTGTCATAGGCGCCCGCTGCGAAGGTCATCATTCCGACCGACAGCATCAGGGCAACACAAAGCAGCATCGACAAAATTTTCTTGCCGAAATTCTTCTTACTCAATGTTTTCCACTCCTTCTAAACGTAGATCTTCTCCTGTTCGGGATTCGCGGTGGTTTTGCGCGTTTACAACTTCCCCCCTTTTTTACCCGCGAATTTTTGCGGGACCCCGATTAAAGAAAATTTCAGTGGCTGTTTGCGGAACACATTTCTCTGATTCCGGTTTAGGCCACTGAAACATTCTCTCAAACGGTGGGGAGCCCAAGTTGGCTCCCATATTGTCCCGTCCCTGATCTAAATTCCCCTATATATAATCCTTTTTCTAAAAAGAGTATGCGTTTAAAGTTACACGATGTACCGAAGCGGATCCTCATAAATACGCTGCGCGGCAACCGCGCCGGCTCCCACGAGGATCGGGTTGTTTTCCAGCTCGTTGAGTTCAATGTCGACGCTCTCCCAGATCAGCGGCCGCACCGACTGCTTGACCTTGGCACTCACGATCTCCAGCGTGGTAGCGGGATCAAGCGCGACCAGCTGGTCGCCAATGATAACCTTTTCGGGATTGATCTGGTTGATCATGTTGACAATCCCGACCGCGAGGAACTCGCAGGCCTTGATGAATTCCATGCGGGCAATCGGATCTTGCGCCCGGATGGCTTCTCTCAGGTCCCCTGTTTTAAAGTCCTTCTTGAGGCTGCTCTTGCCGCCCTCCTTCAGCCGCGCCCGGATGTTTTTTTCCAGCGCGATCAGCGAGCAGTAAAGCTCCAGACAGCCGTAGTTTCCGCATTCACATTTCGGGCCGCCGCAGTTGATGGTGGTGTGCCCGATTTCCCCCGCGCTGCCGGTGGAGCCGCGCAGGATGTCGCCGTTGGAAATGATGCCGCAGCCGATACCCTGACCGGCCACAATATAACACAGGTCGCGGGAGGCATTCTCCTTGTCACAGCACCAGTACTGCGCATACGCGCCCGCGTTGGCGTCGTTTTCAATAAACACCGGGATGTCAAAGCTCTCCTGGAGCTTGGTATGTACCGGGATCAACTCCCATCCGATGAGATTTGTCACAAAAATCATTTCGCCCTTTTCCCGCTTGTAGGGGCCGGGCAGCGCAATGCCGATGCCCAGAATCCGGGCGTCCTTGGCGGAAGCCATCATCAGGCGGATGCTTTGCTTGATGGTCTCGATGATGGTCAGCGCCTCTGCCTTTTCGCTGATCGGGTAGGACTTGACCTCGTACATCTCGCCGGACAGCCCCATCATGCCGATCTGGTAATTGTTGCGCGTCACCAGGACACCGATGACGCGGTAGCGAAATCCGTTGACCCGGATGCCGATGGAGCGCCGTCCGCGGTCGCCCTCCAAAAGGCCGTCCTCCACCACAAGCCCGCAATCGATAAAATCGTTGATGATATTGGTTATTGTGGCGCGTTTAAGCCCCGAAGCCTTGGAAAGGTCGGCACGTGAGCATATTTTTTTTCGGCGGAGCAGCTCAATCACAAGCGCACGGTTGAGACGCTGCTGTTCGGCCTGTCCGATTCCATTCATCAGAGGCATGTGGCTTCTCTCCTGTTTTTTGGCATACATCGATGGGTTCCGGATTCAGGTGGATTTGGAAACCCATTCACAACGTTTAAGCGTTAAACAAATTCTAACATAATCATATCTCTTCCGCAATTCAAATTCAAAAAAATCGGATGGTGAAAGTGAACAAATTATGTCAGGCGCTTTTTAGTCAAATAACCGTATTTGTAAAAGCGTTGAATAAAATTCAAACGTTTTACTTGCAATTTGTTTGAATTTGACACTAAAACCATAAGCGTTTTGCACAAGAAAAGTGTTTTTTATTTTTAGGAATCACCCAATTACTTTATATATGAATGGTATAAAAAACAAAACGAATGGTTATGAAGAGAAGAGTTTCAGAAGAAAAAGCCCTGCAAACGGTTCAAAAAACCGCGTGCAGGGCGGGGTGTGGACACGAGGTCAGACCTCTTTTTCAAGGAGCGGCGTATTCAGCCGCCGCGGGTCATGAAGGGCTCCTAACTCGGGCGCCACCAGGCACACGGTCAGGATGGTCACCAGTACGTCGGCGGCGGGACGGGCCCACAGCATCCCCTCAACGCCCATAAAGACCGCAAACAGGATGGTCATTGGGATAAAAAACAGAATCTGGCGGGAGAGGTTGAGAATGGTGGCTTTGGCCGACTTTCCGATCGACTGTAGGAAGATCCCCGACACGATCTGGTATCCGTAGGTAAAGCTGAGAGCCAGATAAACCTGGAAGCATTTACGGGCAAATTCGTTGTACAGCCCCTCCTCCGAACCGAAGATGCTGACCATCGCCTGGGGGAAAAACTGGAAGACCAGGAATCCGAGTACACTGGCCGCCGTGGCGGTGATGGCTGAAATTTCAAACGCACGCCGCACCCGGGCATGGTTGCCCGCGCCGTAATTGAAGCCGAAGATAGGCTGTGTGCCGACGCCGATGCCCACCATGATGGACACAATAATCTGGTTGACCTTCATCACGATGCCCAGTGCGGTCAGAGGGATTTCCGGGCCGTAGGCGGACTGCGCGCCGTAGACTGTCAGCAGGTTGTTGTTAACGGCAATGACAATGACCAGCGTGAACTGGGTGACAAAGCTCGACGTGCCGAAACGGGCGATCGTGCCGACCAGCTTCAGGTCGGGGACAAATGAGGCGCGGCGCAGGGTGACATTTCGAAAGCGTCGGAGGTAAAAGAGCGAAAGCAGGAAGGAGGCCATCTGGCCGAGAATGGTGGCGATGGCGGCGCCCTGGATCCCCCAATCAAAAACAAAGATAAAGATGGGGTCAAACACCGTGTTGATCACCGCACCCAGTATCATGGAGGCCATGGCAAACCGGGGCGATCCATCGGCGCGGATGAGCGAGTTGAGCGCTGTGCCGACGGTCATAAAGGGAAGACCCAGTATGATGATATACCCGTAGTCGAGGGCAAAGGACCGAAGCTTGTCGGTCGCGCCGAAGAGCGTGACCAGCGGGTCGAGAAACAAAAGTCCCAGGATGAGGAACAGGGCGCTGAGCACGAGCGACACCGTGACGGCGTTGCCCACGCTCCGGCGTGCGGCCTCGCGGTTGCCCTCGCCCAGCTTGATGCTGAAGTAGGCGGCGGCGCCGTCCCCGATCATCAGGGCCAGTGCCAGAGCTGTGATCGTGATGGGAAAAATGACATTGGTCGCGCCGTTGCCCAAGTATCCGATTTTATGGCCGATGAATATCTGGTCAACAATGTTATACAGGGAGTTGACCAAAAGAGAAATCACGCCCGGAACGGCGAATTTCAGGATCAGTTTTCCGATGGGCTGTGTGCCGAGCGGGTTTTGCGCTGTCTGTTGCATGGAAGCAGTGTTCCTCCTTAATAAAAATGGACTGAATTACTATTATAAAGGAACAGCGGGGTACAAGTCAATGCTTCAAAATTATTACAGCAATGTTTTTGTCCATACGAATACCGTCTTTATGTGTGAGAAAAATTCCATTACAAGGATCTTACGCAAACAATAATATTCATATGATAGATTGTAAAATGAAATGCGCCACCTGAAAAAGATAGCCCATCTTGAAACCTTCGTGTAGAATGGAGTTGAGAGACATCATTCGAAGGAGGCAGCAAGATGAGCCACCACCATCTTAGCACAAATGAACGTGGGCGCATACAGGAACTTTTAACATTGGGCTTTTCGCATCGAGAAATCGCCAAAAGACTTGGACGGCATCGCTCCAGCATAGACCGTGAGATTCTCCGGAATCCAGGAAAGGGCAAATATTCAGGGGAAGCCGCCCAAGCGACCTATCATGAACGCCGACGGCGTTCAATTCCCCAAGGAAAGTGTTCAAAATAAGTTGCCAATCTCATTACAGAAAAACTGCTTGCGACGTGGTCGCCGGAACAGATAGCCAAGACGGTGTTGAAAGGCGTCGTTAGCTTCAAAACCATTTATTGCTGGATGTATGCTGGGAAACTTCCGACGGTAACTACACAAAACTTGCGGCACAAAGGAAAACGCAGAAAAGCAGAAAAACGCGGGAAATTCTCAATGGGGACACCGATTTCGGAGCGTCCCAAAGAAGTAAAAAAGCGAGAAGTTTTTGGTCATTGGGAACTGGACAGCATGGTGTCCAGCCGTGGGGAGAGCAAAGGATGTTTTGCTACCTTTGTAGAGAGAAAAAGCCGGTTCTATACTGCGATCAAGACCCCTGACCGAACTGCTGCTTCGATGTTGGCTGCTAGTTCAGGGCTGTACAGTTCCTTGTCGGTGGGAGCGTTCCTGACCGGAACCACCGATCGTGGAAAAGAATTTGCTTGCCATGAAGATGTTAAAAACGATTTAGGAATCACGCTTTATTGTGCGGATGCATACTGTTCCTGGCAACGAGGAAGCAATGAAAACTCAAACAGACTGCTCAGAGAATTCTATCCCAAGAAAACAGACTTGGCTCTTGTTGACCAGCAAGAACTTGATCATAATCTGATGCTTATCAACTCTAGACCACGTAAATGTTTAGGATGGAAATCCTCCATTGAGGTCTTTTGCTGGAAATGGCGCGTTTTACCGCTATAATTTTCCTATTATTGTAAGAATATCCTTTGGCATTTTCGCGCGAAAGTGGTATACTTGATTCAAATCGTGTCGAAAGGAGGCGTCCGAATAATGAAGGCAAAGGCGCTGATCCTACTATTGTGCCTGCTTGCGCTGCTGTGCGCGGGCTGTGACCAGAAGGCGGAGAGTGTCGTCCCGGCGGAGATTGCGGGCGACATTCCGGAGGAAGAGATCTTTGACCCTGAGGAGATGGAGGTCAAAACGTCACAGTGGCCGTCCGACCTGCTCCCGGCAAGCGTACCCGCCTACACGGACGGCGAGCTGACGGGCTATGACGGGGTACAGAGCTGTATGGCGCTGTCGGTGACGCACACAAGCGAGGAGGAGGTCGAAGCATATTTGCAGAAGCTGCGAGACGGCGGCTTTCGTGTCAATAAAAAGCGCGTGGGGTTCCTAGACGACCTTCAGATCTCCCTTGAATACCTGGAGGCGAGTGAAAGCGTGATTATCAGCATCAACTACGCGGGCTCCGAACTCTGGCCGGCCGATTCGCTGGGAGACATGCCCGAGCTGCGTTGTGGCATCATCACGTCGTTGTCATTTGACGAAGAAAACGTGGTTGAAATGCGCTTCAAGAACCTTTCCAAGGAGCACGCGCAGGCATGGTTTGATGCGCTTCTTGAATCGGGGTTTACACAGTCGGGGACGACATTCACCGGCCCGGGCACAACCATCAAAACCACCGACTACGGCGACGGCAAGTGGCGTATCCGCATTGAATCTGATCCCTCGTAACAAAACAGCAAAACCTCCGTCCGGCAACGCCGGGCGGAGGTTTTTGCTGTAATCCATTATTGTGCGATCGGGACATATCCCGTATCCTCAAGGAGCTTCCGCCCCTCCGGCGACAAAATCCAGTTTAGCAGCTGACGTTCGGCGCTGTCAGAGCGTGACGACTTGCGCACCACGGCGTAAAAGGGCGAGGTAAAAGGATACTGGGCAGAGGCGATTGTGTCGTTGCCCGGCGCCACACCGTCCACCTGCAAAAGCTTGAACGCGTCGTTTGCAACCATACTGTTGACGTAATAGTACACCGAGTAGCCCAGCGCGCCGCCCTCATTCCGGTAGGCGGACAGCTCGGTTACCAGGTCAAACATGGAATGGGGGCGCAGGTTGACCGGCGCGTTTTTAAGGGGAAGGTTTTTCATCACCAGTTTTTTCATGAGAGCCTGTGACCCCGAGGCGTCGGGGCGCTGAAAAGCGAGGATCTCCTCGTCGGCGCCGCCCACCTCTTTCCAGGAGGTGATTTTGCCCTGGTAGATGTCCTGAATCTGCACGGTGGTCATCCCCTGCGCGGCATTCGACGCGTTGACCAGAAAGACCAGCGCGTCACGGCCGATCTCGTGATATTCGAGCTCCACGCCCAGACCCTTCACCGTTTCAAGTGTGTCCTCATCGGCCGGATAGGCAAGGATCAAGTCGGTCGTCCAATTGGCAAGGTTTAGATAGGAAGAAGAGGTGGTGTTAAACAGAATGCTCTCCTCCGCATCCTCCTTCGAGAGCCCTTCAATTTCCTGCGCCAGCGCCTCCGCAAACGGAATGAGCGCGGTGGAGCCGTCCATGCGTGGGAGCTTAGCCGGTTTGATGACGGCGACCGAGGAGAGGGAGGAGGGGACAGAGGAAACAACCTCCGTTTTATTGCACCCGGACAGCGAAAGCATCAGACAGAGCGCAAGACACAGCGCGAGGGTTCTTTTTTTCATCAGAAATTTCATCCTTTCCTCAGTCGGCCAGTAGCTGATAACGCGACTCACGGTAATACCAGTTTTCGTCTTTGTCGATATAACCCTGTACATTGCCCTTGGTGATCCAGAGGTAGCCGCCAAACCGGCCCATGAAGTATTGGCTGGAGCAAACAAGCGTGCCATCGGCCCGATAGAGGTTGAAGGTACGGGAGCTTGCGCTGTGTACACTCATGACGATCAGATCGCCCAGAACCGCTTGCAGGTAGGCACTCTCGGAAAAAGAAACGATGTTTCCGTTAAAATCGATGGTTGCTCCGCTGGAATCTTCCTTATAGTCAATTTTGACCCCGGCAGGGAGGTCAGTATCTTTATTGAGAAAGGTGTCGTATATATCGATCTCTTTTCCCGTTTCGTCGTCCCGAACTGACCAGTCATTATACCGAACACCGTACTCCTTCACCCATTTGCAGACCAGCGTATACCCATCACCCAGCTCTATATTTTTCCTGAGTTCTGAAAGATCCAGATCCTCGCCTGTCTTGAGGTTGCGTACGACATTGGACGCGAATTCCCCTACAAAAAACAAATAATCCCCCGCCTTGACGCCGTAGATCGCCTTTTGCGGCGTCTCGCCCAGAATTCGCCCGTCCATGCCGATGATGTCGCAGGTCGCGTCGTCCTTCATCGCGAGATAGGCGTACAGCGTCTCGTCGCGCAGGTTGTACACTGCCGACTGTTGGGTATACTTTGGCTGAATCAGAGGCTCAAAGTTTTGATCCAGAAAGCCGATCAGCATCTCAAGCCCACTGCCTGAGGGGGTGTTCCAAAACCACGGATAGGCCGTGGGGGCGGTGTCGGGCGGGGTGTGCAGGGGCGGCGCGGAGGAGAGCTCTTCGGGGGCCGAGGTCACCCCTTGTGAGGGCATCACGTCGGGCGGGTGCTGGCGGCAGGCTGCGCACAGGAAAAGCAGGAAACAGATGCACAGGATTTTCTTCATCAGAATGCTCCTCTCCGGGTCACCATGCTTTACAGTTGTTTCTTCACCTGCTATAATTATACAGGAATACATATATATGGTAAAGGCATTTTAGCAATTTTGCAGGAGAAGAATATGAACATCCGGGACGGGCGCACAGAAAAGCTGTTTGACCAGGTTGCACGGTGTGAGGACATCGGCGACCTGCTTGGCGTGCTCGGAGATAACCGCGCCCATCTGTCCGACTGGAAGGCGTTCATGAGCTACCTGCTGGACACCGGCGGCTATTCCTATGGGCAGTTTGCCAAGCTGTGCGGCCTGTCGCGCGGCACGATTGCCGCCTACTGTGAGAAGGGGCTGATGCCCCGCAGCCGCGCCCAGTTCATCCACATCGGCTTTGCCGCCAAAATGCCGCTCGACACCCTCAATGAATTTTTACAGCGCTATGGGAAATACCCCTGCCTTTACCCCAAAAGCATCGAGGACGCGCTGTACATCTTTGCGCTGCACACCGGCCTGTCCTTTGCACAGGCAGAGCAGCTTCAGGAGCGCTACTATGAGCTGGCGGCGGCGGTCGGCTCGGGGGCGCTGACCGAGGAGAGCTCACGGCGGCACTTTTTTGAGACGCTGTATATGCAGGAGGAGCTTCTCTCGCTGCAAACGCTCCGGGAATTTGAAGCTTTTGTGAAGGCGCACGCGCCTGCGTTTTTGCGCGCCCATCAGAAGCTTGCCGCCTTCATAGACGACTATATTGCCATCCACGCCCACGACTTCGCGGACGGCGGGGCGGACAGCCTGCATCGTTTTCTGATTGAACGGCTGGGAAACAAACAGATGGCTGGGTACTTTGAAAAGCAGCTGAGCGCCCTGCGCAAGCGCCGCATTGTACCCAGACGCAGCGCGCTGATTGTGCTGGGCATCCATTTGGACATGCCGCTTGCCGACCTGAACTGGATGCTGTCACTCGCGGGCATGGAGCAACTGTGCGCCAAGGATAAGCTGGAAAGCGTGCTGATCTACGCGATTGAGAGCGCCGTGCTCCAAAACCCCGACATTGAGCTGTCCCACGCAATGCTGCTGCGTCATTTCAGTGAGGAGCCGGGCGTCCGGGCGCGCAGCCGGGAGATCATCCTGCGCTATGAGATGACCGGATACCGGTCAAAGGAAGAGGACGGCGGCATTCTGCGCTATGTGCGCGAGGCGCTGTCTCAGCTCGACGCCCGAACG
This sequence comes from Oscillospiraceae bacterium, assembly GCA_031551875.1. Lineage (GTDB taxonomy): Bacteria > Bacillota > Clostridia > Oscillospirales > Acutalibacteraceae > JAVBNA01. The sequence goes on along the minus strand of JAVBNA010000038.1, from coordinate 75,421 downwards.
GCGTCGGAATATCTTACGCTGCTGGGCGTGGAGGAGGCGGGCGCATGAACTACATCGAACGCTTTGAACAGGAGCTGCCCGAGCTGGAACCGCTGTGGGGCGCGTGGTATGTCGACGAGAAGATCGGCGAGGGCAGCTATAGCACCGTGTACCGCTTAAAGCGGCGGGAGCTGGGCGGGCGGGAGTACCTATCTGCGCTCAAGGTGATCTGCCTGCCGGCGAGCGAGGCGGAGCGCAGCCATCTGCTCTCTATGACCCGCGGCGAAGAACAGGCCAAAGCCTTTGTGTGCGAGATGGTCGAGGAGGTGAGCCGGGAGATCGGGCTGATGTACGAGCTCAAAGGGCACACCAACATTGTCAGCTTTGAGGATCACCAGATCATCGAGCGGGAGGGCGGCGCGCGCTATTACCTGCTCATCCGCATGGAGCTGCTGCAAAGCTTTGTGTCGGTGCTGCGTAACCGGGATCTGCACCCGCTGACCCGTCAGGACGTGCTCCGACTCGGATGTGACATCTGCGCGGCGCTTGAGACCTGTGCCGCCCACCATATCGTCCACCGGGATGTTAAGCCCGACAATCTCTTTGTCAACAAGGACGGCAGCTACAAGCTGGGAGACTTTGGCATCTCCCGCAAGCTTGAGCAGACCATGATGGCCTCATACAAAGGCACGGTGGCCTACATGGCGCCTGAGGTGCATCGGGGCGGGGCGTACAGCGGGGTTGCAGACCTGTATTCGCTGGGCGTCGTGCTGTACCAGATGCTCAACGGGGGGCGGCTGCCCCTGCTGCCCGAGGATCATAAGTTCACCGACATGGAAAAGGCGATTGAAGCGCGTTTGGGCGGTGCGGAGCTGCCCCGCCCGGCAGAGGCGCAGGATGAACTGGGGCAGGTCATCCTCAAGGCCTGCGCCCACAGTCCGGGCGACCGGTTTTCCTCTCCGGGCGAGCTGCGCCGGGCGCTGGAGGCGTTCCGGGAGGACGTGTCCGCCGCCCCCGAAAAAGTGCGGCGACAGCCCCTCCGTAAATGGTTAAGGCGGACGCTTCTTTCCGCAGGGATCGCCGCGCTGTGTGCCGGCGTGTTCTGGCTTGCGGGCGGGTTCACACTGCTTTTCGGGGGACATGGATCCGCGCCGCTGCCCGAAATATTTGCGGCGTTGCCCCGTGTGCAGTACGGAAGCACCCAGGCAAACCTCGGCGCGGGCGGCTTCTTCGCCTTCAAGGACGGCTATCTGTACACGAGCGACTATGAGGGCGCGGGATACCGCGTAAAGCTCGACGGGAGTGACCGCCGGACCGTGTCGGGCTACCCCATGAACAACATTAACGTGCTGGGACGCTTTTTATACTACACCAATTATCAGCCCTACCACCACGGGATTTACCGCAAGGAGGTGGGGCGCACAGGACCTGAATCGCTGACCAAGCTGTGGGACATCTCGTGGTGTGAGACGCTTGTTGTGACAGACAGCGCGCTGTACTGTGCCGTGAAGGACACCGCCTACACGAGCGACCCCGACGCCTCGGTGCGCTGTGACCTGTACAAAATGGACACAGACGGCGGAAACCGGGTGCGGCTTGTGGCCGATATCTCCCGCGACGGGCGCATCTGGACCGACGGGAGCTGGGTGTTTTATAAGGACGGACTGACCGGGTATCTGCACAAGATCAGCGCAGACGGCAGACGGCGCGAGTGCGTGGTCGGCGAAGCGGTGGGAGACTTTGCGTTTTGGGGGGACTGGCTGTATTTCAGCTGCGGCTACTTGATTTACCGTGTTCCCGCCGGAAGCCTGAACGCCCGCGCCGGCGCACCGGTCACCGCCGCGTTTGACGGCGTAGAGCGGGAGGGCGACGCAAAGCTTGCGTTTGACGGCGGGATCCTGTACGTGCCCTATGGCAGAAGCATTGTGCGCATCAAAGGCGACGGCAACTGGGACACGCTGCTGGACGATACCGGTGCGGTGACGCTGTACGGGGATGTATCGGGGCTGTATTTTGTGGACGAGTGGATCTATTTCAGCGACACGAAGAATGTGCTGCGCGTCAAAACCGACGGGACGGAGCCCCAGACCCTGAACGCCGACGAGGTGACCCGGGGCGCGGTCAGCTATGATGAAATCTATTGAGCAGAGGTAGCGGAATGAGTAATGTGATTTATTTTCCATACGGCGAGCGGGAAATCGAATACCTGTCGGGGCAGGACAAGCGTCTGGGCGCATGGATGGCTCAGGTGGGGCATATTGACCGTGTGGTGACGCCCGATTTGTTTACGTCGCTGCTGCACTGCATCGTGGGGCAGCAGTGTTCGGGTAAGGCGGCCGAAACCGTGTGGGGGCGTTTCGCGCTGTTGGTGGGGGAGGTCACCCCCGAACGGGTGGCGGCCTTTTCGGAGGAGGAAATCCAGCGGTGCGGCATGTCCTTCCGCAAGGCGGGCAATATCCGCACGGCGGCGGCGCGCATGGCCAGCGGAGAGCTGCGCCTTGACGACCTGCCAATCATGTCCGACGAGGAGGTGTGCGCGCGGCTGACCACGCTGCCCGGCGTGGGGGTTTGGACAGCGCAGATGCTCATGATCTTTTCGCTCTGCCGCCCCGATGTGCTGAGCTACGACGACCTGGGCATCCGCCGGGGGCTGTGCAGGCTGTACGGGCATAAGACACTGACCAAAGAGCAGTTCGCCCGCTATCAGAAGCGCTACTCCCCTTATGCGAGCGTGGCGTCGTTTTATCTGTGGGAGTTTACGGAATAACAAAGCAAGGAGGAATTGGCATGAGTAATAATGAGATTTTTGAGGTAATCTATGAGCAAGGAAGTTTCTAATTCGGTTTGACCCAGATCATTAGGGATCGGAATACGGGTGTTCTCTATCTGTTTCATGTACATCGTAATGGCGGCGGCCTCACGCCGCTGCTGGACAAGGACGGCAAACCGGCCGTACAGCCCGTGGAGCCGAACAGCTGAGGCACAAAAAATCCCCTGTGGAGTATCTTGCTCCACAGGGGATTTGTCATTCATTCCATAAAATACGTGATGTCAATACTTTCGGCGATGGCCGCCCCGCCCGCGGGCGAGGGATGAAGCCCGTCTCCGCAGTCAAACTCAGGCCGGAGGCCGCGTGTACCGTCTCCGCGGCGGGTGGACGCCTCAAAGTCGAGCACCCGGTCAAACACGCCGGAGGTGCGGATCCAATCGTTGATGGCAAGACGCATGGCCTCACGCTCTTCGTCGAAGTTCTTGGTGGCGGCGCGGGGGAGGAGGGTGGCGCCGAACACCTTGACGCCCCGCTCATGCAGGGTTCCCACCATCGCGGTGACCGCGTCATAGTACGCCCCGAGCGCGGGCAGCTGTTCGCGCGGGATGCCGAATTCGCCCGGCGTACCAATGTCGTTGGTGCCCAGCGCGAAGATGACGTGCGTGAGCCCCTCTATGGAGAGGATGTCATGCTCAAACCGGTGGATGCCCGCGTCGCCGAACAGATCCTCAAACACCGGCGCAGTGTCATGCAGGAGTCGGTTGCCGCCGATGCCGTGATTGGAGAGCGTCACCTGCCCCGGATAGGCGTCATACAGCCGCTGTGTCAGCGGACGCGTCCAAGTGGACTGCTGGGTGATCGAGTCGCCGAAGCAGGCGATCACCCGCGGTGTCACCTCGGTGTAGACGTCCAGACCCGAAAGGATGGGCGTAACTGGGATGCGGGCGTCGGGGACTTTTTCGACGATGGGCTTGGGCACCAAAACCTCCTCTTCGGGCGGGAATTCCTGTTCTGAGCAGTAATCGCCGGGGATGCTCCGGAGGGTTTGCTGCCGGATTTCGTTGCCCGACAGCGGGCGCAGACGGCTGGGGAAGTACAGACTGACGGCAAGATGCTGTCCCGCCCGCAGGGAAAACGGAATCTCGTCGCTGAAAATTTCTGAGCGTTTGGGCACGGTGAAGCGTGTCTTCCCGCCGACGATCAGCTCCCGGTCGCTGTGCTCCACAAGGGCTCCCTCGGCGTCGCACAACGCAATGCGCGCATTGCCGACCACGACCGAACGGTGCCCGTAAAGGTTGCTGAACCGCAGACGGATGCGCTCGGTGTCAATGTTGTTGGGGATGATGATGCGCGAGGTGCGCTTCTGGCTGTTGCAGAAGGTCATAAGAATACTGGCGTGGGAGATGCTCCAGCCGCAAACCCAATGCCGCATACACAAACCTCTCCTTATTAAAACATTTTTTACTCTGCAATTTCATCTGGGGTCAGCAGCTCAAACTTGTTTTCGAGCAGCGTATCAATCGCTTTGCCCGTTTCGTCCACGCGCAGGATGACGTTGGCGCGGCCGGCCGAGCGGCTGATGAAGGCGTACATGTATTCGATGCCGATGCCGGCGTCGCTGAGCACCGCCATCGCCTTGTGGAATTCACCCGGGCGGTCCTCGATGCCAATGGCGATGACCTCGGTCAGCGACACGGTCAGATGGGCGTCCTTGAGCGCCTTGACCGCGTCGTCCGGGCGGTCGACAATCAGGCGCAGGATGCCGAAATCACTGGTGTCGGCGATGGAAAGAGCACGGATGTCCACGTTAGCCTCGGCGAGGGTTTTGGTGATCTGGGCGAGCCGCCCCGATTTGTTTTCCACAAAAATGGAAAGCTGTTTGATTTTCATAGGTCTGGCTCCTTTCAGCTTACATCGTGCGGTTGTCAATGACGCGCTTGGCTTTGCCCTCCGAGCGGGGGATGGAATGGGGTTCCAGCAGACGCACCCGGGCGACCACGTTGAGGGTGGACTGGAGGTTGGAGGCGATGTGCTGCTCCAGACGCTCGAGATCCTTGACCGTGTCGGAGAACATCGCGTCGGACATTTCCACCTGCACCTCCATACGGTCGAGGTTATCCAGGCGGTCGACCACCAGCTGGTAGTTGGGCTCAAGCCCCATCTCAAGCAGCACGTGCTCCACCTGGGAGGGGAAGACGTTGACGCCGCGGATGATGAGCATGTCGTCGGTGCGGCCGCGCGTTTTGGACATTTTTACGAGGGTGCGTCCGCAGGCGCACGGCTCATGAGACAGGGAGCAGATGTCACGTGTGCGGTAGCGCACCAGCGGCAGCGCCTCCTTGCCGATGCAGGTAAACACCAGCTCGCCGTACTGGCCGTCGGGGAGGGGATCGCCCGTTTCGGGGTCGATGATTTCGGGATAGAAGAAGTCCTCGTTGACGTGCATGCCGGTCTGGCACTCGCATTCGCTGGACACGCCCGGCCCGGCGATTTCGGACAGGCCGTAGATGTCATAGGCCTTGATGTCGAGAATGGCCTCGATCTCCCTGCGCATGTTCTCGCTCCACGCCTCGGCGCCGAAAATGCCCGCGCGCAGGTTGAGCGTTTTGGGGTCAATGCCCATGTCGCGAATGGTTTCGCCGATGAACATGGCGTAGGAGGGGGTACAGCACAGAATGTCCGAACCGAAATCCTGCATGATCTGCACCTGGCGCTTGGTGTTGCCCGAGGAGACGGGAATGGTGGTGGCGCCGAGCTTTTCCGCGCCGTAGTGCAGACCCAGACCGCCGGTAAACAGGCCGTAGCCGTAGGAGATATGGATGAAGTCGGACTTGGTGCCGCTGGCGGCGGCAATCGCGCGGGCCGCGCAGCGCGACCAGATGTCTATGTCGTGGGCGGTATAGCCCACGACCGTCTGCTTGCCCGTTGTGCCGCTCGACGCGTGGATGCGCAGGAGCTCCTCCTTGGGGACAGCGAACAGGCCGTAAGGATAGTTGTCGCGCAGATCCTGCTTGTAGGTAAAGGGCAGCTTAACAATGTCGTCAATCGACTTAATGTCCTCCGGTTTCAGCCCCATCTCATCGAACTTCCGGCGATAGAAGGGGACGTTGTCATAGCAGTTTTTGACCATCTTAATCAGCCGCCGGGTCTGCGTCCAGCGCAGCACCTCGCGCGGCGCACACTCAATGTCGGGCTCAAAATATTTGGAATCCTGCATCATATCTGAAAATCCTTTCTACTTCTGCTTGTTGCCCAGCGCGAATGCGGCCTGGTTGAGCGCCAGGAATTTGGGGGGGACGGTGGACTCAATTGTGTCAGCCCACACCTCGTCGGAGAAGCCCAGAGAGCGCGCCATCACGCCCATCAGCACGACGTTGATCGCCTTGACCGAGCCCGCTTCGAGGGCGAGCGCCTTGGCGTCAAGCGCCGTCACATCCACGCCCTTTTCCCGCAGGGCGCCCAGAATATCCTCGGGGTACTGCGCCGCGCCCGTGATGACCGGCATGGGATCAATTTGCTGGGTGTTGACGATGATCTTCCCGCCCTTTTTAAGATAGGGCAGGTAACGGGCGGCCTCGAGAAGCTCGAAGGACAGGATGACGTCCGCCTCGCCCAGTTCAATGATCGGGGACGCGACCTGCTCGCCGTAGCGCACATAGGTGACCACCGAGCCGCCGCGCTGGCTCATGCCGTGAACCTCCGAAACCTTGACGTCAAAACCCTGACTGAGCAGGGCGTTGCCGAGCAGACGGCTGGCAAGCAAAGTGCCCTGTCCGCCCACACCGACAATCATTACGCTTTTTACTTCAGACATCATTACCCCTCCTTCCCGTTTCCGATCGCGCCGAAGCGGCACAGGCTTTCGCACACGCCGCAGCCGACACATTGTGTATCGTCAATGCTCGCCTTTTTGTCGCGCACGCTGATGGCCGGGCATCCGATGCCAAGGCATACCTTACAGCCCGTGCATTTCTCCCGGTCAATTTTGTAGGACGGCTCGTGCTTGACATATTTGAGAAGCGCACAGGGACGGCGGGAGATGATGACCGAAGGCTCCTCCGCCGCCAGCTCCTCCCGGAGCACGAACTGTACGGCGGGGATGTCGTAGGGATCGACCACACGCACCCGGTTTATGCCCACCGATTCACACAGCTTTTCCAGGCTGACCGCCGCGGTGGGGTCGCCCTTAATAGTATAGCCGGTGGTGGGGTTTTGCTGGTGGCCGGTCATGCCGGTGATGGAATTATCGAGGATGATGGACACCGAGTTGGATTTGTTGTAGGCGATGTCGATCAGTCCGGTGATGCCCGAATGAATGAAGGTGGAATCGCCGATGACGGCGACCGACGAGCACTCCGCCTGTGCGCCGCGTGCCTTGTTGAAGCCGTGGACGCCCGAGATGGACGCGCCCATGCACACGCAGGCATCCATCGCCGACAGCGGGGCCGACGCGCCCAGCGTGTAGCAGCCGATGTCGCCGCTGACGTACACCTTGGCTTTTTTGAGGGCGTAGAACAGGCCTCTGTGCGGACAGCCGCAGCACATGACCGGCGGACGCACGGGGATATCCATGGAAAGCGACTCGGTTTCCGGCTTGTTTTGCAGCACGAGCGACCGAATCAGCGCCTGAGAATACTCTCCGCACATCGGGAAAAGGTCTTTACCGATGACGCTCAGACCTAACACACGGCAGTGGTTTTCAATGATGGGGTCGAGCTCCTCGATCACGTAGAGCGTGTCGACGGTGGCGGCAAAGTCCCTGATCAGATGCACCGGCAGGGGGTTGACCATGCCGAGCTTGAGATAGTTGACCGTGTCTCCCAGCGCCTCCTTCGCGTACTGATAGCTGATGCCCGCCGTGATGACGCCCACCTTTGCGCCGTTGTTTTCGACTGTATTAATTGGGGCGGTCTCCGCCCATTCGATCAGCTTTTTGGTGCGCTCCTCCACAAGGACGTGACGGCCGCGCGCCGCCGCGGGCAGCATGACCGTCTTTTGCGGGTTTTTGATGTAGTCCCTGAGCGGCACAGTTTCCCGTTCGCCCGTGGTTATAAGGCTGCGTGAATGGGAAACGCGCGTGGAGAGACGCAGCATAAAGGGCGCGTCAAACTGCTCGCTGAGTTCATAGGCGAGCTTTGTGTATTCGAGGCACTCGGCCGAGTCGGAGGGCTCCAGCATGGGAGCCTTAGACGCGATTGCGTGGTGCCGCGAGTCCTGTTCGTTCTGGGAGGAGTGCATGCCCGGGTCGTCGGCGACGCCCAGTACAAACCCGCCGTTCACGCCGGTGTAGGACAGCGTGAAAAAGGGGTCGGCGGCGACATTGAGGCCAACGTGCTTCATGCCGCAGAAAGCACGCGCGCCGCCAAAGCTTGCGCCGATGGCGACCTCACAGGCCACCTTTTCGTTGGGCGCCCACTCGGCGTACATCTCGTCATATTCGGCGGCGTATTCAGTGATTTCCGTGGAGGGAGTGCCGGGGTAACTGGATACCACGGTGACGCCCGCCTCATACAGGCCGCGGGCAATCGCTTCATTGCCAAGCAGTAGTTTCTTCATAAGATATGTATGCTCCTTTATCTCAGTCATTGACTCGAAGTTTCATTGCGCAGGTCAAATACCCGTTTGGCCTTGCCCTGGAAGCGCTCAAGGGTTTTGGGTTCCACCAGCGTCACCCTGGTCTCAATGCCCAGCACGCTCTTAAGGCGGTCATGGATGGTTTTCTGAAGCTCCTCCAGTGCGCCGTAGCGTTCCAGCAGGCTGCCGTCGATCAGCTCGACCTTGACCTCCAGGTTGTCCATGTAGTTCTTGCCCCGGCGAACGATCAGCTGGTAGTGGGGGCCGATGGACTCCATGCCCACCAGCACGCTTTCGATCTGGGAGGGGAAGACGTTGACGCCCTTGATAATCAGCATATCGTCGCTGCGACCCATCACCTTGTCCATGCGGACGTGGGTGCGCCCACAAACGCACGGCTCGTAGTTGAGGCGGGTGATGTCCTTGGTGCGGTAGCGCAGCATGGGGAAGCCCTCCTTTGTGAGGGTGGTGACCACCAGCTCGCCCACCTCGCCCGGCGCCTTGGACTCAAGCGTGTCGCTGTCGATGATTTCGGGGAGGAAGTGATCCTCCGCGAAGTGCAGGCCGCGGCGTTCGCGGCATTCGCCCGAGACGCCCGGTCCGGCCAGCTCGGACATGCCGTAATTGTCAGTGGCGAAAATGCCCGCGAAGTTTTTCTCAATCTGCGCCCGCATTTCGGGCGAGCAGCTCTCGCTGCCGAAAAAGCCCACCCGCAGCCTGTAGTCGCTCATGGGGAAGCCGCTTTCCAGCGCCGCCTCGCTCAGATAGGTGGCGTAGGAGGGGGTGGCGACCAGGCCGGTCACGCCCCATTCGCGCATGATCATCAGCTGCTTTTCGGTGTTGCCCGAGGAGACCGGGATGACCGTTGCGCCGATTTTCTGAAGACCCTGATGCAGACCCAGTGCGCCGGTGAACAGTCCATAGCCGAAGGACACCTGAATGACGTCCTCATCGGTGGCCCCGCCCGCCATGACGATGCGCGCCACCATGTCCGACCAGATATCCAGATCATTCGCCGTATAGCCGACGACGGTGGGCTTGCCGGTCGTGCCGCTTGAGGCGTGGATGCGCACGATGTTTTTCATGGGCTGGGCAAAGAGGCCGGTGGGGTAGTTGTCGCGGATCTCCTCTTTGGTAGTCAGCGGGATGTACTGCACATCGGACAGCGTCTTAATCTTTTCGGGCGTCACGCCAGAGTCGTCCAGCTTTTTTCGGTAGTGGGGAACGTTCGTATGACAGTAGCCGACGATGTACTTGAGCCGCGCAAGCTGAAGCGCTTCCAACTCAGCGCGCGGCATCGTTTCAATTTCCTTTTGAAAAAACACCAAATTCACTTCCTTCTCTCAGTTTTTTTATTATACCATAAAGATAAGACACTCGCCAAGACCAAAAAAAGACATACTATCTGCACGGTTTGGGAATAGCATCAAAGCTTTTCCCGAAAATACAAAGCAAGTCTATGACACCGAACCGGCGTCATAGACTGCTTGCGCGTTGTGTTCAGAAAATGTTCAGCTCACGGTGCCCTCATAGAAGAAGGTGTTCTCCTCAGAGCCCTTCGCCTTGACGGCGTTTGTGATCAGCGACACCGCAATGCACATGACAAGCGAGGCGGCCATCGCGATACACGCAAAGAGAGGCCCTTGCAGGGCAAGCTTGCCGAAGGAGGTGTCGGGGCTGACGAACAGCTTGGCAATGATGGGGGGGAGGGAGACGAAGAAGCCGCACAGCATGCCCGCCCAGGCACCGATTTTGTTGAACTTTTTCCAGTACAGCGAGATCAGGTAAGGGGCGAGGAAGGAGCCGGATATGATCCCCCATGAGTAGGACATCATGTCCAGGATGGGGGTGCTTGTATTGGCGATGACAAAGGAGGCGGCCACAAACAGCAGGCAGAGCACCTTGGTGACAACGGCCAGCTTTTGCGGGTTGATGTCAGGCTTTAAGCGGGCGCGGATCCAGTCCATGGACACGGTGGAGCAGGCGGTCAGCGTGATGGCTGACAGGGTGGACACCGAGGCCGCGATCAGCAGCACCAGCACAACGCCCAGCAGCAGGTTGGGCAGCTTTGCCATTTCAAGCATGTTTGGGATGATATAGTCCACGCCGCCCTCGGGCAGCTGTCCGCCCTTGAAGAAGATGTGGGCGAAGGAGCCGACGAAATAGCCGCCGCCTGCGATGAGCAGGGCAAAGATTGTCGAAATGATGGTGCCGCGCTTGACCTCTCTTTTGTCACGGATTCCGTAGTATTTATGGATCATCTGCGGCAGACCCCAGGTGCCGAAGCTGGTCATGAGCACGGTTGCCCACAGCCCGACGTGCTCCGAGGCGGGGAGATTGTGGTTAAACTCGGCCTTCATGCGGGCGATGCCCTCGGTCAGGCCGCCTACCTGCTCGCTGCGCACAACAAAGATGATTAGCAGAACCACGCCGACAAACATCACAATGCCCTGAACGAAATCCGCCTTGAGTGTGGCGGCGTATCCGCCCAGCACAAGCAGGAGGGCCGACGCGGCGGCGATGACGATCATGCATATGGTCGGGTCAACCTTGAGAAGCACCGAGCAGACGCTGGTCAGACCCTTGTACACAGAAGCGGAATAGGGGATCAGAAACAGGAAAATGACAACAACCGCAAACATTTTCATGGGCTGGCTGTTGAAGCGCTTTTCAAAAAACTGCGGCATGGATTTGATTTTGAGCCGCCGCGTGACGTCGCGGGTGCGGTTAGCGAGCACCAGCCACGCAAACAGGGATCCGAAGATGGCGTTGCCGATGCCGGGCAGCACCGACCACAGGCCGTACCGCCAGCCCGAAGTGCCGGCATAGCCGACGAACATGACGGCGGAAAAATAGGCCGTGCCGTAGGACAGCGCCGACAGCCAAGCGCCCGCATTGCGCCCGCCCACCGTAAAGTCGGTGATGCTTTTGGATGATTTCATGCTCAGAATCGCGATGACCGCCATCAGGATTACATACGCCGCGATGACCAGCCAGATGATGTGCTGTGTTGTCATGATGATTCCCCTCCAATTTGCTTCATTAACGCTTTTACCTCAAAACACTTTAAAGCGATAAACTGATTGATTCTGATTGTACCTCATTCTTTGCAAAAAAGCAAGAGAAAAAATGAAAAAGGGAAAAACTAATCCTTGCTTTTTAATCGGAAGGGGCATATACTTGTGTTAAGATGTTAGTACAATGATACAAGGAGGGATCGTGCGTGGACATAAGCTTTCGCCCCAATCTGCCGATCTATCTCCAGATTGTTGACGGCATAAAAAATATGATTGTCTCGGGGGAATGGGCGGCGGGCTTCCGCGTGCCCTCGGTGCGGGATCTGGCGCGCCGTTTTTCGGTCAACCCCAACACCGTGCAGCGCGCGTTTGGCGTGCTTGAGCGGGAGGGGCTTTTATATGCCGTACGGACGGCCGGTCGTTTTGTCACCAGGGACACATTGCGAATCGCCGCGGTCCGCGATGAGATGACCGGTGAGTTTGTGCGCGCCTTTGCGGGCAAGATGCTGGAGATGGGCTATTCGGAGGAAGAGCTTCTCCGGCGGGTGCAACAGACGCTTCAGGGAGGACCAACGGAAAGGAAGCGGGCCTGAAGGCGTGAAATCTCCCGGCACAGATAAATTTGATCTGAATTAACGAGGTGTATATGATGAAAAAAGTTTTTACGGCGATCGGCTGGACATTGCTCTATTTTCTGTTGTACTTTGTACTGCAAAACATTTGCAGCCTTGGGCTGGCGCTGATGTACGATCCGGGCTTTATGTCCTCAGCGACGCCGGGGGAGATGGCTTCGCGGCTGACGGACGCTATAATTGCAACGCTGGCCTATGCGGTGGCGATGTCGGGCGTAATCATGGTCGGGATTTTGTTCATCCTCAAGCCGCGCGATATCACGGCGCGAAAGCTCTATCAAATCAAGAGCCCCGGCGTGATGACCCTCCTGTCGTCGATGGGCTTTGGGATTGGCTTCTATATGCTTGTCAGTATCATGATGGCGATTATTCCCTGGCCGCAGGAATGGATGCAGGTGCATAACAATTCGACCGAGACGCTGGTAGGCGGCAATGCCTTGGGTACGCTGATCTGCCTGTCCATTTTCGGGCCCATTGCGGAGGAGTTTTTGCTGCGCGGCGCGGTGTACGGGGTGCTCAAACGAGCCATGCCGCGCCCGGTGGCCATCATCATACAGGCGTCGATATTCGGGCTGATGCACGGAAACATCGTGCAGTTTTCCTATACATTCCTGATGGGGATCTTTGCCGCCCTGCTGCTGGAATGGACCAGATCCATCTGGCCGGCGGTGATTCTGCATATGATGCTCAACGGAACCTCGCTTGGTTTGAACGCCATCCAAAAGGTTGTGCTTTCTTCCGGGGAGGGCGAGAACCCGCAGTACGCGCTGATTCTGCTGGCCGCCATGCTGGGCATGGTGCTGCTGGGCGCGCTGGGCGGCGCGGGTATCGTGCATTTCACGGGCAAGCGCCGGGCCAGTGAACTGGACAAGGCGGCGCCCGCCTTGTCTGCGGCGGAGGCGGCTTACTGACCGGGAGGGGGGTTAGAAGATGGAAATCTGGGACATTTCCCGTGAATTTTTTTCGGCGCCGCCCTATGACGGCGACCCGGCGCCCGTCAAAAGGCGTGTTCAGAATATTGAGGAGGGGGACGTCTGTACCCTGTCCGCCTACACGGCCGTGGCCCACTGTGCCACGCACGCCGACGCGCCGCTGCACTATGTACACGGCGGCGCCGACATTGCCGCCCTTACGCTTGACGCCTTTGTGGGCGGATGTGCGGTGGTGTGCAAATCGGGCGAAATCACCGGGGAAGAGGCCGAGCGCATGCTGCGTTCGATTACGGAAAAGCGCATCCTCATCAAAGGCGGCGGGCAGTCCTATCTCAGTCAGAGCGCCGCGTTTGTGTTTGCGGACGAGGGGATCAGGCTGGTCGGCATTGACGCGCCCTCCATCGCCCGCCCGGGCAATGACCCCAAGCCGCATAAGGAGCTTTTGAGCGCGGGCATTCCGATTCTTGAAAATCTGGATTTGTCGCGGGTGGAGGAAGGATCTTATTTCCTGGCGGCCGCGCCGGTCAAGATGGCGGGCATGGAGGGAGCGCCGGTGCGCGCGCTGCTGCTGCGCGGCATCTCGGTCTATGAATGAACCTGAACTGAACCGTGCCGCACAGGCGGAAAATGCCCGTGCGGCGCTCTTTTTGACGCTGTTCCAAAATTTGGAAAACTTTTTATAAAAAAGGTGTTGACAAAGAGAAAGGGCTGTGATATGATATAGCCGTACCAAAGAGAACAAGTGAATAACTCAAATCGAATTCAAACGATAATGGCAAACTTGCTGAAAGGCAAGGACGCAAAACCAAGGGCCTAAGGCATCGCAAGATGCTATGGTTGCCGGCTACCGAAAGGGATTTTTTCTGTGTCTGAAAAAATTTCTCTCTCACGTCATAGTATGTGAGGGCGGAATCAAACACAGTTTCTCAACAGTAGACCGGCTCCGAATCTGGAAACGATTCGGGCGCCGGTTTTTTGTTTTGCCAGAGTTTCAATCAGGGAAAAAGACCATGGTACAGTTGATCAACAAACAAAACGCAAGCATTGTGAGGGGAGTCATCATGAATACGGTTACCGTAAGGAAAGGAATCCGCATTCCCAAGAAGCTGATCCAATACGCGGTCTGTCTGACCGTGACCACCGTCGCATCGCTCGTTTTACTCAGCGCAACGGCATAATCTTTCAGTTGCTATTCCCTTGTAACGAAGAGGCGTGCAGAACCTGGGCAGGTCACTACACCAACACTGAATCGTCCGGTCATCATTCCTGTACTCGACGAAAAAACTTCTCATAATCATCCTACTCTTACATGGCAGTATCGTCACAGTAACAATTCACACTGACACAATCAATATTCTCCAATCACACGAAACATCTCACTCTTCCATTCTACCAAACAATACCTAAAATTCAATCAATCGACTGTGCTGGCTAAAATTTTGCACCATCGCAATAACGCAGCGGCAACGATAATAACCATATCGCAATAGGAAGACGTTTATTTTGACAGTGAAGTTTTTCAATGTTCAGGATCGCCTGCCCCGGCTGCCACTTCGAGTTATAAGTGAAATAGATATCATCACGCTTTTCGTCACACTACAGTAACAATAACATCCACCTAAACATCCTACTCCTACACCCCACTTAACTTGCTTACAACATATTCCCTATAACATTGCACACTTCTTCCGAGGACATGGCGAAAGCCATGTCCTCACCCCCCTTTTACAGACAAAACAAAAAACGGAAGATCAAGGCGGTTGAGAATAGCCGCCTTTTTTGTTGTCTGGAATCTGTACAAGCCGAAAATTCCCCCTTTTTCGGCGTCATTCCTCATAACGCGACAAAATAGCTGATATTTTTTCTCATTATTGATATGGATTCCTTCTTTTATTTGTGCTATAATGAACAGTAAGGGATTCTTGGAAACGCAGTGTTGTGTCAATGTAAGCAAAAATTTATGCGCAAAGGATGTGAAAGCCGTTGAGCCATGCGAAGCAAAAACTGTTGGTGGTTGATGACATCGAACTCAATCGTATGATCCTGAGAGACCTGTTTGAAGATCAGTTTGAGGTGCTGGAAGCCGAAAACGGGCGGATTGCGCTTAATTTGATCCATGAATTTCTGGACGAAATTGCCATTGTGCTGCTCGACCTTGTAATGCCGGACGTGGACGGATTTGGCGTATTGGAGGAAATGAACCGAACCGGTTTGATCAAAACCATCCCAGTCATTATGATTACGGGGGAAAACGACGACGAAAAAATTCTGATGGGGCATGGGCTGGGCGTTTCCGACCTGGTCAACAAGCCCTTCAATCCTGAAATTATTCTCCGACGTGTCGGCAACGTGGTGGATCTGTACACGCATAAGCACCATCTTGAGCAAATGCTGGAGGAGCAGCGTAAGAAGCTTGAACAGCAGGCCAAAAAAATTCGCCAGTCCAATCAGTTTGTCATTGACGCGCTGAGTGCTGCGGTGGAAAGCCGCAACAGTGAATCGGGTGAACATATCAAGCGGATCCGGGGGCTGACCCGGGTAATTCTGGAGGAAGCCAATGCCTATTATCCGCTGTCTGACGATGAAATCGAGATGATTTCCAATGCTTCGGCCACCCACGACATCGGGAAAATCGCCATTCCCGACGCGATTCTCCTCAAGCCCGGCCCGCTGACCAGAGAGGAATTCGAGATTATGAAAACCCACACGGTTCGCGGCTGTGAGATCCTGGAGAGCCTCAACTACGCACAGGATGAAGATTACTACATGTACTGCTACGACATCTGCCGCCACCACCATGAGCGCTGGGACGGGCGGGGCTATCCGGACGCGCTTGTCGGGGAGGACGTCCCGATCTGGGCGCAGGCCACTTCCATCGCCGATGTGTATGATGCGCTGACCAGTAAGCGGGTCTACAAGGACGCCTACACCCACGACGAGGCGGTTGCCATGATTTTGCGCGGTGAATGCGGATGCTTTAACCCGACGCTGCTCAAATGCTTTGTTGACGTACAGGATCGCCTGTTGGAGAAAATTCTCAATTATTCCAAATAAAAACCATATTGTAATCACACTGCGGTGCGTATCCATATTCCCAAAGACACACAACCATATCGTAAAAAGCAAAGTATTTGACCCCATCCCTGAGCCCGACCCGGTGTCAGGGAACCATACTAAACAGTTTAGAAGTATTCAATATAGAGTGAAGCAAAAACGCCGCCCCGTTTACAGGGGCGGCGTTTTTATCGGTATCCATGCCGACCGGTCATCCGGCCAGCAGATGTTCAATCAAAATCTTTAACCCGATGGCGACCAGCACAAGCCCGCCGACAATTTCCGCACGTTTCCGGAACAGCAAGCCCAGCTTGCCGCCCGCCAGTGCGCCGAAGATCGAAATGGCAAAAGCGACCGCGCCGATGATTCCGGCCGAAATCCAAATGTTAACGTCGACATAGGCGAGCGTGATGCCGACGGCCAGCGCGTCAATGCTGGTGGCGATTGCCTGCAAAATCAGCTTCCCGTGGGTCAGCTTTGGGGAAGCACCCGCGGCGTTGTCCTCTGTTTTTTTGTCGCGCAGTGCGCCCACAACCATAGAACCGCCGATGTAGAGGAGCAGGGCAAAAGCGACCCAGTGGTCGATGGCTTCGATGTAGGTGCGTACGCTGTTGCCGAGAAACCAGCCAATCATCGGCATGATAAACTGAAAGCCGCCGAAGTACAGACCCATCCAAACCGCATTACGCTTAATTGCTGTTTGCCCGTAACTGATCCCATTGCTGACCGAAACGGCCAGCGCGTCCATCGCCAAACCGATTGCCATGAACACAACGGTTAAAATCTCCATGTGCCATCCTCCTTTTTGTCCGTAAATGGGGTAAAAAGGAGCATAACACAAACCGGGAAACATTGCAAGGGGATTCTTAGGTGGAGGCAGCCTCGTCGGCAGAGTCGGAAGATTGCCCAGAGGACGAACTGGCGGGCTTGTCCTTGACAGTGACCACGCAGGTCAGGTTGATACCGTTGCAGGTGACCGTGATGGTCGCGGTACCCGCCTTGAGAGCTGTGACCTTGCCGGAGCTGTCCACTTTGGCCACCGCGGCGTTGGAGGACGTGAAGGAGATCGTTTGGGTGGAATTGGTTTGCGCCTTAATTGTACCGGTTTCGCCGACGGTCAGGGTCAATGTCGTTTTATCAATGGTCAGTGTGATCGTTTCGGTGATTTTAATGGCGCAGGTGGCACTTTTACCGCCGTAAGACGCGGTGATGGTGGCGGTTCCGGCGCCCTTGCCGGTCACTTTCCCGGTTGTGTCCACCGTGGCCACCGCCGCATTGGAGGTGGTCCAGGTGACAGTGGGGGAAACCGCGTTTCTGACCGTGGCCTTGAGCTGATAACTGGAGTTTACCTTGGTGGTGATGCTTTTATAATTGAGGGTTATGGAAATGGGTCCTTCCACCACCACGGTACATGAGGCTTCCGCGCCGTTGTACTTCGCTGTGATGGTGGCGGTGCCGGCCTTTTTCGCGGTCACCTTGCCATTTTGAACTGTGGCGACGCTTGTGTCGTTGGAGCTCCAGCTGAAAAGCGGGCTGGCGGCGGAGGAAGCGGACGCGGTCAGTGTCTCGCTTTTGCCGACCTGAAGGTTCAAAGTGGTTTTGTTAAGAGAAACAGTGACCGGCGTCACGGGGGCATTGGGGTTCAGATAGGGGTTGTTCGGTGCGGGGTCTGTGGGATCCCAGCCCACATACTGGGAGTCGGTTTTAAGCGGGGTCACGGCCGGGCCGGGAGGCCCCGCGGCGTCGGTGATGAGCACAGCCGAGTCAAGCGGCACGGTGTCATAAATCCATTTGGCATCGGCCACGCATAGCCGCACACAGCCCTGCGAAGCCTTCTGTCCTAGCTTGTTGTATTCTGACATGCTCATGGAATTGGGTGCCTGCACGGAGTAGGGAAGCGAATGGAAAAGATAATTGTTTTTGCCGAGGCTGCTTCCGTACTGTCCGTAGGAACTGCCCACGAGCTTCCGCCAACGGTACTTGGCGGTGATGGTATAGTCGCCCGTGATCGTGCCCGTGCCGGTTCCGGTGGAGCACACCATGGTCTTTTGCAGCGTGGTGTATTTGCCGTCTGGGCCTTTGGTGTAAACGGTCACCGTCTGGCTGCCGATGTATACGACGACCAGAAAGTCGGTTTTGGAGGTGAGCGACGCGGTGGAAAAGCCGACCGTGACAGCAAATTGCGCGGTCAGCTGCGGGTTGGAGTTATAGGAAGCCGTAATGGTACAGCTGCCCGCCGCGACGCCGGTGACCAGGCCGGTCTCGTTGACCGTGGCGACCTGTGCGTTGGAGGTTACCCACGCGAGCCCCTGATCGGCAGGGGTCTCCGGGGTGAATTTGACCGCGAGCTGGCTTTGCACGCCCACGCCGACCGTGACATCCTTGGTCAGCGGCTCTATGGCGGTGGCGGCACCCGCCGCTTTGTTGTCAATGGGTGTGATGCCCGGCAGTCCGTTGACCACACCGATCGGTGCATCCTCCTCAAAGCCGGAGGGCAGGGAAGAGGAATCCTCTCCGCGGTTACAACCGGCGAGGGGAAGCAAAAACAGAAGAATCATAAGTAGAGGCAGACAGCGCCGTACGAGCAATTTCATAGCGTGATTCCTTTCCGATTAAGGGACAGTTATTATGTATATACTCAAAATATAGAGAAAAATCAGGTGTTTGTCAAGGCTTGCGGACAAGAAAGAGGGGATAAAAAGTTGGAAACTGCCGTGCGGAGGCGACAAAAAAAGAACCGCGCCCCGCGATTCCTTAAAAGAACAATAAATAATTGCACAAACCCTGTTGACAAGCAGGTGAACCTATAATATAATAACATAATGAACAAAATGGCGCAGTTTGCCCTTTCCCACCCTTTCGTGTCTTTATAATAGCACAGACTTTACAAAAAATCAAGCAAAAAAGATTATCGATTGGTGATTAATTGGCGCAGGCAAAGAGCGAAGCGGCAAACCCCGGAAAACTTATGGTGCCAAACGCTTTGCGGCCGGCGAAAAACGCTGGTGTGCAAAAAAAGAATAGAGAATGGAGTGGTTGAGCCTATGGTGAATGTAAAGCCGACGAAATTGGGAGCCAACACACGCATGAGCTTTTCGCGCATCGACGAAGTGTTGGACATGCCCAACCTGATTGAGGTGCAGAAAAACTCCTATCAGTGGTTTTTGAATCATGGACTGAAAGAGGTGTTTGACGACGTATCCGGCATTACGAATTTCACGGGAGATCTGGTGCTGGATTTTGTGGACTACCGTCTGGACGACACGCCCAACTACTCTGTGGAAGAGTGCAAGGAGCGCGACGCAACCTATGCCGCGCCCCTGCGCGTGAGCGCGCGCCTGTTCAACAAGCAGACGGGCGAAGCCAAGGAATCGGAAGTCTTTATGGGAGACTTCCCGCTTATGACCGAAAGCGGAACATTTGTGATCAACGGTGCCGAACGTGTCATTGTTTCCCAGCTGCTGCGCTCGCCGGGCGTGTACTACAAAATGGAATACGACAAGACGGGAAAAGAGTTGTTCTCGGCGACGGTCATCCCCAACCGCGGCGCGTGGCTGGAGTATGAAAACGACGCGAACGACGTCTTTTACGTGCGTATTGATAAAAACCGCAAAATTCCGATCACGGTGCTCATCCGCGTGCTGGGCCTGGGCAGCGACGAGGAGATTCTCTCCTTCTTCGGTGCCGACGACCGTATGCTCGCGACCATCGAGAAGGACACCTGCAAAAACACCGAGGAGGCGCTGCTGGAGATCTACCGCAAGCTGCGCCCCGGTGAGCCCCCGACGGTGGAGAGCGCCCAGTCGCACATCAACAGTCTGTTCTTCGATGCCCGCCGTTATGATCTTTCCCGTGTGGGCCGCTACAAATACAACAAAAAACTTTCCCTGGCCGGACGGCTTGCGGGGCAGAGACTTTCCCAGCCTATTGCCAACCCGATGACAGGCGAGTTGATGGCCGAGGCGGGCGATTTTATCAGCCGTGACAAAGCGGCGGAAATTGACGCCGCCGGCGTGTCGGTCGCCTTCATTACCGAGGAAAATTCCGGCAAAGAGGTAAAAATTGTCTCCAACGGCATGGTGGACATCAAAAACTTTGTCGAGTTTGACGCCGAGGCCGAGTGCGGCATCATTGAAAAGGTGCGCTTCTCCGTGCTGTCCGAGATCCTTGAGCAGTGCGGCGACGACACCGCGGCGCTCAAAGAGGCGGTCAAGACCCGCGCCGAGGAGCTGACCCCCAAGCACATCATCGTGGACGACATTTTCGCGTCCATCAACTATATGAACTGTCTGGCCTGCGGTCTGGGCGTCACCGACGACATCGACCATCTGGGCAACCGCCGCATCCGTTCGGTGGGCGAGCTGCTTCAGAACCAGTTCCGCATCGGCTTCTCGCGTCTTGAGCGCGTGATCCGCGAGCGCATGACCCTGCAGGCGCAGGACGTCGAGGTGCTCACGCCCCATTCGCTCATCAACATTCGCCCGGTGGTGGCGGCGATCAAGGAGTTCTTCGGTTCCTCGCCGCTGTCCCAGTTTATGGATCAAACGAATCCTCTGGCCGAGCTGACCCACAAGCGCCGTTTGTCGGCGCTGGGCCCCGGCGGCCTTTCGCGAGACCGCGCGGGATTCGAGGTTCGAGACGTGCACTACAGCCACTACGGCCGCATGTGTCCGATTGAGACGCCCGAAGGCCCCAACATCGGCCTGATCTCCTATATGGCGACCTACGCCCGCATCAACCAGTACGGTTTTATTGAGGCTCCCTTCCGTAAGGTGGACAAAGAGACCGGCGTGGTAACAGGCGAAGTGGAATATATGACCGCCGACGTCGAGGACGATTTCATTGTCGCACAGGCCAATGAGCCGCTCGACGACGAAGGCCGTTTCCTAAACGCCAAGGTCAAGGCCCGCTACCGCGACGAATTCCTTGAAATTGAGCGGGAAAAGACCGACTATATGGACGTTTCCCCGCGCATGGTTGTGTCGGTCGCGACGGCCATGATTCCCTTCCTGGAAAACGACGACGCCAACCGCGCGCTGATGGGCTCGAACATGCAGCGGCAGGCGGTGCCGCTTCTCAAGACCGAATCCCCCATCGTGGGCACCGGCATGGAATACAAAGCGGCGGTTGACTCGGGTGTGTGCGTGCTCGCCAAGTGCTCCGGCACGGTGGAGAGCGTCAGCGCCGACGAGATTGTCATTCGCGGCGAAAACGGCGTGCTGGAACCCCACCATGTTACCAAGTTTATGCGCTCCAATCAGGGCACATGCATCAACCAGATCCCCGTGGTCGAGCGCGGCCAGCAGGTGGAGCAGGGCGACGTGATCGCCGACGGCCCCGCCACCAAGAACGGCGAGATCAGCCTCGGAAAGAACGCCCTGATCGGGTTCATGACCTGGGAGGGCTATAACTACGAGGACGCGGTGCTGCTCAGTGAAAAAGTGGTGCGCGACGACGTGTTTACGTCGCTGCACATCGAGGAATATGAAATGGAGGCTCGCGACACCAAGCTGGGAAGCGAGGAGATCACCCGCGACATCCCCAATGTCGGCGAGGACGCGCTCAAGGACCTCGATGAAAACGGCATTATCCACATCGGCGCCGAGGTGCACGCCGGCGATATTCTGGTGGGCAAGGTCACGCCTAAAGGCGAAACCGAGCTTACGGCGGAGGAGCGCCTGCTGCGCGCCATCTTCGGCGAAAAGGCGCGCGAGGTGCGCGACACCTCCCTGCGTGTGCCCCACGGCGAATACGGCATCGTGGTGGCGGTCAAGGTGTTCACCCGCGAAAACAGCCGCGACGAGCTCAATCCCGGCGTCAACAAGGTTGTGCGCTGCTACATCGCCCAGAAGCGCAAGATTCAGGTGGGCGACAAGATGGCGGGCCGGCACGGCAACAAGGGCGTCGTGTCGCGTGTGCTGCCCGTGGAGGATATGCCCTTCCTGCCCGACGGCACCCCGCTTGACATTGTGCTAAACCCCTTGGGCGTTCCCTCGCGTATGAACATCGGGCAGGTGCTTGAGGTTCATATGGGACGTGCGGCCCAAAAGCTCGACTGGAAAATCATGACGTCGGTCTTTGACGGCGCGCACGAGGACGACATCCGCGAGTGCCTCAAGATGGCCGGCTACAGTGAGGACGGCAAGACCGACCTCTATGACGGGCGCACGGGCGAGAAGTTTGACAACCCCGTCACGGTCGGCTATATGTACTTTTTAAAGCTTCACCATCTGGTCGACGATAAAATTCACGCCCGCTCCACCGGCCCCTACTCGCTGGTCACCCAGCAGCCGCTGGGCGGCAAGGCGCAGTTCGGCGGACAGCGCTTCGGAGAGATGGAGGTGTGGGCGCTGGAGGCCTACGGCGCCGCGTACACGCTGCAGGAAATCCTGACCGTCAAGTCGGACGACGTGGTCGGCCGCGTCAAGACCTACGAGTCGATTGTCAAGGGCCAGAACGTGCCCAAGCCCGGCGTGCCCGAGTCCTTTAAGGTGCTCATCAAGGAGCTCCAGTCGCTTGGTTTGGACGTCAAGGTGCTCGACAGGGACGAGAATGAGATCGACCTCAAGCAGACCTTTGACGACGATGACGACATCGGCCTCAACATCCCTGAAACCGAGTTCAACGAGGACGTCGTGGCCGACGACCTGGACGGATACGGGATTGAAAATGACGAGGACGACCTGTTTGGAAGCGACGGCCTTCTGGACGACGATGAGGACGAGGACGACGACGATCTGTTCTCCTTTGACGTCGGTACAGACGGCGAGAAAGCCGAACCCGACGAGGAGATTTAATTACAGGCGTGTGGAAATGACGCCAGTTACCATAGTAAGAAAGGGGTCGACCTATGGAGTTTCATGATTTTGAATCCATTAAGATAAGGCTTGCATCACCGGAGAGCATCCGCGCCTGGTCCCACGGTGAGGTCAAAAAGCCCGAAACCATCAATTACCGGACACTCAAACCGGAGCGCGACGGCCTTTTCTGTGAACGGATCTTTGGCCCCCAGAAGGACTGGGAATGCCATTGCGGAAAGTATAAACGCATCCGCTATAAAGGAAAAATATGCGATCGGTGCGGCGTTGAGGTCACCCGTTCCAAGGTGCGCCGTGAGCGCATGGGGCATATTGATCTGGCCGCGCCCGTGTCCCACATCTGGTATTTTAAGGGCATCCCGTCGAGAATGGGTCTGATTTTGGACATCTCGCCGCGCATGCTTGAAAAGGTGCTCTACTTCGCACTGTACATCGTCACCGATCCCGGCGGCGCGCGCGAGCTCCAGAAAAAGCAGATGCTCAATGAAAAGGAATACCGCTACATGCGGGAGAAATATGAGAACGATTTCGAGGCGAGCATGGGCGCTGAGGCTATCCAGAAGCTTTTAGCTGAAATCGACCTCGACGCGCTGTCCGAAGAGCTCAAGACCGAGCTGGAGACCGCGACCGGACAGAAGCGGGTGCGCCTGCTCAAAAGGCTGGAGGTCGTCGAGGCCTTCCGTCTGTCGGGCAACCGTCCCGAATGGATGATCATGGACATTGTCCCGGTCATTCCGCCCGACATTCGCCCCATGGTACAGCTCGACGGCGGACGCTTTGCCACCTCCGACCTCAACGACCTGTACCGCCGCGTCATCAACCGCAACAACCGCCTGAAAAGGCTTTTGGAGCTGGGCGCGCCCGACATCATCGTGCGTAACGAGAAGCGTATGCTTCAGGAGGCGGTGGACGCCCTGATCGACAACGGCCGCCGCGGCCGCCCGGTCACCGGCCCCAACAACCGCCCCCTCAAATCGCTGTCCGACATGCTCAAGGGCAAGCAGGGCCGCTTCCGTCAGAACCTTCTGGGCAAGCGTGTCGACTACTCCGGTCGTTCGGTCATCGTCGTCGGCCCCGAGCTCAAAATCTACCAGTGCGGCCTGCCCAAGGAGATGGCGCTTGAGCTCTTTAAGCCCTTCGTCATGAAGCGGCTAGTGGAAACCGCCGCCGCAGGCAACATCAAGGCCGCCCGTAAAATGGTCGAACGCGCCAAGCCTGAGGTGTGGGACGCGCTGGAAACCGTGATTAAAAACCATCCGGTGCTGCTCAACCGTGCGCCGACGCTTCACCGTCTGGGCATCCAGGCCTTTGAGCCGGTGCTCGTTGAGGGCCGCGCACTCAAGCTCCACCCGCTGGTCTGTACGGCGTACAACGCAGACTTTGACGGCGACCAGATGGCGGTTCACGTGCCGCTGTCCGCCGAGGCGCAGGCCGAGGCGCGGCTGCTTATGCTGGCCGCCGGAAACCTGCTCAAGCCCTCTGACGGACGCCCCGTTGCCGTGCCTACACAGGACATGGTGCTCGGCTCCTACTACCTGACATTGGTCAAGGAGGGCGAACCGGGCGAGGGCAAGCGCTTTAAAGATTTCAATGAGGCCATCATGGCCTATGACGCCAAGGTGGTCACGCTGCACGCGAAAATCTTTGTCCGCCGGGAGATGGAAATTGACGGCGAACTGGTTTCGGGCACGATCGAGACCACCGTGGGACGTATCATATTCAACCAGCCCATCCCGCAGGATCTGGGCTTTATTGACCGCACGGTTCCGGAAAACCGCCTGCAACCTGAGATCAGCTACCTCGTCGGCAAAAAGCAGCTGGGCAACATCATTGACCGCTGCATCAAGGTGCACGGCACCGCCAAAACCGCCGAGGTGCTTGACAACATTAAGTCTCAGGGCTACAAATACTCCACCCGCGGCGCGGTCACCGTTGCCGTGTGCGACGCGGTGATCCCGCCCGCCAAAAAGGAACTGATTGCGCAGGCCGAGCAGAACATCGACCGCATCACCGCCTCCTTCCGCCGCGGCCTGATTTCGGACGATGAGCGCTACCGCAGTGTCCTCAAGGTCTGGGAAAAGACCACCAACGACGTCACCGACGCGCTGAAAGACAACCTTGACCCGCTCAACCCCATCTTCATGATGGCCGACTCGGGCGCGCGCGGCAGCATGAGCCAGATCCGTCAGCTCGCCGGTATGCGCGGCCTGATTGCCAACACGTCGGGCCGTACGATTGAAATCCCCATCCGTGCGAACTACCGCGAGGGCCTCAACGTTCTCGAATACTTCATCTCCTCACGCGGCGCGCGCAAAGGCCTTGCCGACACCGCGCTGCGTACCGCCGACTCGGGTTACCTGACCCGTCGTCTGGTTGACGTCTCTCAGGACGTCATCATCCGTCAGGAGGACTGCGGCGCGAACGACGGCCTTGAGATCTTTGAGATCAAGGACGGCAAGGAGTCGATCGAGTCCTTGCAGGAGCGTCTGACCGGCCGTTTCCTCGTGGAGGATTTCTGTGACAGCAAGGGCAGCGTCCTTGTGTCCAAGGACAAAATGATGGACGACTGGGACGCCGAGCGCATCGTCAAGGCGGGCGCCGAGCGCGTCAAGATCCGCTCGGTGCTGACCTGTGAGGCGCGTCACGGCGTGTGCATGAAGTGCTACGGCGCCAACCTTGCGACCGGCGCTCCGGTGACCGTCGGCGAAGCGGTGGGCATTATCGCCGCCCAGTCGATCGGCGAGCCGGGCACCCAGCTGACCATGAGAACCTTCCACACCGGCGGCGTCGCCAGTGCGGAGGATATCACGCAGGGTCTGCCCCGCGTCGAGGAGCTCTTCGAGGCGCGCAAGCCCAAGCATCTTGCCATCATCTCCGAGATTGCCGGTGAAGTCCGGTTTGAAGAGATCAAGAAGAACCGCCATGTGGTGGTATACAATGCCGAATCGGGAGAAGAAAAGCAGTATCTGATCCCCTACGGCTCACGCGTGCGCGTGGCTGAGGGCAACCTTATCCAGGCGGGTGACATCATCACCGAGGGCAGCGTCAACCCCACCGACATTCTCGCCATCAAAGGCATCTACGCGGTGCAGGATTACCTGATTCAGGAGGTTCAGCGCGTCTACCGTATGCAGGGCGTTGATATCAACGACAAGCACATTGAGGTCATTGTCCGGCAGATGATGAAGAAGATCAAGGTGGAGGACGGCGGCCACACAACGCTGCTGCCCAGCTCGCTCGTCGAGAAGTCCGACTTTGAGGCGCAGAACCGCGAAATCCGCGACCGCATCGCTGCGGGAGCGCTTGAGCTTCAGGAAGCGACGGGCACGCCGGTGCTGCTTGGCATCACCAAGGCCTCCCTCGCTACCGAATCCTTCCTGTCGGCGGCCTCCTTCCAGGAGACCACCCGCGTGCTGACCGACGCGGCCATCAAGGGTAAGGTGGATCCGCTGCTGGGGCTCAAGGAGAACGTCATCATCGGCAAGCTGGTGCCCGCCGGTACGGGCATGAAGTGCTACACCGACGTGGAGCTTGTGGAGCCCGAACAGGACTTGACAAATCCCCAGGCGGTGTGATAAAGTTAGACGTTAGCTTTTTGACGACAGGTGTCAATTTGGTGTTAATGGGGAAGTTTTTTACCCTTCCCCATGGACATAGAAAACTTTAGACAAGGAGGTGTCATATGCCAACCTTTAACCAACTGGTCCGAAAAGGAAGAGAGGTTTCCGAGAGAAAAGCGAAAGCGCCGGCACTGCTGCGCGGATGGAACTCCAAGAAGCGCGTCGCGGTCAACCAGGATTCTCCCCAGAAGCGGGGCGTCTGTACGGCCGTTAAAACCGCTACGCCGAAGAAACCGAACTCGGCTCTGCGCAAAATCGCGAGAGTCAAGCTCTCCAACCAGATCGAGGTCAGCGCCTACATTCCCGGAATTGGTCACAATCTCCAGGAGCATAGCGTCGTCCTGATCCGCGGCGGAAGAGTCAAGGATCTGCCCGGTGTGCGTTATCACATCGTGCGCGGTACGCTGGATGCACAGGGTGTCGCCAAGCGAAACCAGGCGCGGTCCAAGTACGGCGCGAAGCGCCCGAAGGCAGGTGCGAAGTAAGCAGGGGCTTTCAAAGCCCGGACAAAATGAACCATGTATGGCTGCAGAGCGGCATTTATATATAATGTCTCTTTTGCTCGGCCAACGGGAGTTTGTCGCTTTCGAGTACCGATGATATCATTATTGTGAAGGAGGGAAGCGAAGTGCCAAGAAGAGGCTCTATTGCGAAACGCGATGTACTGGCGGATCCGCTGTACAATTCTAAGCTGGTCACGCGTTTGATCAACAGCATTATGTACGACGGTAAGCGGGGCGTTGCCCAGAAAATCGTCTACGGCGCGTTTGGGATCATTCAGCAGAAGACGGGAAAAGAACCCCTTGAGGTTTTTGAGGCCGCGATGGACAAAGTCATGCCGGTGCTTGAGGTCAAGGCCCGCCGTGTCGGCGGCGCCACCTATCAGGTTCCGATTGAAGTCCGTCCCGACCGCCGCCAGACGTTAGGTCTGCGCTGGATCACGCTCTTTTCGCGCAAGCGTTCGGAAAGAACCATGCAGGAAAGACTTGCCGGAGAAATCCTTGACGCAATTAACGGCACAGGCGGCGCCGCCAAAAAGTGCGACGATACGCACAAGATGGCGGAAGCCAACAAAGCGTTTGCACATTACAGATGGTAATGTGACCGCGCGGGCCGTTTAGAGGCGGGCGGGGGTTTTCCCCAACACCGTTTCAGTTTCAATTACGCTAAGGAGGTACTATGGCAAGGCAGGTTACACTGGAATTTACAAGAAATATAGGCATTATGGCGCACGTGGACGCGGGGAAGACCACCACTTCGGAGCGAATCCTCTACTACACGGGCGTCAACCACAAGCTGGGCGAGGTGCATGAAGGCGCCGCGACCATGGACTGGATGGCGCAGGAACAGGAGCGCGGTATTACGATTACCTCCGCAGCGACCACCTGCTTCTGGAAGGATCACCGCATCAACCTGATCGACACCCCCGGCCACGTGGACTTTACGGTTGAGGTGCAGCGTTCGCTGCGCGTTCTGGACGGATCTGTCACGGTGTTCTGCGCCAAAGGCGGCGTTGAGCCCCAGTCGGAAACCGTCTGGCGTCAGGCGGACAAATACCGCGTTCCCCGAATGGCGTACATCAACAAGATGGACATCATGGGCGCGGACTTCTACCGTGTGCTCGGGATGCTGCGGGATCGTCTGAAATGCAATGCCGTCCCGATCCAGCTCCCCATCGGCAGCGAAGCCGATTTTAAAGGACTCATTGATCTGGTTGAGATGAAGGCGTATGTGTACTACGACGATGTCGGCCGGGACATTCGCGAGGAGGAAATCCCCGCGG
This sequence comes from Oscillospiraceae bacterium, assembly GCA_031551875.1. Classification (GTDB taxonomy): domain Bacteria; phylum Bacillota; class Clostridia; order Oscillospirales; family Acutalibacteraceae; genus JAVBNA01. The sequence goes on along the minus strand of JAVBNA010000038.1, from coordinate 47,242 downwards.
ACCTCAGGGACAAAGCCGAGCAGTACAGAAACGAGCTCATTGAATTTGTGGCTGAGCAGGACGACGTCCTGATCGAAAAGTTCTTCGCGGGCGAGGAGCTGACACAGGAAGAGATCAAGACCTGCATCCGCAAGGCGACCATCGCCAATGAAATGGTTCCTGTGGTGTGCGGCACGTCCTATCGCAACAAGGGCGTCCAGAAGCTTCTGGACGCGATCATCGACTATATGCCCGCCCCGACCGACATTGAGTCGATCAAGGGCATCAACCCCGATACCGGGGAAGAAATCGAGCGGCACTCTTCGGACACCGAGCCATTTTCCGCGCTTGCGTTCAAGATTGCGACCGACCCCTATGTGGGCAAGATCTGTTTCTTCCGCGTCTATTCGGGCGATGTGAAGGCGGGCTCGACCGTCTACAACTCCACCAAGGATTCCAACGAGCGCATGGGGCGCATCCTTCAGATGCACGCCAACTCCCGTCAAGATCTCGAGGTTTGCTACGCGGGCGATATCGCCGCAGCGGTCGGCCTCAAGAACACCGGCACGGGCGACACGCTGTGCGACGAAAAGAACCCCGTCATCCTGGAGTCCATGGAAGTCCCCGAACCGGTCATCCGCGTTGCCATCGAACCCAAGACCAAAGCCGGTCAGGAGAAGATGGGCATCGCGCTGTCCAAGCTCGCGGAGGAGGATCCGACCTTTAAGGCCTACACGGACGCTGATACCGGGCAGACCATCATCGCCGGCATGGGTGAGCTCCATCTGGAGATCATCGTCGACCGGCTGCTGCGTGAGTTCAAGGTTGAGGCCAACGTCGGAAAGCCGCAGGTTTCCTATAAGGAGACCATCCGCAAGGAAGCGACGGTTGATCACAAATACGCCCGTCAGTCGGGCGGACGCGGCCAGTACGGCCACGTCAAGATCAAGGTGGAGCCCAATCCGACCAAGGGTTACGAGTTCGTCAACGCGGTTGTCGGCGGTGTCATTCCCAAGGAATACATCCCGGCTGTCGACCAGGGTATCCAGGGCGCAATGCTCGCGGGTGTGCTGGCCGGCTACAACGTTGTGGACGTGAAGGTTGCCCTGTTTGACGGCTCCTACCATGAGGTGGACTCCTCGGAGATGGCCTTTAAGATCGCCGGTTCAATGGCGTTCAAAGAGGCGATGAAAAAATCCGACCCGGTACTGCTTGAGCCGATCATGAAAGTGGTCGTCACCGTAGCGGAGGAATACATGGGCGACGTCATCGGCGACTTAAACTCCCGCCGCGGCATGATCCAGGGGATGGAGGCGCTGCCCTCCGGCCAGCAGATCACCGCGCAGGTGCCGCTGTCCGAGATGTTCGGCTATGCCACCGACCTGCGTTCCAAAACCCAGGGAAGAGGCACCTATACCATGGAGCCCAGCCACTACAACGAAGTGCCCAAATCGGTTTCCGAGAAGGTTATCACAGACCGTTCCAAGGCCAATGACTAACCAGAAACCTTGTTTTGCATGATTTGATCGTGGAAAATCGCCTTTTTGGAAATACTTTCAAAAAATGGCTTGATATTTTCCGCCGGACTTGATAGAATGTAAGGCAGTTGGAAAAAAACCAAAAGAATCGAATTATAAGGAGGAACTTCCGAATGGCAAAGGCAAAATTTGAAAGAAATAAGCCGCACGTAAACATCGGCACCATTGGTCACGTTGACCACGGTAAGACCACCCTGACCGCTGCGATCACCAAGGTCCTCGCCATGAAGGGCGAAGCCGACTTTGTGGATTACGCGAACATTGACAAGGCTCCCGAAGAGAGAGAGCGCGGTATTACGATCAATACTTCCCACGTGGAATATCAGACCGATGCCCGCCACTATGCGCACGTGGACTGCCCCGGCCATGCTGACTATGTTAAAAACATGATCACCGGTGCTGCGCAGATGGACGGCGCGATTCTGGTTGTGTCGGCCGCTGACGGCCCGATGCCCCAGACCCGTGAGCACATCCTCCTGTCCCGTCAGGTTGGCGTGCCCTATATCGTCGTGTTCATGAACAAGGCCGACCAGGTCGACGACGAAGAGCTGCTTGACCTCGTCGAGATGGAAATCCGTGACCTGCTCAACGAGTACGAGTTTCCGGGCGACGACACCCCGATCGTGCGCGGTTCCGCGCTGGTCGCGCTGGAGTCCGCCTCCACCGATCCCTCCGCCCCTGAGTACAAATGCATCGAAGAACTCATGGCTGCGGTCGACAGCTTTATTCCCACGCCCGAGCGTAAGGCAGACCTGCCCTTCCTGATGCCGGTTGAAGACGTCTTCACCATCACCGGACGCGGCACCGTTGCCACCGGCAGAGTGGAGCGCGGCCAGATTAAGACCTCCGAAGAGGTTGAGATCGTTGGTCTGACCGACGAGCGCCGCAAGGTCGTTGTTACCGGCCTTGAGATGTTCCGCAAGATCCTCGATTACGCTGAGGCTGGCGACAACGTCGGCGTGCTGCTGCGCGGCGTGCAGAGAACCGAGATTTTTCGCGGCCAGGTGCTTGCGAAGCCCGGTTCCATTTTCCCGCTCACCAAGTTCCACGGCCAGGTGTACGTCCTGACCAAGGACGAGGGCGGTCGTCACACCCCCTTCTTTGACAACTATCGTCCCCAGTTCTATTTCCGCACCACCGACGTGACCGGAATTGTCAAGCTGCCGGAAGGCGTCGAGATGTGCATGCCGGGCGACAACGTCGAAATGGACGTTGAGCTGATCACCCCCATCGCCATCGAGGAAGGCCTCCGTTTCGCCATCCGTGAAGGCGGCCGTACCGTCGGTTCGGGCGTTGTCACCGCTGTGACGAAGGACTAATCTAAACCGAATAGAAAAACACCGGGAATTTCTTCCCGGTGTTTTTTGTGTTCAGAAGTGGTTATTTTCTGCTCCAGTCAGGCTTTGAGCTGTAATATTCTTCGGGGATTGCGGGAACAAAGTAGGAAGCATAGGCCTTGAGCCCCTCGGGGGTATGCTCTGACTCGACATCCACCAGAAAGCGGTAGAAGGGGACGAACATATCGTGATCTTCCCCTTTCTTATAGGAGAGTTCTACACCGGCGATCCTGTCTTTCACAGGTGCGTCGGGACAGTCGGAATAATATTTGCCGGATAAAAGCATCGCGCGCGCTTGATCAGTGCTGATAACAGGGTAATCGCCCAGCTTTTGGGAGAGGTCTGCCTGGTATAAATAGATGGTAAGGATTCCTTCTTCGCCATTGCCTGTGTTGTCCATATAAAAGATACAGTTTTGATACGTGAATCCAAGCATTTGGTCGCTGAGATCGCCTTTGCCTTCTGCGACCATATAAAAGTAATCATGAAATCCATCCTGATAGAAATCCCATGGATAGGCAACAGGATTTTCCATATCAAGCAATGTACTGAAACGGTCAATCAGATAATTGATCCGCGCTTCTGCCCATTCTCGGGTCACAGGTGACGGCTTGATGGCATACTTGTCGGGTAGCTCAATTGGAGTGGCTGGCTGAATCGTGATGCTTCCGTCGGGGAACACTTCTATACCGCCTTCCTTGCACTCGAGAGACACGGTATAATTAGTCGGGCCGGTCATTTTGGACGGCTTGGTAAATTCGGGTGGATAGACCGTTTCAGTTTGGATGGTAAAGCCCAAGGCCAGCGCGGCATCTTTACCCCTTCTCAACATTTCCTCCGTGGACGGACCATCTGTATAGACAGCACCATGTTCGTCCCACTCATACTTTGCCGGGTTTCTGAAAACGGGAAGAGTAGTAAGGATATCGCCTTCCTTCCAAGGGTGGGCTGTGGTAATATCTTGGGCAGAGCCAGAAAAGATGGGCACAAAAGGAGAAGCGTCGTTTGAATCAGGAGAGGTGTCTCCATGCAGAGAAATCATCGGCAGACCGTTATACATCGGATAGTCAAAGCCAGAGTTGCCCGCGGGCGAAATATGGGGAGCCCAGGGAAACAGCGTAACACTTGCCCACACCACACAGGCCAGCGCCAGCGCGCCGGCAGGGAGCATCAGCCACCGTTTCGTTTTTTTTTGCGTCGGCGTAATCACATATTCATACATCCGGCCCGCCGCTTCTTCCTGCATTTTTTCGATGGTTTCCTTTTTAAAGGACTCGCTTGCCTTGATGTTTGACATCATGTTCCGATAATCCATGCTGGTCATACTGGATAGCCTCCTTCCAAAAGGACGTCTTTGAATTTCTTGCGTGCCCGCGTCAGGCGGGAGCTGACTGTGTTTTCGTTGGCGCCGAGGATTTTTGCGACTTCGGACACGGAATACCCCTCATAGTAGTACAAATAGAGCACAGTCCGGTCCTTGTCAGGCAGTGATGTCAGCTCCCCGAGCAGCGCCCGGTCAGGTGCTTCCAGGGCGGGGATATCTTCCTCCGACAGGGCGGTCGTCCTCTGGAACCAACCCGATTTCCCGATGTCCTTGCACCGGTTGATGGTGACACGGATCAGCCATGCCTTCATGTGCGTTTCGTCCGTGAATGAGGGCTGGCGGAGCAGGCGAATGAAGACGTCCTGCACGGCGTCCTCAGCGTCGGACATGCTGCCAAGCCTTTGATAGGCGAGCCGTATCATCATATCGGAATAGGTTTCCACAATGCGAGGAATGTGTGCCGGGTCGTTGACAATACTCATACTCCAAAACCTCCTTTCACCCATAAAACGAGCGTCACAGGCAAAACCGTGCAGTGTGCTTTACTCTTTTTTATGATTCTATCATATCTTCGGCGACAAAACACCGATTTTATGATACAATCATGAAAAAGCTGCGGAGGGATTACCTGTGAATTACATGTTACGCCCCTTTACCATGAACGATGCCGCAAGCGTCGCCCGCTACGCAAACAACTCTAAAATCGCGCAAAACCTGCGCAACGTGTTTCCCCATCCCTACACGGCAGAGGATGCCCATGCGTTCCTTTCGGCATGCGTTGAAAAGGAGGGCAACCGGCAGATGATCCGCGCCATCTGTGTGGACGGAGAGGCGGTGGGCAGCATCGGCATTTTCTGTAAGGAGGATGTCTATGAAAAATCGGGCGAGCTGGGATACTGGCTGGGCGAGCCCTTCTGGGGGCGCGGGATCGTGACACAGGCCGTACGGCAAATCTGTGACGAGACTTTCGCGGCCTTTGACCTCGTGCGCATTTTTGCCGAGCCATATGCACACAACAACGGCTCGCGGCGGGTGCTGGAAAAAGCGGGCTTTACGCTCGAGGGAATAATGAGAAAAAGCGTGTACAAAAACGGCGTGCTGATGGACTCGTGTCTGTATGCGCAGATTAAGGAGGGGTGAGATTATGCGTGACGTTTTGAAAACAGTGGGGACTATCATCGCAAAGACGAAGCTGGCCTTCATCGGCTCGGTCGACGAAGAGGGTTTTCCGTGCACCAAGGCGCTGCTTTCGCCGCGCCGGTGTGAGGGCATCCGCGTGCTCTATTTTTCCACCAATACCTCCAGCCGGCGTGTGGCGCAGTATCGGAAGAACCCCAAGGCGTGCGTTTACTTCTGTGACAGGCGCTTTTTCCGCGGCGTCATGCTGCGCGGCGAGATGGAGGTCCTGGAGGACGCCGTGTCCAAGGAGATGCTCTGGCAGACGGGGGACACCCTGTACTACCCGCTGGGCGTGACCGATCCTGATTACTGCGTGCTCAGATTTACGGCGCGCGAGGGCCGATACTACAGCAGCTTTAAATCTGAGGATTTCATCGTAGAGGAGTTACAGGAGTCATGCTCAAACGACTGAACGTCTATCTAAGTGAAATGTACCCGGTGATCCCAAGGGCTCTGCTGGGGTTGATCCTGTTTTTTGAGGTGTATTTTCTGGTCATTCTGACAAACGGCACCCATCGGATTTCCATTGGAGTGAGCGAGTTTGTGGGCGCGTTTACCATCTTCGCGTTTTTGATGGCGCTGCGCATCGCCGACGAGCTCAAGGACGAGGAGGTGGACAAGCGGCTGTTCCCCGAACGCCCCTATCCGTCCGGGCGGGTGAAAAAGGGCGACCTGATCACCCTGCTCAGCGTGATCTCAGGCGTCACAATCATACTCAACCTGCTGTTCATGAACAATCTGCTCTTTTTTGCAATCCTGGTTTTGTACGGTATCGTGATGTCGTTGTGGTTCTTCCGCAGGCACGTTATACAAAAAAGCCTTGTGCTCGCGCTCGTCACCCACAACCCCGTCCAGCTCTTTATGAATCTGTACCTAATCTCCTTTGCCTGCATCAAATATGGAATCCCCCTGCTCACCTTCAACAACGTCATGATTCTGTTCACCCTCTATTTCCCAGGGCTGATCTGGGAAATCTCGCGCAAGACGCGCGCGCCCTCAGAGGAGACCGAATATGTCACCTACTCGAAGCTGTTCGGGCATAAAAAGCCGGTGAAGTTCATCCTGAGCGTCATGTTCATCGACGTAGTCACGACCTCGATCCTGCTCTACCAGCTCTACCCGGCCGCGGTGGTAACCGTGGTGGCCAGCTATCTATGGCTGGTGTGGCAGGGCGTGCGCTTTATGAATGACCCGACACGCTTTAAGCTGGTGAACAAAATTGAGCGGTATGAATATATCACTGAGGCGACCGTGATTATATTTGAAGCGATTTATATTTTTACAAAGCAGGTGTTTTGATGAATCCCGTGATCATTCACGACGAAAATTATAAGGAATTCGCAGTGGGCGCCAAGGCGGAGGCACTGTTTGCGCTGCGCGCAAAGGGGTATCCCGTCCCGGCACTCATCTGTCTGAGCGGGCACTTCGGAGTGATATCGGAGGAGGAGCTTGCGGTGCAAATGTCCTCCTGCCTGACCGCCCATTTCCCTGCGGGTGCTTCCTTTGCGGTGCGTTCGTCGGCATCGGTGGAGGACGGGGCGGAGGCCTCTTTTGCGGGGATTTTCCGTACGTTTTTATACGTGGAGCGGGGTGAGGTCGCCCGCCGCATTCTTGACTGCGCCGCCTCACTGGACACGCCCGAGGTGGGCGAATACTGCCGGAAAAAGGGCATTGCACGCGATTGGTTCCGCATGACCGTCATTGTGCAGGAAATGCTCCGGCCCGACGTGTCGGGTGTGGCCTTTTCCGCGAACCCCCAGGGGCTGCTGAGCGAGATGGTCTTCGTGTGCGGCCGGGGCACCGGCGACGGCGTGGTGGGTGGCGAGACGCCCGTAACCACTTACTATTATCACAGGGCCGACCGTGCGTCCTACTATGAAACGCAGGAGGGCGCGCCGCTACTCTCTCAGACGGCGTTCGATTCGCTGGTGACGCTTGTGTTCGGCCTGGGCGCCGAGGCGGGCGCACCGGTTGACGTCGAGTATGCGGTGGTGCGCGACAAGGTGTATATGCTTCAGTCCCGTCCCATCACCGCCCTGCCCAGGGGCGAGGGCGTCATCCTCGACTACAGCAACATTGTGGAGAGCTATCCGGGCATTTCCCTGCCGCTGACCTGTTCCTTTGTGCGGGTCGTGTACGGGGCGGTGTTTCGCAGCCTGGCGGGGCGGGTGCTAAAAAACAGAGAGCTGCTGAACCAATACGCCGGTGTGTTCAGCCGCATGGTGGACGTCGCAAACGGGCGGGTCTACTACAACATCAGCAACTGGTACACTGCGCTCCACTTCCTGCCCTTCCACCGGAAAATCGTTCCGGTCTGGCAGGATATGATGGGTGTGCACAACAGGCGCGACAGCGGAGACATGCCCAGGCTGACCGTGCTGCAGCGCACATGCACCTACCTATTCGCCTTTTGGGAAGCGTTCGGGATTCAGCGCGGTATGCGCGCGCTCCAGAAAAAATTTGAGGCGGCGCGGGCGGGCTTCAGACCGGAAACCTGCCGTGCCGACACCGACTGGAAGCGCGCCTACGAAACGCTTGCCAGAGAGCTGTTTCCGATCTGGGACATCACCCTGCTCAACGACATATACGCCTTCGTGTTTACGGGGCTGTTAAAGCACACGCTCAAAAAAGCCAAGGTGGAAAACTATGAGCAGGAGACCAATGCGTACATTTCGGGCATTCAGAACATCACGAGCGTGAAGCCCATCCGGGCGCTGCTTGCCCTGTGCAGCGAGGCGCTGAAAACCGGCGGGATGGAGGAAATGGCGCACATTGAAACAAGCAAGGATGCCGAACGATTTGTTGCCGGGAATACGGAAATTGCCAGTAAAATGCGAATCTATTTGGAGGTGTATGGCGACAGAGCGCCGGAGGAGCTCAAGCTGGAAAGCGAGACCTTCCGGAGCGAGCCTCTTCTGCTCGTGCAAAAAATGCGTGAATACACCGCCGACCCGCTCAAGCTGTCCGCCGTGAGAAGGGCGCTTAAAGAAAGCGGCGGACAGGATCTTTCAAAGGAAGCGGTGTCCAAACTGGGCGTTCTGACCAGGCGGTGGGTCGCCTTTCTGAGCCGCCGGGCCGCCAAGGGCATTGCCAGCCGTGAGCAGTCCCGTCTGGCCCGCACACAGGTGTACGGCATGGCGCGCACCATCTTTACACACCTCGGGCAAAGCTTTGCCGCCGAAAAAGCACTTGCGGATCCGCATGATATTTTTTATCTGACCGTCGAGGAGATCTTTGCCCGGATCGACGGCGCGGACACAGACCTGCGCACGCTGGTACGGGCGCGCAAGCGTGAATACGAAATCTACCGCAGGCTGCCCGTCTGTTCTCGTCTGGAGTTTGCAGACGGTGTGTTTTCCAAAAGCCATCTCAACGTCGGCGGCGTCCAGATCCAGCCGGCCTCAGGCGAGCTGCGCGGCACGCCCTGCTCGGGCGGCATGCACACCGGCGAGGTGCTTGTGGTGACCGACCCTAAAGCGGCCGGCGACGTCAGGGACAAGATTCTTGTGACCAAAACCACCGACCCCGGCTGGATTTTTCTGCTGGCGATGGCGGGGGGTGTCATCGCCGAAAAGGGTTCGCTGCTGTCCCATACCGCGATCATTTCCCGCGAGCTGGGCATCCCCTCAGTCATCGGTGTGCGCGACGCAACCCTGCTGCTCAAAACCGGGGATATCGTGCGCATCAACGGGGACACCGGGGAGATCACCAAAGCGGAGGCCGCGCCATGGAAGAGGTAGTCAAATTTAAGCGGGAAGAGACGCGCATAAACGATTTTCTGAGCCTGCCCAAGGCGCTGTACACCAAAAGAACCCTCATGCAAAACGCACAAGAGGAGCGCGCCCTTTTGACGGGAACCCATCCGTTGAGCGGATATTTCACCCTGACGCCCTATCTGGTCTACAGGGACGGACAGGCGGCGGCACGGGGCGTGCTGACAGCCTATCCCGCAAGCAGTACGGCCTATTTCGGCTTTTTTGAGTGTATCCGTGACAGCGGGTGTGCCAAAGCACTGTTTGACGCGATGAAAAGGGGCGCGTGGGCGGGGGGATTTACACAGCTGCTCGGCCCGGTCAACGCGAGCTTCTGGATCGGATACCGTCTCAAGCGCGACAACTTTGACGCGCCGCCCTACGTCGGAGAGCCCTATAACCTCGACTATTACGAGGGCCTGTTGCTGGAAAACGGGTTTTCGGTGTCAGCGCGCTACCGCTCCAATCGGTTCGCTAAATTGCCGCTGTTCCGGTATCAAAAGAAGAAGTATAGGGAGCGGTATGACGCCTTTGCCGCAAAGGGCTATGTGATCGCGTCGTCCACGAGCAAAAGCTATGACCGCGATCTGCGGGAGGTCTACCGGCTTCTCATGGCGCTATACAAAAACTTTCCGGTGTTTGCGCCGATTTCAGAGGAGGATTTCCTTGCGTATTTTTCCTTCTACCGCCGCATTCTTGATCTCTCTATGGTGAAGATCGTGTATTTTCAGGACCAGGCGGTGGGCTTTTTCATCGGTGTACCCGATTATGGCAACCTGCTCTACCGCAGGCGCAGCCCGCTGACGTTGCTCCGGGTGCTTGCAAAACGCCAGTGCAGCGGGCGTTATGTGCTGCTTTATATGGGGGTAAAACCTGAGCATTGCGGCCTCGGCAGGGCGATTTCTCATGCCATCATGAAAAACCTGCACAGGAAAAATGCTCGCTCCATCGGGGCGTTGATCGCCGAGGGCAAGGTGACCGCAAGCTATGCGCAGGACAGCATTGAGGCGCAGAACGAATACACCTTATACAAGACGGAGTTAAAAGGGCAAACGAAGGCAAAATTACACGAAGGGTAAATTTTGTCTAACTGCCCTATTGTACCATCCGCCAATAACTCATAGTTAACATAATGACGAATATGTGGTATAATACTCCCCAAAAGAGTGGGGAGGAAAAACAGATGGCGAGGTACAAAGTAACGCTAACAGAAGAAGAGCGTGAGGATCTGAAGAAACTGATACAGAAGGGCGGAAAAGGCTACCGGATTAGGCACGCGGAAATATTACAGAAACTTGATGACAGGCCGGAAAACGCGGAGTGGACATACGACCGGATAAAGGCGGCTTACGGAGCAACTCACAGCACGATTGCGGGTGTTGCGAAACGCTTTGTATTTGAAGGCTTAGAGGCAGCATTGGGGAGAAAAAAGCACGATAATTATCACCGCAAGGTAACCGGCGAGGTGGAAGCACGGATCTGCGCAATCGCCTGCTCCGAAGCGCCGGAAGGACGCTCGCGTTGGACCATGCAAATGATAGCGGATGAGTTGATACGGCTGGAGATTGTGGATTATATAACCGATAGTACAGTTTGCGAAACAATGAAAAAAACGAAATTAAGCCGTGGCTCGTAGATGAGTGGTGCATACCGGAAGCAAGCGCCGAGTTTGTCGCCAAAATGGAAGATGTTCTTGATGTGTATGAGCGACCGTATAATCCCCTGAATCCGGTCGTTTGCATTGACGAGACGAACAAACAGCTCATCAAGGAAACTCGTATTCCTTGCGCCCCCGGCAATCCGGAAAAAGTAGATTCCGTATATGAGCGCAATGGTGTAGCGGATGTATTTATGATTTTCGAACCTCTTGCCGGCAAACGCGAAACCATTGTCACGGATACTCGGACAGCAGTAGATTTCGCCGATACCCTCAAGTTTACTTCCGATGTACTCTATCCACATGCCGAAAAGATTGTCCTTGTCACGGATAATCTCAATACACATTCGCCCTCATCGCTGTACAAAGCCTTTCCGCCAGAAGAAGCTCACAGGCTGGCCGGACGGTTTGAGTGGCATTATACCCCAAAACATGGGAGCTGGCTGGACATGGCTGAAATCGAAATCGGTGTTATGTGTCGTCAGGCTCTCGCAAAGCCCCTGCCGAATATGGACAGTTTCAAAAGGCAAATTAAATCTTGGACGCTGCAACGCAATATTAATTGCTCAAAAGTAAATTGGCAGTTTACAACCACCGATGCAAGAATTAAGCTGAAACATCTGTATCCAATTGCACTTTAATTATTTGACGGATGGTACACTATGTTAAGCGGACAAAATGCACAAGCGCGCGGTTGAGGGCACGGGGCTGAGACTCTCGATCGTCAAGTCCATCCAGCCCAGCACCCCGGCGTGGCGTCACAGCCGGGACAGGGGAGTACCTTCTGGTTTTCCCTGCCGGTCATTCAATAGAAAAGCGGAGCGCCCGGCTGGGCGCTCCGCTTTTTTTGTGTATTTATTCGTGTCCGTTATAATGACGACTGACCGTACGGTTGTAGGCATCGACAAGCGCGTCCACCTTTCGCTCCGCGCCGAAATGCTCCACCGATTTGATGACCGCCGCTTTAATCTGTGACATCTCCTCCGGGGCGACACCCGCAAACTGCTTGATCAGCCCACACATCTCCTTGCCTGAGCGGAAGAAAAAGCCGTTGCGCCGTTCGACGATGTGCCGCTGGTTGTCGGGGTCATACTTGAGAAGGATGGGAAGCCCAGCCGCCATGGCTTCGAGCATGGACAACGGAATGGTGTCGGACACCAGCGCGCTTAAATACAGGGTGGAAATGGAGTACAGCACCGCCATTTCGTCGTGGGAGAGCGAGCCGGTGAATACCACCTGCTCAGAGATCCCCAGCTTTCGGGCGGTCTGCTCAAGCGACTCCAGATCGCTGCCCTGCCCGGCGATCACGAGGCGAAGCCTCCGCTCGTCCTTGAGGCGCTTGGCCCACAGCGCGAGAATTGCCGACAGGTTTTTGTCCGGGCTGATGACACCCGCAAACAGGATGAGCTTTTCCTGCTCATCCAGACCCAGCCGGTTGCGCAGCGACCACTTTTCATCTTCGGTAATCGCGTCGGGGTGGAACATCTGACTGTTGACCGACGCGGGAAAATATTCCACCTTTCGGTCGATCTGCAACGTGGAAAGCTCCTTCTGCGCCTTGCCGGAGGGGCTTGTAATCAGGTCGGAAAAGTACAGCATTTTACGCATATCCCGCTGCCGCAGAGACGCACTGATCCCTGAGAGGAAGGCGGGCAGCTGAAATGATCTTTTGGTCTCTCCGGTATCGGGCGCGGTTTCGCCCGGATCATGGAAAGTGAACAACAAGGGCAGGTCAAACCGCCGGGCGGCCTGGATGGCAAAGTGCCCCAGCGCGGAAAAATCATGGGCGTGCAGCACATCGGGGTTAAACTCCTTGATCTGGCGAAAGCGCTCCTTGGCATCGCGCAGGACGCAACCGCGGGGAAAAACGCCCGGAAGCCGTGTCGCCGGACAGTGCATGATGTCGTCCTCCACATAGAGGGAGGTTGTCCCGTAATCGGGCACGACAATCAGCACCTTGTGGCCGCGCGAGCACAGGCAGTCATACAATGTACGGATGTAGGAGGTGCGCTTGCAGGCGACCGGGGTATATGTATCGGTAAATAGGCAAATTCGCATGAATTCATATCCTTTAAAGGTTACTTGACACTATGTCGCATTATAACATGACGGATACCATTCGTAAAGATGGAAAAATTACCCGTTACGACAAAATAACGCGTTCGCAGAGCGCCAGTATATCGGACAGCGTTACCGGCCGCTCGGGCGGGGCGCTCACGCGCGCCGTGCCGCAGGCCGCGGCAAAGCGGATCATGTCGGGCGGCGAAAAGCCCATGAGCTGCCCATACAGAAACCCGGCGAGGGTGGTGTCGCCCGCCGCGACGGTGCACAGTGCGTCCACCTTGGGCACTGCCGCGGTATATACACCCGCTTCCCCGTCGTATACAAGCCCTTCTCCGCCGCGCGTCAGGAGCACATGCCGCGCCCCCGCTTCCCGCACAAGCCGCAGGGCGGCCGTCTCCCCGCCGCCGGCCATGCGCAGCAGCTCATATTGGTTGGGCTTGATGAGCCACGGCCTGATTCGGCCGAGATCCTCGAGCGTCAGAAAATCTGCGTCTAGCACAAGCCGTGCACCCAGGGCAGCTGCAAATTCGGTAAGCATGAGGAAATCCCCGCCGTCAAAGCCGGGGGGACATGCGCCCGAAAACACACAGAAATCCTCCGGAGACAGCACCTGCTTGAGTACGGCTCTCAGCGTGTCGATGTCCCGCCCGGAGACCGGCGGTCCCGACGTATTGATTTTGTACTCGGCGCCGTCCTTGAGACGCAGGGTGAGATTGCGCCGCACAGCGCCCTGTGTGTGGATAGCGGCAAAAGGGAGCTCCTCCTCGCGCAGGGGCGCTTCATAGTCGCCCGCGTTGTCCCCGCCCACAAGCGCAATCGCGCGCACGGGCGCGTCCCAGGCGTGCAGCGCCCGCGCCACATTCAACCCCTTGCCGGCCGGGCGCTCGCTCTGCGCGGTCGCCCGGTTGACGTCGTGGGGGTCGAGGACGTCAAGGTGCAGGGTGACGTCGATGCTCGGGCACAGCGTGACCGTGACCGCCTTCATGGCGCTAATCCTCCCGGCGCCACTTGACGCCCTGCGGCGTGTCCTCGAGGACGATGCGGCGGGCCCCCAGTTCGTCGCGGATCTCGTCGGCGCGCGCCCAGTTTTTGTCCGCGCGGGCCTGAGCGCGCTGAGCGATCAGATCCTCAATCTCCTGGTCAATGTTCTGTTCGCGGCGCACATACAGAAGCCCCAGCACACCCGCCAACTCGTTCAGAAGGGCAAGCCCCCCTTCGACATAGCCCCTGATCGGCGCGTTGTGCGGCGCGGTGGCCGTGTTGAGCTCGCGCACCAGATCAAAGAGCACCGAAAGCGCGTCGGCGGTGTTGAGGTCGTCGTCCATGGCGGCAATGAAACGCTTGCGTGTGTCCTCAAAGGACTGCGCCTGATCGGCGGTGCAGCCGCCTGCGGGAACGCTGTTCAGCAGGAACTTCAGATTGTCCCGGCAGGTGTACAGTCGGTCGAGCGCGGCCTTACACTGCTCAATGATGTCCACACTGTAGTTGATCGGGCTGCGGTAGTGGGAGGAGACCATCAGATAGCGGATGGGCTCATAGCCGTACTGCGCCGCCACGTCGCGCACGGTGAAGAAGTTGCCCAGCGACTTGCTCATCTTTTTATTGTCCACGTTGATATAGCCGTTGTGCAGCCAGTAGTTGGCAAAGGGCACGCCGTTGCAGCATTCGCTCTGCGCGATTTCATTTTCGTGGTGTGGGAAGATGAGATCCTGACCGCCGCAGTGGATGTCGATGGTTTCGCCGAGGTAGCGGCGCGCCATGGCCGAGCACTCGATGTGCCAGCCCGGACGACCCTCGCCCCACGGCGAAGACCAGGAGGGCTCGCCCTCTTTAGCCGCTTTCCAAAGGGCAAAGTCCATCGGGTCATCCTTCAGATCGCCCACCTCAATGCGTGCGCCCGACTGCAAATCGTCGAGCGGCTGGTGGGACAGTTTGCCGTAGCCGCCAAACTCTCTGGTACGGAAGTAGACGTCGCCGCCTGCCGCGTAGGCGAAGCCCTTTTCGATCAGAGTTACAATAATCGACTGAATTTCATCGATGTTTTCGGTTGCGCGGGGATGCATGGTCGCCTCAAGCACGCCCAACCCCTTCGCGTCGGTGCGAAATTCTTCGATGTACTTTTCCGAGACTGTTTTGTAGTCGGTGCCCTCTTCACCCGCACGTCGGATGATTTTATCGTCAATGTCGGTGTAATTCTGCACAAAGGTGACGCGCAGGCCGCGATACTCAAAATAGCGCCGCATGATGTCAAACACGCACAGCGGACGGGCATTGCCGATGTGGATGTAATTGTAGACAGTCGGGCCGCAGACGTAGACACGGGCGTGATCCTTCTCCAGCGTCTCAAAGGGCTCCTTCTTCATGGTCAGGGTGTTGTACAGGGTGATCGGGGTGGCATACGGACTCATACGGCTTTCCCTTCCTTTTCGTTCATTTTTTTAAATTCATTTCTCAGCGTTTCAATTTCATAGGACAGACGGCACAGTTCCTGAGAGACCGGGTCGCTGACGTGAATCTGGTCGAGGCTGCCCACCTTGACGCCGCCGATGCGCACGACGCGGGCGGGTACGCCCACCGCGGTGGAGTCGGCCGGCACCTCGTCGAGTACGACCGCGCCGGCGGCGATACGGGCGTTGTCCCCCACATGAAAGGGCCCGAGCACCTTGGCGCCCGCACCCACCATCACGTTGTCTCCGAGCGTCGGGTGGCGCTTGCCCTGATCCTTGCCCGTGCCGCCCAGCGTGACGTTCTGATAGATGGTGCAGTTGTCGCCAATTTCGGTGGTTTCGCCGATCACGACGCCCATGCCGTGGTCAATAAAAAGGCCTTTGCCGATCTTCGCGCCGGGGTGGATTTCAATGCCGGTTTTATGTCGGCTGCGCTGGGAAATCCAGCGGGCGAGGTACTTCATGTTACGGTTGTAAAACCAGTGAGCCTTGCGGTGAGAGCGCACCGCCTTAAATCCGCTGTAGAGAAAATAGACTTCAAACCGTGTCCGGGCCGCCGGGTCGCGCTCCCGGATGGAATCCAGGTCGTCAAGCATGCGTCTGAGTGCTGAAAACATAATGAAAACTCCTCCTTGTGGTTATGAAAGCAACAAAAAAACCCCCGCCCACACGCCCATTCCAGGCGTACGGACAGAGGCGATTTTTTCGCGGTTCCACTCTGTGTTTGTATCTCAAGATACCAATAAACGGTAAAAAGACGGGTAACGTCGTCCACACGCGGCAACATACTGCGGCCTGTTCGACCGGTTCCTTCGCCGGGCTGGCAGGGGCATTCTCCGCACGCCGCGCATAAAACGCGCTTTCAGCCGATGCGCGCTCTCTCTGGTATGGGGCTTTGTACGGGTACTCGTCCTGCGTCCTTGCCTGTTTCGTATTATGATTTACCCCTATTATACTCCCTTTGAGACAAAAATGCCATAGTTTTTATAAAAGATTGCCCGCGGATTTCTCCACGGGCGAAGTTTTGCAAGTGCGCCCCCTCAGGGTAAAAGTTATTTTACGCTTTTGGCAATCGATTGAATCTCCGCAAGCGTATATTCCTCGGTTACAATTTTTCCGCTGTCAGCAAAGGAACGGGAAAAAGAAAGACCGTTCTGCCCCTCTTGCGCAAACAATTTCGCAAACCGTCCACATGTTCGCCCATAGACCCCATTGGGGATGGGTGTTTCTTCGCCGTGCAGAGCAAGGAAATAGAGACAGTCCTCGTTTTCCTGCGGGAGCTCTTCACCGTCAAACGTTTCTTTCACAATGGTTTCGTCAATTTCTTCCGCGGTCATATACGGTTCATAGCGAAAAGCCTCATCAAAAAAATCAATTTGCTCTCTAAGCGGGATATAGCCGCCCAGCACACAAATTGTAATGAGATCTCCTTTTTTGAGAGTTCCCGCGTACACCTCCGTGACAAGAACATCTATCATGGTTCTGGCCGTACCCTGAATTCCGGTGTAGGTAATTTTTTGTGTAGTGCCCCGGATGATGTCAGTGGAATTTTCAGAGAGGGAAGTAAGATCCGAGGAAATAAGATAATCCATTGATGAATCTACATCCATCATGCGATCATCCGTAGCGCCATAGTCCTCAATTTTGTAAGAAACAGGAGCGGGAATTGTTTTATCATTTTGAATCGTAACTTCTTGATCTGTTTTTGCCGCTTGTGTGTTGGCAGGCGTTTCCGGCGCCGGATTGGAGGCGCAACCATAGAGTAGGCACGCCGACAGAACGATCAAGGTAAAAAAGGCAATCGTTTTTTTCATAATAAAAATCCTTTCATGTGATTACAAGTGGACAGTGGCTCACCCATAAAGGTGGTTGATTGCCTTGCAATCGGTAGCGTCGGCGCGGGTGGCCGTTCTGCCAGAAGCATATTGACACATAATGCTTTTGGGGCGGGTAAGCTGATGAGTCAATCCCATGCCACGCCCCAATTCATGTGCAATGGTGGCCTGCTTTTGTGCAGCACTTATTCCTAAGCGGGTCAATTCATAGGAGGAAAACGTCATTTTAGACCATCCAAAATGTTCTGTAAGTGTACCAGCACCATTGCGGAAAAGCTCCCTTTGGTTTACATAAAACTCTGTCTTTCCACCCACACCTATATCAATATAATAATCATAAAATTCAAAATTGGCGCTGGATTTTGTTGTCGTTTCTCTTATGGAAATGGAGGTGGTAACGCCAATAGCGGAAGTTGTATTGACCCACTGACTGACCGCATTGTCCACATATCCTTTATATGTAGAGGTAACAGAACCAGCATGCACCCAATAATACCTGCGGTGATTTCCATATTGGCCGACGCCGTTAAACATTTTATAATCGTTATATGATCTATAGCCATGTTTACACAGATATCCGTCTGCGGAAACCGGAAATGCAAATAGGCATAAACAAACGATACCGAGAATTGCTGCGACGACTTTCTTTAGATTTTTTTTCATGCTTATTTTCCCTCTCTTTTGTTTTAATTCAACGTGATGAGATTTTTATTAAGACATGGGAAACACCTCCGTTTAAGAACTTTACAAACAAAATGTGAATTCTTTATTTTTATTGTATACCTGTTAGCATTTTTTATCAAGAGAATTATCATAAAAAACAAAACCCGCTTCTCACATAATGGTACGCCCCCTTCATTAAACGCTGCCTTTTCCTTTGAATTTTATCAAGTAGCGGTAAAGAAAAAATAATACATTTACTATTTTACATGTTTGCCCTTTCAAATCACACACAAATGCGGTATAATAAACTACTACGGAATATGAAAGGGGATAGCCATATGCCCATGACCTTTACCGTGCCTTTGGCCGCGGTCATCAAAGAACTGCTCCTAGAGGAGCTTTACATGCCGGTCGACCCCGAAAGCACCCTGATTTCCTCTGCGGACGTCAACCGTCTGGGGGTGGAGCTGACCGGCTTTCTTGAGTATTTTGACAACAACCGGGTGCTTGTGTTCGGCAACACCGAAACGGCCTTTCTGGATACGTTTTCGGCCTCTGAGCGCTTTGTCGCCATTGACCGGATCTTCAAACGCCAGCCCCCGGCGCTGATTCTGACTCGCAGCATCGAGCCCTATCCCGAACTGATGGACGCGGCGCGGCATCACAAAATTCCCATCCTGCGCACCTCTGACACAACCTCAAGTCTGGTGGCGGGACTGGTCTCCTACCTGACGGTGGAGCTGGCGCCCCGCGTCACCCGGCACGGGGTGCTTGTGGAGGTGTACGGCGAGGGCGTGCTGCTGGCGGGGGACAGCGGCGTGGGAAAGAGCGAAACCGCCATTGAGCTGATCAAGCGGGGACATCGTCTGATTGCCGACGACGCGGTGGAGATTCGCCGGGTATCCGGCAAGACGCTGGTGGGCTCCGCGCCGCAGAACATACGCCATTTCATCGAGCTGCGCGGCATCGGCATCATCAACGCCCGCCGTATTTTTGGTATGGGCGCGGTCAAGCTGACCGAGAAGATCGACATGGTGATACAGATGGAAATCTGGGACAGCGCCAAGCAGTATGACCGTATGGGCATGGACAATGAGTATACGGAGATTTTGGGCAACAGTGTGCCCATCCTGACCATTCCGGTCAAGCCGGGGCGTAACCTCGCGGTGATCATCGAGGTGGCCGCCATGAACAACCGTCAAAAAAAGATGGGCTATAACGCCGCGCAGGAGCTTCTGTCCAATCTGGGGATGGACACGGGCGACGGGCCGAAGTCGGTCAAGACCGACTGGGGCGCAACCTTTTAATGCTTTTTAAGGAGAAACATATGCAAATCATTGCAGATACACACTGCCACACGCTGGCTTCCACTCACGCATACAGCACACTGACCGAGGTGGTGCGGGCGGCGGCCGATAAAGGGCTTTTATGCGTCGGCATCACCGACCACGGGCGCGCGATGCCCGGCGCGCCGCGCGAATGGTACTTCGACAATCTGGACGTAGTACCCGATGTACTTTTCGGTGTTCGGGTCTTACGGGGCATTGAAGCGAATATCATAGACTTTGAGGGCAAACTGGATGAGAGGACGCGCATTCTCGGTCAGCTCGACTGGGTGATCGCCTCCATGCATGAGCCCACCATGAAGTCTGGCAGTGCCGACGACTATACCCGAGCATGGCTGTGTGCCGCAGAAAACCCGCTGGTACACGTGATTGGGCACAGCGGCTCGCCCGCGTTTCCCTTCGATTACGAGCGGGTAATCCCTGTGTTCGGGCAGAAGGGAAAGCTGGTGGAAATCAACCAGAACACGTTTTTCGCCCGCCGAGACTCGCTCGAAAACTGCCGGATGATCGCGCGGCTGTGTAAGGAGCACGGCGTGCGTGTGGTGGTCAATTCTGACAGCCATTTCCACACCGGTGTCGGTGAGGTGGGGGAGGCGCTTGAGCTGCTTGCATCGGTGGATTTCCCGGAGGAGTTGGTGGTCAATTCCTCCCGCGAGCGCTTTGACGCATACCTGCGCGCCCACACCCGCGCCCATCTGTGAGAACGGCTTTACAAGGAGTGTTTGTGTGAATCATTTAGATGAACTGTTTGAATATGCCCGGGAAAAGGGCTGGAATCCCCGACGGGGTGAACCGATGTGTGCGCACACGACCTTTAAGATCGGCGGCCCGGCCGATCTGTTTATGGAGATCAGCACCGAGGAGGATCTGTGCAAGGCGGTCAAGAGATGCACAAAATGGGGCATTCCCTGCCGGGTGATCGGCAAGGGCTCCAATTTGCTGGTGTCCGATAAAGGCATCCGCGGTACGGTGATCCTGCTTTCCGGCGCATTTTGTGAGGTGCGAGCGCTGGGAGAGGGCAAAATTGAATGCGGCGCGGGCGCATCGCTTGCCCGGCTGTGCTCCTTCGCGCTGTCCGAAGAGCTTTCGGGGCTGGAATTTGCGTGGGGCATCCCGGGCAGTGCGGGCGGCGCCGCTTTTATGAACGCGGGCGCATACGGCGGGGAGATGAAGGATGTGCTGGTGTCCTGCCGTCACGTCACACCCGATGGGCGCATCGGCACGCTTTTGGGCGGTGCGATCGACCTGCGCTACCGTCACAGCGCCTACACTGACAATGGCTGCTTTATCACCTTTCTCACCGTGCAGCTCGTCCCCGACAGTCCCCTGGAAATCCGGGCGCGCATGGAGGATTTCATGCGCCGCCGTCGGGACAAACAGCCGCTTGAGCACCCCAGCGCGGGCAGCGTGTTCAAGCGCCCGCCGGGACAGTTTGCAGGGACGCTCATTGAACAGAGCGGCCTCAAGGGCTACGCGGTGGGCGGTGCGCAGGTCAGCGAAAAGCACGCGGGCTTCATCATCAACACCGGGCAGGCAACCTGCCGGGATGTGGAGACCCTGATTGAGCATATCCAGAAGAAGGTGCGGGATGACACGGGCGTCCTGCTCGAGTGCGAAGTCAAATCGGTTTAGAAAAAGGAAAAGGGAAAGAGAATGGAATTTGTGATTGTGACCGGACTGGCCGGTGCGGGAAAATCCCGGGCGCTGCATGCACTGGAGGACATTGATTTTTACTGCGTGGACAACATCCCGCCCACGCTCATCCCCATCTTTTACGATTTGTGCATGCAGTCCAAAAACGAGCTGCCCAAGGTGGCGGTCGTCACCGATTCGCGCGGCGGGAAAACCTTTAAAGAGCTGCCCGAGCAGCTCGACTGGATGAAGGCGGACAACAAGAAATTTCAAATATTGTTCCTCGACTGTGACGACGATGTGCTGCTGCGGCGATACAAGGAAACCCGGCGCAAGCACCCGCTCGCCGACATGGAGAACGATTCGCTCGACCAGTGCGTGCGCACCGATCGAGAGCTTCTGATGCCGCTGCGGGCGCGCGCCGACTATTTGGTGGACACCAGCCACGTGTCGCCCATGGAGCTCAAGGAGCAGATCACCGGCCTGTTTCAGGAGGAGGGGAAGTCCTCCCTCGTCGTGCAGTTTTTGTCCTTCGGCTTCAAATACGGGTCGCCGGGCGAGGCGGATCTGATGTTCGACGTGCGCTGCCTTCCCAATCCCTACTACATCGACGAGCTGCGCAAGCAGACCGGCCTGCAAAAGCCGGTGCGCGATTATGTCCTGAGCTTTTCTGACACCCACACCTTGATTGAAAAGCTGGAGGATCTGCTGTGCTTTTTGCTGCCCCTTTATGAGAAGGAGGGCAAGCGCCGCCTGATGGTGGCAATTGGCTGCACCGGCGGCAAGCACCGTTCGGTCACCCTCGCTGAGCATCTGTACAAAACCTTTTCGGACAACACCCGGCGCACCATGGTGACCCACCGCGACGTCAGGAAATGAACCTAAGAAAGGGCTTTTGCCATGTCCTTTTCCTCCGATGTCAAGCGCGAACTTCTGAAAATCACGCCTGAGGCTTCCTGCTGTCATAAAGCGGAAGCCTATGGCTTTTTATTGTTCTCAAAAAGTTTTGCCCTGCAAAACATCACGCTTTCCACCGAGCGGGAGAGTCTTGCGCGCGCCGCGGCCGAACACATTGCCGCCGAGGCGGGCGTCTTTGTGGAGATTGTCACGCCGTCCGCGCGGGAGAAGCCCGAAGGCGGCCACTATACCGTGACCGTGCCGCGCGCATCCCAGCGACGGCAGGTGCTTGAGAATTTCGGGCATTCGGGGCGCGAGCTCAATCTGCGCGTCAATCACCGCAATCTGGAAAACGACTGCTGCGCCGCCGCCTTTTTGCGCAGCGTCTTTCTGTCCTGCGGGACGGTCAGCCATCCCGACAAGGAGTATCACCTGGAGTTTGTGGTGCCGCTCCTGCGCCTGAGCGAGGATCTTGAGGAGCTTCTGGTCTCGGCAACCGAGGGAGAGGTGACCCCCAAGCGCATCATGCGCAAGGGCGCACATGTTCTCTATCTCAAGGAGAGCGAGCAGATCGTGGCGCTTCTCGCCCGCATGGGCGCGGTGCATGCCTCCATGGAGATCATGCAGGTCAAGATGTACAAGGAGCTGCGCAACCAGGTCAACCGCGTCACCAACTGCGAAACCCACAACATCGAAAAAACCGCCGCTGCCTCCGCGGAGCAGCGGGCGGCGATTCTCAGGCTTCAGGAGCGCGGGGCACTGGGCGCTTTGCCCGACGAGCTGCGTGAGCTGGCGCTTTTGCGTTTGGAGAACCCCGACATGTCCCTGCGTGAGCTGGGGGGAAGCCTGTCGCGGCCGATCAGCCGGTCAGGCGTCAACCACCGGCTCAAGAAGCTGATTGAACTGAGTGAGTAAAAGGAGCCTTTGACATGTCCTTTGTCCATCTGCACAACCACACCGAATACAGCCTGCTGGACGGCGCCTGCCGCATTGAACGGCTGGCGGAGATCACGGCACAGCGGGGACAGCCCGCCGTGGCGATCACCGACCATGGCTCGATGTACGGCGTCATCGATTTTTACAGGGCGTGCCAAAAGAAGGGCGTCAAGCCGGTCATCGGCTGTGAGGCCTATGTTGCCCGCCGCACCCGCTTTGACCGGGTGCACGAGCTGGACGCAGGGTCATACCATCTGGTGCTGCTGTGCAAAAACAACGAGGGCTACCAAAACCTGATCAAAATGATCTCCCACGGATGGACCGAGGGCTTTTACGGCCGCCCGCGCGTGGATTATGAGCTGCTGGAGCAGTATCACGAAGGGCTGATCGCCCTGTCGGCGTGTCTCGCGGGGGAGGTGCCCCGTGCGCTCATGCAGGACGACTACGCGGTCGCCAAAGCGGCGGCGCAGCGTATGGCGGGGATTTTCGGAGAGGGCAACTACTATCTGGAGGTGCAAAACCACGGTCTGCCGGAGGAGCTGCACATTTTGCCCGGGCTGATCAGGCTGTCAAAGGAGACCGGCATCCCTCTGGCCGCCACCAACGACGCCCACTACATCACCCGCGAGGACGCCGCCATGCACAAGGTGCTCCTGTGCATCCAAACCAACCACACCATCCACGACGAGGACGGCTTTGAATTCCAGACCGATCAGTTTTACCTGCGCTCCGAGGAGGAGATGCGCGAGCTGTTCAAGGATTGCCCCGAAGCGTGTGACAATACGGTCAGGATCGCCGAGCAGTGCAACGTGGAGTTCTCCTTCGGACAGACCAAGCTGCCCCGGTATGACCTGCCGGAGGGCGTGTCCAACACCGAATATTTCCGGTCACTGTGCTTGGAGGGCTTACATAAAAAATACGGGGACAACCCCGATCAAGCAGTTCTGGCGCGGCTGGATTATGAGCTGGATACCATTAACCGCATGGGCTATGTGGATTACTTCCTGATTGTGTGGGACTTTGTCCACTTTGCCAAGTCCAAAAATATTCCCGTCGGCCCCGGGCGCGGCTCGGGCGCGGGCAGCCTCGCCGCCTATTGTGTGGGCATTACGGGCATTGACCCCATCAAGTACAATCTGATCTTTGAGCGCTTTTTAAATCCGGAGCGCATCAGCATGCCCGACTTTGACATTGACTTCTGCTACATCCGCCGTCCCGAGGTCATCGACTATGTCATCGGGAAGTACGGCGCCGACCACGTGGCGCAGATTGTCACCTTCGGAACCATGGGCGCGCGGGCGGTCATCCGCGACGTGGGCCGGGCACTGGCCGTCCCCTACGGGCAGGTGGACGCCGTGGCCAAGAAGGTGCCCTTTGAGCTGCACATGACCATCGAGCGCGCCCTGCGCAAGTCGCCTGAGCTCAGAGAGGAGTACGATACGTCGCCCGAGATCAGAGAGCTGCTTGATATGGCGCGCAAGCTGGAGGGCATGCCCCGTCACGCCTCCACCCATGCCGCCGGTGTGGTCATCACCGACAAGCCGGTTAACGAGTATGTCCCCCTCGCCAAGAACGACGAGGCGGTGGTCACCCAGTTTCCCATGGGCACGCTGGAGGAGCTGGGTCTCCTTAAAATGGACTTTTTGGGGTTGCGCAACCTGACCGTCATCCGCGACTGTGAGGAGATGATCCAAAAGACGCAGCCAAATTTCCGCGCCGAGGACATGCCTCTCGACGACCCAGAGGTGTTTGCCATGCTGACGGCGGGGCACACCGAAGGGGTGTTTCAGTTTGAATCGGCAGGCATGCGTAACGTCTTGGTGTCGCTGCGGCCGGACAGCCTGGAGGATCTGATCGCGGTCATTTCGCTCTACCGGCCGGGGCCGATGGAGTCGATCCCGCGCTATGTTCGCAACCGCCATCATGTGGAGGAGGTGCGATACAAACACCCGCTGCTCGCGCCCATTTTAGACGTGACCTACGGCTGCATCGTCTATCAGGAGCAGGTCATGCAGATTTTCAGAGAGCTGGCGGGCTACTCCATGGGACGCGCCGATCTGGTGCGCCGCGCCATGTCCAAAAAGAAGGCCGACGTGATGGAGAAGGAGCGCCAAATTTTCCTCTACGGCCTGCAAAACGACAAGGGCGAGGTGGAGATCGACGGCTGTATCCGCCGGGGGGTGGACGAGCGCACCGCGCAGTCCATATTCGGCGAGATGGAGTCCTTCGCCTCCTACGCCTTCAACAAGTCGCACGCGGCGGCCTATGCGGTCATCGCGTATCAGACTGCCTACCTCAAATGCAAATACCCGAAGGAATACCTCGCCGCGCTGCTGTCCAACATGATGGACTTCGGCGGGCGGCTTGCCTGGTACATGGCGGACGCCCAGCGGCAGGGCATCGTCATCCTGCCGCCCAGCGTCAACGAGAGCGAGGAGGGCTTCACTGTCTCAGGCGGACAGCTGCGCTTTGGACTGATGTCGGTCAAGAATTTAGGGCGCGGCGTCATTGCCGGCATGATCAGGGAGCGCCGGGAAGGGGGCGTGTTCACCTCCTTCTATGACTTCTGCACCCGTATGTTTTCCTGCGACCTCAATAAGCGTGCGCTGGAGTGCCTGATTAAATGCGGCGCACTGGACGGCCTGGGCGCCAACCGCCGCCAGATGATCATCGCGTGCGAGGGGACGCTGGAGGCGGTCAAGGAGGAGCAGAAACGCAGCCTGGAGGGGCAAATCGGCTTTTTTGACAATGAGCCCAACCGCGGCGCCCCCCCCCTGCCGGCCGCGGAGGAATTCTCACTGACCGAACGGCTGCGCATGGAAAAGGAAATCACCGGCATGTACCTGTCGGGACACCCGCTGTCCGAGTACGACGACGCGGCGCAGGCCTGTAAGGCCGTGCCGGTGGGGGAAATCCTTGAGTCGCTCAGTGAGGGGGACGGGCTTCATCAGGACAACGAACAGGTGACCCTGCTGTGCATCGTGGCCGCCGCCAAGTCGAAAACCACCCGGAGCGGCGACATGATGGCCTTTGTCACGCTGGAGGATCGGTACGGCACAATGGAGATGCTTGTGTTCCCCCGCACCTACCTGGAATGCTCAGGCCTGCTGCGGGAGGGCACTGTGCTCGAGGTGCGCGGACGCATCAGCGTCAAGGAGGACGAGGAACCCAAGCTCATCTGCGAGAGCGTGTGCGTCCCCGGAACGCGGACAGCCCCGCCGCCTGCACAACGTCAAAACAGCGGACATCAGCGCCCTGGGCTTTACATCAAGGTGCCGTCCGAGGGGGACAGCGTCTGGCGGCGCGCGCTCAACCTGATTGAGATCTTTGATGGCGTCACGCCGCTGTACATTTACCCGATGGACACCGGAAAGCTCATGCTCGCCCCGGCGCACCTGCATGTATCGGTCAACAGTGTGCTGCTGCGGGAGCTCAGAGCGCTTTTAGGGGAGGGAAATGTTGTCTTAAGGGAATAAAAAACACGGCCGGGGACAATAAACCATAGATTGGGCTAAAAAAACTGCCCCATTCACTTGATTTAAAAGCGCAATTTGATTATAATATAGATTCTATATGGAATAGACCTAAATACATTGCAGGAGGTAAAGCAATGAACGGGAACATGAAAAGAACGATTGCCGTGCTGACAAGCGGGGGTGACGCGCCGGGTATGAACGCGGCGGTGCGCGCGGTGGCGCGCGCGGGGCTGACTGCGGGCATGAATGTGCTGGGTGTACGCCGCGGCTACAACGGCCTGATCAGCGGGGACGTTTTCCCGATGAACCTGCGCACGGTTTCGGATATTATCAACCGGGGCGGCACCGTGCTCTACACGGCGCGCAGCCCGCTGTTCAACACGCCCGAGGGCGTTAAGCAGGGCGCCGAGTGCTGCCGGCGGCTGGGCATTGACGGCGTGGTCGTCATTGGCGGCGACGGTTCCTTCCGCGGCGCGCGCGACCTGTCTGAGCAGGGCATTCACTGTGTGGGCGTACCGGGAACGATCGACAATGACATCGCGTGCAGCGAGTACACGATCGGCTTTGACACAGCGCTCAACACCGCCATGCAGATGATTGACCGCATCCGCGACACCTCACAGTCGCACGACCGGTGCAGCGTTGTGGAGGTCATGGGGCGCAACTGTGGCGATCTCGCACTTCAGACGGGTATCGCCTGCGGTGCCAGCTCGATCATCCTGCCCGAGGCGGAGGATTTCGATTTTGAGCGGGACATTGTCAGCCGCATGCGTCTGGCGCAGATGTCGGGCAAGCAGCATTTCATCGTGCTGTGCGCCGAGGGCGTATTCAAGAAGGGCAAGAACGGCAGACCGGACGGCTCGCTGCTCCGACAGGGCATTGAAAGCTCCGAAGCGCTGACTATGATGATCGAAGAGAAAACCGGTATCTCGTCACGCTGCTCGGTGCTCGGGCACGTCCAGCGCGGCGGGTCGCCCACCGTGCGCGACCGCTTTATGGCCAGCCGTATGGGCTATCATGCCGTGCAGCTTCTTAGTCAGGGCAAGACCAACCGTGTGGTTGCCCTGCAAAAAAATGAGATCGTTGATTTTGACATCACCGAGGCGCTCGACATGGAGCGAACCTTTAACAAGGAGCTGTATGAAATGGCGCTGGCAATTTCTATCTAATTACAAAAGCAGCGTAAAGCACCCGCCCCGAAAAATGGGGCGGGTGCTGTTTTTTGTGTGTACTTTGTTTATACGCGGGCCTCCCGAACCGGCTTTCTCAAAAGCCGGTTCCAGATCCGCCGCGACACGGACGAGATCTCCTCGCCGTGCTGCTTAATCGTGGAGGGCGCAAACAGATAGAGAATGGGGAAAATTTCCAGACGGCCGAGCAGCATGCCGAAGCTCATGACCACCTTGCTCACCAGGGAGAACTGCGAATAGTTTCCGATGGGGCCGACAATACCCAGTCCCGGCCCGATGTTGTTGAAGGTGGCGAGGGTGGCCGAGAAGGTGGAAAGGAAGTCAAAACCGTCGAGGGAGAGAAGCAGCGTACAGAGTATGACAATCAGCACATAGAATACAAAAAACACCATAACCGAGTTGACCTTGCTGTCGTCGAGGGCTTTCCCGTTGATCTTGACGGGGTTGACCATGCGGGGATGGGTCAGCCGGCTGACCTCCCGTTTGGCGGCCTTGAGCAGGATGACCGAACGGATGGCCTTGATACCGCCGGCGGTCGAGCCGGCACAGCCGCCCAGCACCATCAGGAGCAGTAGCAACGCCTTGGAAAATGAGGGCCAAAGGTTAAAGTCGGTCGAGGCGAAGCCGGTGGTCGTGATAATGGTGGACACCTGAAAATAGGCGTGCTCGATGGAGGAGCCAACGCTCGGAAACATAGAATTGATGTTGACCGTAATCATGCAGACGCTTGCGGTTACAACACCGATGTGAAACAGGAATTCTGAATCTCTGAGCACCGATTTAAACTGCCGTACAATCAGGTGGAAAAAGATCATGAAATTAAAGCTGAAAAGCAGCATGGCGGTCGCGCAGACATAGTTGATGGCCGGGCTTTGGTAGAAGGCAATGGAGGCGTTTTTACACGAGAAGCCTCCGGTGCCCGCAATCGACCAGGCATGCAGAACGGCGTCATACAGCGGCATTTTGGCAAGTACAAGGGCAACGATGGTCAAAAGGGTCAGAACAAAATAAATACTGTAAAGGATTTTGGCGGTCTGTGCCATTTTGGGTACCAGCTTGGAGGCGGTTGGGCCGGGCGATTCGGCGCGCAGCAAATGGAGCGACCGGTTGTCCACCTCGGCGACGGGCAAGAGAGCCAGCAAAAAGACCAGCACGCCCATGCCGCCCACCCAGTTGGTCAGGCTGCGCCACATCAGGATGCCGCGCGGCAGGTTTTCCACCTGGGCCAGGATGCTTGCGCCGGTTGTGGTAAAGCCGGAAACCGTCTCAAAAAAGCAGTCAATATAGGTCGGGAACATGCCGCACAGGAAAAACGGCAGTGCGCCCGCCAATGAAATCAAAATCCAGATAAAGCCCGCGCAAAACCAGCCGTCCCGGGCGTACAGCGTTCTCCGGTAGGGCTTGCTGAGCAGTGCGAGCGGAAGCCCGACGACGAGCAGGAGGCCGATGGTGATCAGAAAGGGCATGGGATCCTCACGCGCGTATAAGGCATAGCTCAGGGGAATCACCATAAAGAGTGATTCGATCAGCAGGCAAAGGGCACAAAGCCGCACAATCATACGATAATTCATCACATGCCCCCCTTACAACAAAATGTCGTCCAGATCGCGCAGAGGCACTTTCTTGGTGAAAACCAGCACCTGATCACCGGCGCGGATGGTGGTCTTGCCGGTGGGGATAATGACGTCCCTGCCGTGGACAATGGCAACCACCAGCACATTGGGCTTCAGGGGGAGCTTCTGAAGCGGTGTGCCCAGCGTACGGCTGTCGCGTTCGGCGATAAACTCCATGGCGTCGGCCTTGTCCTCAGCGATGCGGTAGAGCTTTTGCATGGCCGCGCTCTTGGTGTTGTCAAGCGCCTGTACATACCGGAACATGTGGTCACAGATGACCTGGCTGGGACAGACCACGCTTTCAATGCCCAGCTCCTCCACCAGATCGAGATAACTGTGTCGGTTGATCTTGGGAATCACCTTGGGCACGCCCTGCTTTTTGGCGTAGAAGGCGGACAGCATGTTGTCCTCGTCCCGGTCGGTCAGCGCAATAAAGGCATCCATCTTTTTCAGATCCTCGGACAGGAGAACCTCCTCCTCCGTGCCGTCGCCGCAGATGATCAGGCAGTCGTCGAGCATACGGGTCAGCCGAAGGCTGCGTTCGGGGTCGCGCTCAATCAGGCGCACATTGATGCCCATTTTCCGGGCGAGCCTGGACAGGTAGACCGCTGTGCGGCTGCCGCCGATGATCATGATGTCCTTGGCTTTATGGCTTGTGTGGCCGATGGTCTTAAAAAAGCCGTTGAGGCCGATGAGCGTGCCGCTCATATACAGGATGTCGTTGGTTTTGCACACGAAGCTGCCGTCGGGGATGATAAAATCCTCGCCGCGTGCCACGCCGCAGATCAGGATGTTTCCGGGCAAGTTCATCTTGTCAAGCGGCTGGCCGACAAGAAGGTCGGTTTCCTCAACCGTATATTCGGCAATCTCCACGCGTTCATTGGCAAAGGTGTCCACCTTGTTGGCCACGGGCAGCATGAACAGGCGAGAGATTTCCACAGCTGCCTCCAGCTCGGGGTTGATGATCCGGTTGATGCCTAGGCCTTTTTTGAACAGCTCCAGCTCGCCGGTATATTCAGGGTTGCGGATACGGGCAACCGTATTCTTCGTGCCCAGACTGCGCGCCACGACACAGATCATGACGTTGAGCTCGTCATTGCCAGTGACCGCGATGATCATGTCGGCGGTTTCGGCGCCGGCCTCCCTGAGCACGTCCATGCTGATGCCGCTGCCGTTGATGCAGTTGACGTCGAGCAGGTTGGAGGAACTGTCTAAAACGTCCTCCCTCAGGTCAATAACGTTGATGCTGTGACTTTGCCGCGACAACTCCTGAGCCAGCGCAAATCCGATTTTTCCGCTACCCACAATGATGATGTTCACTCGGTACAAGTCCTTTCCCAGATAGTATGTGCAAAGAGCATAGACTGTATTATACGAGATATTTCCGGAAAAGTAAAGAGGCTCAGTGAGGAAACAGAGAAAGCGAGGACAGTTGCACACAGGGAATATTAATGTAAAAATAATTCATAAAAATCTTTCAATTGGCATTGATTCTCTCTGTGTAAACTGCTACAATAAGCAAAAGACCCGTCGAAAACAGTGGACTTGATTTTATGGATCAGGAGTGATTGCATGCACAGGGATAGAGCGCCCCGTTCACTGAGGTGGACCGTCTTTCTTATGATCGGGATCACACTGATCAGCTTTATTGTTGCGATGTTCACCATTTTCCAGACGTCCCTGACCGATATACTGGTGCGTACAGAGGACAACTATTTTGATACGCAGTATAAGGTCGTGTCGGGAATTCTGGAAAATATGAATGATCAGGCGGCGCGTGTGGCGGAGGATCTTGCGTTCTGGGATGATGCGGCTCGCTTTGTCGAGGGTGACAATCCCAGCTTTATTTTGGACAACTGGAGCGGAGCGTCGCTACTGGAGCGGTATCGGATTAATTTTGTTGTATTCAAAGATAAAAACGGAAAAGACTGCCATGTCGAATTCCGTGACTACATATACGGTGACCAAAACGCCCCGCCGGCCGGGTTTACCGAGGCGCTGCGTGAAACGGCAGATGATATTTTTCGTGAAAGTGCGGCGGCGTCCGGCGCATCCGGACGGGAGGGTGTAAAGCGGTCGGGTATCTTTATGTATGAAGGCGTGCCCTATTATCTGGCAGCCGTGCCCGTGGTCGGGCGTGCACTGAGCAAAGAGCCGGCCGGAACGCTTTTTGCGGGCTTTTTGCTCACCGATGAAAACCTCCGGGATCTGACCCATTTTAAGGAGGATACTTTCTTCTGGCTGTCCGGCGCAGACAGCATGAAAGTGGAAGGGTTGTATCGGGTGGTTCGTCCGAGCACCATGGTCAAGCAGCTTCACATTCCATTTCAGGACATGGACGGTGCCCCGCTCACTCTTTGCGTGTCGGGAGACCGCACGATTTTTCAGGAGGGATTGCGCTCGGAGGGCGTGACCTTTATCCTGCTCTTTGCGGCGGTCGGGCTATTTATTGCGCTCCTCTACGCCGTCGTGGCCCGGATGGTGCTCCGTCCCATTGAACGCATGAGTGCGGACATCGGGCAGATTGAAACCAGTAAACGGCTGGAGACGGGGAAATACTCGAAAAGTCTGGAATTTACCGCGCTCAATCAGGCGATCAACGATATGATGGCGCGGCTGAAGGAGAGTATGCAATCGGCGGCGAAGTCCCAGGTTGCGCTGAATATTCTGGACAGTATGCTCAACAATATGGACGCACATCTGTACGTGGAGGATGTCGAGACCGGGGAAATCCTCTTTATGAATGATCAGATGAAGAAGGCCTACCGCTTGGAAGAAAATCCTGTGGGGCACAGGTGTTTTGAGGTTTTGTGCCCCCAAAAACTGGGCGCTCGGTGTGCTGTGTGCCCAGTCACACAGCTGAAAGAAAGCCCCGGCATGGTTGTGGTTCGGGAAAAGAAGAACCCAGTGGATTTTCGAGATTACCGGTGTACCGACAGCCTGATCGAATGGGTGGACGGGAGATCGGTGCATCTCCAGCATGCGATTGACATCACCAGCATCAAGCAGGCGGAGGCCACGCTCAAGCGCCGCCTGGAACAGCAGGAAATGATGTCGGCCATGTCACAGAGCTTTATTGGAGCCGGCGGCGAGGCGGAGCTGATTGGCAATGCGCTGCGCATGACCGGAGAATTCATGCATGTGGATAAGGTTATCTTCGGTGTGTATATGCATGACACAGGGATACTGGAGTCAAGTTATGAGTGGGTCGACAACCGCGTGGCGGAATGCCGGTTCGGAGAGCCGTCGGTTCCCTGCCTGCCGGGCAACTTCTTGTATGATGCCCTGGTCACACGGAGAGAAAGCTTTTTTGCCTGTGATGATATGGAGGCGGAGGGGCACGCGCTGCCTCTGAAAACGCCTGTGCGGGCGCTTTTGGCTGTGCCAATCTTTGAAACAGACCAATTCGCCGGACTGCTGGGCTTCATTCAGTGCAGCGGCCCGTACACGTGGAATGAGAGCGACATCGCGCTGGCGACCCTGATCGGCAGCATCATCTCGGGCGTGTATACGCGTAACCGCATCGAGGAGAAGCTGATCAGCATGTCCTCCATCGTGGGCAGCTCCCCCCACTTTATTGCGTCCTGGAATGAGGCGGGACGGTTTGAGTACGTCAATGACGGCGCTGCGGCCATCTCAGGCTATTCGGTGAAAGAGCTGACACGGATGGGTATGCCCGGACTGTTTGACGAGGAAAACGCCCGTCGAATTTTCGACGAGGTTATCCCCGAAGCGCGCGCTTCGGGCAAGGTGGAGCTTGAGCTTCCCCTGATCCGCAGGGACGGTGAGGTGCGCATCATGTCACTGTCGGTGTTTATGACCTCCAAGCAGGGCGGCATGGGAACCATTGCGACCGACATCACCAAACAGCGGCAGCTCGAGGAGGAGCTGATCGCCGCCAAGATTCAGGCAGAGCAGTCCAGCCTCGCGAAATCCAGCTTTTTAGCCCGCATGAGCCACGAAATGCGTACACCCATGAATGCGATTATCGGGATGACCAGCATCGCGAAATCGGCGTCTGACCTGGAAAAAAAGGAGTATTGTCTCGAACGCATCGACGGCGCGTCCAGACATTTGCTGGGTGTCATCAACGACATATTGGATATGTCCAAAATTGAGGCGGGGAAATTTGACCTCTCGGAGAGCGAGTTTAACTTCGAGAAAATGCTCATGGGCGTGGTCAACGTCATCAATTTTCGCGTCAACGAAAAAAATCAGCGCCTGATTGTCAAGCTGAGTGAGGATATACCGCCCTTTATCATTGCGGATGAGCAGAGGCTGGCGCAGGTGATCGCAAATCTGCTCAGCAACGCGACCAAATTTACGCCCGAAAAGGGCACGATCACACTGTCGGGCGAGCCGATCGGGGAAGAGGATGGTTCGTGTATCCTGCGCATCGCGGTGACCGACACCGGCATCGGCATTTCGCAGGAGCAGCAGAAAAAGTTGTTTCGCTCCTTTGAACAGGCGGATGGAAGCATCTCGCGCAAATTCGGAGGCACCGGCCTGGGGCTTGCGATTTCCAAAACCATTGTCAATATGATGGGGGGCGACATCTGGATTGAGTCGGAGGAGGGCCGCGGCGCCAGCTTCATCTTCACGGTCAAGGTGCGCCGCGGAACCTCGCTGTCGTGTACAGAAACACAGAGTGTAAACATGAACTGGCAGAACCTCAGGGTTCTGATTGCAGACGACTCGGCCGACGTGCGCGAATACTTCCTGAGTCTGGCGCAGTCCCTGGGCTTCAACTGCGAAACCGCCTCACAGGGGAGTGACGCGCTTGAGAAATTGCGCGCATCCCGCGAGGAGAACCCCTTTAACGTGATTTTTGTGGACTGGAGTCTGCCCGATCTGGACGGCACTGAATTGACACGCGCCATCCGCAGGGAGATTGGAGAGGATCCCGTGGTGGTGATGATCTCTTCTGCGGAGTGGAGCGAGATTTCCGCCGCAGCGCAGGCGGCGGGCGTCAATGGGTTTGTGCCCAAACCGCTTTTCCCCTCGGCCATCGTCAATTGCCTGAGTGAATGTCTTGGCTCGGGACGCAGCACAGAGCGAAGCGACGCCCGGCAGGACAATACAGGGCGGTTTGCCGGCAAGCGGATTCTGCTTGCCGAGGATGTTGAGATCAACCGAGAGATCCTTACAGAGCTGCTGTCAGATACCGGCGTGGTCATCGACTGCGCGGAGGACGGCCGGGCGGCCTTTGACCGGTTCCGCAACTGCCCCGAGGACTATGACCTGATTTTCATGGATATCCACATGCCGGGCATGGACGGCTATGAAGCGACCCGGCGCATCCGTGCGCTTGACTTTCCCAAGGCTCGGGAGATCCCGATCATCGCGATGACCGCCAATGTGTTCAAAGAGGACATCGAACGTTGTCTGGCGGCGGGCATGAACGGTCACGTGGGCAAGCCGATTGATCTGGATGAGGTTTACATAAAACTGGACGATTTTTTATAGAAAAACCCGTCAGATAGAAAAAATGATTGACGGATATGACTTTGCGTGATACCATAATTGTATGTAAATAAGAAGGAAGGAGTGTGCGTATGTCTGATGTCCAGCTTAATATGAATGAGAAAAGCTATGTAGATTTGGATACAGGGCTTTCACGGGTTCGTGGGAATCAAATGCTTTACAATAGAATGCTGGGGATGTTTCTGAACAGCCAGGAGTTCGACAAAATGGAAGAGTTCCTGCAGGAAAAGGACTACGAGAAAGCGGGAGAGGTGGCGCACGCCATTAAGGGCATGACGGGGAACCTTGCGCTTACGAAAGTGTTCGAAACAAGCACGAGGCTGATGAACGAGTTCCGTCAGGGAATCGCCGACGAGGGTGCCATTGCCGAGTATCGTGAAGCGCTTGTCAGAACCCGTGAAATTGTAGAAAAAATCGTGGGATAAAAAACATGACCAGAAACAAGCAACAAAAAGGGCTCCTGCCAAAGCGGGAGCCCTTTTATTACATTAAGGTTCCGTAGTCTAAGATCAAACTTAAACGTACAGGCACATCTGCATGATGGCAGTCGCGTCAATGACATTGACCGCGCCGTCTTTGACCACATCGGCCGCTCTCAGTTGCTTCGCGTTGAGAGTTGAATTTCCGGCGAGGTACTGCATCAGCAGGACCGCGTCAGCAACGTTGATTCTGCCGTCTCCGGTGACGTCGCCCATCATCGGGATGGTGTAAATGTCAACGCCGACAGCGGGAATTGTGATGGAAGGCATGCCAAAGTCATCGTCCATAGACAAGAGCGACCGGAACTGAACCAGAGTGCTGGCGTCCGCAGTGAGGTCGGCTTTGGCCGTAAAGGTGATATAACCGAGGACCACATCGGTGCCCGATACGCCGGCCGGGGCAAAGAAGCCCATCGAATTACCCTCTACTTGCATCGACGGGAAGGAATCGGATCCTGTGTGGGATTTGTAGGTAAGCAGGGTACTGTCATAAGTAAAGGTGCCAGCGAGCATATTGACCTTGTTCAGGCTCTCAGCGGTAACTGGAACTCTTACATCTTCGCCCGCAAAAACGGTGAGATTGCTCTTAATGCTGACGGTCACGGCGCAGGTGGCGGTGAAGCCGCCGTCGGCCGCGGTGACCGTGATGATCGCGGAGCCCTTGCTCACACCGGTAATTACGCCGCCAGCGACAGTGGCGACCGCCGTATTGTCGGAGGACCAGGTGATGCCCTGATTGGTCGCGTCAGAGGGAATCACAGCTGCGGTCAACGTCTTCGTTCCGCCGACATACATGCTCAGCGTGGACTGGCTAAGCGTCACGCCCGTGACAGGGCGTCCCACGGTAACGGCGCAGGTCGCCGTTTTGCCGCCGTCCTCTGTGGTGACGGTGATCGTGGTGGTGCCGACCGAAACGGGGGTAACTACACCGTCGACAACGGTGGCGACGCCGGGAGCGCTCGAGGACCAGGTGACAGTTTTGTTGTCCGCGTTGGCCGGGTTGACCGTCGCAACCAGGGTGACAGGGGCACCGGACGGCTGGAGATCAAGAGTAGAGCGGTCAAGTGTGACGCCGGTCACCGGCTGGGTCACGGTCACTTCACAGGTTGCGGTCTTATTGCCGTCCTCTGTGGTGACGGTGATGGTGGTGGTGCCCTTCGTAAGGGGGGTGACCACGCCGTTTGCAACGGTGGCAACGGCAGGAGCGCTCGAGATCCAGGTGACAGTTTGGTTGTCCGCGTTGGCCGGAAGAACCGTCGCAGTCAGCGAGCCTGTTGCACCGCCCGCCTTGAGGGTCATGGTTGCCTTGTCAAGGCTGACGCTCTCGACCGGCTGTTTGACGGTCACGGCGCAGGTGGCGGTGAGGCCGCCGTCGTCGGTGGTGACGGTGATGTTGGCGGTGCCCTTTGCCACGGCAGTGACAAGGCCGTTCGCATCTACGGTAGCCGCGGCCGGGTTGCTCGAAGACCATTTCACCGTCTTGACAGTCGCGTTCGCCGGAGCGACTGTCGCGCTCAGCGTCTCAGTCGCTCCCACGTTTAGGGTTGCGGCGCTCTTGTTCAGGGTAACACCGGAAACCGCCGTGCCGATTTTGACAGAAGCGGGGGTTACCTGGGTGGTGAGCACTTTGTTGTCCTTGTCAACGACCATGGCGGGGACAAAGGTGAGGTCAAAAATACCTTCAATGGACTCAGCGGCCGTAAAGGTACAGGTGACCGTCACATCCAAATCACTGTTGTTGGGGGCGCTTGCAAACATAATAAATCCGCCGTTGGCCGCGTTGGTCATTAAATAACCGTTTCCGGTCGGCTGCATTGCGGGGGATATGCCCGTCAGTGTCATTTTTGTGGTGTCGTAGGAAAGCGCGCCGGATAAAGCGGCGATAGCCGGTGCTTTGATTCTGACGTTCGCGGTTACGGTTTCTCCCACGTTAAACCAGGTTTTGGATGTAGTGACAGTAATTTCAACGTCGGATGCTGCGGAGACGGACATCATGCCGCCCAAAAGAGTGAACGAGAGGAGAACTGCAAGGAGACATACTAGGATTCTTCTGGTTTTCATTTAAATACCCTCCATTTTTCCTTTTCCAGTTTTTGCCGGAAAACGCTTGCAACAAACGCCTTTTCCAACTTGCTTGTCTACTATACCACTTTTTTACGATTTTGTCCAGTCAAAATCGACAACTTTCGATGAGATATATTCCCTGATATTATGGTTCCTGTGGGAAAGATCAGGGCTGTCCCGCACTTCTGCGGAATATGGAAACCAGCGGCAGAGTGAGGACCAGGGCACTGGCCACCTGCGCTGCGTCGCCCAGCATATCACGGAAGGCGGCAATCCAGTTCCCAAAAAGAATGCATTGCGCGAAATAATATCCCGCAATCATCCACGCGCCGCCGAGCAGGATGGCAAACGCGTCCCGTCCGACGTTTTTTCTGTTTTTGCGCCCGGAAACCTTGCCGACAATCAGTCCCATGACGCCGCGAATCACAAAGGTGAAGGGCGCCCAGACTGCGTAGGGGGACAGAAGGTCGAACAGGCCCATGCCGACAGCACCGGCAAAAGCCCCCTCCTTCCATCCCAGCATGAGGCAGGCGAACATCATCGGCACCGTGCCCAGATGCATCAGTCCCCCGCCGAACAACGAGCCGGGCATCGGAATTGAGATCATGGTGAATACAAAGGTCAGCGCGGTGAACATGCCGGTCAGGGCAAGGGTCAGCGCGGGTCTTCTTTTGCGGGAATCGATCACAGGCAAAACTCCTTTACGACAAGCCCTCAGGCATTTTTGACAGATCCCCCAGGTCATAGGGGGTCTGCTGGTAGACATAATAATTCAGCCAGTTTGTGTACAGCAGGTTGGCGTGGCTGCGCCAGGTGAGCGGGGGCAGCGCGCTCGGGTCATCGTTCGGAAAGTAGTTTTGGGGGACTTTGGGGGAAAGGCCGCGGTTGAGATCGCGGAAATATTCTCCTGCCAGCGTGTTCCGGTCGTATTCCGAGTGTCCGGTGACAAAAAACTGGCGGCCGCTTTTGTCGGCGACGATATAGATGCCCGCGAGTTTGGACGTGGAGAGCAGCACGAGGGAGTCGTGCTTTTGAATGTCCTCGCGGCGGATTTCGGTGTTGCGCGAGTGGGGCGCGTAAAAACGGTCGTCAAAGCCACGCATCAGGGGATGGAATACATCCAGCACCCGATGACGGTACACCCCCGACAGCTTTTCGCTGAGCGGGTATTTCGGCACGCCGTAGTGATAGTACAACCCCGCCTGCGCGCCCCAGCAGATATGGAAGGTGGAGTAGACGTGCTCTTTGCTCCATTCCATGATCTCGCAAAGCTCCTCCCAGTAGTCCACCTCTTCGAAGGGCAGCATTTCGATTGGCGCCCCGGTGATGATCATGCCGTCGTACCGGTCATGCTTCACCTGGTCAAATGTCCGGTAAAACTTCATCAGGTGGGAGGCACTGGTGTTTTTGGAGGTGTAGGTGGCGGTTTGCAGCAGTTCCACGTCCACCTGGAGCGGGGAGTTGCCCAGCAGGCGGAAAATCTGCGTTTCGGTCTCAATTTTCGTGGGCATGAGGTTGAGGAGGAGTATTTTCAGGGGACGGATGTCCTGTGCCTCGGCGCGCTCCTCGGTCATAACAAAAATGTTTTCGCTTTCGAGAATTTCCCGCGCCGGCAGGGAATTGTGAATTTTGATCGGCATAATAGCCCTCCTTAAATGCCTCTGCTCGGTTCGGAAGCGAGCAATGAATAAAATCAATTATATCAGAATCAAGCATTGCTTTCAATCATAACCCGGATATTTTTGCGGTGTGGGCCGTATTGACAGGGAGTGAGGGACGCGGTACAATTGAGAAGGGAAATGTTCCCTGACAGGCCTACAACAAAGGAGAGAGACAAAATCATGTCATATAAATCAGGATTTATTAAATTCATGTGCGACAGCGACGTGCTGCGTTTCGGTGAGTTCACACTCAAAAGCGGCCGGGTTGCGCCCTACTTCATCAACACGGGCAACTACCGCACCGGGGCGCAGATTGCGCGGCTGGGCGAGTATTATGCTGCCTGTCTGCGGGAAAATCATGTGCCGGTCGATGCGCTCTTCGGTCCGGCGTATAAGGGGATTCCGCTCGCGGTGGCCACATCTATTGCGCTTCACACCCATTATAATGTGGACATCAATTACTGCTTCAACCGCAAGGAGGCCAAGGATCACGGCGAGGGCGGCGTGATGGCAGGCTATCCGCTGCGCGGCGGCGACCGCGTTGCCATCATTGAGGACGTCATCACCGCCGGGACCGCCATCCGCGAGTGCCTGCCCGTGCTCAGGAGCGCGGCGGACATCGAGGTGACCGGGCTTGTGATCTCAGTCGACCGCATGGAGCGGGGCAAGGGAGACAAATCGGCGGTGCAGGAGGTTCATGAGGAATTCGGGATTAAGACCTATCCGCTGGTCACCATCCTGGACATCATCGAGGCGATGCGTGAGGGCGTGATTCCCTTTGAGGAGCATTTGCCCCGGATGATCGCTTACCGGGAGGAGTACGGCGTATAGCCGGAGCGGAAAACGTTGTGCGATATGCCAAACACAATCCAGAAAGTTGCACAAAAAACATATTGACGACCAGCAGGCCGGTATGATATACTGTACGTAACTTCAAAACTTGAGAAAAGAGGTATGTACATTATGGATCAGAACAACAACTATCAGCCTCCCATGCAGCCCCCCATGCAGCCGATGCAGCCCCAGGAGTCTCAGGGCATGGCGATTGCAGCGCTTATTATGGGTATTGCCGGCCTGATTGGCGGCTGGTTCCCGATCATCCAGTATTTCACGCTCGTGCTCTCCATCCTGGCGATCATCTTCGGCGCAAAGGCGCGCAAAAAGAGTGTCGGCGCCGGTATGGCAACGGCGGGCATGGTTCTGGGTATCATCAGCGTGGCCATTACGGTCGCCATGATCGTTTGCGTGATTTGCGCGGCAGGCGCGATTGCGGCAGCGGGCGGCGCTGGTGCATTTGATGACCTGACCAACCAGATCAACAGCGCTTTGGCTGCACAGGGCGGTATGATGATCTAATCATCGTCCTACAGCAAAACAACACAATAACAACCGATGAATTTGCATAAGAACAATTGTTGTTATGCAAATTCATTTTTTTGGAGAGAAGTATGTATCCAACCTTTAACCTGTTAGGCAGGACCATCGGCCTGTATTCAGTCATGGCGCTCATCGGGCTTTTGCTGGCGGGCTTTTTAGGCTGCCGCATCGCCAGAAAGCGGGGACACGACGACAATATAATGATCGCCCTGCTGCTGTGGATTTGCGTAGGAGTGCTCGCGGGCGGGCACCTGCTGTACGCCGCGCTCAACTACA
This sequence comes from Oscillospiraceae bacterium, assembly GCA_031551875.1. Lineage (GTDB taxonomy): Bacteria > Bacillota > Clostridia > Oscillospirales > Acutalibacteraceae > JAVBNA01. Next base: position 7,036 of record JAVBNA010000038.1, on the reverse strand, counting down.
AGGCAATCGGCGTGCTGTTCAACACGCCCGGGCTCGTAAAGTCTCTGGATGACTTTTGGGCGGCGCTGCAGTACATCTTCGGCGGCGCGGTGTTTTATGGCGGGCTGATCGGCGGCATTGTCGCGGGGCTGATTTATCTGAAAAAGCACAGGCTGTCCCTGCCCGAATACGGCGACATGATCGCCCCGCTCATCCCCCTGTTTCACGCCTTCGGGCGGATTGGCTGCTTCCTGGGCGGGTGCTGCTATGGAGTGGAATGCTCATTTGGATTTACCTACACCCATGCGCTCATCCCCGACGCCAACGGCGTCAGCCGTTTCCCGGTGCAGCTTGCGGAGGCGGGGTGCAATGCCCTGCTGTTTGCGGTGCTGTGGATACTGCTCCGCAAGGGGAAGCTCAAGGGAAGGCTTCTCCCGCTGTACCTTCTTGTCTATGCGATTCTCCGCTTTGCGCTTGAATTCTTTCGGGGGGACGCGGCGCGGGGTATTTTCCTTGGCGTGTCCACGTCACAGTGGATCAGCCTTGCGCTGTTTTTCGGCGCAGGCGTTTGGCTGCTGCTGACACGCCGGAAGGAAGAAACGGAGAAATAGATAGAAAGTCCGCGTCCTTACAGTTCGTAAGGACGCGGTTTTTCTGTTCAGGGCAGGGGATATACTCTTTTACCAAAGGCGGTGTTGACAACGGTGGCTGCACATAAGTAGACGGCGACAACGCCCGCAAGCAGCAGCGCCCACGCCGCAATGTGTGAAAAATCCTTTGAGAGCACGCCGAGGTCGGTCAGTGCGATGAAGGGAAGGGCGACGTCCAAAAGTGCGACGATGACCGACAGGAGACTGAATTTCGTGAAGAATGCGGGCGTCCACAGCCAGACGACGAGCGTCAGCACACTCCAGGCATAGCCGTCGATGCGGGCGTCAAGCGGCGCGCCGGAAACAATCGCGTTGTACTTGAGCAGCATTTCCATCCCGCCGACAAGCATGAAGAAGGCGCAGAAGAACAGGAAGGTGTTGCCGCCGGCGTGGTTTCCGCCTTTGAGGTCAAGCAGGGCTACAACAAGCTGGACGACGAAGCCGCCAATGAGCCAGCAGCCGACCAACGGCATAGCGGAGTGCTCAACCTTTCCGGTAAGCAAGGCAAAAAAGCAGGCGCAGGCGACGGCCAGGGCGACCAGGCCGGCGGGGGTGGGGTTCGCCCATTTTTCAGGGGCGGGCGCGGAAAGCTTATTTTCCGCCTGGGTTGGGGATACTGTGTTGTTCGTGACCATAGTATTTTCCTCCTCATTTTTGGCACAAAAAAGCGCGTCTTTAAGCAATCCCAGGATTGCTTACAGACGCGCTTAAATGCCTTCTTTACAGCTTTAAGTCAACTCATCTGGACAATCCACGGAACCGTAATAATAGCGATGCAAATAGACGCGGCCATAATAATAGCCACGCGAATCATCATGCTGTTCTGTTTACGGCAGTAGTTGTTCACGATGTATTTCCTCCAAACTGTGTTGGAATGGAGTATACCACATGAACCTGCGGGACGTCAACTGTTTTTTTATAGGCTTCACATTTGGGAGGGCTAAGGACGCGAAAAGACCGGACAAGACCGTGTCTCACAAGGGTTTGTCCGATTTCTTTCAAGGATCGCTGCATCGGCAGAACGAAATAGATGCAAAGATATGATGACATAAATTCTTGTAACTGTTTAAGAAACTTTTAGCATTAACATTTCTTGAGGTTGCACAAATGAGTATTATCTAAAAAATGCCGCCTTACAGAAAGTTCCATGAATTAAATAAATAACAAAACACCTATTAAAATCCCAACCTCTTGGTTTGGACAATAATAGGTGTTTCATTGCCAATGCGATTTACTCACCGCGTTTGTCATCATCGTGTCCGCATTTGCGCTTACGGCTTTTGCAGAAACAACAGAATGGTTTGCACTTTGACAGGCAGGGCAGCTTACAGAGTAAAAATAACAGCAGGCCGAGCGAAGCAATACCGGTCAGCATAGATAAAAGCGTCAGAGAAATGATTGTTTGAGAAGTTGCCTGCGGGTCAGGAGTTTCCTGAAATTCAATATACCATTCGACAGTGCCGTCCGGTAATTCCTCTTTTTTCAGAGCAACTTTGCCGCCTTCGAAATCCTTTACATTGATGTCGAAGGATTCTACGTCACCGATTCCCTGTATGTCAACAAGATCGATCCGACCGCCTTCCCACTCTTCATCAAGTGTCAAATATATCGTCGACCTGCCGGATGTCAGATCGGCATCGCCTGTGATAACCAGAAAGTCTTTCTCTGTATTGCTTTTTGCGGACATGTTAATCGTGCCGCCGGCCGAAACATAGTTGCCGTCGATGGTAAGCGTTACATAATCCGGCCGGTTGTAGTTATTGAGTTCAATGTTGCCTATTTGAATGAAATTATCCGCCGTGATGGTCGAATCCTTAAAAAATGATGCGGAGGCGTTGCCTTCGATTTTCCAGAGTTCCGCATTATAGGTTTTGCCGCCGGCAAAAATCACCTTTGAGTAGTCATAAATCTTGACTTCGCCGAGTCTTTTCTGGGCTTCCAGGCTTCCAATTGAGTTTTCTGTCAAGAACACTGTCGGGCTTCCTATCGAACCGTTAAACAGTCCGTGGTAGTTCATGAAATTAACGTTGACATCCTGCTCGGCGTTTCCGGGAAGAATGGCGCCCGAAAAATGCTCAATAAACGGATTGTCGGCGATGATATGCTTCAAATTGATGTTTGCATATCCTTTCACGGTCGCACCGGCCTGACCTCCGCCGTATATATTGCCGCCGATAAAACCGCCCAGAATATCAACAGTGCTGTTTCCGTTAACGGTGTTGGATTGGCCTTCTCTGGACTTTCCGCCGCCATAAACATCGCCAAGAATATTCGCGCCGTTGCTGATGGTCACAAAGGTGTTGCCTTCCACGTTGTTGCCGTTTGCGTACCCGCCGCCGAACACGCTGCCGCCGTTGAGGTCAGGTATCATTTCTCCGATTTCACCGCCCGAGACCGTGACATGCGTGTCGCCGGTGACAATGTTCGGAACACCGCCGCCGCCTCCGGCGCCTGCGATATGGCCTAAAATCGTACCTCCTGATACATTGACAAACGTGTTTCCGACCACGAGCCCGCCGGACTGACCACCGCCCAGTACATGCTGACGGATGATGGTCGGATTATCGCCCGGTTGATAGGTTGCCGGATCATACTTGTCGCCGCCGATATTGACATGCGTATTGCCATATAGCACGCTGCCCGCTCCCGTCGGCCCGCCGTAGACCTCTCCCTGTCCGTCCGAATAGTTGTCAATGCACGCACCGACCAATCCGCCGTTGACATCGACAACCGAGTCGCCGTCAACCGTTCCCGACCCGCCGCCAACGATCCAACCCCGCACCCAGCCCGAGTTCATTGTCAAATGTGTGCCGCTGCCGACAATACCGGATTGGTTGCCGCCGTACAGGTGATATATGCCGTAACCGCTGGTCGCCGTTTTGAAGTCAACATTGCTGTTGCCGTTGTACATCAGGTTTGTACCGCCGTTAACAGCGCCGGATTTTGACCCGCCGTACATATACGCAATATGGTTTGCCGTTTTATCAATTGTGATATTTGTGCTCTGAACTTCACCTGTGCTGCTGCCGCCGAAGCCTTCAGCTCGGGTCGTCCACGCATACATGCCCGGCTCTGTGCCGATCGTCGCAGTTTCACCGTTGGCAAAGCCCGGATCAACAGCCGCGTAGCAAACAAGGGTTGTTGACAGTATGAGAATGGATAAAAAAGTGGTGCAAATTCTATATAGCATTTTCTTTTTCATGTTAGCTCTCCTTTTGGAATGAACGGTACTTCGGTAGTATTGCTCGGATACGCCGAAGCACCAATTTTTTTGTAACAAGGCAAATGCTTCGCTTAACAGCACTCGCCACAATCACAGTGGCATTCGATTAAGCATTTTACAAGCATAAACAAGCCAAGCACTGATACAAATAAGCTGGATGCCCCGAGAAAAACCAGCAACACAAAACTGAAAAAAACAGGTGTTACTGTTGTTGCCACTGACAGTACAGACAGAACTGTCAGTGCCAAAGACGAAAAAAGTGTTAACGGCAGATACTCGCACAAGCAATGACGATTCTTTTTCTGAAAAGCAAGTGTTGTCAAAAACACAGAAAACACCAGACCAATAACGGCAGTCGCTGGGAAAATTGTGTTAATTGCTTCCGCATAGCCGTTCGCAAACAACACGGCCATAGTTGCTCCTAACAGCACGCCTAAAACGATCGGGATACACTTGCACGAAGTTGAGTTGCATTTATTAGACATAATTTTACCTCCTTTGTTTTTTCCTTGAATAAGGAATTTTTTAAAGGTACGCGGTGAGTCTGTAACACGCCGGTGTGATTATTTGTTATATCGTAATGTCCAAGCTTCCGGGCGTCTTCACTGTATCATATGTACCTAACGAACCTTAGGTTACTCCGGCGCAAGGTTCACATGCCGGTTGGAGTTGTATAAAATAATAAAAAGCCCGCTTCCACAATGAAAGGGACTGCTTTACATGAGTGTTTCCGATACCAAGTCAAAAATTTTGTCTCTAGCGATAGAGCCCTTTACCAGGAACAAATATGTGAAGACCTCAATGCGGAACATAGCCGAAATAGTTGGCATCCGTCCTGCAAGCATCTATTGTTTTTACACTTCAAAAGAGAGCACATTACAAGCTGTTTTTTCTGAGTTCAATGCCAATTTTGCAAAATACAGGGACTGCCCCGACACAATATTAAAAGCTGCTGAATATATGCCGCTCCCGGAAATCCGGCTGAAAATAAGCTTATGATACTGATCACGCGTGTTATGCTCTCGCTCCAATAGTTGTATTTATTTTCTCCGTCCAACACAATACCTTTAAAGCGTTTGTTCAAGCCGTAAAGACACCTGGCAAAAGTAGATTTACCCATGCCGTTTCTTCCGATAATGGCAACAATTCTGTTTGTGAATCCTGTCAGACCCATAAAACAGAGGTTTTGTATAGTTAACTATTATTTCAGAAATTAAATATAGGAATTTCATAAAGAATATGATATAATAAGAAGCATGGAACATATCAATCTAAGACAACTCAGCGCAGATGAACTCAAGCAGGTACGCAGTCAGGTACTTCTGTCTGCGGGTACACAGCTCCAATGGCATCGGTAAAACCGGTAAGCCCGTCCACACATGCAATGAGGATATCTTTTGTGCCACGGTTCTTGATCTCATTCATCACGGACAGCCAGAACTTTGCGCTTTCATTTTCGCCGACCCACATGCCAAGTACATCCTTGATACCGTTCAAATCAACGCCTATGGCTATGTAAACCGCTTTCTTCACAATGCTGCCTTCCTTGCGGACATGGTAATGGATCGCATCCATAAACACCACGGCATAAATACTCTCCAGCGGCCTGCGCTGCCATTCTTTTGCGATAGGCAGGATTTTATCGGTGATCCGGCTAACAGTTGTGTCTGACACCTCAAGACCGTAAATCTCCTGTATATGACCCTCAATATCTCCTGTGGTCATCCCCTTGGCGTACATGCTGATGATTTTTTCCTCGATGTCACCGGATAGCGTGGTTTGTTGTTTTTTTATGAGCTGCGGCTCAAACTCTCCCTCACGATCTCGGGGTATGTTGATATCCATCTCGCCGAAGCTGGTTTTCAACGTCTTTTTACTATGACCGTTTCGGTAGTTGTCCGTCTCACGGTTTTTGTAGTCGTATTTGCTATACCCAAGTTCTTCGTCAAGCTCTGCGTCCAAGCCGTTTTCCAAAACTGAACCTACCATCATTTTGAACAGCTCGTTGATGTCCGACATGTCCTTGATATTGTATTCTTTCATCAACTCCCGCATTCTTGCTCGCTCTGCTTGATGTGCTAATTTTTCCGGGTCTGTTGTTTTCCGTCCCATAATGAAACCTCCGAATTGATGTTTATTCTACACCAATTCGGAGGTTTACACAATCTTCGGGACGGTCTCCTTTTACTGGATGATTTGCTTGCTAATGCTTTTCCAGCAGCGCCTACTTTACCACCGCTATGTTTTGCCATTTTTTACACCCCCTTATTTTCAACTCTAAGTCTAATGGTATTTATGGCTTGATATCTATTTAGAGCTTCTATTTCGCTGTAAATATCTAATGTGGAGCTTACATCTTCAATAGTAATTACCAATGCGTATGGGACATCTACGTTTTTATCATCCCACCTTGAAAAAAGCTCAAGCCAAACCTGCCAATCGCCCGAATTAAAACGAGAAAATGACTTTGTAAATTGATGACATACATCCCACTTTTGTCGACCTTCTTTAAACTCTTGCTGGACTGGTAGTAATTTTTTGCTATCTTCACTGCTCTTTTTCAGGGAAGCTCTTATGTACGCACCTAAATATTCTGTCCCTTTTGTCCTGTCAACAGGGGGCAATGACACACATGTCACAGATACTTTTGCAATATTCCTACCCGTTTGAGCTGCCAAAATTTCTGGCATATATATTGTAACTCTCTCTTTTGTAAGCCGATTTAGGGTTCCTGTCCGAACAAACGTCACCTTTGACGGTGAGGAATATTTACTATCATCAACACTAACCAAACCTCTCCCATAAAGATTATGGGCAAATGCTAATTCTTCATCACTCATACTTTCGTCATCCCAAATAGGTTGTGCATTATGGTACGGTGCATCCGACCTAACCGCTCACCACACGCCGCCTCGGCTTCCTTCTTCCCTTCCAGGCGTCCGGCTCGGTACACAATGCCTGCGGCTTTTGCGGTGGGAAAACCTCGCTCGCGTAGTAGGTTGAACAAATCCCGACCAGTCTCATACTCGTCATGGGTCAATTGCTTGCTTTAGTTTCTAATATTTCGATTTTTTTGTTTTCTTCAATTACTTGTTTTCTTTTTTCTCTGAAAATATGGTTGCTATAATCCTGCATTAGTTCAACAATAAAATAAATGATTTTGTTATTGCAATTTCCAATACAA
>JAVBNA010000027.1:0-10163 GCA_031551875.1 Oscillospiraceae bacterium | reverse complement strand
TTCTTCAGATCCTCACGCTCTTCTTCTGTTAGCGTTACTTTGTACCTCGCCATCTGTTTTTCCTCCCCACTCTTTTGGGGAGTATTATACCACATATTCGTCATTATGTTAACTATGAGTTATTGGCGGATGGTACACTACGTGCAATAATACTTTTAATAGTGAATAAAGAAAGCGAAGAGATTATGTCGCACAGGCGATCAATGACCTTATCAAGTGTTTTAAAAACCTCATTACGAAAGCCGCGTTTACGGATTTCTTTCAAAATCTGCTCAATCGGATTCATTTCAAGCGTATAAGGTGGAAGAGGAAAAATCTCAATATTTTTAGGTACATTAATCCCTTTTGAACGATGCCATGAAGCACTGTCAGCAACCAGCAAAATATAGTCATCTGGATATGATTCGGATAATTTCCCCAAAAACACATTCATACAATCGGTGTTACAATAATGTTTTTATTGCAGATTAGTATTATTAGAATGCGAAACAAAAGCATGTCCGAAAACGGCTGGATTTTTATAAAGGGCATGGTATAATGAGTGTATCATTTAGTGGGGGGCGAAAGAATGACGGAAAATACCGCTGGCTTGTATGCCGCTTTCAAGGCAAAAGACGCACGCTTTGATGGGCGCTTTTTTGTCGGAATCTCGACCACGGGGATATACTGCCGTCCCGTATGCCGGGCGAAACAGCCAAAGCCTGAAAACTGCACCTTTTATCATACGGCGGCGGAGGCGGAACAGGCGGGATACCGTCCGTGCCTTTTGTGTCGGCCGGAGCTGGCTCCCGGCGCATCAATTACCGACGCCACCGCCAATTTGGTCTACCGGTCTGCAAGGATGCTGGAGGAAAACTGCGGCAGCGGGGTAAGTCTCAGTGAGCTTGCCGGGCGGCTTGGCTGTACTGACAGGCACCTTCGGCGCGTGTTTACGGCGGCGTACAACGTGTCGCCGGTTCAGTATCTCCAAACGTGCCGGTTGTTGCTTTCTAAAAACCTGCTGACCGACACAAGCTTGTCTGTGCTCGACGTAGCGATGGCATCCGGTTTTGGCAGCCTGCGCCGCTTCAACGACCTATTCAAAAAACACTATAATCTTGCGCCCACTGCATTGCGAAAAAGAATGGAAAAAAGATATAACGGCAATATTACACTGGCTTTGGGATACCGCCCGCCCTATCCTTGGGATGAAATGCTCCGCTTTCTTGCGGGACGCGCCATCACCGGCGTTGACGCGGTGGAAAACGGTGAATACATGCGTACTGTGCACTTGATCACCGCTGAAGAAAAGCATGTATACGGCTGGCTGCGTGTCGGGCATAGGCCTGAAAAAAACACCCTTACTGTCACGGTGAGCGACACTCTTCTTCTCGTATTGCCGCAGGTTTTGTCACGGGTGCGTCATCTGTTTGATCTGTATTGCGACCCGGATGCGGTGTATGAAACGCTCCAGGTTATGAACGATATACGCCCCGGACTTTGCGTACTGGACACCCGTTTGCCGGGATGTTTTGATGCTTTTGAAATGTCGGTGCGGGCGGTGCTTGGGCAGCAGGTCACCGTCAAGGCAGCGAGCATGTTGGCGGCAAGGATTGTCCTGGCGTATGGGACGCCCATTCAAACAGGGATAGATGTACTGACCCACGTGTTCCCCTCGCCCGAAGCGTTTCTTACCCTCGACGGTCCCATTGAAAACCATCTTGGGCCGCTCGGCATAATTGCGACACGGGCAAAGACAATTCATGACCTGGCCCAGGCAATCCGGCAAGGCAAGATTGATTTTGACCTCTCGGCTCAGCCCGAGGAAGAAATCAAAAAACTGATGGCAATCCGGGGCATTGGAAGCTGGACGGCGCAGTACATCGCCATGCGGGCGATGGAGTGGCCGGACGCTTTTCTGGAAACAGACGCGGGTGTTAAAAAGGCTTTACCGGATTATACCTTAAAAGGGTTATTGAAACTGGCGGAAGCATGGAGGCCGTGGCGCAGTTACGCCACCATCAATCTTTGGAACACGTTGTAATACGACTCCTTGATTAGAATATACTTGCGTCTTTACGGTCAAACTTCCGCCTCTCTGCGTTACCCTCCTCACCGGGCGAAAGCCCGCTTTCGTCGTTTGCCTTGCCAGATGAAAGTTATAGTCGAACCACTTGAAATACAAGTTGCCTTTTTGGTCAGTTGTTCGTCTCGCATCGTCTTTCAAGTGGTTTGACTATATCCTCGCAAAGATTACAAACATTTTAATCAAGGAGCAGTATCAAGGAGGAGCATTGCATGTTGTATTACAAAGACATATACCAGTCACCCGTTGGAATCATTACGCTTGCCTGTGACGGTGATGGAAGCAATCTTGTCGGCTTATGGACGGAAGGGCAAAAGTATCACGGAGGCACCATATCCGAAGCCATGGTGGGGAAGAGGGGCATTCAATTGTTGGATACAGCGAAAGAATGGCTGGACAGATATTTTGCCGGTGAGAAGCCCGGTATTGCCGAATTCCCCCTTGCCCCCATCGGCGGGGAGTTTCGTCAGGGGGTATGGGATATTTTGCGTGAAATCCCGTACGGGGAAGTGATGACCTATGGCGGCATTGCGAAAAAGATGGCGGAAAAAATGGGGAAGAAGAGTATATCCAGTCAGGCAGTGGGCGGGGCGGTTGGACATAATCCGATATCGATCATCGTTCCCTGCCACCGGGTCGTGGGCTCAAACGGTAGTTTGACGGGATTTGCCGGCGGGGTTCAGATGAAAATCAAACTGCTTGACCTTGAGGGCGTGGATCTGTCCGGGATGTTCGTGCCCAAGAAGGGCACGGCTCTTTAATGGCGCCAATTATAAAACCGGCGTGAGGGCACCCTCACGCCGGTTTTATTCAAGCTTTAGTGAAACGAAAAGAGTGGTCGCTGACAAGCATTCCAAAGGTTGTTGTGGCGCACGCCCCGCATTTCTCCGCAATCAATATAAATTTGGGAACAGAAAGCAGCAGAGGCCAGCCGAGTTTTTTTCGTTCTGGCCTGTGAACTGTTTCCACATGCCTATAATACGATAACTTACAAATCCTGATTGTTATTCCGTATTACCCAAATCGCTGGAGCGGGGTTTTGTTGAAAACCCCGCTCCTTTCCGTGACAGCTTTCGCGTCAACAAGCAACGTCAGCGGCAAACTATTCAGCAAGGATCGCAATTCTGTCTCCACTGAGCATATAGGGTTATATTCCCCTCCGTTCCCGCGGGGATCTCCGTCACACGATTGCATTCCGTATCAAACCAGCCTGCAAAGCAATGACAAGGGATCGGCTCCGGCGGTAAAAGCGCGATTGGCAGCGTCTGCGCATCATAGGTTGCGGGATTGCTATGATGCGCGCACATCAGGTTTTCATAGGTGATGGTGTATTTCGTCAAATAATCGAGCTGTATATGGGATTTTTGCTCATTCAGACGAAAATACCAATCTTCAAAGCCGGACGGCATGTTAAATGCGGCTTTGTCCGCCTCAGTAAGCGCGGGACGTTCAGGTATGGTCACGGCAACGTCGATAGGCGCTTTTGCGCGATCGGGCGAGACGTAAGGCGACCGCTCCAGCTGGATAAAGGCATTTTCAATGGGCCCCTCCACCTTAATCAGATGCTCCGCCGAGGGCAGAAAAACCCCATCCCGATAATCCATCGCACCGAAGATGCCCAGTACGCCGCCATTATAAATTCCGGCTCCGGAATCACCTGCAGAATTACTGAACATAGACATGGGCGCTGACAGGCGCGAAGACCCGGCTGCTTCCAGATAGATCCCGCCTCCACTGCCTGATGCGGCATTTCGTAGTATTGCGCCATCAGCCAATAAAAGGGTGCTGCTGGAAGTGACATACACACCACCCCCGTTTACGGCGGCGTTATCGCAGATGTCCCCTTCCACAAAAGCGGTCGCCAGGAAAGTTTCGGATCCCGATTCCAGACATATGCCGCCGCCGTTTCCGGATGCCCTGTTATCTCGAATTACCCCCGATAATGCAGATACCCCGCCGAGCTGACCAAGGCCTCCGCCGTCCTTTGCCGAATTATTCAGGATGGAGCAGTTTTCCATTATAATCTCGCTGCTGTGCATATACAGCCCGCCGCCCGCATTTTGCGCCTCATTACCAAAAAATAAGCAGCCGTTCAGGGACATATTGCCGACAGAGGTGAATAACCCACCTCCGAATTGTGCCTTATTATCGGTGAAAATACATCTTTGCAGGAGTGATAATTCCAAATGCGTCGTTGTAAACAGTCCGCCGCCGCTCTCCGCAGTGTTTTTGACAAAAGAACAATTTATAAAATATGAATTCATGAAATCGCTATAAACACCTCCGCCCCTGCCCCTCGCGGCGTTGTTTGAGAAGACGCATCCGTTAAAAACGAGGATGCCGTGATTGTTGAAGACTCCGCCGCCGGTACCCGCATGATTGTTTGAAATGATACAATCAGTCAGGATGGGATTGCCGCCGTAGATGTTGCTCACAGCGCCGCCGGCAGAAGAGGAGTTGTTTAAAAACGTGCATCCGATCATTTCGGGGCTGCCGTTCCTGATTGCGATGCCGCCGCCTTCGCCATCATCTTCTGCGACATTGCCGGCAAATGTGCAGCGCGATATTGTGGGACTGTTATCCTGGATGAACATGCCGCCGCCGTCTTTGCCGCTGTCGCAGCCTTGAACAACACAATCGTCCATAATAATTGCGGCGTCGGCTCCGGCACCGCGAATGCCGCCGCCGTCCGTCGTGGACGCGTTGTTTTGAACTGTGACATTTTTCATGGTCAAAGCCGAAACGGCGTCCAAAATTGGATGCGTTGCCAGGGTCTTTTCCTTGTCTCCGTCGAGAATCAGGTTGAGCATCACCAAATTCCCGCCGGTTTCAACGGAAAAAAGCACGCCGGTATACCCGGTTCGCCGTTTCAGCTCCCGGCTGAGCGTTTCCGCCTGACTTTGGATGGTGACCGGGTAGGTGATCATGATTTGGCTTTCGATTGTGAAGCCGTTAATTATTTCGATCAGCGGGTCGCCCAGATCGAGCGCGAGCTGGAGTTCGGTTTGGTTTGAAACCAGTGCCATAATGTTGTCCTCCTTTTTGGGAGCGGAAGGCTCCCTATTCATCTTATGAAAACGAGAACAACATGGTGACTCTTGTCGCCGAATTGAGAATCCGGCAAGTATGGAGGTTGTTGAATCTGTAACGGACACAAGATCAATTGGCAACTCATATATTGGTATAAAAACCATTCAGGAGGAACTGAGATGTATATACCACCTAAAATGAGTATAGCCAACATTCCAACACCCATTTATTCGTTGGACAAGATAAATCCGGACAAAGCATGGAGTCGCCTGTATATAAAACGAGATGATTTCACCGGGTTTGAATTGAGTGGAAATAAGGTTCGCAAGTTTGAGTATTCCATCAGGGAGGCATTGGATCAGGGCGCAGAAATGCTCATTACTTGCGGCGTCCTGCAGTCGAATCATACAAAGGCGACCGCGTCGGTTGCGGCGCAGTATGGGTTTGGCTGTCATCTTGTACTTTCCGGATATCCTGAGCCGCCGGATGGAAATTATCTGTTCGACAAACTCCTCGGCAGTGAAATTATGCTTGTTCCTCCGGGGGAGTATGATGGAAACTATAATCAAATCATGGCCGATCTCAAAGCAATGTATGATCAGAGCGGCGTTCCTGCCTATATCATAGCCGCAGGCGGTTCAAATGGTATCGGAATGTTTGGCTATATGGATGCCTACCGGGAGATATGTGAACAGGAAAAGAAGATGGGAATAAGGTTTGATACCATTGCAGTCACCGATGGATCCGGAAGCACATATGCAGGGTTATATGCGGCGAATAAGCTGTGCTGCGGATGCAAACAAATTGTGGGCATCAACGCTAACGGGAACAAGACCCCGGGAAGGATCGAGGGTATATTGGAGGAAGGAACTTCTATTATGCGGCTGCCCTGTGCGATACCGACCGACGATATCTATCTCAATTTCAATTATTACGAGTTGGGACATCCAACCGCGTCGCCTGAGTTGGTCGGGTTTATAAAATTTGCGGTACGGGAGACGGGAATTATTTTCGATCCGGTTTTTACAGGGAAGGGCTTGCTGGGGGTTTTAGAGGAAATCAGGAAGCATAATCGGCGCCTTCGTGGGAATGTGTTGTTTATTCACACGGGCGGGCAAATAGGCCTGTTTCCTCAAAAAGAATTGTTTTATCCTGGATGTGGCGCCGCTATTTAGTAAAGAGAATGAGCGTATTTCGCTATACGATCCGGTACTGTGCGGCACCGGTTTTGCGCTGGATATTATGGCTCGAGCCAATATCTTTGACTGCGTTGCATCCATTGCGTGGTTTTTCCATCAGAGATCGATAGAAGTCATTGTTAAGTTTAATGGCAGCTTGCAAAGGATTAGGGAAGAATTAAGCGCTGTCGTTGAAATTCTTGATGAAAACTATGCAGTTCTGACACTGTCGGGCGGTCAGGTTGTCAAGTTATATGGTTTTAGTGAAATTGAGTACATAGAGCTACCAAAAATAGCGAATGTTTCGCTTAACATGAGAATTGGAGAAAGCTGCATTTCACCGGTTCAGTCAAATCCCTCTGGCTTGAGCGGCAAAGGCGTTATTGTTGGTATTATTGACTCGGGAACTGACTGTACACATCCCGATTTTCGGAAAAGCGACGGCAAAAGCAGAATCCTTTACCTGTTTAATCAGGAAACAAAAACAGAATATAATCAAGATCAAATAAACAGGCTGCTTCTTTCCGAGGATTTAAACGGTGAATTAAAAGGCATCGACGCGCTCGGCCATGGCACTGCGGTGGCGGGAATAGCCGCAGGAAACGGCAGGAGCAGCGGTGGAACATACCGGGGCATAGCTTATGAAGCGGATATACGGTGACTTCAATTGAGCATGTAGGATCGACTGTTAAGGTATATCACGGCGCACCCGTTCCGTACAGCCGTAGTCATGAAGTGTATTTCCAGTTTTCCAGCAAAACGGGCTATATCCAAGACGGTATATGGAGAATCAGAATAGGCGGCAGAAATACCGTAAGCGGAATTTTCGACATGTGGCTTCCCACAACGGAGCAGTCCGGCAGGGAAACAGCCTTTTCCACGCCCGATCCCGGAATGACCTGCACTCTGCCCTCCACCGCCGACAAGGTGATCACTGTTGGCGGGTATAACGGCGCGCTGAGTACCTTCGCTGAATTTTCCGGGCGCGGCGGCAAAAACGGGAAGCCGGACATCGCCGCTCCTGCCGTTTCTGTTATGACAACTAAAACCGGCGAAGGATATGACGCATATACCGGAACAAGCATGGCAGCACCGTTTGTGACGGGAGCCGCCGCGCTTATGATGCAATGGGGGATCGTTGACGGTAACGATCCGTTTTTATATGGCGAACGCCTCAAAGCTTATCTGCAAAAAGGAGCGACGCGAACAGGCGGTATTGTCTACCCGAATCCGTTATGGGGTTACGGAAGGCTGTGCCTCTCCGAAACCATGAATCTGTTGAAAGGTGGTGTATAAATATGGCGAAACACCCACCATCCCCGCCGCCGAGAACGGCTCCTTACTGCCACACGGTAACAAATGAAACCATTACGCCGGAGTTGCTGAGTCATTATTTATCAAGCTATATTTATGTATGGCTTCGGAATGGAGGAAAACCGTTTTGGATGTATCCTGTTGAATTGAATAGACGCACACTTTTCGGATATGGGTGGGACGGTAACTCGTGGAGACCTGTATGTCTGGACATCAGGTATATCCGAAAATTTTATTAGGAGGCCCCTATGGAGAACTTTGAAATAGATAATGATGTCGTAGACCTGATATTAAAAGACGGGAGTTTTCTTTCCCGTCAAATATCGGAGCATCACATTGTATTGCACACGTATCATCTGCATGGCGAATATTCGATTATATACGTGAACGCCTCTGATGAGCAAAGCATACAGAGATTGGTTGGCGTCAACCGCCCCGAACTCCAGCCTGTTGTTTTTTGTTTGCTTGGGAAACCGGATTTGGATGCGATTGGGATAACCCAGTTGCATGAACACCCATACATGGATCTGCGGGGACAGGGCGTGTTGCTTGGATTTGTCGATACAGGAATTGATTATACTCAAAATGCGTTTCGTTATCAAGCCGCACAGGTGTGTGCATTTGTGTTGCCGCTGGAAACGAAAGCCAGGCACGCCATCATACCGACGGCAAATTGAACGGCGCGGGTGTCTCGAAAAATGTGGAGATTATTGTTCCGGGTAATGCCGAAAGCTTCTGGATTGAGTTGTGGAACGGCGTATCGGACAGAATGTCCGTAGCGATTAAATCTCCGACAGGTGAAATACTCGGCCGCCTTCCGCCAAAAACCGGAGCAATACATGAGTCCGGTTTTGTGTTTGAAAAGGCGCGTGTAAATCTCCAATACTTTTTCCCGGTCGGGGGGAGCGGCTCGCAGCTCACATACATTCGGATATTTAATCCCACGCCGGGTATATGGACGCTGATTATCTACGGCGATATCATTCTTGACGGAACCTACCATGTCTGGCTACCGATGACCGGATTTGCAACTCCGGGTGTAGAGTTTATATCTCCTACTCCAAACTATACGGTCGTTATTCCCGCGACGACGATTGGCGTTGTCACCAGCGGCGCCCACAGCACAAAAACAAAGAGCTTGTACACGACCTCTTCATGGGGTCCGTCAAGGCTACCAACCCTCAACCCGGATTTTACAGCGCCCGGCGTGGATGTCGGCGGCATATTCCCCGGCGGCTACGGTTTGATGAGCGGAACAAGCGTTGCTGCGGCGATCACGGCGGGAGCAAGTGCTCTTATGCTGCAGTGGGGTATAGTAAACGGCAACGATATTTCGCTTAACACCTACAGAGTCCGCGCTCTGCTCATTTCAGGGTGCGAGCATGATGTCGGGGTATCATACCCAAATTTTCAGTGGGGATATGGAAGGCTCAATTTATATAATACGTTTTCGTTACTTAGGATCGTATGATTGGAAACTAAATCTCACACTCGGCTTCCGTGCCATCCTTGAGCGTGAATACGATTCTGTTTGGATGCACCGTGCCGTGGTCGACGATGGCGTTCCACAGGTCGGCGTCAAAGGCCTCCAGAGGCTTGTCATGCTCTCGGAGCGAGGATATAAACTGACTGATCTGCTCTTCGCGCGACGTGCCGTTTACTCTGTCATCCCTGAGCTTCTTGATGCGTTTGCGGGTTTCCTCGAAGGGGTCGCACAGCTCCTCGTATCGTCTCAGGTTCTCCTCAGGCACGACCTCCTCCGAGGTTCGCTGCCGCACGAGGATTCGCAGTTCGGCTTCTCGCTCATCGTTTTCGGCCTGCAGCCGTTCGATGAGGGTGTTGATTTCGTCGGTCTCCATGATCGACGCTACAACACATTCCATTGCATGGATCAGGGTTCCCTTTTGATCGAAGATGCCGCCCGCGGTGTCGATGAATGCCTGCTGTATGACGCTCTCATCAAGGTTCGGCGTGGCGCAGGGATCAGCGCCTTTTTCTTTATACTTACCGTTACACCGACAGACCACCTTGCGGTACTGGGTGTTCGAATGCCACACCTTGCTGCCGAACGCGCAGCCGCAGTCGGCACAGTATCCATGCTTTACCGATCCTCACGGTGACCTCCATCCCGGTCAGCGCCATGACCTGCAAGCCACTTGAGGGGTTTGGAAACACACCGTTGCCGATAAACGAGGAGAAGTAATCGGCCCAGTCCTCGGCCTTGTATACACGGTCTCCCTGACTGGAGTTGAAGAACATTGATTTCTGCATGCTCATCCTGCCTTTCAAAAATAATTCAAGCAGCTGCTTGAAATTTGCGAAAAACTCTGATATAATGGTTTTATTGTGAGGTGATTCACTTGACCGACCGAAAACGTCAGATTTTAGACGCCGCTCTCAGCCTGTTTGCCACCGAAGGATTTTATAAATGCACCGTGCGGAAAATCGGTGAAAAAGCCGGGCTTGACAATTCGTCGCTTTTCTATCATTTCAGTTCAAAAGAAGCGATGCTCGAAGCCATTCTGGATGAATTCAAAGGGCTTTTTGCCGCTGAACGCACTCCTGTCGAGGAGCTT
>JAVBNA010000033.1:0-20555 GCA_031551875.1 Oscillospiraceae bacterium | reverse complement strand
CCTGACCACAGACAAGCTTCCTGAAAACTTGCCCATTGAGGTGGTGAAATATGAGCTGTCGGAATCGAAACAAATTTGTTCGGAATGCGGCAGTGACCTGCATGTTATGGGCTGTGATACACGGCGTGAGCTGGTCATCATAGTAACATTCTAGAATGTTACTATGTATTGACAAAAAGCATTATTATGATAAACTATAATAGTTGTTAGTATTATAAACTGTATCGAAGAATTGAAGCATCCGCGAAAAGGAAAATGAACATGAGACTTGGTGCAAACATTACAGAGCGGGCTGACGGACGGTTCGAAGCGCGCTATGAAAAAGGGCGCGATGAATCGGGGAAAATCATCTTCGGCTCGTGTTACGGCAAGTCTAGAATAGCAGCTGCCGAAAAACGCGCAGCACTCTTAACGTCAATGGGCAAAACGATCCCTGCGGCATATATTTTGCCGGGGATGGAGGAGTATGTTCCGACGGAGAATGCGGCACAACAGATAATCGAGGAAAATCTCTCTGGCGAAAAATACGCAATACTGCTCGATAAAATTTTACACGAATCATATACCTTTCCGCGCGCCGGGCTCATGCTTTGCCTGCATATGGGGCTTACGCCGTCAGAAACCTGCGCACTGCGATTTTGCGATTTTGATTTCGAAAAAGGCGAAGTTACTATTAACTGCGTCCTTTCGCGCGTAGGCCGAAAAACAGAAAAGAATAAAGATGAAGAAAATGACCGCTTTGAAATTAAGCCGACAAAAAGCCCGCGTACACTTCCGATTCCCGCTCATGTTGCAAGATATTTGAAAAGGATTGTTACTGACAGCTTAAGTTCGGAAGCGTTTATTATCTCCGGAAGTACAGAAATAAACGGCATATACCCTCTCTCCAATGAGCTTAAGATAATTAACCGTAAAAATGGGGTCATGGGCAAAATCTCGGTTCAAATACTCCGCGAAACCTTTATCCGACGGGCACTCGAAAACGGTGTGGATATTTACACGCTGTCAAAATGGCTACATAAAGTGCGTCCTGAGGAGTTGCAAATCGATTGCAGCGAACATATCCGCCCGCAGTTTGAAAGACTGACTGCTTTAGAAAAATACAGCTCAGACACACCTACAATATTATGCAATTACGATGGCGCAAAACATATGAATCTGCTGATCCTGGGTGCCGGCGGCTGGGGACGTGTAGCAAAGGAAACCGCCGAAGCGTTAGGAATATTCGAAAACATAACGTTTCTAGATGACAATACGGAAATTCCCGAAGTGCTGGATAGCTTGGATAATTATAAAAGATTCATCGAGGTCTATCCCATCGCGTTTGTCGCAATCGGCGACAATAAATTGCGTAAAAAGCTAGTAGAAAAACTTGAAGAAGCTGGATTCATACTACCGGCATTTATCCACCCTTCGGCAGAAGTCAGCCCGTCAGTAAAAGTCGCTCCAGCGAGCATAATCTCCGCCAAAGCGACTATCAACGCAGGAACAACGATTGGCAAAGGCGTAATAGTAGAAAGCGGCGTAATTATCGACCGTGATGTTACAATCGGCGATTTTGTTCACCTTGATGTTTCGGTTACGGTGAAAAAAGGCAGCATAGTAGATGCGCTGAGCAACATTAAATCCGGAACAATAGTGGAAATGTAGAGTTAAATCTTAATTTCATCAAATTAATTTTCGGACTATCTTCAAAAAGAGATTGGGATTTCTAAAGGTATAATCGAATATCTTCCTCAATATGCGGAATCAGTTTTTTCGCTTGAATCCTGCAGAAAAATCCCCAACGACATAATTGATTTAATGTTTGCAGGCAATGTCGGCAGGGCGCAGAGCATTCGCGCAGAAGGTGTTCAACTTTCCTGTCGTGACTGTTCAATCTCACGCGCCGTATTCAAAAAATTCGGATAACTACCCGAAATTCATATTAACACTTGATGAAGAGTATGGCGCACAGGTTTCCTGTGCGCCATAGCTGTATTTCTCTGCTGTTTGAATGCTAAATCAGACACATCTGCATGATGATGGTCACGTCACCGACGTTGATCTTACCGTCCTTGTTGACGTCGGCGGCCTTCAGCTGCCGTATAGTCAACTCTTTGTTGCCTGCCAGGTACTGCATCAGAAGGATGGCGTCGACCAAATCTACCTTGCCGTCGATCGTGACGTCGCCGCGCAGGGGCGGAATCCCGACAATGGTAACTTTCGAAAAGCCAATCCCAGGCTGCGTCTGGGCAGTGGTCTCATCATAAGCGACCATTGCGTCGGGCGCTATCGTGACATAGGCGGTCACATCATCAAGCAGGTTGGATTGGGAGGTGAACACGGCATAGCCGATGATCACATCGCCGCTGACACCCACACCGTCCGCCGTTACTGCCACAAAGGAATCGCCCTCGGCAACAAGCATAAAGCCCTTAGTCGCCGTGATGGACTGGAGGGTCAGGAGGCTGTTGTCGTATTGGAGCGTGCCTCTCAGGCCGGCCAGCCTGTCACAGTCTGTCAGCGTAATCGGCACCGCCACCGTTTCGCCTGTGTTGACGCTGACACCCGTGTTTGCTTGAACCGTTACCGCGCACGTGACTGTGAAGCCCCCGTCCTCGGTTGTGGCGGTGATTTCGGCTGTGCCCGGTTTTAATCCAGTGACAATCCCTGCGGGAGAAACTGCGGCGACCGTGGCGTTTGAGGACGACCATGTCACGGATTTGTTGAACGCGTTTTCCGGCGCCGCCGTCGCTGTCAGCGTAAAGCGGTTTCCGGAGTTGATCGTCTTGGCCGTTACGTCAAGCGTTATCCCGGTCACAAGAGCCGCCAAGCTGTCCATTGCGTTGTTCAGATTTTCAAGCGCGGTGTTGATGTCATTTTGATCCGAAAGGCCGCTGGATTCAATCCGATTGGCCTCTGTTAATTTTTCGGTTAAAACCGCCCAGCTTGACGCAGTATAGCTGGACTGGTTGAGAGTCCCCGCAGCCAGAATGGTCTCACGCAGAGCGGCCTTGTCGACCGAACCGGGCAGCACGGACGCCATGGCGTCCTCCAGGCCGGCCAGCGACTGGGTGACCTCTTGGAACATGGCATACCGGCTCCGGATTACATCATAGTCGGCCGCGTCAATTGCTTTGGAGAATGCCCGCAGGAGTGCCTCCGGCTTTCCAAACGCCACGGCCTCCGCGTACAGTGCTTTTGCGTCCGTGAGCTTTTGGGTCAGCGCGGTTTTATCCACAGGAACATGGTTGACGGACTTGTGAGATCTCACCCAGACATCCCGCAGAGCAGCAAACACACTGTCCACAACGCTCTGGGTATAAGCGTCTGGGTTGGAAAGGATGTCCTGCGCGCGTGACACCGCGGAGGCAATGTCGTCGCGCAGCGTCTGAACATACCGGTCGGGATTTAAAAGTGAAATATAATTCTTCAGCTCGCGCAGGCCTACTGTATTGATCTGAGGCGCCTGCGACTGTTCAGGTGTTCCCGTAATCGTGGCCGCGTGGATATAGACGTTCGGGGTACCGTTGGCTGTTCCTGTCAAAAGACGCTCCAGCGTGAGTTCTACCTCAGTCGGCTCGTTGTTGGTAACCGTGACAATGTCCGCCTCCGAGGTATCGGCCGCTCCATTGAAGCTGGCGGAGAATATCTCGCCAACACCCTTCGCGGAGATCGTGACCTTTGACTTGGCGGTATAATGCCCCATATAGACACGGAGGACGTCTCCGGGGGAGAGCTTGGCGCCAAGCTGAAAACCGCCGCCGGCATTCCCGTCCGCACGGAAATTTAGGCCCACGTTGCTTTTGGCGGTTGTGGAGGCCGAATAGCTGGCGGTCGGAATCCCGTCAGTCCAGGATGTGGCAAACAATCCGTCAGTAAAGGTCCCAATCCGGGAAACCGGACCGACTGATTTCAGTGTCAGGAAGTGAACCACATCCTTTTTTTGCTCCGCTTTAAAGGTTGTGTTCACAAGGTCGACATTCCGGATCTTGCTGGTGTCGGTAATGGCGGTGATCCCGCCCTGTCCCATTTTCAGCCAGTCCTTCGTGCCAAGCTGAGTCAGGTTGACCGGCTGCGCGGCATAGGTTCCCCCGCTGACAGCTGCCTTGCTCTGATAATTGATGTCGATGCTAAGAGGCATATTGCCGGTCTGCACGGCATTGGTCAGAATGATTTCTTGACCTGCACTGGCCGTTCCCGGCTTAATTTTCAGCGTAAGGGTCTGATAAGCGGCGTCCTGCGCGGCCGTGTAGGTAACCTGATACCTGCCCGCGGCAGAGACAGAATTGCTTTCCAGAAGGGTAGCGCCATTCAACGCCTCAACCTTTGCGGCACAGTTGGTTTCAAAATAGGCGGTAACTGTGTCTCCGGGCAGAACCTTGGCCGTCACGTTCCAGCCGGCGTCGCTGCCGCTGGCCTTCACTCCATTTTTGACATTGATACCCTTCTGCGCAGCGGAACCGTTGCACCAATAGGCATAGGTGGAGGCGGCCGCGTGGGTGTTTACCGCGCCCAAGGGCTGAGCGTCCAGGAATCCGGTCTCCTGCTTCTTGCGGTCGGTCACGACGGTATCGGCGCCGGCGTCGTCCGAACCGACATGAATCCAGTCCTTCGGTCCGTTTTGGGTCAGGTTGACCACGGCGGGCGCGGGCGCAATTGGCAGCTTCTGCACCGAGACGTCCGGGAGAATATCCGCCGGGATCGCGTCGGAGTTGGAAACCGTCGCGCCGTAGATGCCGAAGAATTTTCCGGTGCCGGGGTCGTTGATCTGGAACTCAAATTTGAGCTTCTGTCCGTCGCCGCGGGCCGGATCGGCCTGATAATCAAACTCAAACACCGAATACATGCAGTTTTGGGCGGTCTCGGATGAAATCGCAAGGGTATACGCCTCTTTCACCGGTTCACCGAGCTTGTCGACAAGCGTTGCCTTGACCGCGAAATTGGCGTTGGAGCGGTAGAAGGTATAGATGGTGGCATGGCGTTTTATGTAGTCGGCCTTGATGGAAAAGGCTGCGGAGGATTTGTTCCACCAGCTGCCCCTCTCATCCCTGACAACCTCTTTGCCCTCCAGAGAACCGTCCGTCCAGGAGATGCTCATAGGCATCTCCTTCTGGAAAGGCTCATATCCGGCGTCGCCGCCCGTGATAAACTCCCCGATCATATTGGGGCCGTTTTTCTTATGGGAAATCGCCTGGATGTTGGGGGATCCAAAATGCATCCAGTCAACGGTTCCGGCCTTGGTAAAGTCCACACGCTTGGTTCCTGTCGTCGCAGACGACATCCTCTCAAGAGTGCTCTGTCCGCCAAAAAAAGCGCCGTTGTGTGCGGCAATCACCTCTACCGCTGCGGTCACCGCCCCGGTATAGCCCTCCACCGATCCGTTTACGGTCACGGAAGCGGGCGTTGTTTGCGTTTCCCAGGCATAGGATTCCCACTGTACCGAAAGATAGCCTTCTCCGCCGTCCGAATACATGACCTTGACTGTGGCGGGCAGCGCCGGCTCCGTTTCGGTCAGGGTCACCGCGCTGACCGGATATACATAGGCCACCTGGCGGTCGGTGTCAATGCTCAGAGTCCCTTCGCCCAGGATAAAGCGGGAGGCCGTATTCTGTGTCGAGCTGAGCGCGGCCGTCAGCGTTCCGCCCTGATAACACAGATATTTGGCGTTGGCCATGGCACGCAGAGCCACGGTATCGTCGCCCATGTCCAAAAGCTGAAATTTTGCATTGCGGACAATTGAAGCGCTGGCCGCCATTACGGTATTGTCTGTCATGACCGTATAATATTTTCCCGTGTCCAGGCTCTGAAGGGCATAGAAGCCGCCGCCCAGTTCAACGGTGCGAATGCTATCCCGGGCGCTTGTATCAAGAATGATTCTTCCGTCCAGAGAAAGGAGATAGGCACCCTCCGACACACAGAAGAGCGGCGAAGAGGTATCAGGTGCAGCCAGACTTTGATCCGGGCCCGCCTGATAGCGATTGGTTCCCGCCGCTACAGGAATGGTATATTCCTGTCCGTCAATGGTGACGAGTAAGGTGAAATCTGTGTCCGACGTGATCGTCAGGCCGGCTTTGTTGGCGGCGTTTGTGCGCTCCTCCGCGATCAGGGACACCACGCCGTCGCCGAATTGCAGGTTTTTCACACCATTGCGCGCGGTTTGTGAAAGATTCCAGGAGATCGTTCCACCGGGCGCGTCCACTTGAACGCCGATTACGTCCTCGATCAGCATGGCAATCGGGCCGTCGCCTGTCCAGCCGACAAAGTCTTTTTTAGAGCCGTCTCCCGCCCGCAGGGCGTCGGCATTATACTTTTCCCAAAGAGCACCGCTGTCCTGATAGACCTCGTGCAGATTAGTGATATGATTTTCTGCAATCAGGCGCGCAACCTCCGGAAGGCTATATGCGTTAAAGGCCTCGGCGGTCATATAGACCATGGGCGCCCACACGTCTCCATTCCATTTAACCGCCGGATTGTAGGCGGGATGAGCCGCTTCCACAGACGGAACCATATGCAGGCGGTTAAAAACCTCGGGGTTTTTCAGCCACTCCGCCATCCGGTCCACCTGCTCTTTGCTGGCTACGCCGGCCAGCAAAGGCCAAAAAGCCGCCGGCGTTTTCATCTTGTAGACTTTTCCGTCCTTGTCAAGGTCATAGTAAAAGCCGTCTGTATCGTCCCACATATAGGTATTGATCAAATCGCCGAGTTCTTTGTATTCCCGCTCAAAGCGTTCCACGTTGTTGGCGTCGCCCAACACCTCGGCGATGTCACGCATACAGCGTGCGCTGAGCGCCATTTGTCCTGCCAGACAGATCCAGCTGCCGTCGCCGGTATCCGCCGCGCCGCTGCAGCCCAACCGGGGAGAGCCGGTCATGCCCGATCCGCGGGTAGACGTCCAGTAAAAGCCGTTTTCATACCGGTTCCAGTCTTTCATCCAATAATAATAATCGATCAGGCGCTGAAAGATGGTCTTGGTTGTGCGGTCATACCCGTCACCTGCCTGGTTTCCCGTCACGGGCTTCGTAAACCGGGAGGCGTCCCCGGTAACCCGGTAATTCTCCCATTCGGCCCAGGCCAGCAGAGGCGGGTTTCGGGACTGGTCATCCTCACGGGCATAGTCGCACGTCCCGTTGCTCTCCTTATAGGACTTTCCAATAAAGCCATCGGTTCCCTGCTTACGATACAGATTCTCCAGTGACACAATGGAGGGAAATTCTCCGTTGGAATACTTGCCGAACAGCGTGATATAGGCCGTGTCCCAAAGGTAAAAGCTTGAACTGAATCCTTCGTCCATATAGGCCTGGACAAAGCCGTTGCCCTGGGTTCCGAACTGAACCTTTGTCTTGGCAACCTTCCATGTGTCATAGTATAGGTCGATCCATTCCGGATGGCTGTCTAAAATAGGCTGTGGCAAGTTTTCCTCATTGTAGACAAACGGATTAGGATATGTTTTCTCCGCCGCCGCAGCCGTGAAGGAAGCTGTGCTCAGCAGCAAAAGAACTGCCATAAAAAGACTGCAAAGTTTATCCCCTGTTTTGTGTTTCATTCTCTATACTCCTTTCAACCCAGCATAATGATGTTTCCGCTCTGTTCGAAGGCGACGACTGATCACCATTAAGCACCTATCGATAGGTAGTGGCGGGAAGGATGGTAACCCTCTCGCACACCTGGCAAAGCTCATCTCGAAAATCAGTCCTCTTTTCTCCTTTCCCGTTTTCTGCCACCGCACCCGACCCGGGATTTTACGCGACTGACGTAATTTTATTATAGTATAACGCATTCGGTTTTTCAATTAATCGACTGGAAAATAAGCCAATATTTTTAAATACTATGTAATTAATTTATTACTTCTGTGTCTTAAATCCTCCTGTAATGGAGTGGCTGCTGCGTCTTTTCATATAGAGATTTGGATAAATCGTAAGCGAATAAGCAGGCGTAAATTTGCTTGTAGGTAAAATCACCTAACAGGAACTCTACCCTGATTTGTTCCTCGAAAAACTCTGGGAAAGATGTGGAACAGACAGAAAAGAATAGGAACGTGCGGATGTTTTGCTATTTATTATTGCAAAAATATGTATTATGACATATAATTCATATGTATAATATTCGTTAAATTATATATATCAACTGCTTTGCTTCGGATGTTTATTCCAATTGATCAATAAAGTTCCGTGAATGTCTCAAGGAAATCATTGTACATTGGAGGGTTATGAAATGTCTCTATCAAAAGCACTGTCAGCTGAGATTCATTACTTTTCTGACCGCTTGAGTCAAAAGCTCAAGCAATTTGCCGATTTTTCTACGATTATAATTGAAGCCCCGTCCGGTTACGGCAAAACGACTGCTGTCCAACACTATATGAGTGGTTTCAGGGAACAAGGGACAGATATTTTTTGGTTTACCGGAGTGGATGAGGCTTCCAGTGCCAATTATCGGAGACTCTGCCGTAAAATTGAAAAAATAGATGAGAAAGCAGGAAAACGCCTGCTTGCGTTGGGAATTCCCAATGCCTTTACGCTTGGGGAGGCTTGTGATACAATTCGCTCCATGAAATGCAGCCGTGAAACCTGGCTTGTCATCGATGATTTTCAGTTCCTATCCTCTGACTTATCCGCTTCTTTTATGACGGCGCTTACGGAGCATGGCGGTGATGGGCTTCACATTGTCATTATTACGCAAATGATAAGACGTGATTTTCACAATTTAATTGTGCGCAACCGCGTCCTGCATGTTCAAACCGTAGATTTGCGGCTTGAGGCGGAGGATATTCAAAAATATTTTGCGCTTTCCGGTTTGAAACTGACAGCGAATGATTTGCAAAAAGTGTTCGGCTATACGGAAGGTTGGGTTATTGCCGTCTATTTACAAATGTGTATTTATCGGGAAACCGGATCGTTTTCCGATATTGCTGTTCTGCAGCTCATGGAGCGTCTGGTTTGGAATAAACTCTCCCACAAGCAACAAACATTACTTCTGCGCATCTCTTCCTTTGAAAAGCTCACTGTGCGGCAGATATGCTCTTTGCTCGGTTATGAGGCATTTCCTGATTTTGCCGCAGATTGTCTTTCTATTCCGTTTGTTCGATATGATACCGGACAGCGGAAGTATGAACTGCATAGCTTATTCTTTGAATTGCTGTCCCGAAAGCGCTCGGAGCGCGGCGCGGTTTTTGAACGGGATTGCCTATTGCGCGCTGGTGACTTGTGTCGGGACGAGAGAAAAACTGCCGAGGCTCTGAAAATTTATCACAGCATAAAAGAGTATAAGCGAATTCTCTCTCTTGATCTTTCACACCTGCTCTTTGAGGAAATCGGAGGATTAATGTTTTATGACATTGCCCAGGAGATTGCCCAGTGCTGTCCAGAGGAGATCAGGAAACGCCATCCTCTTTCTATGCTGCACGTCGCATGGGTGCTCAAGTCTTTTGGGAAAGAGAATGCGTATACCGTTTTACTCGACGAATTGGACACGCAGCTTGATAAAAGCGGTTTGCTGCGGGCGGAGTGGCTTCTGTTATCAGCCTACACCCACTTTCCGGATATCGGCAAAATGCTCCCGATTGTGCAAAAGGCAGCCCGGTTATTCGGTGAATCCTGCTCGCGCGTTATCCTTCCGGAGTCGCCGTGGGCCTTCGGCGACTATTGCCAACTCGCCGAATTTCACACAATCTCCGGGGAATGCGAAAGCAATGCGGAAGAACTGGAGAATTTTATCGCCGTATATTCCCGTATAACGAATGGCCACGGCAGCGGAGCCGATGTTGTTTTTCGTTCAGAGGTTTCTTTTTACCGGGGAGATTTCAGCAATGCGGAAAGACTCGCCTATAAAGCGGCTCACATCGCCAAAAGCAAGTGTCAGGGCATCATTCATCTGGAGGCGGCGAGAATTCTCGCGGAAATCGCGCTGCTGAAAGCAGACACGCAAGGCTGGCAGTATGCAATCGGTTTAATGGAGCTTGCCGCTTCATATCCCATGCAAAACACATTCATATTCAGATCTGTTCTTGATACGGTGCAGGGCATCCTTTTGGTTGAACTGTCGGAGCACAGCCGTGTCGCCGATTGGATTCAGCATGGTGATTTTTCGAATCGAAAGCTGCTTCCCCCGATGGCATACAATGCGCAGACCGTATATGTATTTATATTGATGTCTAATAAAGGCAAATACAACAGACTCATTGGTACATTGGAAGCAATCCCACCTGAACATATAGAAAGAACCGTTATTTCGGAGCATATTTTTTATCTTCTTCTGGCGGTGGGTTATGTTCATTCGGGGCAAAGGATGAGAGCCAAAACGCTCTTGGAGCGTGCGGCGCAAAAGGCTTTGCCCGACGGCATGGTTTATGTGTTTGCGTCTCTTTCCTGGGAGTTACAGGGCCTGTGCGAGGAACTGTTTGAAGAGCAGTATCCCCATCTTCTTGACCAATATAACACAGTTAAGAACCAATTTGGCGCAGGGGCGACTCTCCTTCATGACGCCATGTTTGCGGGAGAACTTCCATCCGAATTAACCGCGCGCGAACGGGAAATTGCGGAACTCGCGGCCCAGGGTTTACATAATGCCGAAATTGCGCAGAGACTGTGCGTAAGTGAGCATACCGTACATGCGCATATGCGCTCGATCTTTCAAAAGCTCCATGTAGACCGCCGCGCGAAACTGGCGGAAAAACTGAAATGAATGAAATTGGAAACACATTATTTTTAGATGATTTTTTGGTAAAATAACCCATTTGGGTGATGTACGAGGCAAGCACCCGCGCTATACTCAGTATAGCGCGGGTGCTTTTGTACGTAAAAACAAGTTGAACAGGCTTTTGCTCGTATGGTAAAGAGGTGGCAAGCATGGGCTATATCAGAGCAGTTGTTCCCTTAAATGATTTTCGATTATTTTTAGACATGGAAAGTAAAGCCAATGTGATTGTGGATTTGTCCATCAAACTGCACACGATGAAGTATAAAGAACTTGAAAATGAATCATTATTTCAAAGCGTGAAAACCGACGGCGACTATGTGATTTGGGGAGGCGGATGCGTAAAGGTAACTGTAAAAGAACTTATGGATATTGCTTTGTACGGGGGAGGTGCGTAAAACAAAAAAGCAAAAAGCAATCAAAAAGGATAAAGTTGAAAGGAGTTTTTGAAATGAAAGGAAAAACGCGCAACAAACTGTCCGCAATAACACCTGATGATTTTCCAGACTCCACGCTTTCAATAATTCCGAGGAGAAAAGAGCGATTACTCTCCCACCCTAAAACGGGACGCCTGACCACGCCGCGTGTTAACAGCGAGGCTGAAAACGGGGAACCCCAACCCCAGAAGAAATGCGGGAAATTTATAAAAGGAGAACATGAAATGTTTGGTGTTAGGATAAAAAAGATAGGAAAAAAGAGCGCTTCGTTTTTGATCGCAACCGTTATGATGCTGAGCGTTTTTAGCGTACCGGCGTCCGCCGCGGCATACGCTCCGTTCAACACGACGGCAATACTTTCATCAGGCGGCATCAATTACTATGATGTGTTTGGCAGCGGCGAGCGGAGCTTTTCCAACAATCAGGATTTCTTCAAAAGGATTTTGTCGTCGCCCGTAACCCAAAATAACGGCCATCCCCTAAAGCCGATATATTACTACTGGAACGCCGCCGGTTGCATAGCGCTTGCGCAGGACGCAGCTGTACAAAAATGGATCCATGATGAGGCGCTGGATCACAATTATCAAAGTATGGGGGATATTTGGACGTTCCGCACGCAAGTAGAAAACGGTGTTGTGACCCCCTTTTATTTCGCCAACAAGGGTGACGATGTGATCAACAGGATAATGGAACTATTTCGTGACGGTAATGAAAGAATGCCGATACATGAAGATTCTACCTGGGATTTGCCGGACACCGATATGGTTTTTACGATCAGCGAAATCAGAGGTCACGAGGGAGGCGACACCAGCGATCCTGACAAGACCGAGTTTGGCGTTTGCACGGTATACTATGATTTCAACCTGCGCTACCTGAATGCCGACGGCAAAATTGCCACGGGCATACCAGACTCCTGCAAAACGCCGGAGGAAGCGCTGGACGCCGGAGCTCCGGGTTTTTCCTATACTGTCGGTGACAAGGAAAGCACCTGGTCAACGGGCGTCCAGAACTTAACCGCCTCAACCATCAACGCGTCGCAATCCTATACCGTCGGAACCGAATATACGGTAGCCAACGAGGTTTCGACGGAGAGTTCCTATTCTTTTGAGGAAATGATCGGATCAGAAACGACGGTTTCCGCCGAAATTCCGATGATTGGCGTCAGTGTAAGCCAGACATTGCAGGCACAGTTTACGGCTTCGCAGACCTTCGGCTCCACCAAAAGCAACAGCACCTCCAAAACGGAAACCGATTCGGTTGAGAGCGCGATATCCGTGGATCTGCCGCCGCATACGGCGACCCTTCTGGAACAAAGCAAAAGCACAAACACAATGACCATCAAATATGACTATCCTGTCGCCATAACCTATAAAGTGAAAAACATAGCCATCTATAGTGAATACGACCTTAGCGATATAGACCAATACGACATGCATATCAGACAACTCACCCAGTTCGGAAGAGCCTATCCCGGACAAGAAAGCGCCATTGAAAACTATAATTACCGCTGGGGCACATCGGATGACAGAGAAGCAGCTTACGGCGATAAAATCAATTGGGCCAACGGCATTGCAGCGATTAATGGCCAGTATGGATATAATTGGCAGTGTTTGACCGCTTTGTCGGAGTTTATCACAATGGACAATTCAGGCATGTCCGGCACGCAGGGGCATTACGTCATGTACTACCACCGCCCGATGTCGGTCATGGGAGGCAGCATTACGACCACAAGCAGAGGCTTTTCATCGGCTGTCAACGGAATCGTTCCCTTATATCAGCTTAAGGAAATCGGCACGGAGTCTCCGGACTTCAGCTTGAGTATGGGAGACGTGATTAACACGTCGAATATTGATATTGAAGGGTATAACGCGTACAATATCCCCTATTTTGGATTTATTCCGGCAAAAGGATACTGGATTCTGCTTGACTCTCAGGGGCAGCCCGTGACGACCACGGTGACCGACGCCTACGGCAACACGGTTTACAAAAGCGACGTCGCGAATCTCGTTATCAACAGGATATCGGGCAACAGGTATCTTGAGGCAAATGATCGCTTGGGTTTTGTGTATCTCAAATACATGATCGATGACGCCAACACCAACTATACATATGGCATCAATAATCCGGCCACTAAGAACTCAGACCTGACCAGCACCGCCCTTGTTAAGGTGAATGTATCCCAGCTTCCGTTCGGCGGCACGATTACACTTTCAGGCAGCCTTACCGGTTATATCAACGACCCCGCGATCAATCTTGACACCTATGCAGGCATACGCACCGTGGTTCTGGATAAATCCGGCAATAAGATCAGTTTGCCCTTAACATGGGAAGCGCAGGAGCAGAATGGCATCAGCATTAAAAATGGAAACGAACTCAGTTTTACTACGCCCGGGACATACCATATCCGCGCGCGCTATGACAAGACTTATTCCAACTGGCTTGCGGTTACCGCACTTGGTGTCCGCGTACCCGGAAAAGTTACAATCTCAGCAAGTTCGGCCGACGTTGTGAAAGGCAAAACCGCACAGCTTAAAGCCACGATTACACCTTCGGACGCTTTTGAGAAAACGGTGACATGGTCGAGTTCAAACCCATCCGTCGCTACTGTGGACAAGGGAGGCCTTGTCAAAGGTCTTTTGCCCGGCACGTCCACCATTACAGCCAAGCTGAGCAATGGAAGTGAGGCGAGGTGCACCGTAACAGTCCATTCCTATGTATCCCTGTGCATCGGCTCTCAAAGAGCCATTGTAAACGGCAACAAATATGCCGCTTTTGACAGTTGGCATACCAAGCCCTTTACGGTTGGCGGCAGGGCCATGGGACCCGTCCGCTTCATTGGCGAGAGCATGGGCGGAAAGGTCACCTACACGAGTCCGAACGCACCGATCTATATCCGGTGTCAGAATACCATTGTGGAGTTGCGGCTCAACAAAAAAATCATCAAGGTCATTCAGGGAAACACCACAAGAAACATCCAAATTGATGTGCCGGCACAAATCAGGGGCGGACGCACCTATCTGCCAGTACGCGCAATTTCTGAATCGCTGGGTTTTCATGTGTATTACGAATCCAGTACCAAACATATTATTGTCAACTCTCCAAAGATGAATAATTCGGTACTGAACACGCGCCTGATAGAAGCCATGCAATTTGTAAGATAATCCGTCGAAGTCTTGTGTCGCCGCGGCCTTGTCGAACACCGGCGATATATTTGGCTTTTGGCGGGGAAGGGCATCGCTGATCTACAGCCATAAACAATCAAAACCAGCCTCTGTTCAAACAACAGAGGCTGGTTTTCCAAGCATGGGGGAGAGCGTATTCCTATAGCTGCTTTACTTCTTAATGAGACTCTTAGCTTCTTTGAGCCTTACATTTCGGATGCTGGTGGCCATGTTCGGGTTGTTGACCACAATGTATTCAGTGCCAGACTCGTAATACACAGAAAAACCGAGCGCCTGTGAAATCGCGCGCAGCGGAATGTAGGTCTTTCCCTTTACCTTCTGTGCCGCGGTGGGAAGTATGACTGTGGATGTTTTCTCGCCCTGTATTACCTTCATGGTCTTTTGATTCAGCATAAACTCCACTTTTGTGCTCCCGTAGCTCATGACAATTGGAGACGAATCATTGACATAAGAAACCTTTCCTCCCATTTTTTCGCCTACAAACCGCAAAGGCAACATGGTTGTGCCCTTAATTTTGAAGGGCTTCGTGCCTGCGCTGTCAATGGTTGTCAGTTTGCCGTTCAGAACGGCCTGGGTTTTGCCGATTCGCATGGAGACATACCGATGAACGGTAATCGTGACCGTTTTGGTGTTCCCGCCTGCTGAGGCGGTTATTTTGACAACGCCCGCTCCGGTACCCTTTACGATTCCGGTGGTTTTATCCGCGGTGGCGATTTTTGCATCCGAGGAGGTCCAGATCACGGGCGCTCCGCTTCCGGAAAGCGTAGCTTTGAGCGTGACTGATTTGCCCATGGTCAGGTCGGCCGGATTGCCGGTAATGGCGGTCACGTCGGGGCATTTCGCCCATTTGGCATAGTAGGTTTTATCTCCCGTGTCGGTTTTCAGAATTTTTGTCACAGCAGTGCCGGAAAGCTTGGCATTTGTGAACCATCCGGTAAAATAGTACCCGTCCTTCGTGGGGGTCTGCAATGTGCAGAATGAACCTGGCATATAGTCAAATTCAGCGTAGGCAGAATTTTTTCCGCCGTTCAGGACATAGTTGATTTTATAAGGGACAGGCGCTCGTAACGTGGGATATCCGCCGTTTACGTCCGGGCTTATGGCCCAGGTATTCTGAAAATCCCAGTTTTTGTAGGTGGACTGGTTTTTCATTTGGGCCGTTGTCTGACCTTCGTCATAAGATAAGCCGGTAGTTTCCTGATCGTAATAAGAGTTGCTTTCGGCCCCGAATTGCCTGTACATTCCGGTCAGCCTTCCGGTGGCGTAGCAGTATTTGACTGTTCCCCCGGCGTTGTTGGACACAATGGACGAAGCGGAATTAAAGCCGAAAACAGCGCCGGTGGTATAGCAGTTGCTTACTGTTCCAGTGTTGTATCCTGCGATCCCGCCCACATTATGATACCCAAGTACGCTGGCCGACGAAAAACATTTTTGTATGGTACCATAATTGTTTGAACAGATTGCGCCAATCGCGTTATCACTGTAGGATGTTGTGAAAATGTCCCCGGAAACCGAACAGCCCGTGATGGAGGCATTGTTTACATTGATAATGCCGGCCTGTGTTTGGCCTTTTACATTTTTAAGGTGCAGGTTCTTAATGTACCCTTTTTCCAACCCGAACTCAAACAGCCCACAGCCGTTGCTCATGGTCATATTGGAAACAGTCTTATTGTTGCCGTCAAAATACATGGTTTCCGGATAATAACCGGCACATTCGATAGAACACCACAAATGAGCCCCTAAGTCGATATTTCTAATCAGCCGGTAATATTTGCCCGAGAACGCTTTGTTGTTTGTCCGCTCACTCACGATGACCCGGGCAAGCTGTGCGCCCGTCGCAATCAGATAGGGGTCTTCGGACGTACCGTTTCCGCCGGCATAGGACTTTGCGGCGTAATCCTCCCATTTCGTATTGGGCAGAGGGGCCGGCAAAGCGGCAGGAAGCTGCAGGGAGGGGGCCCCTCCATTTTTGGATGGGTCAATTTGCCATATGTTTACAAAATCCCACCCCGGGAAGGTGCTTTGCTGCATAAGCTGTTCGGTAGACACTGTTTCCGGAATATTTTTAGAGTAACCGAAGCAGTCCCCAAACAGATAGCTATTTGTGCCGGCCGAATAGGAATTGTATACATCTCCGTAATAACCCATAAAGGATTCGGTGTTCAGATTGCCGGCCAAAGGCGCCGGACCGATGGAGAAGCAGTTGCGAATGATCCCATAATTATCACTGACAAGACCGCCGGGCTGCTGGATACAGTTGAGCATACCGGTAAACTGGCTTTGCTCAATACTCCCGTGATTGTATCCGGTGATACCGCCTCCATTTTTGTTTGCGGTGACCGAAACCGACGCGTTTGCGCCGGTAATAACCCCCGCGACGTCATTGTATCCGGTGATGCTGCCCGCCCATCTTCCGGCGTTTACCGTGCCGCTGACGGTGCAGTTATACAGTTTGCCCTGCAGATAGGTGTAACCGGCAACAGCGCCGACGTAATTCCGGCCTGTAACCTCCGCGTTTTTCAGGGTCAGGTTTTTGATATTGCCCCCCTGCAACAGGGAAACAAAGCCCACCATATCCCCCTGTGACTGAATGCGCAGGTTGGAGATGGTTTTGTTGTTGCCGTCGATGTGGCCGTAAAAGGGGTATCTCAGGTTGTTCGGAAGCATTCCTTCTTCCACGTCCGACCTTTTGCCCAGTTCGTCGCCCGCGCCGATGGGGTACCAGTTGTGACCGGCGAGATCAATGTTTTTTGTAAGCTTGAAATAGAGATCTTTTCCGCCGCCGTAACGGTAACTCTTCGCCAGGCGCGCCAGTTGCTGCGGTGTTTCAATCAAAAAGGGACTTTGCTGCGTACCTTTTCCGCCCGCGTATTTGGGCGCTGCATAGTCCAGCCACGAGTTGGTGACGACCGGCGATGCGGCAGGGGGGGGAGGTAGCTTTTTCAGATAGGGCAGTCCGTTGTTGATTTTAGGATTGATCGCCCATACATTCGTAAAGTCCCAGGGATAGGCACTGTTCCAGTTACTGCCGGTTGTAAAGCTTTCCTTGGTTTGAAAAAAGGTGAGCGGCTTTGCCTTTAAACTGGTGAGCGCGGGCGTTTTGTCCGTACGAAGTCCCGTGGGATTGTCTGCGAGATAATAGGATTTTGAGATGACGCCGCGATCCTTTCGGGTTACAAATCCGTATCCGTCCAGCGAGACGCTGGCCGCAAAACAGTTGTAGATGCCCTCGTCGTCCCAACTGCTGCCATTGCCCAGACTGTAGGAAAAAACGCCGACACCATCCCAGGTGCTGCTCCCCAGAACCTCGCCGCAGAAATAACTGTTGATAATTTTTGTTGCGCCCTGCGTGCTACCGAACGAGCTGGCGTAAAAGTCATTGGCGATCCCCGCCGTTTTTACAGTAGCACTGGAAAAACAGTCCCGGATTTCTATGTCGTAATTGTGTACGTAACCAAAAAGGCCCGCCCCGCCACTGAATCCGGTGGTATAACAGCTGCTGATTTTTGAGTGTTGAGAGACGTCGCTGGCCAAAAGTCCGCCCCACTCATAGCTGGAATAGGCGTTGACAAGCCCCAGGTTTTTGATTTCACAGCTCTGGACCGTTCCAAACAGCCCGGTATTGTCCTGATACCAGGATTCATATTTGCTTGTATTTTCACCCCAGGCCTTTGCGATGGGTTCGTTAAAGACCTTCATATTTTTAATCACATGATTGTTTCCGTCAAAGACGCCGTAAAAAGCGGCGTCCCACATTCCCGCGTCGGGATCGGTGGCGGTAATCCACTCTTTGCCCGCCAGATCAATATCGGCGGTCAATTTTATGTATTTGCCTTTAAATGAATTTCCGTTTCGAACATCGAGGGCAAATTTTGCCAGCTGCTGGGGGGCGGCAATCAAATAGGGGCTGCTCTTTGTGCCCGAACCGCCCGCATAGCTCTTGGCCGCGTAATCCAGCCAGACCTCCCGCTTGGTGACCGTAACCGTAAAGACACAGGAGGCACCTTGGGCAAGTGTGAGGGTAATCTTTGTTGTTCCGGGGGACAGCGCTTTAAAATACCGGCCGTCAAAGGCTGCGACTTTCGGATTGCTGTTTTGAACGGTGAAACTCCGATTGGAGGGGATATTATCCGCGCTGACTCCGACGGTTGCCATTCTCTCAACAGCAAACCCAAAAACGAGCATATCAACGGAGGATGTGCTGGATGAAATGTAGGCCGCGAGAACATTGTCACCGAAAAACAATCCAAAATTGACAAGCCCTGCGCCGGTATGGATATCCTTGCCCTTTATAAGCATATCGGTTGCCATGGAACAAAGCTTGCTCTCCACCTGCGCGGGTTTGAGCGCCGGATTTTCGGTCAGAAGCATGGCCGCGGCCGCTGCGACAAAAGGAGCGGCCATGGAGGTTCCGCTCGCCGACCCGTATCCGCCGCCCGGAATAGAGCTTAAAATTCCGCCGCCGGGCGCTGTGATATCCACGGTGCTCCCGTAGTTGGAAAAGGGCATAACACTGGTGCCGCCGCCGTCGCTGGCCGCGACGACAATGGAGTCACTTATATTGGCGGGGCAAAAGTCTTTTGTGTCAAGGGAATCATTTCCGGCTGCGGCGACCACCGTAACCCCCTGAGATACGGCGTTTTTAATGGCCTGCTCAATCGGGCAGTTCGCGCCGGCACAGGGGCCGCCAAGGCTTAAATTGATCACATTGGCCTTTTGCTGGACGGCATAGTCAATCGCCAGCTTGACAGTCAGGTTTGACCCTTCGCCTTTGTCGTTGAGGGTCTTGACCGGCAGGATTTTTACCGTATCCGGCGTGTTGTCCACGACGATGCCGGATACATGGGTGCCGTGACCATTCCCGTCGTTTACATTTGTGTTTTGCTTATCGAAATTATAGCCCGGCAGCAAGCGTTCTTTTAAAAAAGGATGGCTGACGTCCGCGCCGGTGTCAACCACAGCCACGACAACCTTTGATGTTTTGCTGTTTGCCGCGAGATACTGCTTGAAGCGGTCGCTTTGTATGGTGTTTGCGCCTGAACGGTCGGAAAGTGCGGCTGCTGTGACAATTCTGTCCGGGACAACATATTCGATGCCTGCGTCTTTCTGGTAGGCTTCATAGGCGCTCTTTGCTGCATCCTCAGTGTCAAACTGCAACACGTAATAGCCATTGCTGTCGGTGATAAACTCCGCGCCGTATGTATTCGAAAGGTCTTGCCCATCCATTGTTTCAAGAACCAGCCGCATGGTCTGGAAGGGCCGGGATACGATGATTTTTCCATCCGCATATTCGGCTTCACAATGAAATAGATCGTAAGCCTGATCAAGGGTCACAAAGCCTGCATCAGGCCTGAGCCCGGCATTATCAGCATCGGATCCGGCAGGCTCAGGATCGTCCAAGGAAAACCGTTCTTCTTCGCCGTTTTCATAAGTCAAAATATCGCCTGTCTCCGAATCGATTTCCGCGCCGACGCCCATGGACTCAAGCACAGGTATAATGGGAAATACCGGTTCGAGAGAATCGACGTTCACAAAATCCGCGTCATACGTACTCAAGGACACGGGATCCTCACTGTCTTTTTGCATGGTGTTTTGCTCGGTGTCAAAAATCAGGGCGGAAAAGCCGTCCTCCTGTAAAGGGTTGTCGCGCAGCAGCCTTGCAAGGCTGCTTAAAAACTCATCGCCCGCAAAAGTGAAATCTGAGCCTGCGGCATCGACCGAAAGCGCTTGAACTCCTCCGCTAAACAAGACCTGGAAAGCAAGAGTGATGATCAGAAGCAGTGATAAAGTGCGCTTTTTCATAAAAACCTCCACATAAGTTGTAAAAATAATAAAAGGTTAGGCTGCCCTGTCCTTTTTCTCTCAAAATATTATACACCGTTAATCGGGTTAAATCAAGCCGCGCCCGATATAGCCGAACCCCCTTTTCACACTTTGGCTTACCTCGGATGCATACATAAAAAACGTGAGTCCGACAGCAAAAAAGATAAAATCCGACCAGAAACTGTTAAAATGGAGTTGAAAAGCCCCATCAAACAGAAAAAGGACGGATTTTATGCAAGAATTACTGACAGCAATCTTTTGTGAAGTAGACGATTTCAGTAAAGCCTTTGAGGACTACTTTAGAGCCTGCTCCACAACCCGTTACCCTGCATAACTCCTGACAAAAAGCTGGATATATGGTAAAATAAGTGCAAGGGAAAACAGCGAAAAGCAGAAAAAAGCTTGCACTTGTGAGGTCGATGAGGATGTACAAAATAGA
>JAVBNA010000016.1:0-68236 GCA_031551875.1 Oscillospiraceae bacterium | reverse complement strand
TGTAAGCATGGTAACATGTTGAGCTTGCCAGTACTAATCGTCCGAGGGCTTGACCTACTGCATTTATGTTTGCAATCTACTCTCTTTTTTACTTTACTTTTTTCCCTTTCTTCTCTTTGTTCGGTTTTTAGGGTATATGAACGATTCTTCAACTGCGGGCTGCTCATCATGAGCTGCCCGCTTTTTTGTGCCTGAATTGCTTTTTGTGCCAATAAGTGTTATAATTGTTGTGGTTTTTTCACGATGTGTATTTTTTGAAAGGAGAGTTCTCATATAAAAAAAGCATACTTCTTCTCATAATTTCTCTGATGATGGTCGCCCTGTCATCATGTCAAATAAGTGACGGAGGGGCGAAAAGTGAAATTCAATCAACCTCATTAACGGTTTCATCGATTGGCATAGATGATCTTGAGGGGATATGGGCTTACACGGAAGGCGATTATTGGGAATATTTTTATTTTGGCACTGAGTTTTATAACGGCGCCTACACAGGCGATTTTGATGCCGCTGCCGCAGAGTCGCGTGACGGTGGTTCCATTGATTCTATCATTGACTTCAAAATAAATGGTGATATTCTTACCGTATATCCGGTTGATGACGATGGCAATGCCGATCCTCATGGGGTTGAGTTTAAAATCGAGATGGCCAATAACGCCTCGAACACGCCGACTATGACGTTAACGCTCCTCAAATTTGAAGGAGAGTCGCAGAATTACTTCGTAGATAACAGAACTTACGAAAAGAAAAAGAGCATTGAAATCACAACACCATTGGAGGGGGGCTGCGACCTTGTGATTACAAACTGGGACGGCAGTACTTCGGTCATTCATGAGTCTTGATTAAAATACGGCGATCTTCCTGACAGCTTATGGGCTGACCCATCGAAAAAAAGTGAGCAGAGGCAAAAATATGGTGCAATGATCAAAAAACCGCCTGGCACAGAGGAATGTGTCGGGCGGTTTTTGCGTGTATTCCAAAAGCGTTTTACTGGTTTCACCAGCATTACCCCTTTGTCGTACAAAGCGCACAGAGACACACCGAAAGCGGCAGGTTGTGACGGTGGCTTTTGACAACTTCACAAATCACCTTCGCGCTATAATGAGCGGGCAACGGGGTACTGTCTGCCCCGCAAACCAGAGTGGCGGTGAAAGAAAATGAAGTTGAAAACCATGGCGCGCAGCCCCCTGCCAATTGAGCGCCTGCTCACAAACATGCGGTCCCGGAAGCTTCTGGAACAGGCGGCGTATTTTGTCTGCGGGCTCCTTCTGTCCCAGGCGTCGGTGTTCGGCGCATACGCTCCCTTTGGGGCGTCAGCCGTGGCGGCCTGTCCCTACGGCGGATTGCCGCTGACCGGCATCGGCACACTGATCGGGTACTTAACCATGGGCGGAACCTCCTCTATGCGATACATCGCGTCGGTGGTGGCCATCTGCGGCATACGCTGGACGCTCAACGAACTGAAATCGGTCAAAAACCACCCGATTTTTGTTCCCTTAATCGCGTCGCTGCCCGTGCTGGCGACCGGGCTGGCGGTGTTGACGGCCGTGGGCATGACCGTGCGCATCGCGGCCATCTGTCTCGGAGAATCACTGCTTGCGGCGGGCGGAGCGTATTTTATGCACCGCACGGTGCAGATTAAGGAACGGAAAAAAGGCCTCACTGCGCTCAGCCAGCCCGATCTCGCGTCGGTCATCCTGACCATTTGCCTGTTTTTGCTTGCGCTGGACGTGTTTCGTGTTGGCGGTTTTTCCCTGGGACGCTCGCTCGCCGTGCTGTGTATCCTGTTCGCGGCCCGTTTCGGCGGCGTGACCGGCGGCAGCGTGGCGGGCATCGCGGCGGGCGCCGTGTTCTGCCTTGCGCCCGAAGGCTCGATTTACCTGGCGGGCGCCTACTCGCTGGGCGGGCTGATTGCCGGCATGTTTTCCCCGGTCGGGAAGCTGGCCTCTGCGGCGGTGTTCATCCTGTCCAACGCCCTGATTTCCATCCAGGCGGGCACGCAGGCGCTGGCGCTGACCGGGGTGTATGAGGTGGCGGTTGCCACCCTGGTCTTTATGCTGCTGCCGCCCGACGTGGGCATCCAGATCTCCCGCCTGTTCACGCCGCCCACCGACACGCCCAAAACCAGCGGACTGCGCCGCTCGGTCATCGGCCGCCTGCAATTTGCCGCCAAGGCGCTTCAGGACGTGTCCTCCACGATGGACACGGTGTCGCAAAAGCTGGAAAAACACTGTGCCCGCGATTTTAACGGCGTATTTTCCCGCACCTTTGACGACGCATGCAAGCGGTGCGGGCTCAAGATGTACTGCTGGGGCAAAAACGCCGAGGACACGCGGCGCGCCTTTAATGACCTCGTATTTCCGCTGCGCAGCAAGGGGGAGCTGACCCGGGAGGACTTCCCCGAATACTTCATCGGGCGGTGCGCCCGCGCCTCCGAACTCATCATGGCGGTCAACCGCCACTACTCCGAGTTTACGGCGCGCGAATCCGCCGACCGGCGGGTCGCCGAGGTGCGGGCGGTGGTGTCCGAACAGTTTAATGGCATGAGCGACATGCTGTGCGACATGGCGGCCGAATACGGCGATTTCGAGAGTTTCGACACGGTGACCGGCGAGGCGGTGGAGTCGTTCCTGCGCAGCGTGGGCATCTCCCCGATCAGCGTGCTGTGTCGCATCGACCGTTTCCGGCGCATGACCGTGGAGATCAGGGCGGATGAAAACGACAGGACAAACCTACTAAAAATTAACCTGCCCCGCGAGCTGCATAAGGCGTGCGGACGGCTGTTTGACAAGCCCTGCGTCAGTACGGCGCTCGATGAATGCCGCGTGCAGATTGCCGAGCGTCCTGGTCTTGATGTCGCAGTCAGCGTCTGCCAGCACACCTGCGAGGGGGCGGCGCTGTGCGGGGACAGCGCGGAGTATTTCCTCGACGGACGCGGACGTGCCGTGGCGGTCATCAGCGACGGCATGGGCACGGGCGGGCGTGCGGCGGTGGACGGCGCACTGGCGTCGGGCACATTGTCCCGGCTGATTCAGGCGGGTCTGGGCTTTGACTGCGCTTTGCGCATTGTCAACTCCGCACTGATGGTCAAATCCACAGACGAGTCACTGTCCACGCTGGACAGCGTATGCATCGACCTGTTCACCGGCAAGGCAAAGTTTTACAAGGCCGGTGCGCCGGTTAGCTTTCTCAAGTGCAAGGGCAAGGTCTCCCGCCTCGAGATGTCCAGCCTGCCGGCCGGCATCCTGCGCGAGATCAGGTTTGCCAAGGAGGAGGTGACACTTTCTCCGGATGACGTTGTGGTCATGGTGTCTGACGGCGCGGTCGCGGGCGGAGACGACTGGATCTGCGGTATGCTGGAGGCATGGGACGGCGGCAGTGCGCAGGCCCTGTCCGAGCGAATCATCTCCCGTGCCTGTGAGCGCGTCTCCGGCGGGCATGACGACGACATCACGGTTGCGACGCTGGTCATCCAGGAGATGGCGGCGTAGGTCGGCAGTTTCGATATAGAAAAAATGGCTGCGGGGGAAAACCCTGCAGCCATTTTCATTCTTGTTTACAGCCGACTGGCAGCGTCCTGCACCCACGCGGCGCGCACAGCGGCTGTGAGAGGCTGCTCGGACATCAGGACCACGCGGGTGGAATCGTCGTAGTAC
Organism: Oscillospiraceae bacterium; assembly: GCA_031551875.1. Classification (GTDB taxonomy): domain Bacteria; phylum Bacillota; class Clostridia; order Oscillospirales; family Acutalibacteraceae; genus JAVBNA01. Next base: position 64,583 of record JAVBNA010000016.1, on the reverse strand, counting down.
ACGCTGAAGCCGAGTGCTTCGGCGACGTCGCGCAGCGGGACATAGACGCGTCCCCCTTTGATCACCGGCGCCTGGTCAATTTCCCTTTTTGTGCTCACGCCGTTTTTCGTCACGGTGAGGGTGCGGCTGCCCGCCGTCAGCGACACGACCGTCGAGCCGTACCGGATGATCACGGGCTTTGTGTTGCTGACCCATTTGACCGATGCGCCCATCTGCTCCGATGTAAAGCGCAGCGGGATCATAGCCCTGCCGCCGAGAATGTAGGGGGAGGAGCCGTTCTGATCAATGCCGCTCACCTTACCGCCCACGATGGCTTGGCGGGAATTCACGCGCAGCGCGATGCCCGCCGCGTTTCCTGTCTGGGCGCCCGACGGGGCGCTGTCGGCGGTTGCACTGCCTGCGGGATCCTCCTTTGAGGGATCGGGCGCGGTGGTTGCCGTTGTGCTTGTGCCGCCGCCGATCCAATTGCCGTAGTTGTTCCAGATGGAGCCCGGCTCCTGCCCAAGCGCCCACGAGCCCGCGCCCTTGAGGTCGTACTTTTCCACCAGTGCCAGCTTGGCGGCAATCGACTGGTCGTTTTCATACCACACCACATACCGTCCGGGCGCCAGAATTCGTCCGCCCACCGTGGACACTGGATCGCCCTCTTTGACCACGATCTCCGCTTTGGGCGACTGTGAGGCATTATCATAGGTGACCGTGGCGCTGTGGTTTGCCAGCAGCTTGTCCACGGTGGACAGGTTGAGACCGTCGCCCACGAAGCGTCCGTCATCGCTCCAGATCCGTCCGAAGAAGGGCAGGCCGACCAGAATCTTGTCGGGCGTGGTATTTTTGAGGGCATATTGGATGGACTTCTCCACAAAGCTGAGAGACGCCACCGGTCCCGCATCGCCGCCGTTCCAGTGCTCGTCATAGGTCATGACCATCAGGTAGTCGGAGCTTTTGGCTAGCTCCTTGTAATCGTAGGAGCCGTGCCAGCCTGTGTTCCAGCCGTTTGGATTGGCCGCGACCGCTACCGATACCTCCTTGTCAGCGGGAATCAGGCGGCGCAGCTCGGCCATGAAGGCGCTGTACTGGGCGCGGCTGGTTTCGGTGACATTTTCGATGTCCACGTTGACGCCGTCCAGGTTGTACTTCTGGATGTTCGCGGCCACATCCGCCGCCAGCTGCTTATAATTATTCAGAGCGGCTCGTCCCTTGGCGCGATCCCAGTGGTTGCTGAGATAAGGCACGACTCTGACATTCTGCCCGTGCATGGTATTGATGAGCTGCGTGCTGGGCGTGTTGAGCTTGAGCGAGCCGTCGGTGTTCAGGTCAAAGTAGCTGGGTGACACGGTCTGAATCGCGCTGTTTGTGCGGTTGACATAGGAGATCTGCTGGGCGGCGGTTCCGCCGTTGAAATAGGCCATGCTGTACCGGTCGGCGGCCGAGGCGCTCAGCATCATGCTCAGCGGGATGGTGGCGACCAGCACGCCCGCTATCATTACCTTGACCGCCTTGACAGTGATGTCCTTATAGCGCGCTTTGATCGCGTCGGCGATGTTGTCTCGGTATTTTTTAATATTTTCCGGGGCAAAAAAATCCAGGCTGAAATTGGCGTCCTCACGCGTCGCGTAGTTGACCACCACGCTAAAGGTGCCGTCGTCGTGCGCTTCCAGGGTAAATGTATGGTTCATGTCTGCCTCCAGAGTTACAGATTGTTTTGATTTGATTCTTTTAGTATTGCCCGAAAAGCAAAAATATTGCGTATTTTTACGGCATTTCCCCAAATCCGGATGTGTGGTTGAAACTGCGCGCTGTTTTTGTTACAATAAAAATAAAGAACTAACGCAATAAAAAATCCTTGGAGGCAAAGATGAACCGAACCGCTTTCAGAACCGCTGCATTCGTCCTGCTGTGCGTCTTTTTCGCCCTGCTGTGCTCCTGCGGGCAGGGGGAGCGCGGAGAGGGTGTGTTTGTCACGCCCGAGGCGGTCATGCCGCTCGACGGCGTACAGCTCCAGAATCTTACGGAGGGGTATACGCCCTATCTGCTCGTTGTGCGGGTGAAAAACCCGAGCGGCTATGAAATCCCCTTTTCCGGCACCACCGACATCGCCTTTCTGCCGGCTGACGGCGCGTCAGTGATCCGCGGCGGGGAAGCGTTCTATGGGTACAGGGTGCAGGAAACCATTCCCGCGCGGGGCGAGGCGTTTGTATGCGTGCCCTTCACCGCACAGCAGCTTGAGGCACTTGGCGCGATCCGCTATGACACAAAAAGCCCGCAAAACGACGAAACCGACGAGTGTGCGCTGGAGATTTCCGCCCTGCTGCGGGACGTGCCGTCCGGGAAATAAAAGAAAGAGGTGGACGCCGTGGGCAATACAACACAGGCGCGCCAGCGCCGCGTCAACAAAACACTGGCCCGCGTGTCCAAAATGGATTTTGCCACGCAGGGAGAAAAGGCGGAGGCTTTGCTTTTGACACAGCTGAATCGCATCGATCAGGGCAGCCCCTCACTGGAGGAGCGTCATTACGCGGTGTCACTGCACACGGCGCTCGCTGACCTGTATACGGCGCTGGGACGCACACAGCGCGCCGCCGAGGAGCACGAATGCTGTGCGCGGTTTTCGGGCGCGCCAAGCCATGCGCCCCTTTCCCTGTGCGGCTATCTCTTATACCTGTACGGACAGGAGGGACGCCGGGAGGCGGTGCAGGAGCATTATGCAGAAGCAACCGAGCGCTTTTTGACCGCCGCCCAGTTTGCACAGCGCACAAAGGAGGGGGAGATTCCCCCTCATGCGCTTCAGGCGCTTGTGGCGGAAACGGCCGAAAGCCAGGCGGGGCAGGGGCACTGTATTCAAGCGGCGCATACCCTGCTTGACCATGCGGAGGCCCTGCCCGACAGCGACCTGCCCGAACGGGCGCAGTGGCTGATGCGGGCGGCGGAGTACGCCCGGCAGGGCGGGGACTATGGGCTGAGCCGCGACTGTCTGGAGCTTGTGGCGGCGCTCTATTCGAGCACGAAGGAACAAAGCCTCTGGACGTACGCGGTGGCGGCGGTGATTCAGATGGGAGAGCAGTGGCTCATGCAGTCCGACCTGACGCGCGCCAAGGCGGCCTTTCTGCGCGCCGACCGCATGGCGGGGGAGAAGCGGGAGGCGGGCTTGGAATTTTCGATTGCGATGGGTCTGGGAAAATGCGCCGAGCGGGAGGACGACCTTCTTTCGGCGGTGGACTTTTATCTGGAGGCGGGGCGGGCGGCGATTGCCTGCGAACAAACCCCCCAGCGCATCCATGACATCGCGGCCGCCCATCTCGACGGCGCGCGGCTGGTCAGCGCCGCCGGGCTTCCGGGGGAGAAGGCGGTGGAAATCCTGACCTTTGCGCTGGATGTGCTGTGCGGGGACAGGGACGGGGGATCGGACGCCGCGTGCGCACTGCTCTACAGCCGGCGCGGCATTGAGCAGTATCAGTGCAGTCATTTTGCTGAGGAATACGACGACTACAGCGAGGCCATCCGCCTGTATGAGTCGATGTCCGCCCGGCGGGGGCGGCAGGGGACGCTCAATCTCGTGAGCGTCTATGTCAACCGCGCCGAGACGGCAAACCGTCTGAAAGGGCTAGGGGAGGCGGAGAAGGATCTGAAGCGGGCGGAGACGCTCGTGCTGGAGGCGGCGCAGGAATCGCCCGCCCGCCACAGCCTCATGGAGCAGGAGGTTTACTTCGAGTGGGGCAAGCTCTATGACGGGCAGAAGCAGTTTGCCCAGGCGGAGGGAAAATACACGCAGGCGCTTGAGTGCGCACGGCAGTTTGCAGCCGCCTGCCCGCAGGGGGAGCGTACATGGGTGGCCGAGCATAAGGTTCGGATCCTAGAGCGGCGCGGACGGCTGCTCTTCGCGCGGAGCGCCTACGGGGACGCACGGGCAGACTTTGCACGCGCCGTCACGCTGCTTCAGGGGCTGTCCCAGACCGACGCGACGCAGGCGCTTCTGGCTCGCATGCTTCAGGGGCAGAGCGATTGCCTGATGGCGGAGGAAAAGCGCGGGGAGGCGCTCACTCTTTTGCAGCAGGCCATTCCGCTGCGTCAGGCACTGCTTGAGAAGGGACACACCGTGGACAGCGTGCTGGCGGGCGACTATCTGTGCGCGGGGCGGCTGTGCGAAGAAATGAAGAATTATAATGAGGCGGCTTCATACTATAAGGATGCGATCGAGCTGTACGAACGCATCGACCGCAAGGAGGATCTGGAGCGGCTGGCCAATGCCCACTACCGGTTGGGCAATACCCTGTGTGCGCTCGAAAAACATCTTTACGCGGAGGTGGCCCGCCACTACGGGCGGTCGCTGAACGTCCTTGGAATGCTGGCCGATTCCCCTGAGGTGCGCGAAATGAAGGCGGTGATCTACCGGGGGCGGGGGGCGCTTTTTGCCAATATGCACGAATACGAGCTTGCCCGGGCCGATTTTGGACGGGCGAAGCAGGATGCTGAAAATGTGAAGAAAACGTAAAAAATGAAGTTTTGAAAATGATTTCCGTCATTTTTCTGTTGACTTCTCGCACAGCAAAACGTATACTAAAAGATAATAAATAGTACAGGAGGGCATAGTTATGGCAGCATCCTACAATCCGTTTGAAAACGCGCAGGCCCAGTTTGACAAGGTGGCGGATCTTCTTGAGCTCAGCGGGGGTACCCGTGACCTGCTCAGAGCGCCCATGAAGGAATTTCATTTCACCATCCCGGTCAAAATGGACGACGGCACCACCAAGGTGTTTAAGGCGTTCCGCATCAAGCACAACGACGCGTGTGGCCCGGCCAAGGGCGGCATTCGCTTCCATCCCCACGAGACCGCCGACACCGTGCGTGCGCTGTCCATGTGGATGACATGGAAATGCGCCGTTGTGGACATCCCGCTGGGCGGCGGCAAGGGCGGCGTCATCTGCGACCCGCACAACCTGTCCATGACCGAACAGGAGCGCCTGTGCCGCGGCTATATCCGTCAGCTGTACAGCCAGATCGGCCCCAACATCGATGGGCCCGCGCCCGATGTCATGACAAATGGGCAGCACATGTTGTGGATGCTCGACGAATATGAAGCTCTTTCGGGCGGCAAATACCCCGGCGTCATCACCGGCAAGCCGGTGGGCATGGGCGGCTCGCTCGGACGCACCGAGGCGACCGGCTACGGCGCCGTCTACACGCTCAGAGACCTGCTCAAATGCGAGGGCATTGACCCGAAGGACACCTCTGCGAGCATTCAGGGCTTCGGCAACGTGGCGGAATACGCCGCGCGGCTGTACACCGAGCTGGGCGGCAAGGTCATCTGCGTCTCCTGCTGGGATCAGGGCGACCGCACGGCCTACACCTTCCGCAATAAGAACGGCTGTGACATTGAGCAGCTGGTTTCTATCAAGGATTCCTACGGCAGCATTGACAAGGAAAAGGCGCAGGCGCTCGGCTATGAGGTTCTGCCCGGCGACGCGTGGCTTTCTGAAGAGGTGGACATCCTGATCCCCGCCGCGCTGGAGAACCAGATCACCCCCGCGGTGTTCGGCAACATCTCCGACAAGGTCAAAATCATCTGTGAGGCGGCCAACGGCCCCACCACGCCTGACTGCGACAAGCTCATCCGCGATAAGGGCATCCTGCTCATCCCCGATTTCCTGTGCAACGCCGGCGGCGTGACCTGCAGCTATTTCGAGCAGGTACAGTGCAACATGAACTACTTCTGGAGCCGTGAAGAAGTGCTTGAAAAGCTCAACTACGCGATGTCCAAGGCTTTCTCGGCAGTGTACGAGCTGGCGAAGGAGCGCGACCTCTACCTGCGCGACGCGGCCTATGTGATCGCGATCAACCGTGTTGCTGACGCGGTGAAGCTGCGCGGCTGGGTTTCGTAAGAGTATAGGCAGAAATAAAAAAGGGTTGGAAGAAACGGTGAGTTTCTTCCAACCCTTTAATTTGTATGGCCGCAGTAGGGGCATTTGGGATAATCGCTGTCATAATCGTCACCACAGAACGCAAAATGGATTTAAGGCAGAACATTTTTTGTATGTTCGCAGTAAGGGCATTGGGAATAATCGGTTACCATCCATATGAATTTCCTCGGTTCAAACGACAAGAATTGCTTATATGATCATGACGACCACATTCACATTGCAAATGCCGGCCGAAAGGGTGTTGAGAGGTGTGTTCACCGTTCGCTGCAATGCCAGTCCTCTCCGTCAAAGATCATGTCGTCCACATCCCCGGATATATTTTGTACAGGAGCAGGTGCCCACAGGGGGTCACAGGCGGAAAAGGAATCGACTTGAGAAATGTTTTCCATATTTTCACCTCCAAAAGCATTCATTGCGCAGCATTCCGACGGAACTTTTCGAAACGCATGTTAATCATTATATGCACTGGGCGGCAAAAAAATGCGCGTTTTTTGCCGGGAAACAATCTCCAAGTTGACGCGCGGCGGGAAAGAGGGATATAATAGAATCTGCGAAATTTTGATCATAAAAAAGTCAGGGGTGGCTGTTTATGGATTTTCTCAAACGGACATGGGCGGAGATTGATCTGGACGCACTGGAATTTAATTTTTCGTCGGTCAAAGGGCATCTGCGTCCGGGCTGTAAGACCATGTGCGTGGTCAAGGCGGACGCCTACGGCCACGGCGCGGTGCCGGTTGCGCGGACACTCGCGCAGTGCGGCGCAGACTGGCTCGGCGTATCCAATTTGGAGGAGGGCGCCCAGCTGCGTGCGCATGGCATCGAAACGCCCATTTTTGTGCTGGGCTACACCCCGCCGCAGTACGCCGAAAAGCTTTGCGATCTCTCCCTGACCCAGGCGGTGCTGTCCGAGGAGTATGCCCTCGAGCTTTCGGCCTGCGCACAGGACAGCGGCGTGACGCTTGACGTACATATCAAGGTGGACACCGGCATGAACCGTATGGGGCTCATTTATCAGAGCCACGACCGCCGGGCGGAGACACTTGACTCGCTCGAACGCATTTGCCGTCTGCCGGGGCTCAGCGCCACAGGGCTGTTCACCCACTTCGCCGTGTCGGATGAGGGCGCGGAGGGGGAGGCCTTTACGCGGGCGCAGTTCGCCTGCTTTTGCGAGGTGCGCGACGCGCTGTGCGGGCGGGGCCTCAGGTTTGCGCTGTGCCACTGCTGCAACAGCGGCGGGATTCTGGCTTATCCCGACATGCACCTTGACCTGGTGCGCCCGGGCATCATGCTGTACGGGCTGTACCCGTCGGAAAAGCTCAGGTTGGTGCTGCCCTTACAGCCGGTCATGACGCTCAAAAGCGTTGTGGCGCTTCTCAAGGAGTCGGCGCCCGGCGGTACGGTCAGCTACGGGTGCACCTACCGCGTGGAGAAGCCCATGCGCATTGCCACCGTGCCCATCGGGTACGCCGACGGCTACCCCCGCGCTTTTTCGGGCAAAGCCGACATGCTTCTGCACGGACGGCGTGTTAAAATAGTGGGCAGGGTGTGTATGGATCAGCTTATGCTCGACGTGACCGAAGTGCCCGGCGTCAGCACCGGCGAGGAGGTCGTCGTATTCGGCGAGGGGCTCCCGGTGGATGAGCTCGCGCGCCTGCACGGCACCATCAACTATGAGATGGTGTGCATGGTGGGCAAACGGGTGGCGCGCATCTATAAGCGGGGCGGCGTTCCCGTGGAGGTGTTCAGCAGCGTCTGCCCCGACTGATTTGTACCGCATCTGAATGACCGCGCTGTGCCGGAGGGATTTTGGATGAAGTTTTTACTGTATCATGAGCGACCAGATCTGCCCTATGTGGGCTGTGAGCCGCCCCGCGCCTACTATATCCCCTTTGAAAGCGCCGTAAACGCGTACAGCCGGGATCGTGGGTGTTCGGGGCGCGCGCTTTTTCTGAGCGGGGCGTGGGGCTTCGGATACTTTGACAGCCCCGGGGCAATCCCCGATGACTTTATCACGTGCGACCCCGCCCCGCTCCCGCAGATTTCCGTGCCCGCCTGCATGGAAATGGAGGGGTACGGGGAGGCGCTGTGCACCGGCGGACGGCTGCCCTTTCCCTCTTACCCGCCCCGTGTCCCCGACCGCAACCCCACGGGGGTATACCTCCGCCGCTTTGCCCTGCACAAAAGCGAGCGGGCGTGCAAGCGGGTCTACCTCGTGCTTGAGGGGGCGGCGTCCTGCTTTTATGTGTGGGTCAACGGGAAGTTCCGGGGCTATGGGTCGGGGAGCAGCGCGGCCGAAATTGACATCACGGGTGCGCTGCACGACGGGGAGAATACGCTCGCGGTGGCCGTGCTGCGCTTCTGTGCGGGCAGCTACCTGGAAAGCTGGGACAGACAGCGCTTTTCGGGCCTCTTCCGGGAGGTGTACCTGCTTTTTCGCCCCGAACGCCACCTGCGCGACTATTTTGTGACCACAAAGCTCATGCAAGGCGGGACGCAGGCGGAGCTTGTCTGTTCACTGTCCATGCGAGGGGATGCGCCGGTTGTGGGGACGCTGGTGTCGCCTGAGGGACACATTCTGGATAAAGCCGCCGGAAAGGACGGCGCGGTAAAGGTTACCGTGGACAGGCCGCTGCTGTGGAGCGCCGAGCGTCCCACACTTTACACCCTCATCCTCGAATGTGAGGGGGAATACATTGCCCAGAAAGTGGGCATACGCACCCTGTCGACGGAGGGGGGCGGGCTGCGGTTAAACGGCGGACCGGTCACGCTGAGGGGCGTCAACTGGCAGGAAGCCGACCCGCGCCGCGGCAGCGCTGCGGAGCTGTCGCACATGACGCGCGACCTGCTGCTCATGAAGCGGCACAACATCAACGCCGTGCGCCTTTCCCGCCCCGCCGATCCGCGCTTTTTACAGCTGTGCGACGAGCTGGGGCTCTATGTGATGGCCTGCGCCGATTACGACGCGTCCCCAAAGGCCTGTGGGCATTCCAGATTTGAAAAGACGGTGCAGGAGCAGGTGGAGCGACTTGTTGAGCGGGACAAAAACCACCCCTGTGTCGTGGGGTGGAACCCCGTCCGCGGTTCAGGGCAAGGTACGATAGAACGGCGCGCGATGCACCAGATAGAGGAGGGCACACTGTGCGAAAGTTTTGCGCACACGTGGACGGCGGAGGCGGGCTGTCCCGGACCAGACACCGGGCTGCTCACGCTGGGACGCGCCCCGCGCGCCCGGCTGATTCACCTCAAAAACGCCTTCGCCCCCGCCCGCTTTGAAGCGGTCGATCTCGCGGCGGGGGCGCTGACCGTGTACAACAATCTTGACACGAGCGACCTGTCGGAGCTTGAATGTATCTGGGAAGTCAGCCGCGACGGACGCCCCGCCGAGTGGGGTAGTGCAGGGGCGCTCGCCGTGCCGACGCACAGCGGGGCGGAGCTGACTCTTCCCTACAATCTGCCCGAGAACGGACGGTGTTTTTTGCGACTCTCGCTCAATTACCGCCGGGAGACGCTGTGGGCGACCGAAGGGTATGAGGCGTGCTTCGCGCAGTTTGAGCTGCCGGTGCAGGCGTCCATACACACCGTGACCCGCACGGGCAACATTTCACTCCGGGAAAAGCAGGAAACGCTTCAGCTTGTGGGAGAGAGCTTTGTCTACGAGCTCGACCGCGAAACCGCGCTGTTTTGTACGATGAAGGCGTATGGGAGGAAGCTGCTGGAAGCGCCTGTGCGCTGGCTTGTCCCTGAATCAGCCGTCAGAGGGCTGTCTGCCGAGCGGGAGGAAAACGGTTCGGTGACGATTGCCGCCCGCCTCACGCGGCCGGAGGGGGCGGAGACGCAGCTCTCATGGCGCGTCTACCCCGACGGGCTGCTCGAATATCAAACCGAAGGGGCGGGCGCAGACATGGCGCTTTTCCTGCCGCTCAAATACGAGCGTGTGCGCTATTTCGGTCTGGGGCCGGTTGAGAGCGGTCAAAACCTGACTGTGGGGGTTTATCGGGGGGAATTCACCCTGCACGCACAGGAGATGTCAGGCGGAAACCGCTGGGCGACCGAGTGGGCTGCGCTGTGCGACGAGGAGGGCTGCGGCCTGTGGCTGGGGACGTCCGGGCGCTTTGACTTTTCTGTGAAAACCGACCCGCAGGAGGGTTATCATATGGTTCGTCTCAGCGAAATACCTTTTCTGCGCCTGTGCCCGCTGACGCCGGGGGATTTGTCACAGCCGTGGCGGCTTGCGCGGGAGAAAATAGTTTGACGAAAAAATGGCAGCCCCCCGCGGCGTATGCTGTACACACCGCAGGGGACCATCTATAATAAAACGACAAGGGGGGCCCCTTTCCGTTTCGGAAGCCCGGAGGGGGAGCCGCTCCCTCTCCGGTCAATTCATACTATGTCGCACGCCGGGTTTGGTGTCAAAAAAATTATACGATTTGCACGGACACCATCATAGTGGACAATTTCCACGGAGAAATGCGCCGCTCCCTTGGGGCAAAAGCACTTTTCTTGCCGAAAGGCGCGCGCACCCTTGCGCTGCCGGCCGAATGGTTGTATAATATTTTCTGTGAAAGCCAGACCGGCCCTGCCCCTTGCAGGGAGCGGCGAAACAACCGAAAGGAGTTCCGTTTTATGAATTATTCCCATGAAGTGGAAAGAATGTGTGTGGTCGCGAAAGGCCCCCATCACGGTCCCGCTCCCATTCCGGAGGAGGGAAAATGGGTCAAGGCATACCAGATTTCCGACATCTCCGGCCTGTCGCACGGCGTGGGCTGGTGTGCGCCCCAGCAGGGCACCTGCAAGCTGACGCTCAACGTCAAGGAGGGCATCGTGCAGGAAGCGCTGGTGGAGACCGTCGGTTGTTCCGGCATGACCCACTCGGCCGCCATGGCCGCCGAGATCCTGCCGGGAAAAACCCTGCTCGAGTGCCTCAACACAGACTTAGTTTGTGACGCGATCAATGTCGCCATGCGCGAAATTTTCAAGCAGCTGGCCTATGGCCGCAGCCAGACTGCGTTCAGCGAGGACGGCCTGCCGATCGGCGCGGGTCTGGAGGATCTCGGCAAGGGTCTGCGCTCACAGGTGGGTACCATGTACTCCACGAGCGCCAAGGGCGTCCGTTTTATGGAGATGGCCGAGGGCTATGTCCTGAAAATGGCGCTGGACGAGAAGGGTGAGGTCACCGGTTATCAGTTTGTTCGCCTGGGCAAAATGCTCGAGGACATCCGTCACGGTGTGGAGCCGAACGAGGCGTACAAAAAGAACATTGGCCAGTACGGCCGTTTTGACAACGCACACGCCTACATAGACCCCCGTGAAGAATAATAAGACCGTAAGGAGGACATAAGAGAATGGCAAACGATGTGAAATTCGAGAGCAAAGAAAGAAGACTGCCCAAAATCGAGAAATGTCTGGCCGAGTACGGTCTTGCAAGTCTTGAAGAAGCGCGCGACCTCTGCATTTCCAAGGGGTTTGACGTGGAGAAAATTGTCAAGGACATCCAGCCCATCGCGTTTGAAAACGCCGTGTGGGCGTACATTCTGGGCTGCGCGGTCGCGCTCAAAAAGGGCGCGGGGAGCGCCGCGGACGCCGCCGAAGCGATCGGCATCGGTCTGGAAGCGTTCTGCATTCCCGGTTCGGTTGCCGAGCAACGCAGCGTGGGACTTGGGCACGGCAATTTAGGCGCCATGCTTCTGCGCGACGAGACCAAGTGTTTCGCCTTCCTGGCGGGCCATGAATCCTTCGCCGCCGCCGAAGGCGCGATCGGCATCGCCCGCACCGCCAACAAGGCCCGCAAGGAGCCCCTGCGCGTCATCCTCAACGGCCTGGGCAAGGACGCCGCCTACATCATCTCGCGCATCAACGGCTTCACCTATGTGGAGACCGAGTATGACTTCTACACCGGCGATCTCAAGATTGTCCGCGAAGTGCCCTTCTCGGACGGCGAACGCGCCAAGGTGCGCTGCTTCGGTGCCAACGATGTGCTCGAGGGCGTTGCAATCATGAAGAACGAGGGCGTGGACGTGTCCATCACCGGCAACTCCACCAACCCCACCCGCTTCCAGCATCTGGTGGCCGGTACCTACAAAAAATGGTCGATGGAAAACGACGTGAAATATTTCTCGGTCGCCTCGGGCGGCGGCACCGGGCGCACCCTGCACCCCGACAACATGGCGGCAGGCCCCGCTTCGTACGGCCTGACCGACTCGATGGGACGCATGCACGGCGACGCGCAGTTTGCGGGTTCGTCCTCCGTTCCGGCACACGTGGAAATGATGGGGCTGATCGGTATGGGTAACAACCCGATGGTCGGGGCTACTGTTGCATGTGCAGTTGCGGTCTACTCAAGTGAGCGTGCGGATCTGGACAATTAATGAGAAAGCACCTCTGAGTAAATTATAAACCAAAAGATTGAGTCTGATGTTAACACAGTCAAAAAAGGCCGCTAATGACGACCTTTTTTGACTGGCTGAACATTCCCCGAAACGAACACAGTTCGTTTCGGGGAATGTTTTTATTACGAGACAAATCATGAATCGATTCCTGTTTAGCCATAGGAAAAAGTGATCTGGTACAATAAAAGTTACAGTGAAAAATTCATCGCGTGAACAATCGCGCCCGTTATTTCGTGATATAACTTTTTGCGGCCGCCAGCCATTGGTCGCGCAGGGTGGTGGGCGGTGCGGGCATACTGATGATGATGGCTTTAGAGGATGCCTGATAATAGACATTGTAGCCGATTGCAGTGCTGAGGGCGCGCAGTGGCACAAAGGTTTTGCCGCCCACCTTCTGCGGCGCCACATCCAGCGTATATTTCATTGTCTTGCCGTTTCGAATGACCTTCATGATCTTACTGCCCAGCTTTATCTCCACGGTGATGCTGTCATAGACCACATAGATGGGCTCCTTGTCGGTCGTATAGGTTACCTTGGCACCCAGCTTCTCGCCAACAAAACGCAGCGGAACCATCGTTTTTGATTGAATGAGCAACGGCTTGGTGCCGGCATTGTCTACAGTGGTTTTAGTGCCATTGGCAATGGCACGGGTGTACCCGATGCGCATAGCCACATAGGAGAACACCGTCACTTTGAAGCTGGTCTTTTTGTTTTGATAGGTGACTGTGAGAATCTGGGTACCGGCTTTGCTTTTATTGTACCCGCTGACCATGTCGGTGGTCAGTGCCACCGCCTGTTTGGAGCCGTTGTCATAGTTGACAAGAAGGTTCGCGCCGGTCAGGGACAGCGCTTCGCCTTTGATATAGTTTACTTTTGTCGGAAGCTTGGAGAGGGAGATGGACTGAACAACCGGATTCTTTCTGACAAATTGGATCTGTCTGGGCGTATCGGTATACCCAGCAGTACCAATACCGAGCTGTCCGACATAATTATTGCTCCAGCCCCATAGGGTACCGTCGGTCTTAATGAACATTTCATGAAAACCGTATGCCTGCAGTTCGTAATCGCTGTGTGTTTCAGGATCCCTTGTAAACGGTTTGGTTTGCGCAGTATAGCGGACGTTTTCCATGACCATCTTTGCCTTCCACAGATCCCATATCCATCCACCGGCATAAATAGCGAGACCATTTCCGCCCCAATGGTACATCTCATTGTTATTGGTAACCGCAGCCACATAATCATTGTTCAGCGACGCAGTGCGAACATTGCTGAGCAGTTTACAGGGCGGATAAGATCTGCGGGGCGGGAAGAATCCCTTCCCTTGATCCGCTTCGTCATACGGAATAAGGCTACCGTAACTCCAATAATATTTCAGCAGTAGCTCGCCATTGCGACCCCAGCCCCACAACTCACTGTTGGTTTTCACGACCAGGGTTGTTGTATCACCGCCTGAAACCGATCGAACATCCTCCATCACCGCAATCGGTGTGCTTTGTGCTTGTTCGGTACCGTCACCCAACTGGCTGTACTCGTTATCGCCCCACGCGAACAGTCTGTGATCGGCGGTGATGGCAAATGAAGATTTTATCCCTGCGCAGGCCGATATAACCTGTGCGCTCTCTCCCAGGTTAATTTTTGTCAGGGTATTTCGGTCGGTAGTAGTACCGTCACCCAACTGGGACAAATCATTTTTACCGCAAGCGTACAATTCCCCGTTTTCCATCACCACAAGCGAATACCCATCCCCCACCGAAACCGAAGCCACGCCACTGTTCAGAATTTTTACAGGAGTCATTTGCTCCAAAAGTGTCCCGTTGCCGAGCTGCCCGTATTCATTGTCTCCCCACGCCCAAAGGGAACCGTCGGTCCCCACAGCCATGGTGTGAAAATAGCCAGCATCCACCAGTTTGATATCGCTCATGATTTTTACCGGAAGAAGTTTATTGTTCTTTGTGCCGTCACCCAATCGGCCAAAAGTGTTTGCACCCCATCCCCAAAGGCTCTTGTCACTGCGTATACACATGGTATAACCGATTCCACAAGAAACAGACTGCACCCCTGTCATGTTGGGAATCTGGATTAGGTCAGAGAGATAACCATCAACGTTACCCCAACCCCAAAATGTGCCATCGCTCTTTTGGACCAGCACGTTATTAGTCCCAGCACTAATAGCGGTAACGCCCGAAAGATTTTTGATCTTTACAAAGGAGTATTCATATCCCGCTTTGGTAACTTCGCCAAGCTGCCCTGCGTCCTTTAAACCGCACCCATAAACTTCACCGTCTTTTATGGCATAAGTATTGGAAACGCCCATACTGATATGGGAGACACCGCTCATTACACAGACAGGCGTGAGGACATTCTGCAACTGGCCTGTCCCCAACTGACCGAATATATTGTTACCGTAGACATATAAGTTTCCATCGGTTTTCAGGTAAGCATATCCAGAATCGTCGGTCGAAACCGCCGCCACCCCGTCGGCCAATTTAACCGGCGTCTTCGTATAGGCTGCCGATTGGTTATTAAAATTGTCTAGACTTTCCCACACTTTACTGCCCCAACCCCACAGGCTTCCGTCTGTTTTTATGGCAAGAGTATACCCGTAGCTTGCCGAAACCGCCACGACGTTGTCCATGATTTTCATGGGCGGCTGAATCTCGCTGCTGCCCCCGACCTGTCCCGCTTCATTACCGCCCCAACCCCAGAGGCTTCCGTCTGTTTTTATGGCAAACGAGGTAGATTCTGAAGTGCATGCCGTCAACACATTGCTCATCAATTTGAGAGGGGTGATCACAGGATCATTCAGGTGAACTCCTGTCAGGGATCCACGATATCCTGTGCCACAACCCCAAAGCGTGTTATCACTTTTAACAATTAGAGAGTGTTGCGATGCGGTTGAAACAGATCTGACGCCAGACCGCATGATTTCTTTAAAAGTATCTGAGGGCTCCCTCGTGCCGTCACCAAGCTCACCATAATAATTATCTCCTGTTCCCCACAGAGAACCATCGGGGCGGACAATCAAGGTGGCACCGCCCATGGATAACGTCTGCATTTGTACTTTGATAGGCAACGTCAGCGCCTCGCCCACAAGGTTCTCCCCCATAGTCCCCGTCGTTGGGATCAGAAAACATAGCGCCAAAATCAGACTCAGTAGTTTCCTTTTCATTAGTACCCCTCCTATTTCTCGGGCTTGTGTCTAATTTATCTGCACAAATTGTGCAAATCTGGTTTCATTTTAACATGTTTTTGAAATAAAGCAATATTAATATTCTTTTTATGCCAGCACAAAATGACAAGAAAAAGCAAACAGAGGACACGTCTGGTATTGTTAAGCTACCACACCATTGGTTTGCACCATATATTCTTGTGATATCGATTCTCGCGGCCTTATCTTAGCTCAAATTGGCCTGTAAGATATTAACTAATTGGGTAAACGTAAAACGCGGTAAATAAACGTGTAAAAATGCAGATTATTACTTGCTTATTCCTACATTTTACGGGTAGAAACGGCATTATTACTAGGTTTGCGGTTGCGGTCTTCGAGGCTAACAACTAATAAGCAATACAATCCCCCGCAGGCAATTGTCTGCGGGGGATTGTATTGGACATGTTTACATGGTCTTTTAGAGGACTTATGCGAGCCGCCGGACGGTTTGTACAGGTTACGTGAAAAACGGAGGACAGGGAGGGACGGAATGCAAACAATACTACTTGCTGCTTTCAGCTATCTTTTTGTTGCGCTTTTTATTGGCGGAATCGTTATGGGTGTCCTCTGCTTGCGTGGCAGTGCTCCGAAGTCGTATTTTAGTGGTAAGCGCTGGACGGCGATTCAAAGCGAAGAAGAACTGTACGAGGCCATGCGCGAGCACGGTGTGCGGATGATTCTTAGCGAAATAGGCTGGGGCTTTTACGCAGCCTACTGGATCATTGATACATATTTCAAAATAAAGTTCTTTGGAAAGATAGACCAATATTTTGACGCAACGAAAGGCCTGTTTATCCTTATCTTGCCGACAGCTTTATTCGGGATTCTTTCCTGGGTGGTACCGTCTTTGCTTGAGAAATATCATATTTTCCGAAAGCGATAATGAGAACGATATATGCCGTTTTTTCGGCTAAAAAATTTGAATTTGCGAGAGTACGGTACTGTGGTAGTAACAACGGTTTGTGTGGCTTATAATGCAATGATCATCCCCATAGGCAAAAATTGCCTATGGGGATGATTTTGTTCAGACACAATACCGAAGATTTTAATAATTCACACCCAATTAGGGCTCGCTCCGCAACGCAAAAAACAGCACCGCTGCAATTATAAATGCATTTAAAAACGGACGTTTGCAATGTTATATAATATCTTTATAAGATAAATATGCATAATTCCCATATTGACAAATAGACACAATTTGCCTATAATATAAAATAAACGTGAACATTTTGCATAAAATGACGCCGAAATTTTTGTTACCAAAATTAACACGAATTATTTTTTAATAGAGGTTTTATAGGCGTAAATTTAATTAAAAGATAAATTTATTATTAATGTTAGGGAAATAAATTTTGGTGCGTATAAAATGAAGGGAAAATAACACACATGCAAAAAGAAAAATACAAACGAATGATTAGTATTCTACTGTTGTTGGGGCTGTTTTTTGGTTTGCGGCCTGTTGGCTCGGCCTCAGCGGCTGTTTTTGCGCGTGGAAGCGGAACAAGCGCGGAGCCATGGATCATTGAGACACCCGCTCAGCTTGCCGCACTTCGAGACTTTCAGGGCGAAGCGGGTGTAGGAAAATATTTTCGCCTCGGCAGAGACATTCCGCTGGACGACTATCTGTCGAAAGGAAGCGGGCACAACGGCGGGAAGGGATGGATTCCGATCGGAACGGAGTCGTCCCCGTTCAAAGGTACAATGGACGGTGATGGTCATGTTGTGTCCGGATTATGGGTTAAGGATTCTGCCCTGGAGGATTCGGGGCTCTTCGGATATGCATCCGGAGCGGTTTTCCGAAACCTGCACGTCGAACTTGACAACAAAAAAGGGTTGGATAGCAGACGCTTTATGGCCCCGCTGGCCGGTTTTATACGGGAGAGCGAAGTGTCCGGATGTTCGGGCAAGGGCGTTCTCCGGCCGACAGGGACGCTTGGCCTTCGCCTCGGCGGTCTTGTGGGCGGCGCGGTTCTGGACAGCAGTATCCGTGAATGCTATGCGACAGGACAGATCGTCAGTGAGATGGACAGCGGTTATATCGGAGGCCTTGTTGGATGGCTTTATATGGGGACTGTTCTGGAGCGCTGTTATGCCAATGTGGAGATCTCCATGAAGGGGGATTCCCATTTTACCGGTGGGTTTTGCGGCTATGCGATCAATTGCACCATGTCTGATTGCTATGCGCAGGGAAGTGTCACCGAAGAGGGAGATGAAAATCATACCGGCGGATTTGCCGGGGAGATGAGGGTCGATGTCAACGGGATCCCGGTGTATGAGATGAAAAACTGCTATGCGACCGGACGCGTCAGATCGACCGGGCAAAAGACGAGGACCGGCGGATTTGCCGGCTTTGACAACTATGTCATTCGATGCACCGGGTGTTTTTACAACAAAACGACCACCGGACAGACGGGGGAGAGCTATCAGGGAGACCGGGAGGGCTGTGTGGGCAAAACGACCGCAGAATTAATGCGCAAATCAACATTCACGACCGGTACAAACGTCTGGGATTTTTCGTCTGTATGGAGTATTGAGGAGGGGAAAGACTATCCGCGACTTCTTTGGTCAACCCCGTCCGCGGTTACCTTAAACACCGCCAGTGTAGATTTGATTCTCGGAAAGACAACAACGCTGAAGGCGACCGTGGTGCCTGCCAACGCCGTGTACACAAAAGTCGGGTGGACTTCCGAGCATACGAGTGTGGCGACGGTCAGCGCAAACGGTCTTGTAACGGGAAAAAATACGGGTACGACAAACATCAGGGCGACAGCGGGCGGAAAGTCTGCCCTCGCAAAGGTGACGGTACATAGCTATGTCTCTATGCGAATCGGGAAAAAGAACGCGGTGCGAAACGGTGTGAAAACGACCATTGACGATTCAGGAACCGCGCCTTTTACGCTGTCGGGCAAGACCATGGTGCCGATGCGGTTTGTTGGGGAAAAGATGGGCGGCAAGGTGAGCTATATCAGCGACAAAAAGCCCATTGTGATGAGTTACGGGAATAAAACAACGGAATGTCTGCTGGGCAGTAAGACCATGACCGTCAAAACAGACGGAAAGGTTACGGGAAAGGTCACGCTGGAGGTTGCTCCGAGGAAAAAGGGCGGAAGGACATTTATTCCGTTGCGTGCGGTCAGTCAGGCGCTGGGCTTTGCCGTCCACTATGAAAACAGCGGGAAATACATTGTGGTCAACAACCCGAAAATGTCGTCGGATATTTTGTCACAGCGCCTTGCAGAGGCCCGAAAGCTCATTGGATAGGAGACTGTTATGCCAAAGCTCAAAGTAAAACATAAAAAAGACAGAATCATTGTCACCGCGATACTGTCGCCTGATGAACAGAAAAACGAGAGGGAGCTTTCCCTGTTTGCACAGCGAGATTACCCGGAGTTTTTTCGCCCAAAGGTGATCAGCGACAAGAAAATCCTTTACTTTGCTCCGGCGGGTCAGACACTGCGGGAGGAATTGCGGAATCATGTGAAGGCTGACTTCTTTTTTGCCATGCTTGGGCAGGTGTCTTCGGCGATGCAGCGGGTGGAGGAGTTGCAGATGTCCATGAAAAACCTCACGCTGGACATGGGGGCAATTTATGTGAACGATGTCACGCGTGAGGCCTGTATGCTGTACCAGCCCATCATCAGCCGTGAGACGGCTTCCAGCCCGATGGCTCTGATCAATGACATGCTCTACACGACTGTGTTTGGTGCCAATGAGGATGTAAAGCCTGTGTCAGATTTTATACGGTTTTTCCGCGGTTTGCAGAATTTTGCGCCGGCTCAGATTCTCGATTTTCTGACACGGGTCTCTCCGCAGACACGCATACCCCAGAGGCAGACAGCCCCGAACATGGTGTACACGAACAGCTACGGAGCTTATCAGCGGCAAAGCGGGCAGCTGAATCCCTTGCCCGGAACCGGAAACGAGGAAGGAACCACTGTGCTGAGCGGCACGGGAGGCACGACCGTACTTTAAAGAACAACCGGAGGAAAATGCGGATGAAATATACGGTTGCGGCCGACACAGATGCAGGGACAGTAAAGGATACCAATCAGGACAGTGTATGCGTGCGCTGTGCCCAGACGATACGGGGCTCGGTGGTCATGGCTGTGGTCTGTGACGGAATGGGAGGGCTTGCCAAAGGGGAACTTGCGAGCTCGACGGCGGTCAAAGCCTTATCCCGATGGTTTGAAACCGAATTGCCCGGACGGCTGAAGAACCTGAACTGGCAGGAAGTGTCGGCACGCTGGGCGTGGATAATCGGAGATCTCAACGGAAAAATTCTGAATTACGGCAAGCAGTACGGCTTGACGTTGGGAACCACCCTGTCGGGGATTTTGGTCATAGGAGAACAATACATGACCGTACATGTGGGAGACTCGCGCATCTACCGGTCGGGACGGGAGCTCGTGCAGCTGACCGAGGATCAGACCGTCGTAGAGCAAGATGTGCGGCTGGGGCGCCTTACACGGGAGGAGGCCCGAAGTGACCCGCGCCGCAATGTTCTGCTGCAGTGTATTGGTGCGTCCGATTCGGTTCTTCCGGAGATCCGGTATGGGACGATTGAGGCGGATCACATTTATATGCTGTGCACCGACGGGTTAAGACATGAGCTGTCGCAGGAGGAGCTTCAAAAAAACCTGAACGCTCATCTTCTGCGCACCCGGGAACAGATGCAGGCCAGTGCCCGGTTTTTAATCAATACGGCCAAAGAGCGGATGGAACGCGACAATATCACCGTTGTCCTGATCCGGGCCAATAAGGAGGAAGGCTGAGTGGCGCAAATTGGGTCGGTTCTGGACGGGAAATACGAAATTTTGAAAAAAATCGGCGAAGGCGGCATGTCGGTCGTTTACCTCGCCATGGATAAACGGATCAACAAGCAATGGGCCGTCAAAGAGATCAAGCGTACGGCAACCAAGGACAACGCCGTAGTGGTGCAAAGCCTGCTCACGGAGGCAAACTTGATGGAGCGCCTCGACCACCCGGCGCTGCCGCGCATTGTCAACATCATTGAAACGGGCGATATTTTCTATATCGTCATGGATTACATCGAAGGGGAGACCTTAACAGACATTCTCCGCCGCGAGGGCGCACAACCCGAGGAGATGGTGATTTCTTGGGCCAAGACACTGTGTGATGTGCTCCAGTACCTGCACGCGCAAAACCCGCCGATCATTTACCGTGACATGAAACCGGACAACCTGATGCTCAAGCCTGAGGGCAACCTAAAGGTGATTGACTTCGGCATTGCCCGGGAATTCAAAGAGCTGAACACACAGGACACGAACTGGCTGGGCACTCGCGGATATGCGGCGCCTGAGCAGTTTGGGGGACAGGGGCAGACGGACGCGCGCACCGATATTTACTGTCTGGGCGCGACGCTGTACCATTTGGTAACCGGGCACAATCCGGCAGAGCCGCCCTATGAAATCTACCCGATCCGCCAGTGGAACCCCGCGCTGTCACGCGGGCTGGAAAAGATTATTCTCAAGTGTACCCAGCTCAACCCCAGAGACCGATATCAAAGCGCCACCGAGCTTCTGTATGACCTTGAGCATTATGACGAGGTGGACGATGTATACCGAAAAAAGCAGAAAAAGCGTGTGACCGCCTTTTGTATCGTTGCGGGGCTGTGCGTGCTGTTTGCCGGAATCGGCGTGGCGGGACAGATGCTTTCGGCGGGGGAAAATAACCGCAACTACGATGCAAAAATCAACATATCCCCATCCACCGACATTGTGGTAAAAACAGCGACCTATGAAGAGGCCATTGCGATCAAAGGGGGGGACACGCGTGCCTACAGTAAGCTTTTGGACGCCTATGCCGACAACAACCTGTTCGGAGATGGGGAAGCGGGATTGCTGTCCGCCCTGTACAACCGAAATAAGGATCAATTTGACAAAGAGAGCGAGGAATACCTCGCGTTAAACTATAAAATCGGAACGACATATTTTTACTTATATTCGGGCTCGGACGCAAGCTTTCGTGCCCGTGTGTTCAAGTCCCTGCCCTATTTTACCGTTGTTGTGGAGTCGGGGCACAAAAGCTTTTCACAGTATGCCATCGCTGAGAGCTATTACATTGTCGGGACGTTTTATACCCGGTATGTGGCCAACACGACCGGCGTCAAAGAGCCCACCGCGGAGGCTTATGCCGAATTGCTGTCCTCCCTGGACACCTGTATGAACAACGTGGAGAATTATGACTCCGACGATGCGGCTTACATTCGTCTGACCATGTACAAGGAAATCAGCAATCTGCTGTATGATCACCGAAAAGGGCTTGCAGCCCGGAAGATCCCCGAGGCGGAGGTGCTTTCCTTGCTGGAACGTGCCCATGATGCCGCAGAGCAGGTTTCTGTAACTCAGGCGGCTTCCATTTCCATTCGGGACAGCATCCTCGCATCATATGCGGATTATATCTCTGCCATCGGCAATACCTACTTGAACACAAAGGAGAGACAGTAAATGGCAGAGACCTACTACATGATATCTCTCATTGCCTTTGGGCTTTCCGCCCTTTTGCTGGTCACGGCAGTTGTGCTGTGGTTTCGCCTGAAAATTGCCAGAGCCATCGGGGTGTTGAGCGGACGTACGGCAAAAAGAACCATTGCCCGGATGGACAAAGGCGGCAACAATCCCGTTTCTGCCGCGGCATCAGCCGCGGGCTTTGCCTCGCGCCGGACGATCCCTGCGACGGGCGGAGGGGGAGTCTCTATGCCTCCCGGAACCACCCTGCTGGATTCCTCGGGCGATGCGCCTTATGCTGACGGGACACAGAGACTGGCGGGCACCTCTTCCGCCACTGTGCTTTTGCCGAATCAGGGAACACAGAGGCTGTCAGAGATTGAGACTGCGCCGGCTGCGCTATCGGCGGACTTTAAAATCCATGAGGATATTCTCATCATACATACAAGAGAGGAAATAGAATGAAGACAATGTCCCGTGACAATCAAATTTGGAGGATTTGTATTGCGGCGCTGTTTTTCTCTTCTGCGGCGATACTGCTTGTTCCGGCCGCAGAAAAATATGCGCTGCTGAGCATCGTGACCGGAGTACTGTTCTGGAGTGGAATGCTCACCGGGTGCGCCCTGCATTTCTGGCTGGCACGCAGGCTCAAGGCACGCGAAGCAAAAGGCCGTGCAGGTTTGCTTGCCTTTATGAGCAACATTCCGGCCGCGTGTGCAGATATAGGCGGGCTTCTGTGCTTTATTGCTCTCATTTTGCTCGCGGTATTTCCTGTACTGGGGGAATACATTTATTACCTTTTGCTGTTTATGTTGTTGTTTTGCTTTTATATGCACTGCGTATTGAATGGACGGACATACAGGCTTCTCCGTGCGGGACGGGCCAAACCCGAGCAGGTGCCCGCCCAGCCCGCGAAAGAACCGGCGCCGCAACAGCCGCCCGAGCGGGATCCGGCTGTGGTGCAGATTTCCGAAGCTGCCCCCGCGCAGAAGCCGGACGGCGGCGAGGACAATGTTCCGGAAACAGCCCAATCAGTCCACGCAGGGAACAATGAGACAGAAAATGACATGCAGTCCGGTGAGGGGTGCGGCATGGAAACCGATCCTGTAGAAAAGCGCAGCGATTGGAACGTAAAAGGGAGGGTCAAACAATGAAGTATACGTCAACGAAAGTTGGATTCAAAATGCTGGCCGGTCTGCTGGCCGCCTTGCTTATGTGGAGTGTTTTTTTTGCGGCATGGCCGATGGAGGCGCGCGCGACCGAGAGCGGCGAATTTACGGTCAGCCTCAGTGTTCCGCTCAATGGCGCGGAGGTTGCGCTGACCCATAAAGAAAGCGGAGAAGTGTGGAAGCAAAAGACAAATGACGGCGTGGCCCGGTTCAGGGAGGAGCTGGATCCGGCGGCAAATTACCGGCTGTCGGTAAAAGGAGCAGTGGGATATCGTCCGTATGAAAAGGAAATTGACCTGAGCGTGAGCCCGCTGGAGGTTACGCTGTCGCCCCTGGATACGGTCATACTGACGGGTGTTCTGAACGACACGACCGGCGCGGCGCTACCCGGCGTGCAGGTCAAGGCTTCGGGCTACCATAACGCCGAGGCAAAAACCGCCGCAGACGGTGCTTTCAGCCTGGAGCTGTACAGCGGGCAAAGCTATTCGGTGAAGGCCTCTAAAAACGGGTATCAGGACAAGACGCTCTTTAATGGTGAAATTGATGAGGCACACGCACAGCTGGGCAGCGTAGTGCTGGATTTACGCGCGCCCGCCCGCGCACCTCAGGTTCAGGAGGTAAGCGACCCCGAACCGCAGCCTGAAGTGCCCCAAATTACCATTGGGGGTGTAACGCCTTCGGGCTGGACAAATGGAACCAAAACTATTTCCTATACGGTGACGCCCGGGAGTGCGGATGTATACTGCGTCATAGGAAAGGGGACGCTTACAAGCATAAGCGAAATCTTGGCCGAGGTCGCGGCGGACAAGGCCTGGCCCGCGGGCAAGACCACAACGCCTGCGGATGAGAATGGGGAGTATTATATTTACGCCGTCAACGGGGAGCATGTGGTCAATGAAAAGGTGACCGTGTCGCAGATTGACAAGGTTTCCCCGGTCATTTCCAACAGCCAGTGTGAACTGAAGTCCGCCGGCGACGCGGAAATTACCTTTCATGTGTCTGATAACGGAGCAATCAAAAGGGTTTATTATTCCAAAAATGCAAGTGGAGTGCCTTCCCTGGGCGACGTTTCCCCTTCGGGAGGGGTGTACAAAATTTTCACCATCGACTTCGGTAAGACCATGTATCTGTTTGCCGAAGACGAGGCCGGGAACAAGTCGGAGGGATCTTCTTCTGTCCGTGTAACCAACCCGTCAGGACCGGAGATTACTGTCCCCGACAATTATGATGACGGCTGGGACAATACAAAGGAAATCACTTTTACGGTAAAACCTGCGGTGGGACGAGATGTGGCTGAAGTCACATACGGACTGAGCGGGGGCGTTTTTGTTGCGGCCACGGAATCGGACGCGAATGCTTATTCAATGACGGTTACGCAAAAGGGGACATACATCATTGAAGCAAAGGACTCCGCCGGGCAAATTAACCGCCTCCAGCTGGTCTTTGATAACATGGACACCACGGCGCCTGTCATTTCCCAAAAGGTAAAAAATCCAGCGGCGAATGCGTCCGGCTGGAATCAGGGGGCATTTACTCTGACGGTGACTGTCAGTGAGACCGAATCGGGAATCGACCGTGTGGTGTACAGCCTGAACCCCAATTACACCACCTATGAGTCGGCCAGCGCGGCGATTGGCGCCCTTCATCCCGCGACAGGATCCAATGGGGTATATACCATTCAGATCCCCAATGATGAATGTGATACAGCATGCTACATTTGGGCCATCGACAAAGCGGGGAATGTTTCCCAAAATTCCGATCATGATGTCCCCGTGAGGATTGATCGGACACCTCCGAGCGTGGACAGCGCGACCTACAGCCGTGAGACGGCGGACGGCTTTATCAGGGTAATCAGGAAGATTTTCTCAACCTTGCTCTTTGGAATGTATAAAGATAAGGTTGTGGTCAAGGTGGAGGCCAGTGACGGCGGCACAGTTGCCAGCGGCGTGGCGGGGTATCAGTACCAGATGGCTCCTAAGAGGGGAGCAAAATCCGACTGGAAAGGAATCGAGCCGGAATCGGGAAGCGACCCGGTTCGGCTGCACATTCCGTATCAGGAGTTCGAAGGGCAGATTTATGTTCGTGCAGTGGATGCGGCAGGCAACTATTCTGCGGATAAAACCGACACCAGTCTGGGCGGCGTCATCATGGACAAGGGTGAAAGCAAGAAAGCGCCCGACATTGATTCTCATGAGTATGTAGAAAAGAAGTGGACCAATCAGGATGTTGTGTTGACACTGTCGGGCTCTGAGCCTTTTTCCGGCGTGGATCATTACGAGTACAGCTTTACGCCCGACGATGAGAGGCTTCCTGAAGTGGGTTGGACCAGGATGCCCGAAAGCGACGGGGCGCTTCACCTGGATGAGGAAACCCATATTCCGAATCAGATAACCGTCAGTCAAAACTGCAACGGAACCTTTAAATTCCGGGCGGTTTCCAATACCGGCGTGGAATCCACAAAGGTAACCGAGTTTACGGTCAGAGTATGGAAAAACCCGCCCGCCAACGCCACGGTCAGCCTGGCTCCCGTAAATGGGGAAAACGGCTGGTATGTGGGGGACTTCGATGCGCCTGGGATCGAGCTGACTGAGCCGGCCGAAACCGAACATACCCCGCCGATCACAACCTATTATAAGCTGGTCAACACGACAACCGGAGAGGAAACCTCCGAAAAAAGATTCAGCTCAATCCACGGGGATCGCCAGCCGGTGGTAAACGCGGACGGCGTCTATTCTCTGCTTATCTGGACAAAGGATGAAGCCGGAAACGAATGCGATCCGTACACCGAGACGATCAAGGTGGATACCACCGCGCCGACCGACCTGAGTATGGAGGTTGATGGGGCATCAGTTGCCGCGCAAAATGAAAATGAAATCGATTTTACGCTGTTCTACAACAGGACAATCCATATCAAGCTTTCGGCCGACTGTGACATAAGCGGACTGGGCAGGCTGGAATACCAGTGGGGAAAAAGCCTGACGGAGATTGATACACGCCCGGAGGGGATATGGCTGGAATACCCCCAAAGTGGAATTGAAATGAAACCCAACCGCAAGTTTATCCTGTGCTTCCGAGCCGTGGATCTGGCGGGCAACAAGACCCTGATCTACAGTGACGGCATCATTTTGGACAATCAGGCGCCGACCGGAGACAAGCTCTCTCCCGAAATCACCTTAACACCCGAAAAACCCAACCGAAATGGTTTTTACAACAAAGATGTCTCCGTGGATATTTCGGTGAGCGACCCCAAATATTCGGACGATGATCCCGATGAGGCGACGGGTGTGCGGTCGGCCCTCAAGAACTTGAGCTATCGGGTTTTGACCGATGGTGCGGTCACGCTTGACACGACTGTTCTGTTCCCCTCTGATCAATATCCCTATAAAAAGGATACTGACGGGCGGGTGCCCTCCTGGTCGGGAAAAATTGTGATTGACAGCAAGCAGAACAACTCAAATGACGTTGTGCTGGAGATCACGGCGGTAGACAACGCGGGCAACACCCGCATTACCCGGACGCCTGCCGGTGCGCTTAAAATTGATACAACACCGCCTTCCATTCAGGTTCGGTACGACAACAACAGCGACGATCCCGGTTTTCCGGGCTATTTCAAGGCGGCCCGTACAGCCACCGTGGTGGTGACCGAGCGCAACTTCAATGCCGCGGACGTGGTTGCCGCGATTACCGCCAAGGGCGCTCAGGCACCCAGGCTTTCGGCTTGGAGGACGGTCAAGGGCACCGGAAACCTCGACGACACCACCCATACGGCCACAATCGCCTATACGGCCGACGCCGACTATACCTTCGGCATTGACTATACCGATCTGGCGGACAACCGCTGCCCGGGCGAGACCTATGCGCCGGGGACGGCCGCGCCCAAAGCCTTTACCGTTGACAAAACGCTTCCGGTTGTTTCAGTGCACTATAACAACAACAGTGTCACCGACGGAAAATATTTTAGTCAGGAGCGTACGGCGACCATCACCATTCACGAGCACAACTTTGAAACCAGCCGCATCAAAGTGGATATCACCGCTTCACTGGGCGGTTCCGGGATTGCCCGGCCGCAGGTGGGCGGCTGGCGCACCTCGGGCGACATGCATACCGCCTCCATCCGCTATGCGGCCGACGGTGACTATACGTTTGACATTGCCTATACCGACAAGGCGGGCAACGCGGCTCGTGAGGCAGGCTACGGGAATTCCGCCGCACCCAGAGACTTCACGGTGGACACCACGATTGTCAAACCGGTTATCACCATTAACGGCGAGGACGGAAACGGGAAATCATATCGCGGGGACGTTTTACCGAGTGTGCTCTTCAGCGACATCAATTTTGCGAGCTATGAAATCGTGCTGCTGCGCACCCGTTTGTTTGAAAAGGACGTCGACGTCACCCGCCTCTTCACCCAGAAGGGACAGCCGGGTGCGAGCGGCGGAGAGGTTACCGTCGAGGGCTTTGACAAAATTCAGGACAACGACGGAATCTATACCCTGACGGCCAAAATGACCGACCATGCGGGCAACACCGAAAGCGAAAGCATTGCCTTCTCGGTCAACCGGTTTGGCTCGGTCTATGTCTTTGACAAATATCTCACCTCCCTGCGTGACAGCTATGTGCAAAAGGTTTCGGATCAGCTCATTGTCACGGAGTATAACCCGGACAAGCTTTTGCAGGATTCCCTCAAGATTGACATCAGCTGTGACGGGGCACCGCTTTCTAAGGTCAAATACGATGTCAGCCCCGTGCCAAACGACCTGGTGTCTGTGGGGGCAAGCGGCTGGTATCAGTATGAATACAAAATTGATCCCTCCAACTGTGACAAGGACGGCATTTATCGGATTAGAGTTTCCTCCAGGGATGCCGCCGGAAATGCACCGGAAAACACAAACTATGTGGACAAGGCTGTCCAGTTCTGTGTGGACACGGTGGCGCCCGAGCTGACCAATCTGACCGGCCTCGAGAAAAACTCCGTCAACGCGCAAAGCGTATCGGTCAAGTTTGATGTGTTTGACGCCATTGCGCTGAACAAGGTGGATGTCTATGTGGGAGAAGAGGTCAGGGAAAGCTTTGCGAACTTTGAAGACATGACCCAATTCAGCGGATCCTTCTCCCTGGGCGAGGGCATTCACCAGCGTGTCCGGCTGGTCATCACCGACAAGGCGGGCAATGTGACCGACACAAGCTCCGAATCCTTCACAACACCCCTTCAGTTCGAGCGGGAAGTCACAATCTCCACCAATTTCTTTGTGCGTTACTATGCAAACACATGGCTGTTCTGGGGCACGGTCGGCGGCTTGGTGATCGCCATCCTCGGACTGCTCTTCCTGCTCTTCTTCCTGAAAAGGAGAAAGGAAGAAAAAGAGGAAACCGCATAAATTGCCCGGATAGAAAGGAATGAGGGGAAGCGTATGAATCTAATTAATCGGAACAGCGTGTGGTTTGCGCTGGCTTGCGCCTTGTTGGCGCTGACGGTAGGGATTGTGCTGTTTGCAACCTTTCTCCGCCGAAAGAATAAAGGGCGTTTTTCCGGATTTTCGGGTCGAATTTATGATTTTTTCCAATTTAACTGGCTGGTCGGAAAGCCGCTTCTCTCTTTTTTGTATTTGATCAGTGCTTTATTTTTGACGCTGTATTCCTTTGAGCCGCTTCTCCGGCTTGGGAACGGGCAGGTCGGCAGCATTCTTGTGACCGTTGGCGTGCGCCTCGTGCCGGGAAACCTAATTCTGCGGCTTGCCTATGAACTGTTGACGGCGATCTTTCTGCTGTGCCGCAACATCTCGGAAATTAACCGAAAGCTTGGGGGCAAAGCCCTCTCTGACGCCGGCGGGGCAGAGCAGAGCGCTCATCCCGCCCCGCCCCCGGCAAATGGAATTGTGTTTTGCCGTCAATGCGGCAACCGTTTCGGCGCGGCCGACACCATGTGTCCGCATTGCGGGACCACAAGAATGCAGTAAAACAGGGAGGCACACATGTACACGTGGATACAGTCAGGTGCACTCAGTGAAGTCAATATGGACCGTGGGATAGCGTTCCTGTTTCAGGACAGCGCCCTGTTTGACCCGACCGGCTATAAGTTTTTACAGGGACAGGCAGACGGGCGGTTTTTGCCCTGCATGAAGCTGTTGTACAACGGAAAAATCAAGCTGTACTACCTTTCCGCAGAATATCCATCCCTTTTTTCGCTGTTGCGAGCCTTGAGCCCAAACGCATTTCTCCGGATCCTGTCAAGCCTGCTCGGTGCAATTTTAGAGGTGAGGGGAAATGGATATCTGAGTTGCCGGAATCTTGCGGTTTCCTTTGACAAGATCTTTGTGGATGTAAACACCTATACGGCGCATATGATTTATCTTCCGCTCAGTGTCTCCGCTTCGGGCACAGGTAGCTTGTCCTTTGAAAACGATCTGCGCACTTTTCTTTTGCAGGTGATCCGTACGACGCCAACCCTCAATGACCCCGGTGTCCGGCGTGTCGCCGAAGAGCTTCAGAATGGGATGACGTCGTTCGCACAGCTCCATGCTCTAATAAGCAGGGAGACGGCCGGCCAAGCAGGAAGGCCTGCGGGTCACGAGGTTCGGCTGCCGATGACGCTGCTGTCCATGGGAACAGACAGACCGGTTGAGTTTATTATCGACAAAGATGAATTTCTGATCGGATCGGCCGAGGGAAAAGTGGACGGGTGCATTCCCTTTGCCGGTGCAGTCAGTTCGGTTCATGCCAAAATCGTATACGGCGAGGGAACATATTCTCTCGTAGATGTGGGCAAGGACAATTTGGGCAGCACAAACGGGACCTATATCAACAACAAGCGCCTTACGCCCGGACGGATATTTCCCATTCAAAAAAATGACATTCTTAAATTTGCCAATGTAGAATTCACCATCCATTTTTAGAAATCAGGGCAGACGGAAATTTTTCCAGATGTCTCTGCATTAGAGGAGCAGCCTTATATGCATAAACCAATTGTCGTGATGTCCGACCTGAACGCCCAATATTTAACCGCCCTTGAGTGCATATTTCTTGAAAAATTGTACGGCGCCGTGGAGATTGAGGTTATCACAGAGCAAGTGTATTTTGACGACTATTTCTCCCAGCCCAGAAATATAGACATGTTAATTGCCGATGAGGAGCAGTACAGGAGTGGCGGGGAACAACTGAAAAAACACAGTATTGCTCATACCTTTTTGCTTTGTGAGCAGAGCAGCGAGGATCAAACAGGGGATCTGACGGTGCGGCGGATTTTCAAATATAAAAGCGGACAGGAAATTTTCAACCAGATTATGCACTATGCGCCGCTGGAAACGGCCGCAGGAGAAAAGGTCAACGGGGCGTCTAGAATCGTGCTGGTCTACTCGGCGGCCGGAGGCGCAGGCAAGACCACGACGGCAATTGGCCTGTGCGCCGCACTGACACAGCATTATAAGAAGGTATTGTATCTAAACGCGGAATATCTCCAGTCCTTTCAGCGCTATCTGTCAAACAAAGAGTTCCTGCACAGGGATGCTTATCAAGAATTCTATAACCCGGAGAACCTTTCCTTTGCGAGGCTGAAACAGTTTATCCGCCATGAAGAGTTTGCCTACGTCCCGCCGTTCAGCGTTTCCATTTCCGCACTGGGAATCACGTACAATGCCTTTGTCCGGCTGGCAGCCGAGGCAAAAGCGTCGGGGGAATATGACTATGTCGTGGTCGATGTCGACTCCTCCCTGAGTGACGAGAAAATGGGATTTTTCGAGATTGCCGACAGAGTAGTTATTGTTGTGCGGCAGGATATGTTTTCCCAGTTTAAAACCAGAATGCTGCAAAACAATATGAGCTTCCGGGATGAGGACAAGTACATCTTTGTGTGCAATGCATTTCAAAAAGAGAAAAAGAATGAGTTGACAGTCAATTTGTCCTCCACGCCCTTCGTAGTGGATGCTTATATCGAATTTTTTGAAAATATGGACTCGGTTATGGCAAACCGGTTGGGCGAATCGCAAGGGTTTCAGAAACTTGCTTATATGTTGCTGTAGAGGAGGGTTCCCATGAACGGAAAAGCCACCGTTATTCTCAAAATTCATAATCGAAAATTTGACGCTGATGTAGAGGTGCCGTTGGACCTTACGGCGCAGGAGTTGGTCGTTGCCCTGAACACCGCCTATCAGCTGGGCATTGATACAGGGAACATCCGAAACTGCTTTTTGCGGGCGGAGCATCCCATTGCCCTGCTCAAGGGCAGCAAGACCCTGGAGGATTTCGGCATCCGCGACGGTTCGGTTATTCACATCACGGATTGAGGGGATAATTGTTCATGGAAAAACGATATAAGCTTCTGGTTACAAACCGCCACCTCTATAAAGAGGTGGAAGTCGGCGAACAAAGCGGCCCGGTTAAAATCGGCACGACGCCTTCCTGCGGGGTGCGTCTGTCCAAGGAGCAATTTTTTGAGCATTTTGAACTGACGGTACTGCCCCGGAACGGGCGCTGGTTTATCGAATGCTCAGATAATATGTTTATTATGGCGGACGACGTGCGCAAGCTGCTTGTCAAAGAGCTGCGCCACGGAGATCGGCTGACCATCAAATATAAGACGACCGGAAACGACCTTCTTGACTTGACCTTTATGGTCGATTTCGAGTACGAAAACAAAAACTATGAACGCCTCATTGATATTTCCGCCCATAGCCAGATCACCATCGGCGCGGATCTGAACAGCCATATTGTGCTGACTGGGGATTACATCGATCGGGATCATATCAATCTGACGGGCACGCCCAAAGGGCTTCAGCTGACTGCGGGACACAGCCAGTTCGGTGTATTTCACAATGGCATTCAAGTGTCCGGAACCGTGCTTGTCCGGGAATACGATTTTTTTTCAATCGCGAATTTCAGCTTTTACTATGCACACGGCTGCCTTTATGCCAGCAAGTTTGATTCTCTGCTGTTCAACGGCATTAGCTATAAGGATACCCGGTCACAGGGCAGTGCGTTGCAGTATCCGAAATTCAATCGGAGCACGCGCATCCAGTCTGAGATTCCGACCGATCCGGTCGCGATTCTCGATCCGCCGCAAAAAGAGGAGAAGCCCAAAAGCAATTTTGTGATGTCGCTGATGCCGGCGCTGGGGATGCTGGTGGTTACGGTGCTGTTACGGGGCGTTATGAGCACAAGCGGAGGCAGCTTTGTCATTTTCAGTGTCTGCACCATGGGAATTGGCATCGTCACCTCCATCATCAGCTTTGTCTCAGAGGGACGCGCGTATAAAAAGAACGTAGTAAACCGAAAAAAGAAATATTTGGAGTACATTGAGAAAAAGAAGCTGGAAATCAACCAGGTGCGCGAGCGGGAACGTTTTATTCTCGACGAGATGTACTTGGATCTTGACCGGGACACAAGCCTTGTTAAGGACTTTTCGGGGGATTTGTTCAGCCGTCTGCCCGGAGACAAGGACTTTTTGCATGTTTACATAGGCCGCGGCGCCGTGCCTGCCAAACGGGAAATTGATTATAAAAAGCAGGAAAAATTTGAGACGAACGACGAATTGGCCGAATTGCCCGCACGGGTGTCGGAAGAATACAAAAACATATACGGCGCACCCGTGGTTGTACCGCTGACACAAAACAACGCCGTCGGCGTGATCGGCGAACGGGAACATCTATATGGCGTTCTGAAAAACATGACGCTGGATATCTGCGTGCGTCACTACTATAAGGACGTCAAGGTGTTCTATATTATTGGAGACGCGGAAACAGAGCGGTTCAAATGGGTGCGATTTCTGCCCCACGTGCAGAATGACGATGCGGACATCCGCAACATCGCCTGTGATGACCCCAGCGCTACCGCAATTTTCGAATATCTATACAACGAGCTTGTCCGGCGGACAGACAGTAAAGTTGTCTTTCCGCATTGGGTTATATTTGTGTATAACGAGCGGGGCATTAAAAACCACCCGGTTTCCAAATTTTTGGAACAGGCAGCAAAGCTTTGTGTCACATTTGTGTTTTTTGAAACCAGTCAGGAACTGCTGCCCCAGCATTGTGACGAGATTGTGCTGCTGAGTGACAGGGAGAACGCAGTTCTCTTGTCCAGCGCCGACAAAAGCAAGGCCGCATCGCTTATCTACCGTATTGTGGATGATGAGGTTGCCAAAAGCGTTGTCCATAAGCTTGCGCCGGTCTATTGTGACGAGGTCAGCCTGGAAAGCGCCCTGACGAAAAACATTTCCCTGTATGAGCTTTTGGGAATCTATGCGGTGGATGATTTAAACTTGCAAACGCGGTGGGCGCAATCGCAGGTCTATAAATCCATGGCTGCCCCGCTCGGTGTGCGGAGCGGCAACGAGATGGTCGCACTCGACCTGCACGAAAAGTACCATGGCCCGCACGGACTGGTGGCTGGGACAACTGGCTCGGGCAAGAGTGAAATATTGCAGTCCTATATCCTGTCCATGGCAACCCTTTTCCATCCCTATGAGGTCAGCTTTGTGATCATCGACTTCAAGGGCGGCGGCATGGTCAACCAGTTTAAAGACCTGCCCCACCTCAACGGCGCCATCACCGACATTGACGGGCACGAAATCAACCGTTCTCTGCTGTCGATCAAGGCAGAGCTGGACAAACGCAAGGCACTTTTTTCCGAAAACAAGGTCAACCACATAGACAAATACATTGAAAAATTTAAAAATGGTGAAGTTACGCATCCGCTGCCCCATTTGATTTTGATTGTGGATGAATTTGCCGAACTCAAGCAGGATCAGCCCGAATTTATGAATGAGCTGATCTCGGCGGCCCGCGTCGGGCGCAGCTTGGGCGTACATTTGATACTGGCCACTCAGAAGCCTTCCGGCGTGGTCAGCGAACAAATCTGGTCAAACTCCAAGTTCAAGCTCTGCCTCAAGGTGCAGGATGCAAGCGACAGCAAACAGGTAATTAAATCCCCGCTGGCCGCCGAAATTAAAGAGCCGGGGCGCGCCTATTTACAGGTGGGCAACAACGAGATCTTTGAGCTCTTCCAGTCTGCCTACAGCGGCGCGCCGGCCGAGCGGATTGATCCGGCAGCGCAACGAGAGTATGCCTTATATGAGTTATCCCTGTGGGGGCAGCGCAAGCAGGTGTATCAGAAAAAGAAAAAGAAGATGGAAAAAAGCAAAACACAGCTTGAGGTCATTGTGGAATATGTCCATGCATTTTGCGAAAACAACGGAATTGCCCCGTTGCCCGGAATCTGCCTGCCGTCCCTGCCAGATGTGGTGTACTGTCCCTATGAACAGTTTAAAAAGCACCCGGTAGAGTGCGTGATCCCGGTGGGACTGTATGATGACCCGTCCCGTCAGTATCAGGGTATGACCACAATGAACCTGTCTCAGGACAATGTGTTCCTGCTTGGGTCTTCCCTTTCGGGCAAGACCACACTGATACAGACCATGATCCGCAGCCTGGCCGAGCTGTATACCCCCCGTGAGGTCAACATCTATATTCTTGATTTTGCCTCCAAGATTCTCAAGAACTTCAGTGACCTCAACCATGTCGGCGGCGTAGTGACCGACAGCGATCATGAGCTTCTGAAAAGCTTTATCCGCATGCTGTCCACCGAAATTATCATGCGGAAAAATGAGCTGTCCCGCTTAAAACTCAGCTCGTTTATTTCCTACCGTGAGTCGGGCTATACAGATTTACCGCAAATCGTGGTATTTATTGACAACTTTACCGCGCTCAAGGAGTTCGCGCCCGAATATGAGGAGGATCTGCTGACCTTTACCCGCGAGGGCGTTTCGGTGGGTATTTCCCTGGTGGTATCCAATCTCCAGACATCGGGCTTTGGCTATAAATATTTGTCGGGATTTTCCAAACGCGTCGCGTTTTACTGCAACGACAGCGGGCAGTACGGCAGCCTGTTTGACCGGTGCCGTATGCAGCCGGCCAATGTCCCGGGGCGTGCAATTACCGAGATCGACATGACCCTGTATGAGTTCCAGACCTACCTGAGCTTTGAAGGAAAAATCGAAAAAGAGCGTGTCGAGCGGATGGAGCAATATATCTCCGAGATCAACAAAAAATATGGGGACGACCGTGCCAAAGCGATTCCGGTCGTGCCCAAGCGTTTGGACATGCAGTTTGTACAGCGCGAATACGGGTATCCGCAGGCAGAGTATGACGTACCGATCGCACTGGATTACGGTACGGTCGACCTGGTGACGCTCAACCTTCTTAAATCCAATACCTTGGCCATTTTGGGGAAGGAAAAGAGCGGGCGAACCAACCTGGTCAGGGTGGTAATGGATTATCTGGAGGCGCGTGCGGCGGAAATGCCGTCCCGCGTGTATATCATCGATGATTTTGACGGACAGCTCAAACACTTTGAGAATTATTCCAATGTCCATAAATATACCGTGCTGGCTTCCGATTTCCCGGCAATCCTCGGTGAGATTTCAGAGGAGCTGTCTGAACGATACAACGCAGTGGTTTCAGGCGGCCCGTCGATGCTCAGGGGAAAGCCGCTGATTCTTGTGCTTGTTCAGAACAATGATGCAATCGCACAGGCATCGGCTGACAAAAAAAGCATGGATGCGTATAAAAACATTCTTAAGCAGTTTAAAGCGCTCAAGGTTGCCTTCATATTCACAAATCTTGAAAATGCAAATCCCGCATTCTCTTCGCCGGAAATTTTGCGGGAGTTGAAGACTGCCCGATATGCGCTTTACTTTGACAATCTCAAGAACATGAAGATGTTTGACAGCATTCCAATGGCCACCATGCGCGAATTTAAAAATCCCATCCAGCTTGGCGACGCCTTTTTTATCAACGAAGGTGACGTTGTGAAGGTGAAAACGATCCACGCATCTGACAACCGGTAGAATTCAATCCAGGGATTACAAAAATCCCCGGTTTGAAAATATAACTAAAGGAGTTTTACACAATGGCAGAACGCATCAGCATGAGGCCCGAAGAACTGAGAG
Source organism: Oscillospiraceae bacterium (assembly GCA_031551875.1). GTDB lineage: Bacteria > Bacillota > Clostridia > Oscillospirales > Acutalibacteraceae > JAVBNA01. Next base: position 28,501 of record JAVBNA010000016.1, on the reverse strand, counting down.
AGGCTGCACAATTCTTTGTGCAAAAGCTGGAAGCGATTACATCAGAGGGCAGTGCACTCGGACAGAAAATCGCGGAAGTTACGGGCAACTGGGAAGGAAGCTCTTCGGAGAAGTACTGGGGACAGTACGAATCCCAGATCAAACCGGTGTTCGACACCACCCTGCCCGAGTTTATTAACAGCCTGTCTCAGCAGACCACCAGCATTGCCAATGCAATGGAACAGGCCGACATCGACATCGCCGGCCAGATCGGCGGCTAAACCGTACATGCGCGTATGCAAATCCGGCGGGCGCAAGGATGCGCCTGCCGGACATTCGCCGCACCGATATACCGGCACGGCGTAAAACAAAAGGAGCTTATTTATGGATTCAAAAATCATGGAGATGAATATAAAGCTTCTGAAGGAAGCGGTAGGCGGGCTTGAATTTTTAGATCCCGACCATGTACAGGCTCTGGTTCACCTGGGACAGAGCTTTCAGGAAAAACTGCCCTTTTTCCATCGCTGCAATCAATGCATTGTGGAGGGGAGGGGACATGTGGAGCTCGATGACGTGGAGTTTATGGTCAGCGATGACACGTGTACACTCAAACAGAAAAATCATAAGGACATTGTCCTGATACATATACAAATGAGAAAGGTTCTGTCGGTCATCGTGGATCTTCTTGATCCGATTTTGCCTCTGGGGTCGGTTGTGGATTTGCGCAAAGAGATGTTTTCTCAGATTCAGGGACTGGAGTCGGCGGAACAGTTTCGAGTGGTTGTGACCAACCGGTTTTTATACTATGATGAAATTCCGGTATATTTCCCATACGCCGGATCCATCTACCCGGTGGGCAACGCCAGGCATCCCGCGTATATCCACTTTACTCCTGGCTCAGTGGAGAGGCTTGTGTTTCGGGGATACAGCGACGGCGCGGACGATGCCTATATTTTTGAACAGAAGAAGGAGCTTGTGTTGGAGAAACACAAGCATTCGGTGGTTTTTGCGGGGCAGGAGGAGCTGGAGGCTCTGAACAGACGAATCAGGGAGGAGTAACGTGATGAGCGATCAGATTAAAATATCGCATGAAGCGCTGAAAACCGAGATCCGGGTGTTAACCGACGCTTTCTCCGTATTGGGGGAAGGTTCAAACACATTCATTCAGGGTGCTTCCGGCTGTCTTGACGGGTTCAACTCCGATTTCGCGACACAGTCTAAAAAGACGCTGGACGACCTGGCAGGAAAATTTGTGCCCGGCCTTTTCACCAAGACCGAAAAATTCTATTACGCGCTGATTGACACGGTGAATGCGTTTGAGGGAATCGACAGGCAGTTCACCGAGCAGATCATGCAGGGTATGGGACAGGGCGGTGACCAATAATGGGAAAATGTACAGCGGGCAGTGCCCGGGGGATCGTCAGCGGCTGTGTCGGTGAGATTCAGCAGGTCATATCCGACCTTCAAAAGAATTTTGATGAAATGGATTTTGAAAATGCGGATGCCCGGGAAGAAATTCAGGAACTTGTGGACAATATGAAACGGCACTGTCAAAACCTGATTTCCGATCTTAATTCTTACCACTTCAGTTGAATGCAAAAGTGAAAGAGAATCTCCTAAAATAAGAAAAAGGCGGTGAAATGGCCTGTCTGCAGGGATTCCTGTACAGATATGCCACCTCCTATGAAGCGGGATATTAAAGTGAATTTTTCTGCGGTGGACTCCATTGCAGACGGGGCAGGAAAATACAGCGCGGTCGTGGAGTCGATGCTGGAAGCGGTCAACCGGACAACGGCCATTCTGCAAACGGACGCAGGGCAGGCCAATGCCGAGCTGCGGGCGCTTCGTGAAGATCTTGCTAAGGATTTAAATAAGTGCTACACTACCCTTAACAGCCTCCGGGATGTATTTGCGGGCTACAGCTATGATATGCAGAGCTATGTAAGGCCGGTGAATGCGGCACAGATGGTGCGCGTGGATCGCGACGATATCTGGAAAAATAAGCTGGAGATTGGCTGGGCATGTGACCGTGTGGGGAATTTAAGCTGGCGCTACCGAGGCCGAATTCATGGGACATGGGATATCCTCGGGAAACAGACCGACGCGGAACGTGCGGCGGAAGAAAACAACTATCGGAAAATTACCCACCTTCTGGATTCGGTGATTCCGGGCTGTGCGAAGAAGCTCAAAACAGAGCTTGAATATCTTGACCGGATATACACGGAAAAGATTATTCCGTTTGAAAACACAGATGACGATTACGCAACGAAGGCTAAGGAGCTCTACAAGATATATAAAGAGCTGAAATGGTATCAGGAGGACTGGGCTAAAATTTTGATTGGCGCGGTGATCATTGCGGGATTGATTGCGGTGACAGTGGCGACCGGTGGTGCGGCGGGTGGAATTCTGCTTACCGTACACGGAATTGCTTCGGGCGCGCTGACCGGCGCATTGATTGGCGGCGGACTGGGTCTGGCGTCAAGCGGCGTGATTGCCTATGCCACAGGCGGAGATGTCGTGAGCGCGATGGCCGACGGTTTTATGTGGGGCGTGATCGGCGGCGCGATTTCCGGCGGGTCTGGTGCCGCGGCCGAAATGATGGGCGGCGGTTATCTTGTGACGGCCGGGCTGGGCGGCGCGGAAAACACGCTGACCTATGTGCTGCAGCAGTCCTACAACGACGAACAGATCACGCTGGGCGGGATTGCGATGAACTTTGGGTTTGGCGCGGTCTCAGCCTGTGCGGGTAAGTATGTGATGGGCAAGCTGAGCAAGACAAAGGCGGCCGATGACGTTATTGGGGATATTGGTGAGTTTAATATTGAAGAAATCAGACCACAACTAAAAACTAATCCTGACGAAGCATTTTTCTGGTCAGGTAGAACAGATGGAGTTGGAGGTGCAGATGTCGCAGCCAACATAGCCGAAGGAAAAGGTGGTGTAACTTTAGAATCAACAATAGCCAATAAAAAGATTACGATGCCAGAATGGGAATTTAATAATCCGTCATCAATGGAAGCATGGGATTTGGCATCGGGAGCATATGCAGAACAAGTTTCAGGAGAAATAAGGGCTGTTGTTGGTTCTGAATTAAGACCCGGAAACATATGGGAGAATGTTGAACTCCCTAGGCTAATAGAAAATCCAAATGTTACTAAGATAACAACAATTGACCCTAAAACAGGGGTTGAAACCATTATTTTTGAGAGGTGATAAAATGAAAATTAAAGGAAGCAACTCTTATATTAAATTTGATTTAGAAAATGGCTATGTACTAAAAGGAGAGGGAGAAATGTTGGTTGGAAATAAATTTGTAGTATACAAAGATTCAATGAAAATGTGGGACCCACCTCATCAGGATGAAAAAGTAACGGTGGAACAAGTAATTAATATTATAGAGCAGGTAAAACGAAACACTAATGAAAATACGGTTCAAATTATATTTGAGTAAGGAATTAGGATATCTGTAGTAGATTTTGAGCAGTTTTAGCAGATAGTTTAAGTCAAAATTGACATAATCGCAAAGGAATTGGTATGTTTTGGAAGACAGACAGGTTTGTATGATGTTTCTTACATCCGCTTGACTACTCAAAACAATGAAATAAGGGAAAGTCTGCAAGAGGTCAACTGGAGTGAAAGGCATGTAATTATTACACAGCAAGACAAAGGCGGCCGATGACGTTATTGGGGATATTGGTGAGGGGTTTGGTGGAGCTAAACCATTGGAAAATGGTCCTTATATTAAAGACGGAAAACCAAATGGAAGACCTACGCTTTCTGGGGATAAAAAACTTCAATTTGAAAAAGATGTGTATAATAAAAACGTTGACCCTGATGGAGTATTGCGTGACCCAAATACTGGTGATGTTATTGATTGGAAGCCCGGACAGCCCAGAAAAGATGTGGTAGACTTTGGACATAAATCAGGTAATAGCTATAAAGATATGTTCCAGAAATACAAAAATGGAGAAATAACACTTGATGACCTAAAAGAATTTCAATTTGACCCAGATAATTATAGGTTAGAAAATCCATCAGCTAATAGAAGTCACAAGTATGAATGAGTGACTTAGGAATTTTATGGGAAGGAGAAAATCTTTTGAAAATTACAAATATCTTTGATGCCGCAAGAGATGGTACATATGAGCAATTTAAAGATTTCTATTCTGGGAATGCTAATGAAGTAAATGATAATTTAGGGATGAATTTATTATGTCTTGCATTGGCCAATGATAAAAACCCGGATGAAAAATTAAAAATAGTAAAATTTTTGATTTCTGAAGGGGTTAATATTAATTTTACCGATAAGAGGGATGAAAGAAATGCATTACATATATTTTACTTCAATGTGTTAAGACCTTCAGTAGAGTACATGCTAGAAATGACAAAAATATTGGTGCAATCAGGGATTAATATTAATGGTAAGGATAAGTATAGTGCCGTTCCATTAAAATATTCAATAACAATAACAAAGTTATCCACAGATGACATGAGGGGTATATACCGATATCTTTTAGATTGTGGTGCTGATTATAAGCATCAAGATATCTTTGGGAAATCTTGCCTAGATTATATGAATGAGTATTCGTGGAGAAATAGTATGATAGAAATAATTAAGGAGTATGAGGATGAGAATAGATAATAGTGCATATGGTGGTTTTCTGGTTTCTAAAAATATTATTTCGGGAAAACCTGTGAAATACTCTTTTAGGGAAAAAAGTTCAATACAACAGCTCAATGGATGGAATCTATATTCTTCGGAAGACGATGAAGCGTATGTCAACAATAGTGACAATTTTGTGATCTTGGGTGCGGAGTCAATTTCTAAAATAGCTCCTGTCATTTTAGAAATCTTTAATGCACCTTATGGGACAGACTTATGCTGGCTATATGAAGATAATGTTCACATGGGATTCTATGATTTAGTAGATAATAAGGAGACTACAATTGCTGATATTTTAAAGAAACAGTAAACTATAGACTTTTCCTTACATCCGGTTGACTACTCAAAACAATGAAATAAGGGAAAGTCCCGAAAACCCATCAATCTGTATCTGTATCACGAAAAATCAACCGAGTTTGCGCCAGTTACGGAATGTATCGCAGAGGGTTTTATACAGTTTCTAAAAATGCTGAAACAATAACAGACATGCCCAGCGGTTCCGGCATCAGGGATCATTGTCATTATCCCCCAAAAGGGAGTGAAGGCTATGGGTCTGCAAGCGGGCATGGCACGATGGTGCGGCTTCCGGTAAAAACGGAAGCCGCACCGGAAAATCTCCCGCCGGGTATTTTTATTATGAACAAAATTCCGCCGGAGAAAGCCAAGGAGCGATTATAATGAGAATGAAATGGACTGTTGGGCTGGCGTTGCTCTTATGTATAATTTTTTTGATAGGAGGGTGTAAAATGAACTATGGTAATCAGAACGGAATGGGGGAAGAAACCATTTCAGGGTATCAATTGGGGGTTGACAGAGCAGATCCCAATTATCTGGCCATGAAAGTGGCGATTCCCCGTGCAGGGGAGGCGATTCGCGTCAAAGAGGTTTCTTATACGGATAATAATGGAGCAGGCCAGACTATACAGGCTGTATATTATGATGACTATCAGGAAGCATGCCGGCAAAATGCGGAAAATGTAAAAATGCGAACCTATTCTGAGCAGAATTGGCTGAAGATAGAAGAGCAGCTTCAAAGTTATCTGAAAGAAAAGTATGAATTAGATCATATCCGGCTTGTTTATGCTTCGGCCGCGTACCCCTATGACACGCTGCTGGTTACCGTTGAACACACCGAAACGCCGCGTTTTTTTGCACAGATGCTTTACTCCCCGAAGGAAAATGATTACAGGGAGGCGGGCATTGAAGAGAAAGACCGGCTAGAATATAAAATGGCGGCGGGATATGTGAGAGACGCCTACTGGGAGGAATTTTCTCGGCTGGGTGAATTCATTTTAGAAAAAGGGCTTGCCACCCCGCCGGAAGAGATTGCCTATTATGGGGGGATTCCGGGAACATCGATCCAGGCAGTGACCATTGGTCAGGCTGAGGATGAGGGATGGATTTCTCAGATATTGGCTTATGGCAGGCAACACCGCAGCGCCACCGCGCAGGAGATCAGACAGGCTTTGACGGAAAGCGGTTTTGATGGCAGTGTGCATACCTTCACGCTGCGGGTGTATCAAACTGATCCCGATACACCGATCACAAGAGAATATTATGCACAGGTATACAATGCGTTGAGCAGTTTCCTTTGTGAAGCGCAATACGATGCAGTCTTTGCAGGAAACTGGGATTTAAAGCTCAGTCCGGCCTATCTTGGAAACGAAGCGGTCAACGGTTATCAATCGAGCCTGTTTGACCTTGGATATATCCTGAGACCTGGGAAAAATTCCATGAAGGAGACGGGATAAGATGAGTAGTTTTAGTCAACAGGATATCATTCAGTGGTCATGTGATGACGCATACACGCTGAATCTCGATCCTGTCAATACAAATAACGGTGCAAATGATGCAAGGAATGAGAGTGTAGCGGGCCGTAACAACTTTTCGGGGATGCCCCTTAATGATGCCAACGGACAACCTGGACGGTATGTCATTGTCGATTGTCCGGGCGACAAGTATAATGCGAGTTCCTTAAACGCAATGACGGTCGTGGACGTACAAACGGGAGAAATGGCCATTATTTATCAGGGAAGCAATGGCGGCACTGACTGGCTTACGATCAATGCGGGCAACGCATTGGGGCAGCACAACCCTCAATATGACGATGCCGTAAACTACTGTAAATATGTACGGTCCAATCTGCAAAACAAAACCTTTTCCTACATAGATCCCAAGACCGGGCAGCCCGCCACGGTTCAGCTCGGGCAAGTGACAGCGGCAGGAGGAAATTCGCTGGGCGGCGGTGACGCGGTCGCTGTCGGGCTTGAATTTCCGGATATTATGGTCATTTCCGTCAACGGCGCGCCGATGGATCGGGGACGGGTTCAGCCGGGAGGGGATTATTCAAACATTATTCAGCTGCGTACGGACGGCGATGTGCTTCATCGCATTTCCGAGGCGGGAGACCGCGGAGACATATTCAATTATCCTGGATGCATTGTGCAGGTAAACCGAGGGATATTTGGTGCGAATATGGATGATATTGCCTTACAGCATAGAGGGGCGGCGCTGGGGAATGAGCCCCAGCGGATTTCGCTTGCGAATTTTGTGGCTTGTGACTTGGTCACAGGTGAGATATTGCAGGGTAATGGCGCCGCCGTGGTTCAGCTGGATCTTCCACAGGTAAAGACGATGGCAACAAACCTCGGGCGTTACGGGGAAAACTACCGAACAGAGTTTGACTGGATTTCCGGTCAGGTGGATCAGCTTCTGAACGAGGATTCGTTTGGAAGATCCGGTCGGTTCGATTCCTTTACCAAACAGATCAGGGAGACGGTTTCCGGGGCGATTAAAGGGGCATTGCCCAATGCACTGAAAAATAAGCTGGGAGGATGGTGCGACACCATCGGAGAGGCAGTCTCGGAAGACGTCAATGATATTTTGTTGCTCAATCTCTTTCGCGAGGTGGGCTCAAGTCCTTCTTCGCTCATAGAGGGTTTTGAAAAAATAAATCAGTGCTTCAAAGAAAATTCGGAAGTGCTTGGGAAAAACGTCATTGCGCTTTCATGCGACATAGCGCAGGCGGCTGAGATTATAGAAAAGGTTGATAATGGCGCAAAACCTGACAGCTTTTCTCACCGGGAAATGCTTCCGCTCAAGCTCGAATTTGAAGATGTGTCGACAATATATACGACCAACCAGGTAAAAAGTTTGAGAGAAAAGGCCTGTGACTATTTGTATACAGGTATGATTGCGACGTTGCCCATACGCATCCCGGCCATTTTGGCAGTGCATGCAAGTGTGGATCTCGTGGTGGATCATGATATCATTTCTTTTTTGACCAACGCGGGCTTGTTAACTGCGTATTTTGGAATCGGAGCGATCAATGCTTGGGGGGAATTTTTAAATTTTATCTCTTGGCCAGTGAGGGAATTATACGCATTGCTGACCGGCCGTACCATTAACCTGAACCCCTTCAGTATTATAGAGAAGATCATGGGCGTTTCTATTCCCCAGTTGATCGTGGGTGTTTTTGTTGAGTTAAAGCCCGTCATTATGGACTTGCTGATGATGGAAAGTACGGCTTATCTCGTGGGCGGATACTTTTCGCAGCTAAAAGAACTGACCTGTCAGGAAAAACTGGTTCTGATCAATAGCGGCAATTATTTAAAAAACAGTGTATTTGGAAAAGCCGGAGAAAGCCTGTATCAGTTAAACTCGAACATTCAGAAATTTGCGGACGACCTCGAGGCGGTTATTTCAATAACGGCCAATTAAATGGGTTGTATGTCAAGAAGCCCTCTGTTGTAGGAAAATAATCCTGCAACAGGGGGCAAATTATATGAAACACTCTCCCAAAAGCCTCCGCATAAAATCTTCATGAGATGCATACCTATTGACGAAGACAATTTGCGAAGGTGGGAGGGGACATCTCAATATGAAAGGCATCGTGGAAGATAGGGCGGTAGAACTCGGAGAGTACATTCTGGAACATAAAGTGACCGTCCGTGCGGCGGCTAAAAAATTTGGAATCAGCAAGAGTACGGTACATAAGGTAGTCATAAATTGGAACGATTTGTGTGGCTGATAAAGTAATAATCATCCCCATAGGCAATTTTGCCTATGGGGATGATTTGTTAAAATTTGGAATTCTTTCGGGCGTGAAAAGATACCCCTTGCGGTTTTTTGCGGGCATACGCCGCTTCTTCTATGCGTCATCCCTGTTTTTTAAGAGCTTGCTAATCCTCAATCGGAGAAAGACTCAAATAAGCAGAAAACTCATCAGATGACCTGACTCTGGCAGGAAGAGAGGCTTTTGCTCCCCAGTCCTTCAGTGCACGTACAACGGGCGCCAGACTATAGCCCATTTCGGTCAGGGTATATTCCACCCTGGGCGGAACTTCGGGAAACACCTTGCGCGTAAGCAATCCGTTCTCCTCCATAATCTTTAGGTTGGTGCTCAGCACCTTCTGGGAAATTTTTCCGATAGACCGGTTGAGTTCACAGAAGCGTTTTGTCCCGTTTAGCAGATCGCGAATGATCAGTACCTTCCATTTGTCTCCAAGAAATGTCATAGTCATCTCCACTGGGCAGATATTCACAACATCGATCTCCTCATCTTCTTCACTATAAATAATAACTTATATTTAGTATAAACTGTCAATCAAATCCGATCAACTCAATTATTTCATTTTCTAAGATGAAAAAAGATATTGTAGTAGAATAAAATCGAAAATAATGAATATTTTCTTAGAGAAAACTATTTTTTACCTTCAGGTATCCAAATAATAATCCTTGTTCCTTCCCCCGAAATGCTATGAATTTCAAACCGATAACAATCCTTGAACAAATATGAAAGTCTCATCTGAAGATTTTTAATTCCTGTGTGTTCAGGATCTTTTAAGTGGTTGGAATACTCTAAAAGACGCTTTTGAGTTTCAGGGCTAATCCCTGTACCGTTGTCGATAACCTGAATATTGATTCCGTCTTCCTGTCTAGATATAATCACTTCTATTTTTCCGTCTTTAAGTGTAACACCATCATCTTCTTTGTTCGAGAGAATCCCATGCTTTATGGAGTTCTCCACCAGCGGCTGGATAATATTTTTCGGTATCCGCAGGGAAAGATCTTGATCGGATACGATAAAGTCAAAAGAAATTTTGTTTTTTCGCATATAGCTTTGGATAAGCATGTATTTTTCCAGAACATGCTTCTCGACGGCGACGCTGTCAAAAGTTTTATAGCCCTTCATGGTCAACCGATCCTTGAGCGTATCAATTAATGCGTCAATAACCTTCACAACGTCGCGGTGCTGCTCCATTTCGGCAAGATAGGTAACCATATCCAAGGTGTTATATATGAAATGGGGATCAAGCGCCGAGACAAGAAGACTGTATTGCAGTTCCTGCTTTCTTTTCTCCAGATCAATTCGCTCTTTCATGTCCAATTTGATTTTATCCAGCATAATGTGAAATGTTTTTGCGAGGTTTCCAATCTCATCGTGGCTTTTTTGAGTTGGTACAATTTCATAGTTACCGCTTTGCACCTTGTTCATTTGATTGTTTAAGGTACTTAATCCTCGCAAAAAGAATCGAAACGTTGCGCTTTCCATGGAAATAAGAAGAACGACCAACAGAATAATTCCCACTTGAGTCAATAAAAAAACATCGTTATATGGCGCTAAAATCTCGGCCTTTGAAGCATGGACAGCCAAACGAAAGCCTTCCGCGCGATAAGAGCATAAAACAAGAAAATCCATGCCGTCATCGGTGTCGCGCCGAGTAATCTGATACTGACCATCTATCGACAGCGAGTCCATATAATCAGACCATACGATTTCGGATGATTCTCCTAAATTGGAAAAAATGATGCCGTCACGATTGAAAAGGGCATAATCGCTTATGCCTACTGAATTCAGGGTAGTGAGCTGATCTGTAAAGTTGCTGAGTTCACGTATCGTTACGCTATAACAAATCACATCTTCGACCGAAAACGCGGAAACAAAACAAATGAGATCCAGCCTTGTTCCATCTACGTCAATGGACAATACGGGGGAATATCCCGACCAGCCCTCTTTTTTTGGCAGATTAGAAAAATACGCTGTTTTAATGATTTTTTCTGCAATTCCGTGCGTTTCTTCAGCGCAAAAAAAATCCCCATTCTCTGTAATGATAGCAGGGTAATTGACAAATGAAATCGCGCCCTCCTCATGAGAGCCTTCATGAGGATCCCCAACCCGAAGAGGCTTCAGCCGGTTCTGGATTTTGGAACGAAGATCCTGACTGCGATCCCCGCTAAAATAATCAGACAGCAGATCTGCTGCCGGCCAGTGGGCATTGCTTGTGAGGATATAGCTCTGTCTCATTGAAGCGGCATTGACCGAGCTGGTTAGAGAGTCGGCAAAATGCGGATGCATTACCTTGTAAAAAGCCGTCGGTAAAAGGAGTTCGATCAGAAGGAGAAGCAGAAAACTCCATATAACCGTAAGCAAAACGCTTTTATTCGTGACCGTGTTGAGCTTTGCTTTTTTCATAACCATTATCTCTTTCTTCTGTATTCCTGCGGTGTACATCCAAAATAGCTCTTGAAGGCTTTGGAAAAATGAGTCACCGCTTTATAGCCGACCATTCCCGCAATGTCAAAAATTCGATGATGGCTGGAGCTCAGCAATTCTCCCGCTTTTTCCATCCGAACCTTGATAATTAACTGCCAAACGGTTTCCTCCATCTCTTTTTTTATGTGGTTATTAAGGCTGTTTATATTCATTTTAAAAACAGCCGCCACCTTTTCGGCGCTTAGCTCACAATCATTATAATGGCGGTGGATATAGCCAACCGCGTCTGTCACAACCGAAGAAAAGTTTTTATCCCTGGCCTTGGCGAGCATCGCCGTCAGTGTTATATATTTTTCTTTTATCCATACAAAAACAGAGGCGGCATCATACCAGCTGTTCTCATCCTGCTTTTGATATACCACAAAAGGGTGCCTGTTCTCGACGTCAAGCAGCTTGATATGATAGTGCAGCAGGACACGGAGGAACAATGAAACCGAAGCGGAAAAACTATTGTAATTCTTTTCATCAATTGCTTTTTGCATTGTTTTATCCATGTCTTGGCATATCGTCAATCCGTCTCCGCTGTCCAGCATTTTTATCAGGTCATCATATTTGTCTTTTTGAGGGGTTTCGACCGTCCGCCCGCCAAGCCAATCAAAAAATACAATTAGAGACTTTCCGAAAAAATATTTCTGAGGGATGTTTTTATGATGACTCCAGTAATTCCGAATACAATTCGGGATTTGCTGTTTTTCGGAGAGTATCAGCAACGAAGCGCTTCCATACTCCATATGCTTGACAATTGATTCTTGCAGCGAGTAGAGATTGCGCCTAAAGCTGCTTTCCGATTTCATCAAAACAAAATATAAATAGGGCTTTATTTTTACACAGGCCAGTGTCTGCATGAAACTATAGCAGTGTGCCGTAATACGCTCTTCGTCCCACTCTTCGGTATAACTTCCTGTCTGTTCTGAAATTTCCGGAAAAATATAGTCTTGCATCAAAAGAAACGCATCATATTTTCGAGAGGAAATACTTGCAATTTCAGAAAAATCCAATCGCTGAAACTCATTAACGTTTGAAAAATATTTTGACAACCGGCGCTCCATTGCGTAACGCCTTTCCATTTTTTGCTTTTGCAAGGTACGCTGAATTCCTTCAAGATGCTTTTCAAATTTCTCCCCTTTGCTTTCGTGCTTTAAAATATAATCATGAACACCCAGATTCATCGCCGAGCGCGCATAGGAAAACTCCTCATAGCTGGAGAGGAAAATGACAATCGTGTCCGGATCGATTTTTAAAATTTCTTCAGCAAGCTCAAGACCGTTCATGTTTGGCATTTGAATGTCCGTAATGACAACCTCAGGACTATGCTTTTTAAATTCAATCAATGCGGAATGACCGTCCATCGCCGTGGCGGCCAGAGAAAAACCGTGCTTCTTCCAATCGACGATGGTGGAATAGTATGTAAGCGTTATATTATTATCATCCACCATTAACACATCAATCAAAAAAGTAACCCCCCTTCAAAACGGCCTGCTATCTTCAATATTACGAGATTCTTTTTAATAATGCAAGAGTTTGTTTTTTCTTAATATTTTCTCACTTGGTGCTACAAAGTAAGTAGCTTACTTTGTAGCACCAAGTGAGATTAAGTGCCTACTTTACACGGTTCAACCCGGAGCTTATAATAAATACATTCATCAATATTGACCAAGTTTTGTCCCGAAAAACACAAAAAATTTAAACGAGTTGTTTATTTTGTTTATTAGTAACAAGTTTTAATTCTGGCCTTAGGTACAATCGCTCATGATTCATCCCTTGAGCGAGGACTTGAGATGTTATTATTTCATTTTTTTGGGATTTGGGAAAGAAAAGGCGATAAAAAATTTCTGAAAATAATAAAGAATGTGAAAATAATAGTAGAAATATCTTGAAGAAACTGAGGAATGAATGTAGCCTGCTCCTGATTGATCTTTAAACTTACTTAAAGAACGCAATCAGTTTACTGTGGTAACAGGAAATGAGTACTTTCCCATAAGAAAGGATGTGAATTGAGATCAGATCAGTCAGGGAGTAAATTGGAATGAGCACTTTTCCATGAAAAAAGCCGAATAGTCCTTTTTTATGGGAATTGTGTGAATAAAAGAAAGGGCGTGTTTAGAAAAAACATTTGCGCGCGTCATTGACGCAAAACGAGGGAATGTAAAAATTAGAATTAGGAGGATACTATTACTATGGCAAAGCAAACGAAAATATCCAAGAAGTTTTTAGCTTTGATTTTAGCCTTTGTTATGCTCTTATCCTTAATGCCGGCGACGGTGGCTTTTGCCGCTCCGCCAACGCTTACCGGTCCTGTTAATGCGACAGTCACCGCAGGAAGCGCCGCCACATTTACCGTTACGGCAAACGATGGCGTGGCCCCGTATCAGTATCAGTGGCAAAGCAACGCAGGCGGAACCTGGGAAAACATCTCCGGCGCCACCGCTGCTGCTTTTACTACGGGTAACGCCACGGCTTCCATGGCCGGAGCCAGCTATCGCTGTGTGGTAACCGATGCGAATAGTGAAAGCGTGACTTCGTCTGCCGCAATGTTAACCGTTGCGTATGATGTTGCGTCCACCATTTCGCCGATCGGCATCCTGAACACAGAAGCTGCGTTAAACTTCACCTCAACCAGAAGCTATGTGATCAACGTAGCCACCGCGGCGGACTATATGCTCGTTCTGAACAGCCGCGCTTGGAGACATCTTGACACTTCCAGCATAACGATTACGATTGACGGCGTGTCTACTGTTGTGACTGACGCAACAGGCCTTCCTTATGAAGTGCTCGGCAACTACATGAAGCCGGTCAGCTTCACAGCAGGCGCTCACACCGTTTCCATCGTCACGAACCTTGCTTCTTCGGGCGGACACGGCGAGCTGGAAGTTGCCAGCCTTTCCTTCGCGCCCTACAGCAAGGTTTTGGAACCGACCTTCTCGCAGCCGGCAGACTATTACGACAATTCGCTGCAACTGTCTCTCGGACTGAACGAAGTTTGGTCTGGCGCCAGCATCCGCTACACACTGGACGGCACAGATCCTTCCGCGACAGTCGGCACACAGTATACCGGTGCATTCTCGGTATTCCCGGCCGGCGCTGCTGCAGGTACAGAGGTCACCGTGAAAGCGATCGCTTACATGGCGGGCAAAACCGCCAGCTCTGTCGTTTCCGCGCATTATATTGTGGGCGCGACTCCGACGCTCAACACGCCGACCTCCAACAGGGCGGACAATGCGACCCTGACAAACTCGACCATGCCCGCGACCCTTTCGGTATCGGGCGCTCCGACTGGAACGATCATTTACTACACGCTGGACGGAACTACCCCGACGGCCAATTCGGAAAGATATTGGGGCCCGGTTCTGATTCCGAGCGCGTGTGCACTGAAAGCCATGGCGATCAACCCGGCGAACGGCGCGAGAAGCGCGGTCGCGACATACAACTATAGAGTACAGGCCTCCGCTCCGACAGCGGTGGTGTACCCCTCGAGCGGCACGACGGTCAGAAAGGGCTCTACCATCGGCCTGACAACCGCCACGAGCGCTTCCCCTGACATCAAAATCTGGTATACAACCGACGGATCTCAACCCACCACCTCGTCAACCCTGTATACCGGCACGATCGCAGTTCCGACGCTTGCTGACGGCGCTACGTTCACCGTTAAGGCCATCGCGGGCGGCGACGGCATTTTGACAAGCACGACTACGCTGACCGCAACCTACACCTTCAGCACAAGCAAAGCTCTTACAGAGATCAAAGCCGATCCTGACTTTATCGCATGGAGAGCAGGGAACTTTGAAGGCAATCCCCCTCAGTCCCTGATCACCCTGATCAACGAGCTCTACGAAATTATCCCGAAGGATGCCAACAACATGTTCAGGCTCTTCGCGGGCGGAGGCTCGGCCTCTACGAGAATTCCCGGAACCGCTTGGACGCCTTCCGGACTGGCGAATTATGGCATCCCCTCGGCCGGACATGTTGACGGACCTGCCGGTATGAGAATTACTGCCTCGTCGGGCGCGGCTTATTCCAGAGACGCGACATATTGGCCCAATTCCACCGCGCGTTCCGCCACATGGAACATGACGCTTGAAGAAGCTGTCGGCACCGGCTGGGGCAATGAAATGGTCTGGTTTGGCGTTGACACCCTTTTGGCTCCCGGCCTCAACATCCACAGAAGTGTTCTCGGCGGACGAAACTTTGAGTATTACTCAGAGGATCCCCTGCTGGCCGGTCTCGCCGGCGCGGCAGAGGTAAACGGTGTTCAGAGCAATGGTACCGGCGTCGCCGTGAAGCATTTTGCCATGAACAACCAGGAAACAACCAGAACCAACGGCAACAGCCAGGCGAACACCAGAACGGTCCGCGAGATTTATCTGAGGGCCTTCCAGTATCTCCAGGAAAATTCCAAGCCCTGGACATACATGACCTCCTTCAACGCAATAAACAATGTAGCGGCCTCCCAGAGCTATGACCTCAACACCACGATCCTTAGAAACGAGTGGGGCTTCGACGGCCTGGTCATGACCGACTACAACGGATACGGAAGCACAAGCCTCCTGTACCCCTATAATGACGGATTGGGCAATGCTCCCAATACACACGCAGGCGTTGTGAAAGCCGGCGTTGAGATGCTTCTTGCCAGCGCTACCCCCGCGAACATTATGGCCGGATACACAAACGGCTACCTGACCGACGCCGTAGTGCGCCAGGCCTTCATGCGCTTTTGTATTTACACAACCAAACTGCCCGCCTTTAACGGCAACGATTTCAGCTATTACACCAACCAGGAAATGTGGGAGGAAAATGACGCCGTAGCGTTGCAGGTTGCGCAGGAAGGCGCGGTTCTTCTGAAGAACGACAACAACGCTCTCCCGCTGCAAAAAGAAGCGGCTCCGATTCTTTCGCTGGGCATGGCCGCCAGCCGGCTGTACCGCGGCGGAACAGGAAGCGGCAGCATCAACATGACCACCATCGGCGGAAACAGAATCCCCGGCTTGCCGGAAGCGCTTAGGGAAGTCGGAAACATTGAGGTTCTTGACACTTCGGCCATGGGCTTCTCCAGAACCGCCAGCATCATAGCTTCCGGCGCGATGAGCTCTACCGGAGCCAGAGATGAAATCGTCGTTCCCGCTGCTCAGTGGGCAGCATGGGAAAACACCGATATGAGCGCGATTTTCTTCGTCCTCCAGAGAGAGTCCGGCGAAAACGCCGACGTCGCCACCTCAAAGGGCGCCTATTACATCTCTGACGCGGAGGAAAACCTCATCAACGGCGCGCGCGCGCTTGCTGACAAAAAGAACATTCCGTTCATCATTGTCATGAACACCGGTACATGGATCAGCGCATACTCCGTAACCGCCAACCCCGCCTGGAACGCCATGTCAACCTGGAAAGAGAACTGGATGGATAAAGCCGACGCGATCATGCAGTGCTGGAACACCGGTCAGCAGGGCGGCAAACCGATGGCTCAGCTGATCTTCGGTGACGCGAATCCCTCCGGCAAACTGCCGACAACCGTTCCGCTGGATACCAACCACAGGGATGCGAACGGCAACCTGCTCACTCCTTCCTTCGGTCAGGCCGGCCGCAGCGTCTCCAACCCGATCTACAAAGAGGGTATCTTCGTTGGTTATCGTTACCATGAAAAGTTTGACGTTGAGTACGCCTATGCGTTCGGACATGGTCTGAGCTATACCACGTTTGATTATCTCAACCCAACCCTCAGCAAAAAGACCTTCTCGAATGCCAATGACAAGCTGACCGCAAGCGTTACCATCAAAAACACGGGCGATGTCGCCGGTAAGGAAGTCGGACAGTTCTACATTGGCGCGCCTGGTCTCGATATGATCAAGCCGGTTAAGGAACTGAAAGGTTTTATGAAGACTGAGCAGCTCGATCCCGGCGCCAGCCAGACAATTACCGCCGAATTTAACGCCATGTCCCTTGCCTCCTACAAAGAGAGCACGGGCGAGTGGGTTGTCGAGCCTGGACATTATGTCGTTTACTTTGCGGCGGCGTCTGATGACGTCAAGGCTGTGAAAACCTTCACGGTCACCAGTGAAATCATCGCCGATACCGTAACGAAGGACGCGATGAAACCGGCATCACCTGTTGCTGAGTACACGGTTGGCCAAACCGTCGTCACGTTTAACATCCCCGGTGCTGAGGAATTCAAGAAGGCCTACACGGTCGGCGCTGCCTATGACTACCTCCCCGAGCCTGAGGATTCCAAGTACATCTACGAATGGTACACCGAAGCTGGCCTTGTCAACAGAGTTTATCCCGAGACGCTTGCCACCGCCGGCGACAAGACCTTCTACGCCAAGCTGAAGGAA
Source organism: Oscillospiraceae bacterium (assembly GCA_031551875.1). Classification (GTDB taxonomy): domain Bacteria; phylum Bacillota; class Clostridia; order Oscillospirales; family Acutalibacteraceae; genus JAVBNA01. Next base: position 10,980 of record JAVBNA010000016.1, on the reverse strand, counting down.
TCCCCCTTCAAAATTTCCGTGGCGACCGGTGACACCTTCGTGATGCCGATCACAGTGAAGTACACGGACGATCTTTCCGGCTTGCGCGGAATCATCGAATATGACGAGTCGCTTCTGGATCTCCAGTCGATTACGGCTGCCAAAGGCTTCTCAGTTGTATCCGATGTCGAAGCGGGCTCGTTCGTAATGGTTACTCCCGCCGGTGCCGCCGTCAGCGGCAGTGTCACCATCGGCTATGCGATCTTCAAAGCCAAGGCTGACCTGAATGACGACGTGAGCACCGTGGTGAGCTTCCCGTCCGAGAACATTTCTGCCTTTGACCATAATGGAAATCTGATCGAGACGATTACTCTCCATTCTGTGGATGTTCTGATTGAGGGCATTCCGCCCATGATCGGCGACGTCAATCTGAGCGGAGAAGTGGATGTCGCAGATGCGATCTTCCTGATGCAGTACCTGGCCGGCAGCAGAGAGCTTTCCGCAAGGCAGCTCAAAGCGGCTGATGTCAATAGGGATGGCAAGGTCAACGTTGGTGATGTGACCATCATCATGCAGATGTGCCTGTAATTTACCCCTGGCTTTTTGATTAAAGCTAAGCCGGCTACCTGCCAAGTGAGGCGGGTAGCCGGCATTCTCTTATATAGGGCTTACTCAACAACCTAAAGTCCGCACCGCACTGTGGTATTCGCGGATTTTCAGGTTGCTTACATGCAAGGAAAAGCTGAGAAAAGGGTCAAAATCTTTGCGCGAGGAGAGACGAGCATGTACCGAAAAGATGATGGCCAGATCAGTTTTTCAGAATATGGGTATCCACTTGACACAGGTTAAGTATCTTTATCTCGCTTGATGTGTTCATACGTTGGAGGTTCAAGGCGCACAGCGTTTTGCAAAAGCCTGTAAAACAACATTCCTCTGCTTTTTGATTTTTGTCGGTTAAACCGAAAACAATATTCGTCTAAATAGAAGGAAAAATGTTCCTTTGAACAAGAACCTTGTAATGTTCCGAGGAGCCACCGCTTTAAGAGTGAAATGATTGAATGCACATGGGGTAATAAAGTTTCGCCATCCCCATCTTTTCTCTTTTGCTACAATAAAATTATTGTAGCTGTTTGTACATAGACATGGAATATCAGAGAGAATAGAACAACCTCCCCTCAAAAGCCTCCGCATAAAATCTTCATGAGGTGCATACCTATTGACGAAGACAATTTGCGAAGGTGGGAGGGGACATCTCAATATGAAAGGCATCGTAGAGGATCGGGCGGTAGAACTCGGAGAGTACATTCTGGAACATAAAGTGACCGTCCGTGCGGCGGCTAAAAAATTTGGAATCAGCAAGAGTACAGTACATAAAGACGTTTCACAGCGGTTACAGCAAATTGACAGGGCGTTGTACAGGGAGGTAAAACGTATCCTGGAGATCAACAAGGCTCAGCGTCACATCCGCGGCGGGCTTGCCACCCGGCGCAAATACCGCGGCGAGGAGGCCGAGGACAGTCCCTGAAGACCCGAACAGATAAAGATCCCCGCAGATTGACGAAATCTGCGGGGGCTTTTTAAGTGCGCTGACTATAAGGACAAAACTGTTTCGGGAAAAGCCTGCACAATTGTGGAAAATGTGTTCTAATATGCGAGAAATCCCTTGACAGAAGAGCAAGTCATGATATGATTAAGTAAGGAAATTTTAAAGAAAAGAGGTTGTGTTTATGGATACGGAAAAAAAAGTCAAAAAAGTGAGAAAACCCGTCGCGCGTTGGACCGATAACCTGGTATCTACGTTCCTGCTTGTCCTCTACGTGGTGCTGACAGGCGTTGTGTATACCTGGGCGATGGATCTTGCCACAAAGGGAACGCTGAGCTATGAGTTCACCTATTACATTGACTTTGCGCTGTACATTGGCATGGGGCTCGTGCTTTTCTTTGCCACCCGTACCGGCGACGGCAAAACCATCTACCGTGTCAACTGGTTCTCCATCGCATTCATTCTGGTGCCGGTGGTATTTCTGCTGGTCAACATCGTGCTGTGCGTCAGCTTCGCGAACCAATCGGAATTTGTGCTGGGCGTGGTCAGCCTTGCGTTTGACAAGTATGCCAGAACCCTTTATCTCGTGCTGATCCTCTTCGGCTATGCCATTCCCTATTCCTTCATTTCGGGCTTTGAAAAGAAGGTGGAGACGCCCGCAGCGATCCCTGAAGAGACAGAAGCGGCGGCCGCAGCTGAAAACACAGAGGAAGCCCTTCAGGCGGAAGAAACCGTGGAGACCGAAGAGACCGAGACGGTCGAAACCGAGGAAAAATAAACAGAAAAAAAGGGAAGGGCGCGCGATATGCGCGCCCTTTTTTACTGCATAGGGAGGTCTTTGATTGCCGCGCTTTTTTATTGACGCTGATATCCTGACGGCGGGCGTGCTCACAGGGGCGGACGCCGCCCACATTGTCCGCTCGCTGCGCATGAAGCAGGGGGATGCGCTCCTGCTGTGTGACGGGGCAGGGGAGGAGTACCGCTGTGTGATCACCGCCGCCGCCCCAGACGCCGTACACTTTGCCGTGCGCGAGCAGGTGCACAGCGCCGCCGAACCGTCCCTGCGCGTCACCCTCTACCAGGGCTTCCCCAAGGCGGACAAGTTTGAGACGATTGTGCAGAAGGCGGTCGAGCTGGGCGTGCACCGCATTGTGCCGGTTTTCACAAGCCGCTGTGTGGCTCGACCGGACGAAAAAAGTCAGATGAAAAAGGGGGAGCGTTTTCAGAAGATCGCACGCGAGGCGGCAGGGCAGGCCGGGCGAGGACGAATCCCCGGGGTTGCTCCCTTCCTGACGCTTGCGCAGGCGCTCGAGGAGGCGCAGAGTCTGGACGCCTGCCTGTTTTGCTATGAGGCGGGGGGAAGCCCCCTGCGGGAGGCGATCTCTCCGGGCATTCAATCGGTCGGCGTGCTCATCGGCCCCGAGGGCGGGTTTGCCCCCGAGGAGGCACAGCAGGCGAAGGAGGCAGGATTTATTGTCATCTCCCTTGGCCCGCGCATTTTGCGCACTGAAACCGCTCCGGTCGCCGTGCTGGCGGCGCTTCAATACGCGACGGGAAATCTGGAATAGAGACGCGGCATTCTTTTTTTTTCTTGAAACCGCCCATTTCCACAGTTTTTTATGGGGATAATTTTATATTGATACATTTTTAACCTTTACAAGTGCAGATTCAAAATGGTATTATATAGGATAGCGAAGCGTGCGGCGCAATTTGTGCGCGCTTCATTTCAAACACCCGAATGGAGGAAAGTAAAAAATGGCAAGAACGATGAAAACCATGGATGGCAACAATGCCGCCTCGCACGTGTCCTACGCGTTTACCGACGTCGCCGCGATCTATCCGATCACCCCGTCCTCGGTGATGGCCGACGACACCGACAAGTATGCGGCAGCCGGGCGCAAGAATCTGTTTGGCCGAGAGGTTCAGGTGACCGAGATGCAGTCCGAGGCGGGCGCCGCGGGTGCGGTGCACGGTTCCCTGTCCGCCGGCGCGCTGACCACCACCTATACCGCGTCCCAGGGCCTTCTGCTTATGATTCCCAACATGTATAAGATGGCGGGCGAGCTTCTGCCCAGCGTCATTCATGTTTCGGCGCGCGCCCTGTGCAGCCACGCCCTTTCCATTTTCGGCGACCATTCCGACGTCTATGCCTGCCGTCAGACCGGCTATGCGATGCTGTGCGCCAACAACCCGCAGGAGGTTATGGACCTCGGCGCCGTAGCCCACCTGGCCGCCATTAAGGGCCGTGTGCCCTTCCTCCATTTCTTTGACGGCTTCCGGACCTCCCATGAGGTGCAGAAGATCGAATCGTGGGATTATGAGGATCTCGGCGAAATGCTTGACTGGGACGCCTTGGAGGCCTACCGCCGCCGCGCCCTCAACCCCGAGCATCCCGTTCTGCGCGGCACCGCCCAGAACCCCGACATCTTCTTCCAGGCGCGTGAAGCCTGCAACAAATACTATGACGCCGTCCCGCAGACCGTCCTTGAATACATGGACAAGGTCAATGCGAAGGCGGGCACCAACTATAAGCCCTTCAACTACTACGGCGCGCCCGACGCGGACAAGGTCATCATCGCGATGGGCTCTGTGTGCGACACCGCCGAGGAGGTCATCGACTACCTGACCGCCGCCGGCGAGAAGGTCGGCATGGTCAAGGTGCGTCTCTATCGCCCCTTCGTGCCGCAGTTCCTCGTGGACGCGCTGCCCGATGCGGTCAAGCACATTGCCGTGCTCGACCGCACCAAGGAGCCGGGCTCGATCGGCGAGCCGCTCTGCCTCGACGTCATGGCCGCTCTGTTCAGCTCGAAGTTCAGCGGCGTGGACGTGACCTCCGGCCGCTACGGCCTGGGTTCCAAGGACACCACCCCCGGTCAGATCATTGCCGTTTTCCGCAACATGGGCGCCGCGGACAGCAAGAAGCGATTCACGATCGGCATTGAGGACGACGTCACCAACCTCTCGCTCGAGATCAAAGAGAATCCCGACACCACCCCCAAGGGCACGACCTCGTGCAAATTCTGGGGACTGGGCGCTGACGGCACAGTGGGCGCGAACAAGAACTCCATCAAGATCATCGGCGACCACACCGACATGTACGCGCAGGGCTACTTCGCTTACGACTCCAAAAAGTCGGGCGGCGTTACGATTTCCCATCTGCGCTTCGGGCACAGCCCGATCAAGTCCACCTACTACGTCAGCCAGGCCGACTTTGTCGCCTGCCACAACCCCTCCTATGTCGACAAGTATGACATGGTGCAGGATCTCAAGAAGGGCGGCACATTCCTGCTCAACTGCTCGTGGGATGTAAACGAGCTGTCCGAGCGTCTGCCCGGCAACGTCAAGAAGTTCATCGCGCAGAACGGCATCAAGTTCTACACGATCGACGCGACCCACATCGGCAAGGAGCTGGGTCTCGGCACCCGTGTCAACACGGTGCTCCAGTCGGCCTTCTTCAAGCTTTCGGGCATCATCCCGATTGAGGACGCGATCAAGTATATGAAGGACGCCGCCACCAAGTCCTACGGACGCAAGGGCGAGGCCATTGTCAAGATGAACCACGACGCGATCGACCGCGGCTGTGAGGGCATCGTCGAGATCCAGGTGCCCGCCGACTGGGCGGACGCCGCCGGCACCACACAGGGAGTCAGCGTGCAGGGCGACCGCAAGGAGCTCGTGGACTTTGTCGAGAAGATTCTCATGCCCGCCAACGCCCAGAAGGGCGACAGCCTGCCCGTCTCCATTTTCGCGGAGAACGCCGACGGCACCTTCCCGCAGGGCTCGGCCGCCTATGAGAAGCGCGGCATTGCTGTGGATGTGCCCGCGTGGAAATGCGAAAACTGCATCCAGTGTAATTTCTGCGCCTATGTCTGCCCCCACGCGGTCATCCGCCCGGTCATCCTGACCGAAGAGGAAGCCGCCAAGATGCCCAGCACTCTTGATGCGACCGGCCTCCCCGGCTACAAGTTTGCGATGACGGTGTCGACGCTCGACTGCACCGGCTGCGGCTCGTGCGTGTCGATCTGTCCGGGCAAGAAGGGCGAGAAAGCGCTTGTCATGGAGCCCATCGACACCCAGCTTCCCCAGCAGGAAATCTTTAATTATGCCAATTCCCTCGCCCCCAAGGCGGAGGTCATGGAGAAGTTCAAGGATTCCACCGTCAAGGGCAGCCAGTTCCGCACCCCGCTCTTAGAGTTTTCGGGCGCGTGCGCGGGCTGCGGCGAGACCCCCTATGCCAAGCTGATGACCCAGCTGTTCGGCGACCGGGCCTTCATCGCCAACGCGACCGGCTGTTCCTCCATCTGGGGCGGCTCCGCTCCCTCCACCCCCTACACAGTCAACCAGGAAGGGCGCGGCCCGGCGTGGGCCAACTCCCTGTTTGAGGACAACGCTGAGTTTGGCATGGGCATGACCCTCGGCCAGAAGGCCATGCGTGAGCGTCTGGCCTCCTATGTCAAAGAGATTGGCGACGGAACGCCCGACGAGGCGCTCAAGACCGCCTGCGCGAACTACCTCGATACCTTCAGCGATTCCACCTCGAACCGTCCCGCGACCGACGCGCTCATCGCGCAGCTTGAGCGTACGCTGGAGGTTTGCCCCAATGACCACTGCAAGGCGCTGGCAAAAAAGGCGCTTGCGGATAAGGATTACCTCGCGAAGAAGTCCATGTGGATCCTGGGCGGCGACGGCTGGGCCTATGACATCGGCTTCGGCGGCCTCGACCACGTGATTGCCTCAGGCGAGAACGTCAACATCCTTGTATTCGACACCGAGGTGTACTCCAACACCGGCGGACAGGCCTCCAAGGCCACCCCCATCGGCTCGGTCGCGCAGTTCGCCGCGGCGGGCAAGAGCATCAAGAAAAAGGATCTCGCGGGCATCGCGATGACCTACGGCTATGTCTATGTCGCACAGATTGCGATGGGCGCCGACATGAACCAGTGCCTCAAGGCTTTCCACGAGGCCGAGAGTTACAACGGCCCGTCCATCATCATTGCTTACGCGCCCTGCATCAACCACGGCATCAAGGGCGGCATGGGCGTCAGCCAGGCTGAAGAGAAAAAAGCGGTGGCTGCGGGCTACTGGAACCTCTTCCGCTTCGATCCGCGCCTTGCCGACGCGGGCAAGAACCCCTTCCTCCTCGATAGCAAAGCACCCAGCGCGAGCTACCGCGATTTCATCATGAGCGAGGTGCGCTACAATTCCCTGCTGCGCGCCTTCCCGGAGCGCGCAGAGCAGCTGTTTGACAAGGCAGAGAAGGTTGCCGCCGACCGGTATGAGCATCTCAACCGCCTGTCCAAGCTGTACGACGCAGAATAATATCATGTTTTAAAAAGAGGCAAACGGATTTTTCCGTTTGCCTCTTCTCTTTCTATCAAAAAGCGCGCCCGGGATAATTTCCCGGACGCGCTTTTTGATATCTGTGATCTGTAATCTGCCATCTAATTAAAGGCACATCTGCATGATGATGGTTACATCACCCACGTTGACCTTGCCGTCTTTGTTGGCGTCGGCGGCCCCCAGCGCCTTTTTGCTCAGCTCTTTGCTGCCCGCGAGGTACTGCATGAGCGCAATCGCGTCGCTGACATCGATCTCGCCGTCGAGGTTGACATCGCCGATCTGGGGCGCTTTGCTCAAAACGGTGATCTCAATGCCTTCGACCTTTTGGTTCACGATCGTGGCACCCTCGCTGTTTTTGATCTTCATGTTGTCAAAGCGGACATAGGTCGTGACGTCGTCATCCGGCAGCTCGCCCGCGACCGTAAACAATGCATAACCGAAGGTCACGTCGCCGCTCTTGCCGGCGCCGTTCGGCGCAATCGCGATGAAGGTGTTCTTCTCCCGGTCACAGTCCGCCATGAAGCCCCTGACTGGAGTGACCGACTGGAGGGTCAGCAGCGAGTTGTCATAGTGGATGGTGCCCTGTAAACCAGAGACATCCTCACAGCCCTTCAGCATAACCGGAACCGTGATGGTGTCCCCGATGTTTGCGCTGTAGCGCAGGGTGGGGAGCCCGGTGCCGCCCACGGCGTCAAAGGTGTAGTTGGGCTGCACATTGTCCGTCAGAGCGGAGGGGGTGAAGACGCCTTCTGTGCCGGCGTCCTTGAAAGCCTGGAGCTCGGTGAGAATGCTCTGCGCCGTCTCAAAGGCACCCTTGGCCGCGACTTTGCCCAGCGCGGTGGCCTTTTCGGAGGCCAGCTCGGGGCTGTAGGCCAGCACGGTCACCATCTCTTTGTCGATGGCGGCCTGCTGCTCGATCAGCTTCTTCTGATAGCCGTTCCAGAACTTGACCACATTGGCGCCGTAGTTGGTTCTGTTGCCGGCGCACAGGGTGTAGAGCTGACGGAACACCCAGGAGAAGGAGTTGGGGTTAAAGGTTTTGCTGTCCGCGTTCCAGTAGGGCGCGTAGGTATCGGTGATCAGGCTGCCGTAGTAGGGGACATAGACCGAGAATTCCGCCGGACCCATGGCAAGCCATTCCACAATGGCAAGCTCGTCGGGCATATCATGGCGGGTTTCAAACACGTTGGCCTCCACCGTACTTGGCCCGCCGATGGCACGCGTGCTGCTGTTCAGGTTGGAGTTGTAACTCGGGTTATCCGAATCCTCGCCGCGGTAGGCGAGCAGTCGCATGGCCTCAAACAGGGTGTAGTTCCCCGATGCGCGGCCGTCAGTGAAGTACTGATAATAGCCGGAAGTCAGCGAATTTGCCGCCTCCGCGCCCCTGAGATAGTAGGTGCCCTGCCACATACGGCTGGGAATGCTGGAATTGGTGTTGGCATAGCTTTCGTTCACCTTGATGCGGCCTTCCGAGTCGGTCACGAGCGTGCCCGCCTGCTGTGCTAGTGATACAAGGTTTGGAGAGGCAATGACGTTTTCAGTATCGGTGACGTCGACCGCGCCCATCGTGGTGATGTTGGGGGAAAGGCCGACCTTATTGCTGGGGGCTTTCACCGCCACATACTGATGGCCGGAAAGGCTTTCAAAGTACCAGACCTCGTTCGGATCGCTGACCGTGAAGCCGTCACGGGTGGCCGTGCCGTAGGTATCAATCGCATCGGCGAGAATCTCAATGGCGTGGCGAGCCGAGGTGGCCTGCATCAAAATGACCGAGGCCATGGAGGCTTCGGAAATGCCGCCGGCGCTGCCTCTGACCATGGGGTCGAGAGCTGTAATGGCCGATTTCGCGCCGCTGAGGGTCACGGTGGCCGTAATGGCGACGTTCTTTTCGTTCATGCCCACTTCGCCGTAGGGATCATTGTAATTTCTTTGTTCATTGAAATTAGAATCTCTGCAAATGGTGAAGCGCAGCGTCTTTTCGGGATATGGGTAGACAAAGCCGTCCCCAAACACATATTTTTCCCCCGGTTCGTGGGTGGCCGCCGGGCGCACTACATAGAGCTTGCTGTAGTTCGCGCTGACGTCTTCGGTACGGCCCCAGATGGTCGAGCCGTTCTCGGTCAGATCCTTGCCGATGTAGAAGCCTGTGCAGGCGCTCGCGGACAGACCCGCCGCACAAACCAGACCCATCACGAGCACCAGGGCGACAATTGTCCTTGTCAGTTTTGCCATTTTCATTCTTTTCCCTCCTGTATTTTTATACACGCATATGCACGCGTATAAATTATAGCAAACAATCCCGCAGAATTCAATGCTTCGGCTCAAATAATATGAAAAAAATTGCATTAATATTCAGTAATTCAGGGGCAGATTTCGATGTATGCCGTAAACCTTTGGTTGTAACACTCAAAATGAAGGATACAGTTTCCGAACTTAGAGAGGATGTTTCGTGCCAGGGGGAGTCCCAAACCGTTATGACCCGGCTTTGTGGTTGTGTCCTTCATTAGCATTTGATTGACATCAATGTCGGTTCGTGTACTGTTTGTGATCGTGATTAGTATGTTTCGGTTGTTTTTCTTGCAGAGGGAAAAGGTCATAATCTTCTCCGAGGATTCGCTTGCGCCTTCAACCGCGTTGTCAAGCAGGCAGGCCAGCGCGCGGCAAAGGCACATGTTGTCAATGAACAGTTCCTCAATCGGGCTTGAGATGGTATATCGGGTGTGTACGGAGAGCTGTTCGGCATATTTCTGCTTTTCCACAAGAAGGGAAACAAACGCGGGATTTTGTTCGATTTTTGTATTGAGCTCCATATTGTCCCCGGCCTGAACCGTTGTGTTCAGAAGCTCCTCATGATACTTTCTGAGCGCCGGAAGATCGTCGACCTCAATGTATCCGCTGTAGGTCATGAGAATGTTATAGAAATCGTGCTTGAGACTGCGGAATTCGTCGATGGAATGAATCAAAGTCTGGATGTGTTCGCTTTTATTCTGAAGCTCAAGCCGGTTTGCCTGAGATGAAATCCGGTAATAGCGAAGCACAAGACAAAGCAAAAAGAATACAGACATCAGAAGGTAAACGAACGGATTGTTGTCAAAGAGCAAGGGAACGGTCAGCAGCAGCCAGAAGGCCAGGCAATTGATACCCAGCCCGGAGAGCATAAGCCGGGGAATTGACTTTACAAACAGGCGCTCGGATATTTTCACGCCCAGGCTGTAATGGCGGATGCAGTGGATGATCAACAGATAACAAATGGCGCTGAATAGAATCCCCGCCAGCATGGCCAGCGTGTCCAGAAAATAGTTGTAGGGCTCTCCCGCCTGTGAAAAAAAGGTAAGCCCGATAAACCGCACTGTGCATCTTTGAATGAGCCCGTACAGATAGAATATTATGAGCAGATAGATCGAGCGGTATTTGGACAGGCCGAGGACTTTGATACTGCAAAAATAACACACCAGGGAGACCAGGGGCGTCGGGATTGTAGTAAGAAGATAGGTAAATTCACCCAACGATTGGAATCCGTTTATCGCATATATGACGTAGGGGACTGCAATGTTCCCTAAAATGTATGTCATAAAAGAGAATAAAAGCTTTTGTTTGAAGCTCGCCTTCTCATTAAAAAGTGTCAGGATGATGTTGGTCATGATATAGCCGAAATAGAGATTAAAAAGAAGGGTGAGTACGAGCAAAATCAACTGCATCTCCGTTGTATAGGCAAAATCAAAACGAAGGAAGGGCTCTAACACAGGACATTCTCCTCACTAAATCGTAATCCGTCCGTTCATGACCGGCATCTGTATATTCCAAAATTTTACAAAAATAGATTGTGGAAGTTATTCTACCACACAATGACAACGATTTCCACACAAAACCAAAACGGAATCAACAAAATTTTAGTCGAATATAAAGCCGGGCGAAAAAATGCCCGCGCTTTGGGAAAAGTCGGCACAAAACAAAAAACGAGCCCATCGGCCCGTCTTTTGGCTCTGTAAAGTTAAAATGAAAATTTAGCGCCAATTTCCTTAGACTTTCGCCCAAAAACTTGCGTAATCGCTTTTTCTCGTATTGTCAAGGCTAAATGTACGGCTGCGCCGGCCTTGACAATGCTCCAAAAACCGATT
>JAVBNA010000015.1:0-64663 GCA_031551875.1 Oscillospiraceae bacterium | reverse complement strand
ATTCGTTGTTTAATTTTCAAGGTGCCGTGCTGCCCTCAATTTGGCCGGTTTTTCCTCTGCCTTTTCGGTGGCGCTTAGATATCATATCAAATACACAAGCGCTTGTCAATCCTTTTTTTCCGCTTTTTCTGTGAGTTTTTTCTTCTGGCCCTTTTGCCGGTTTTTCCTACTATATATAGTGGCCTCTGCGCACACATTTTTGGTCGTAAAGAGGGATAAACACGTTTTTTAGGGAGATAATTCTTGTAACGTCTCAACCAAGGAGGAGCCAATACATGAGCACGAAAAAACTCAAAACCCTCTGGGGGATTTTTATCATCCTGCTTTTGAACCTGTGTATCATCAGCATTTTTCTCTCCCCCGTCATCACCGAAGCCGAGCCCGCCGCGCAGGTCCTGTCCAAATTGGGCTCACGCGGCGAGGAGGTTCGCCAGATTCAGACCAAGCTCAAGGCGTGGGGCTACTACAAAGGCGCGGTGGATGGCGTCTACGGTACGGCAACCCAGGCTGCTGTACGCTACTTTCAGCAAAAGAACAAGCTGACCGCCGACGGCATTGCGGGCAGCAAGACGCTCGCGGCCATCGGCATCCAGTCCACCAAAGCCACCTCGGCGACCTCCAAAACCAATGTAAACCTGCTCGCGCGGGCCATCTCCGCAGAATCCAAGGGTGAGCCCTATTCCGGGCAGGTGGCGGTGGGTGCGGTCATTCTCAACCGCATGGAGCACCCCTCCTTTCCCGACACACTTTCGGGCGTGATCTATCAGCCGGGAGCGTTTTCCATTGTGGACAACGGCGCCATCAACAGCCCCGCCACAGATTCGGCGCTGCGTGCGGCGCAGGACGCGCTCAACGGCTGGGATCCCTCGGGCGGCAGCATCTACTTCTACAACCCCGCCAAAACCACCAACAAGTGGCTGCGCTCCCGCCCGGTCATGACCACAATCGGCAACCACACCTTTTGTAGATAGGGCTCGCTCCGCAACTCAAAAACCCGCCTGGCGAAGAATTTTTCCGTCAGGCGGGTTTCTTTTTTTACTTTTCGATGCCGGTCAGTTTAATATGCAGCTCCTCAAGCTGCTTCTCGTCCACATCGCCGGGGGCGTCGGTCATGAGCTCCGCCGAACTGGCCACTTTGGGGAAGGCGATCACGTCGCGGATGCTCGCACAGCCGAGCATGATCATGACCAGGCGGTCAAGCCCGAAGGCCATGCCGCCGTGGGGCGGCGCGCCGTACTTAAAGGCCTCGATCAGATAGCCGAAGCGTTCAAGCGCCTTTTCCTCGGTGAAGCCCAGCGCCTTAAACATCGCGCTTTGCAGCGCAGGGTTGTTGATACGAATCGAGCCGCCGCCGATTTCGCTGCCGTTGATCACCAGGTCGTACGCCCGCGCGCACACGGTTTCGGGGCTGCTTTCCAGCTTGCCGATGTCCGCTTCGCGGGGGGCAGTGAAGGGGTGGTGCTTGGCGACATAGCGATCTGCCTCGGCGTCGTATTCGAACAGCGGGAAGTCGGTCACCCACAGCACGGCGGGCTTGGATTTGTCAGTCAGCCCGAGCCGTTCAGCCATCTCGCAGCGCAGCGCGCCCAGCGCGTCAAACACCACCTGGGCGTTGTCCGACGCCACGAGGAAGAGCACATCGCCCTCCTCCGCGCCCGCAGCTGCACGCACAGCGGCGATCTCGGTTTCGCTTAAAAACTTTTCATAGGAGGAGGTCGCGCCGTCAGGCGACAGGCGCGTCCAGGCGAGACCCTTGGCGCCGTACGCCTTGATCCACTCGGTCAGCTTGTCGATTTCCTTGCGGGTGAGCGTCTGCACGGCGTTTTTGACGTTGATGGCGCGCACCGCGCCACCCGCCGACAGCGCCCCCGCAAACACGCGGAATTCGCTGTCCTTCAGTGCAGTGCCCAAATCGACCAGCTCCATGCCGAAGCGCACGTCGGGCTTGTCCGAGCCGAAGCGGTTCATCGCCTCCTCATAGGTCATGCGCGGGAAGGGAGTTGGGATGTCGATGCCCAGCACCTCTTTGTACACCCGCACAATGAAGCCCTCGCCGATGGCCATGACGTCCTCCTCGTCCACGAAGGACATTTCGAGGTCGATCTGGGTAAACTCGGGCTGACGGTCGGCGCGCAGATCCTCGTCGCGGAAGCAGCGGGCGATCTGCATATACCGGTCAAAGCCGGACAGCATCAGCAGCTGTTTGTACAGCTGGGGAGACTGGGGCAGGGCGAAAAAATTTCCGGGAAACACCCGCGAGGGTACCAGGTAGTCGCGCGCGCCCTCAGGGGTGGATTTGATCAGGATGGGGGTTTCCACCTCAATAAACGCCTGCTCGTCGAAGTAATCGCGCGCCAGCTTGACAATGCGGTGGCGGGTCAGGATGTTTTTCTGCACGTCGGGACGGCGCAGATCAAGATAGCGGTACTTGAGCCGCAGATCCTCTTTGACGTTTGAATCCTCCACGATCTCAAAGGGGGGCGTTTCGGCTTTTGAGAGCACCCGCACGTCGGACACCTCGATCTCGATGTCGCCGGTGGGCAGCTCCTTGTTTTTGGAGGAGCGCTCCCGTACAATGCCCTTTGCGCACAGCACGTATTCCGCCCGGGCGGTGAACGCCTTGTCAAACAGGGCGCGATCGGTATTCTGGTTAAAGGCAAGCTGGGTAATGCCCGCGCGGTCGCGCAGGTCAATGAAAATCAGCTGACCGAGGTCGCGCTGCCGCTGTACCCAGCCGCACAGCACCACCTCCCTGCCCACGTCATCCATGCGCAGCGCCCCGCAGTCGTGGGTGCGCTTCAGTCCGGTCATAAATTCCATGTTCATGCCACTCCTTATCTTGGGGGCTTATTCCCCTTTGTCCTCTTTCATCAGCATGCGCAGCAGGTTTTTCTCTTCGCCGTCGGGCAGCTCGGACACGGCGTCCGCCATGTCGTCAAACGCCACGTCGTACAGGGCGGCGCACAGCTCCGCGCCCAAAGCGACCTCGCGCACGGCGCCCGTATCCATATTTTTCAGCTTGACCCTTTGCTGTGCAAGCTCGTCGTCACCCAGCACAACCGTAAAGCGGGCGCCGATCTTGTCGGCGTACTTCATCTGCGCCTTGAGGCTGCGCCCCACGACGTCGCACTCGGCGTGAAAGCCCTCCGTGCGCAGCGCCGACGCGGTCTTAAAGGCCTCGCGCTGGCCCGCCTCGCCCATACCGGCCAGATAGATCAAGCAGCGGGGCGGTTCGGGCAGCTCTATGCCCTGGCTGCCGAGGATCATCATCAGCCGCTCAAGCCCCATCGCAAAGCCAAGTGAGGGCATGTGCTGCCCGCCCAGCTCGTCGATCAGCCCGTCATAGCGGCCGCCGCCGCACACGGTGCCCTGTGTGCCGACCTCGGCCGACACAAACTCAAAGACCGTGCGGGTGTAATAGTCCAGCCCGCGCACGATGCGGGGGTTGAGCACATACTTGATGTCCGCCGCGTCCAGGTGCTCCTGCACGGCGGCAAAGTGCGTTTTACAGTCGCCGCACAGATAGTCGAGCATGACCGGCGCGTCGGCCGCAACCTGCGCGCACACGGGGCTTTTACAGTCTAGGATGCGCATGGGGTTTTTCTCAAGACGCTCGTGGCAGGTGCCGCACAGCTCGCTTTCGTGCGCGGCGAAGTAGTCCCTCAGCGCCTTATGGTATTCCGCGCGGCAGGCCGGGCAGCCGATCGAATTGAGCTCCAGCGTCACGCCCTTCACGTCAAGGCGGGAAAGCACGGCCGCTCCCACCGCGATGACCTCGGCGTCGGCGGCGGGAGAGTCGGTGCCGAACATCTCGATGCCGAACTGGTGAAACTCGCGCAGACGGCCCGCCTGGGGCTTCTCATAGCGATAGCAGGAGGTCAGGTAGCTGACCTTGATGGGCAGCGCGCCGCCGTACAGCCCGTGCTCCAGCATGGCGCGCGCCATGCCCGCCGTGCCCTCGGGCCGCAGGGTGATCGAACGCCCGCCCTTGTCCTCGAACGTGTACATCTCTTTCTGCACCACATCGGTGGTGTCGCCCACGCCGCGCTGGAAGAGCTCAGTGTGCTCAAACACCGGCGTACGCATCTCGCGAAAGCCGTAGGTTTCGGCCGTCTCCATCAGCAGCCGTTCCACGGCTTGCCATTTATAGCTCTGGTCGGGTAGCAGGTCGCCCGTGCCGCGCACGGCCTTGGTCAGCAGTGCCATGTTGTCTCCCCATTTCCTTTTCTTTACAGATGGTATATTATACCACGGTATGCGCGTTCTTGACAAGCGGGACGCAAAAAATCCCCGCACGGCGCAAAAATGCGCCGTGCGGGGACATGTTCATGCAAGCTTACCGCGCTTTGACGATGTTTCTCCAGTCGAGGTCACCCCGCTCGAGACCATGGATCAGTACCTCCGCCGTGGCGATGTTGGTGGCCACCGGAATGTTGTGCATGTCGCACAGGCGCAGAAGGTTGATGTCGTTGGGCTCGTGCGGCTTGGGATTGAGCGGGTCGCGGAAAAACAGCAGCAGATCAATCTCGTTGCAGGCAATGCGCGCGGCGATCTGCTGATCCCCGCCCTGTGAGCCGCCTAAAAACTTCTGTATCTCAAGGCCGGTGGCTTCCGCCACCATCTTTCCCGTCGTTCCGGTCGCGCAAAGGGTGTGGTGGCTGAGTATGCCGCAGTAGGCAATACAGAACTGCACCATCAATTCCTTTTTGGCGTCATGTGCAATCAAGGCAATATTCAAGTGGATTCCCCCCTAGTGTTGATTCTTTCAATTGCATACCTCTTCTATTGCAGTGCTTTGAGAAGAGGAACGTCCTCTCCCTCCAGCCTGGTGGCGATGTTTTGCAGCGCTTTTCCGCCCAGACAGCGACTCGTCAGCGCGATGCCGCGCGTATACCCCACCTGCACCTCAAAGTCCTCGGGGACGATGCCGATCAGCTGTACCCCCGCCGCGTCCACCACCTCGTCGAGGTCGCGGTAATGGCGCATTTTGCGGAAGTTGTTGCGGTTAAAGCGGTTGATAATCAGGCGCTGACGGTCCATGCCCTCCTTTTGCAGGGCGCGGCTGGCCTGACGGGCGTCCTGTAGGCTTACGGGGTCGGTTGTCGCGACGATCAGCGCGCTGGTTGCGGGCGCAATGGCGGAGAAAAAGCCGCGCCCAAGCCCCGCGGGACAGTCCATCAGCACGTGGTCGTACACCTTGCTCATGGCATAGACCAGCCGCTGCATCAGCTCAGGGCTGATCGAATACTCGGCTGACCGGGGCGCCGGGAGCAAAAACAGATTCGGACAGGTGGGACACTCGTACACCGCTTCAAGCGGCTCGCAATTGCCCATCATAACGTCCGCGATGTCAAAGACCAGCTGCGGGCTGATCCCCAAAATCAAATCAAGCGAACGCAGACCCACGTCCCCGTCCACCAGCAGAACCCGTTTTCCGCGCCGCGCCAACGCCGCGCCGATCCCTGCTGAAACGGTGGATTTGCCCACGCCGCCTTTTCCTGATGTGATAACCGTGATTTCCCCCATAACTCTTCTACCTCTCGTATCATAGTACCACAAGTCAACCCGTGCGTCAAGCAGTTTTCTTGTGAGATTTTACCAATTTGGCAGCCGTAACCGTCCGGCTGTGCCCCTCTGTGTCGCTGTTGCCTTGATCTTACCCCGTTTGCCGGTTACTTTTTTGCCGATTTCTGCGGTTTCAGTTTTCCGCCCGCCCACTTAAACAGCATCGGATAGAGCGCGACCGCAAAGAGCACAAGCGCAAGGTAACGCGTAAAGTCTCCGGCGGGCTCCCCAAGCAGGGCGTGCAGCGGGGTTTTCAGCCCCTGTTGAATGGCCGCCAGCAGCAAAAGCCCGCACACAAGCTTGACGCCCTGGAACCAAAGCGGCGCTTTCGTGTCGAAATTCACCGACCGCCGCTCAAGATACCAGCCGATAAAATAGCCCATGCCGCCCCCCACCGCCTTGTAGGCGTCGAGGAAGTTCTCGATATCGCTGAAAAACGGCCAATGGCGCAGATGCACATAGACCAGGCTGGCCGCGCACAGGGCGATCCCTGCGGTCAGGATGACCGCGCCGCCCTTTTCATGGGTTTCAGCAAAGGCCATGACCCGCCGTGAAAGAAGCAGCAGCACCGCGCTTATGAGCAGGGACACCCCCACGTCAAGCGGCGTGTGCACGCCGAGATAGAGACGGGAGTAAGCGACCAGCAGCGTGCACATCCCCAGTCCGAGCCATGCCCCCCATTTGCGCAGGTTCATGGCGATGCCGCCGTAAATGCCGGCGGCGCTGGCGGTGTGTCCGCTGGGGAAGGAAAATCCGGTCGCGCCCGACACCGCGCTTTCCACCGGTTTAATCTTTGGATCGAGCAGCCACGGCCGGGGGATGCAAAAGGTGATTTTGAGCAGCTGGCTTAACAATGTGCCGCTGAAAAAGGCCAAGCTGACGTGGTAAGCAAAGCGCTTGTTGACACACCAGAACAGTGCGCAGAAAATGGGGATGAGCACAAGCTCGTCGCCCAGATGGGTGAACAGGGAGAAAAACCCGTCCCAAAAGGGGGTGCGCCCGAACTGGATCCATTCGAGTATGCGCAGGTTTATTTCCATCACGGCGCGTTCCTCCCTTCGATTTTAGTCCTCGATCTGCGCTTCGCCGAGCGTATTGCCCGCCTCGTTGTCCTTGGACGCCGAAGTCGTGTCCTTTTTATTGAAGTAATATTCCATGACGTCGCGTGCGGCGGGCGCTGCCCATCCGCCGTGGGCGCCGTGCTCCAGAATGACCGCGACGGCAATCTGGGGGTCGTCGGCGGGGGCAAAGCAG
The DNA here is from genome assembly GCA_031551875.1 of Oscillospiraceae bacterium. Lineage (GTDB taxonomy): Bacteria > Bacillota > Clostridia > Oscillospirales > Acutalibacteraceae > JAVBNA01. The sequence goes on along the minus strand of JAVBNA010000015.1, from coordinate 57,844 downwards.
ATGAACACCGCGTTGTCGGTGGTCCCCTTTTGCACCTGTGCGGTTCCGGTTTTGCCTGAGACGGGGATGTTGAAGCTTGCAAAGGTGCTGCCCGCAGTGCCGCCCGGCTTACACACATCGCGCATACCCTGCTTGACCACGTCGATGTAATTGGCGTCAACACCCAGCCCAGCCACCATTTTCTGGGAGCCGGTCTTGTCAAACACCACCTGCTCGCGCATATAGTTGCGCACCTCTTTGACATAGTGCGCCTCATAGCGGGTGCCGCCGTTGGCAATGGTCGCCGCGTACACCGCGTACTGCATGGGGGTGAAGATGTTGTCCGACTGTCCGATGGAATACTGGATTGTATCGCCGACCGTCCAGTTTTTGCCCTGCGCACGGCGTGCTTCGCGTCCCGCCAAGATGCCGGTGCGCTCGTCCACCTCGACGCCGGTCGTCTGTCCGAGCCCCAGCCGCTTACCGTATTCGTTCATCTTGTCAATACCCGTCCGGTAGCCGGTCTCGTAGAAAAAGATGTTGCACGATTTGGTCAGCGCCCGTACGACGCTGACGCTGCCGTGGTGTCCCAAGCATTTAAAGGTCAGACCCGACTCACGGACCGTGTCATAAATGCCGTTGCAGGTGATCGTGCCGGTGGGCGTGATGGCGCCCTCCTGCAGGCCGGCCAACGCGACCGAGGGCTTCATGGTCGAGCCGGGGGCGTACGCGCCCTGAAGGACGCGGTTGAGCAGCGGCGTACCCTTTTCATCCTTGACCAGGTCTTCAATGTCATCCTTATAGGTGGCCAGATCAAAGCTCGGATAGGTCGAGCTGGCCAGCACCTCGAAATTCTTTGCATCGAGCACGACCAGCGCGCCCGCGTGACAGTCCTCGCCGCTTCCCTTCTTACGGGCGGCCCGGCCCTTGGCGGCCACATCGTCTATGTTGTCCTTGAGCGCCTGGTTGGCGATCCTTTGCAGGTCGGAATCAATGGTCAGGTAGACTGTATTGCCCGGCAGGGACATGTTGCTCTCCTCGTCGACGTCAACCAGCTCGCCCTTGTCGCTTGTGTGTATGACCTTTTCGCCGACTTTGCCGCGCAGCTCGTTCTCCATGGCCTTTTCAATGCCGTTCTTGCCGATGCTGTCGTTGAGGAGGTAACCCTCGTCCTTTTTCTCGTCGTACTCCTCCTTGTTGATCGCGCCGACCGTGCCGATCAGGTGGGGCGCAAGCGTCCCGTTGGGGTACTGCCGGATGGTGGTGGTGCGCACGTCCACGCCGGGGAACAGCACGCTGTTCTCCTTGACGCGCGACACCGTGTCGATCGAAACATTTTCGGCAAAAACATAAGGAATCGGGATGGAAAACTCAATCTTTTCCATCTGATACCGCACGGCGGCCATAGCGCGGCGGGTGGGAGCATCATAATCCTCCAGCTCGTACTTCTTGACCAGGTGTTCCATGCAGTTTTCCGCCGTCGCATAGGTGTTGACGCGCAGGAATTCGCGCAGGCCGGTGATCTGTTTTTCCATGTCCTCTGCGATTTTGTATTTTTCTCCCTTGACCACAATGGGAAAATCGTCCACCCAGGTTTCATGGGTCTCGGCAAACAGAATGAGCAGACGGTGAATGGTTTCATTCTGGTTTTTGGGGGTCATATACAGCCGGTCAAAAATGATCGAATAGCCCATGGCGTTGACCGCGATGGGCTTTCCGTTGCGGTCGAGAATCTCGCCGCGGGCGGGCATGACGGCCACCTTGCGCTCGGAGGTCTTTTCGGCCTTGAGGTTGTTTTCCTCGCCGTGCACCACCTGAAGATCAACAAGGTTCCCGATGTAGAGCACCAGGATCAGCCCGATGAAAATAATCATGATAAAATTGCGAAGCGCGATATTGGGTCGTTTCATGCTTGTCCTCCTTTTGGGACGGTGAAGGGGTGAACTCAGATGTTTTCTCTGAGCCGGTGTCCGATCGCGCGGTTAAAGAAGTACACGACGGGCACGGTCAGAAAGGTGTACAGCATCCGGGGCAAAACGTGGTTGACAAGCGCATAGCCCGAATCGCCGTAGTCCCAGATGGCGTAGTAGAACAGCCATTGCAGCAGGTAGACAATCGGGATGGCAATGGCCGAGACAAAAAGCGCCGTAAACAGGTTTGTGCGGATGAGGTTCATGGTCAGAAGCCCCACAAAGAAGCACAGGATCACCAGCACGATCGCGTGAAAACCCAGGATGGTGCCCGCCGAAAAATCGATGAGCAGACCGGCGATCAGCCCCACGCCCACACCCGCCGTCTCGCCCTCAAACATGGCGATACTCAGCGCGGTTGACACGAGCAGCAGCGGCCGCGCGCCCAGGAATTCGGGCAGAAGGCCGGGGGTGTTCTGTACAATATAGAAGATGATCAGCTCGATGAAATAGGCGAACCAGCGCAGCGTTTTATATCGATCCATGGCTTATTCCTCACTGCTCGAGCTGCCCGAAGAGCTTGCCTGGCCGGACGAAGCCCCGCTCGATCCATTGGAGGAACTGTCCGAAGAGGAAATGTCGCTCGCGGTGATGGTCATGTCGGGGTCATCGCCTGTCGCATAGGCGCCCCGCTGCGGCGTCAGGTTGTCCTTGACCACCTCTCCCTGCCCCTCAAATTCGGTGATGACGAACACATCGGTCACTTTTTGGATGTCCACAACCGGCTCGATCAGCGCATAGAGGGAGATGGAATGCTCCTCCGGCTTGATCTCCTTGATTTTCCCGATTACGAGGCCATAGGGGTAGATGCCTCCCAGCCCTGAGGTGATCACGAGGTCGTCCACCTGCATCTGGTGCTGGTTGGAGATGTATCGCATTTTGGTCAGCCCCTGGTCAGACAGCTCGAGCGTGCCGCTCACGACACCGCCGTCGCGCGTGCGCACATCGTGCGCGCCCACGCTGATGGAGGCGTCCAGAATGGTTTTGACCCGGGCATAGGTGGCGCCCACCTCGGTGACATAGCCCACCAGACCCGACGCTGTGATGACCGGATCGCCGGCCGCCACGCCCTGCAGAGAGCCCTTGTCGATCGTAAAGCCGTAAAAATACTCTTCGGGAGAATTGACAATTCTGGTGGCCTCTGTAAACTTAAAGTCGGTGTTGTCCTTTTTGAGCTCAAGATACTGCCGGAACTGTTCGTTTTCCGCCTTGATCTTGTAATGGTCCACGAGCTTCTGGTTGCGGTCGTCCAGCTCTTTTCTAAGCTGCTCGTTTTCCGCTTTCAGCTGGTCGGCCGACTTCCCGCCGACCACACCCTGCGCCGCCTCGACTCCCGACTGGGAAATCTGCTGCATCGGGGTGGACACAAGGCCAAAAAGACTCGCCGTAAACGTGTTGCCCACCGAGGCGGTGTACAGCACCACGCCCAGCAGGATCAGCACCACGGCGGCCAGTATTTTAAAGCTTCTGCTTCTGAAAAACTCTCTCATAGCGTCACACTCTCTTCCGGAGGACTCTCAATTTATTGGGCCGCAAGAAAACAAAAGGCAGATGAAAACCAAAACGTCAGCACATAGGAAATTTTCCGCCCGATGATATACATGCTCCCCGGCTCTATGTCGTCGGCATTTTTGTAGGTAAACTGTGCGAACAGGCTTCGGATTCCCCATGAAAAATGCGGAACGGCGATGTCCAGGCCGCAGAGGGCAAAGCAGACAAATAATCCGATTGCCCATGAAATATGATCATTGTCCGTTCCCCGCACGAGGATGATGACCGGCGCAAGTACGGCGCCCAAAAAATGCAGCAGCGCCATGATGTAATCGTAGGCCTTCATCTCGAAGATCTCGTTGCGTTCTAAATACACCTTCAGCCGGCGGGAGAAAAAGGGAGATTTCCTCTCCCCTTTGTTTTTATTCTCTGTCTTCATATCCCTGAAACCACTTCCTGCACTGCCGGTATCCCCTTATAGTAAAATGGAAAAAAGCAGGTCATCGTGATAAAGAACAGCATCACCACGACAATCGCAAACAGCGTAATACGGCGGATATACACATAGGATTCGGATGGATAGTCCTCGTCCGCCGTGAGCCCCTCCCCCTTCTTACGCAAGACCTCGACAATGCGCGGGTGAATTGCCCAAAGGGAAAAGGCGAGAAAAATCAAGCCAATCAGAATATAGGAAACCGGTCCGACCGGCCCAATATAGAAATCTCTGGCAAAAGCAGATTCCTCAACACTATAATAAGCGCCGTAGTAAAAAAACGGCTGGGCGATAAACGTGAGCCCTCCGAGAAAAAGCAGGATTGCCATCGTGCGGTCATACGCGCCGTACTTGTACGGCCGGTACCATTTGGGCTTCGTATGTACGCCCGGTTCCCTTCCTGCCTTGATGCACCGTCTTTCCTCGATGTCAATCGGTTCACCAAGACGTTTGCCGCAGTCCCAGCAGAGGCGGTGCAAATTTGACTGTACCATACCGCAGGTGCATCTTTTCATATGGCCGCGCGGGTGTCGTCCGCGCACGCACTTCCTTTCACTCGGCACACTGTGTGTAAAACAAAGGGCGGCGAGGGCTCGACCCTGCCTAGCGGCGGCGGGATTTGTAATATTCGCTGGGCAGGACGATGTCCAGGCGCTTTCCGGTTCCGTCGGCGACGCAGTCGAGCGGGCGCTCGGCGACGTGCACCGGGATGCTCGACTCCTGGCTGATCAGCTGATCCAGGCCGCGCAGCAGCGCGCCGCCGCCGGTCAGCATGATGCCGTGGTCGATGATGTCGGCCGAAAGCTCAGGCGGCGTCTTTTCCAGCGTCGACTTGATCGCGTCGATAATCGCTGAAAGCGGATCGCTGAGCGCCTCGCGCACCTCGCTCGACGAGATGGCGACATTTTTCGGCAGCCCGTCAAGCAGGTTGCGGCCCTTGATCTGAATGGACTCCTCGTTGTCATAGGGGTAGGCGGAGCCGATTTTGATTTTGATTTCCTCGGCGGTGCGTTCGCCGATCAGAAGGTTGTGCTTTTTCTTGACGTAGGAGGTGATCGCCTCGTCGAACTTGTCCCCCGCAACGCGCACCGAACAGGCGGTGACAATGTCGCCGAGCGAGATGACCGCCACCTCGCTGGTGCCGCCGCCGATGTCGACGACCATGCTGCCGGTCGCCTCAGCCACGGGCAATCCCGCGCCGATGGCGGCCGCCATGGGTTCCTCAATCAGCTCGACGTCGCCGGCGCCCGCCTGGCGCGCGGCATCCTCGACGGCGCGGCGCTCCACCTCGGTGACGCCCGAGGGAATACAGACCACGACGCGCGGACGGCTGAAGGGGGTGGACTTGACCGCTTTGCGGATAAAGTGCTTGAGCATGGTAGAGGTGATGTCAAAGTCGGCGATGACGCCGTCCTTGAGGGGGCGCACCGCGACGATTGAGCCGGGCGTACGGCCGATCATATCCTTGGCCTGCGCGCCGACCGCGAGCACGGTGTCACTGCGCACGTCCACCGCCACAACCGACGGCTCGCGCATGACAATCCCCTTCCCCTTCATGTACACAAGCGTATTCGCTGTGCCCAGATCGATTCCGATATCCTTTGCAAACATGGCCATGTCACTGGTCTCCTTTCAATCGTGCGCGTCTTTTTTTATCCGACGGCGACCCTTTTTTCGGGTGGGCAGCCTGAGTTTTCTGTATCTCTTTTATTATAACCTGTACACAAACATTTCTCAACAAATAAATGCAATACTGTCACCTTGAAGTACGTTTTCCACACATTTTTCGCAAAATACGGCTAACTCGACCAATCGGCAGCCCCATGACGTTGTAGAAATCCCCTTCAATGCCCTTCACGAGAAGCGCGCCCAGCCCCTGTATGCCGTATGCGCCCGCCTTGTCAAAGGGCTCTCCGCTCTCGATGTAGGAAAAAATTTCCTCCTCGGAAAGCGGAAAAAATTCCACGAGGGTTTTTTCGACAAGATAATCCGACTGCCCCTCTGCGAGCACCCATACACCGGTGTACACCTCGTGTATTGCCCCCGACAGCGACCGCAGCATGTCCACCGCCTCCGAAAGCCCCGCCGGTTTTCCCAGCATCCGCCCCCGGTGGTAGACCACCGTGTCGGCGGCCAGCACAACGCTCCGGGGGTTCTCCGCCCGCACCGCCTGTGCCTTGCGCGCCGCAATCTCAAGCACGGCGTCGCCCGGATCGGTATCCTCCGGCACGGACTCGTCCACGTCGGCGGTCACGACCGTAAAGGGCAGCCCAAGCCGCTCAAGAAGCTCCCTCCGCCGGGGCGAGGCCGACGCCAGAATCAGTTCGTTCATTCTCCGTCACCCTCTTCCCTAATCGCGCACGATCCAGCGCGAATAGACAAACACCGCGATGAGGATGAGCAGGATCTGCGCGATGTTGACCGCGAAGTGAAAGCCAAAGGTCAGGTTCATGACCGCAAGGTCGAGAGCGACCGGGTCAAACCCAAAGTCGGCGCCCAAACCAAGCCACGACAAAAAAGAGATGCCGGTCACGGCGCTCCCGATGACCTTGCCCAGAATGACCGCGAGCAGCAGCAGCACGATCAGTACAAGCGTTTTGATCAGTTTATTTTTCATATTCTTCCTCCTATGTCCCGGTAGAGCCAAACCCGCCGGCTCCGCGCTCCGAGTCCTCCAATGCGGCGCACTCCACGAGCAGAGGCGCGCACACCGGCATGAGCACCAGCTGGGCAATGCGTTCACCCGGCTGAATTGTATAGGGCTCGCCCGACTGGTTGCACAGCCCGACGAGAATCTCCCCGCGGTAGTCGCTGTCGATCACACCCACGCAGTTGGACAGCGTGACGCCGTGCTTAATGCCCAGCCCGCTGCGCCCGAACACAAATCCGGCCAGTCCCGCCGGAATCTGCACCGCGAGACCGGTGGGTATTGTTGCCCGTCCGCCCGGCGGCAGCAGCAGCGATGTCTCCAGCGCCGCTGACAGGTCAAGGCCCGCCGCACCCGCCGTTGCCTGTCTGGGCATTTGAGCGCGTTGGTTCACTCGTTTTATTTTGAGAACGGGAATGTCTTTCTCAAACATCTGCTTTCCCCCTTTTCCACAGGTTTTCCACATTTATTCCACCCCGCGGCGGTACCGACCCCGCGTAAAGCCCGTCCGGGGCGTTTCGGCGGTCTGACAAGCCGCGAGCTTTTCCTCAATTTCCACATAGTTTTCCACAGTAAATCGCAGGGAGACAAAGTCCACACCCGTAATTTCCTGCAAAATTCCGCCCATGTCAAGGGGAACGGCGTTATACACCTGTGCGCATCCGGCGGTGCAGGAAACCGGAAAACGCATCCCCTTTCGGTCGGTCAGCGCCCCCCGTCCGGGACAGCAGTTACAGTCCCGTCCGCCGCTTTTGAGGGGGCAGCAGCGGGTGAGCATGAGGGGCAGCCGTCCGTAAATCACCGCGCCCGCGGGGATTTTCTTAGGAATATCCCGGATTTCGCCCGCCGACAGCTCTATGCTCAGCTCGCAGTCGGCCACGCCTAAGCCCGCCAGCGCCTCCAGACTGCGCCCGTTCATGACGTTGAGCCCGAAGCCGCCGTGCAGCGTCAGCCCCGCTTCCCGCACAGGCTCTATGCCGCCTAAATTGCCCACGTAGGCGTCGCGCACACCGGCTTCATAGGCGCCGCGCAGCGCGCTGCGCACATGCTCCTCCTGGGAAAACAGCCCGCGGGGCAGCTCCACGCCCACGTGAAAGCCCTCCCTGAGGCGCTCGGCGAGCGTTTCGGGCGGGGTGAACAGCGGCAGCCAGCACAGCTCGCAGTCCTGCGCGGCGGACGGCAGCCGGGCGTCCATAAAATGGGCGCGCAGACGCGCATTGTCTGCCGATTTGTCCTTGTGACACGGGACGGGCGCTCCATGGAGTTCCTTCGGCGCGCGCCAGAGGATCGGAGCACGCCGGGCGCGCTTTTCGGACAGCGCCTCCAACGCCGACCGGCGCATTCGGTTGAGCGCCGACAGGGGCAGCGAAAGCCCCTCGGGCAGAGAAAGGGTCACATCCTCCGGCGCGCAAAAATAGGGTGTGCCGCCGGTTTTGCACAGCTGTGCGCGGCAATCGTCAGCGGTCAGGGGACGGCTGCGCGCCGCCTCGGCGGGCTGCCCCGCCACAGTGACCGTATGAGCGCCCTCCTCGGCCCGCAGCTCGGTCTCCTCGTTCTCCCTCAGCGTCAGGAAAAACCGCACGGGAATGCGCGCCGACTCGTCTTTGTACAGGCCCCGCAGGCGGGCGAGCACCTCGTCTGTGGCAGCGGTGACGTCCTCCTTCTGTCGGATGCCAAACATGGTCTTGTCGATTTTTTCGTCATAATAGCCGCTCGTAAAGCCTGAGCGGGAAAATACGCTTTGCAGGTCGCGCAGGACTTCGTCGTCCGACCCGCCGTCGAGCGCCTGCCTACAGGCGCGCACAGCCGCCGCGACATATTCGGGACGCTTCATGCGCCCCTCAATTTTCGCCGACACCACGCCCATGCCGCGCAGCTCTCTCAGCCGCCCGATCAGCGACAGATCCCTCAGGCTCAGCGCAAAGGCGTCCGAGCCGGGCACATGAAAGGGCAGACGGCAGGGCTGGGCGCATTGTCCCCGGTTGCCGCTGCGGCCGCCCAGCATCGCGGACAGATAGCACTGCCCCGACACCGACATGCACAGCGCACCGTGCACAAAAACCTCGAGCTCGATCGGGCACGCCCGGGCGATCTCCTCGATCTCCTTTTCAGAACACTCCCGGGCAAGCACCACACGTGAAAAGCCCCTCTCATACAACAGCCGCGCCCCCGCAGGGGTGTGCACCGACATCTGGGTGGAGGCATGGAGGGGCAGGTCGGGCGCACAGCGCTTAATGCGCGCCGCCAGCCCAAGGTCCTGAACAATAACGGCGTCCGCGCCGGTTTCACACACCAGCGCGGCCGCCTCATCCGCTTTGTTCAGTTCCCGATCCTTTAAAAGAGTGTTGAGCGTGACATAGACCTTGACATCCCGCTCGTGACAGCAGCGCACCGCCTCATAAAGCTCCTCCGGGGTAAAGTTCCCGGCGTGGGCGCGGGCGCTCAGATCCTTCAGTCCCAAATAGACCGCACCGGCTCCCAGCCTCACCGCCGCAGGGAGGTGGGCCGGAGAACCGGCCGGCGCTAAAATTTCAAATGGTTTCATCCGCTAATTCTGCCTCAGATTAAAGAAGCTCAGCAGGTCGTCGGTCGTGCTCTCGCTGTCGTCCACCCGCTCAACCTGATGCCCGCCGGAGAAATACTGTGCGCCCGCAGGGACAGCGGAGGCGTTTGAGCCCTCCTGCCGGGAAAGCGCCAGCCGCAGCGTTGCCGCCTCGCGCTCTGCTTCCTCGCCCCGCTCGGTCAGCAGGTTGACCTGCTTCTGAAGCAGCAAAATCTCCTGCATGAGGGGCTCCACCTGCTTTTTGGCCTCCTCAAGATCCTTTTTAAACTGAAGCTGGATCGCGGTTGTCTCCCCCGCCACCCTGCGCTTGAGGTCGTCGTTGCTCTGCCGGAATTCCTCCAGCTCGCCGGCCAGCTGCGCGCTGTCCTGCTGCGCCTGCAAAAGCTCGGCGGTCAGCGCGTCCTCCCGCTCCCTGAGACGGGCGGAGAGCTCCGATTCTTGCTCGCGCAGCTTCGCGTTCTCTTCCTGTAAACGGGCGTTTTCCACCTGCACGGCGGCATGCGCCTCCGCTTCGCTTTTCATTTCGCCCGACATCTGGTTTTTGAGCCGCTCGTTTTCCTCTTTGTGACCCGCCGCCAGCGCCCGCGATTCCTCGATTTCCTGCTTCGCGCGATCGAGCGCGGTCTGCATCTCCTGCGCAAGCCGTTCCTTGAGCGCGGTCATCTCCTCGCGCACCCTGGCGGTCTCGCCCTTGGCCTCTTCGATTTCCTGGTGCGCCCTCTGCTTGACCGAGGACGCCTCCTCGGTCAGCCGGTCACGGATGACGCCCAGCTCGGTCTTGAGCTTCCGGGCTTCCTCCGCCGCCTCTCTGGCGGTCTCCTGCGCCATGGCCGACAGGGAGCGTCCCCGCTCGGCCTCCTGCAGGTACTCCTTAATCTGGGCGCGCAGGTTGTCCGCCGATTGCTCGGCTTTCTTCTTCGCGTCGCAGAGGTTAAGCGCCGCCAGCACCGACGCCATGCTGGAGGACAGCGCCGGGCTGCTTTCTATGAACGAATTGATTTGATCCTCGACCTCGGCCGCCATCTCCAGAATCTGCTGCTCGGGATCCTCGGTCAGAATCACATAATCGCTTCCCAGAATCGTGACCTTCACTCTGTTTTTCCCCATTGTATTCATCCCTTCTGTTGTGATCCATAACAGGGTTCGTCTATATACCGTTCATTATAATATATATTGTCCAAGAATAAAAGGAAAAATTTTAAAATCTTCTTTGCTTTTCTCTTTTTCGCTCCCAAACGGGCTTATTCTCTCCCTCACAATATTTTAATTTTGTTCATATCCTATAAAAAACAGACCTTTTTAGACGACAGCAAGCAAGGCGGTTTCTCCCTGCCATTCTTTTCCTTTCCTTTTTTGTCCCAATCGGCAAATTTTTCCTTCACTTTCTTTCTACTCTTGAAAAAAGGACGTTTTTGGTATATTATATACACATCCTTCCTAAACTGTTAGGGAATCCCTGTTTTAGAGGGGGTAAAAATCGCAATCACGTTAGAAAAAGAAATACCGGGAGGTTTTTCACCTATGAAGTACACACTTTCCCCAAAAACCATTCAGGAGAAGATTGTCTCCAACCTCTCTCACAGTTTCGGCGTCAATGTGCGCGAGGCGACCGATGAGCATGTCTATAAGGCGCTCGCTCTGATGGTGCGCGACCTGATGATGGCCGGGCAGAAGGAGTTTTCCGAGAAGGCCGCCGAGCAGAACACCAAGGCAGTCTATTACCTGTGCATGGAATTCCTGATGGGGCGCTCGCTGCGCAACAACCTGTATAATCTGGGGCTTGAGGCTCCGGTGCGCGAGGCGCTGGACGAAATGGGACTCAAGCTGGACAGAATTTATGAGAAAGAACCCGACGCGGGACTGGGCAACGGCGGCCTCGGACGGCTGGCCGCCTGCTTCCTCGACGGGCTGGCCACGGGCTGTTACCCCGCGATGGGCTATTCCCTGCGCTATGAATACGGCATTTTCCGACAGACACTCGTGGACGGCTGGCAGTCCGAGCTGCCCGACTTCTGGCTGCCGGGCGGCGAGGTGTGGCTGGTGCCCTACCCCGAAAAGGCGGTGGAGGTGCACTTTGACGGCCACGTGGACGAACGGTGGGACGGCAGCTACCACTCGGTCAAGCATGTCGATTACACGACGGTCATCGCCACCCCCTATGACATGATGGTGCCCGGCCTCGACGGCAAGGGCATCAGCGTACTGCGGCTGTGGTCGGCCTCCTCGACCGGCTTTGACATGTCCAGCTTCAACGAGGGCGAATACGTCAAGGCGATTGAGCAGACGGCGCTCGCCGAGAGCATCACCAAGGTGCTCTACCCCGGCGACAACCACGTGGAGGGCAAAAGCCTGCGCCTGTCGCAGCAGTATTTCCTCGTGTCCGCCTCCATACAGGACATCGTCTACCGTCACCTGCGCAAGCACGGCACGCTGGACAACCTGCCCGAGCTGGCCGCGATCCATTTAAACGACACCCACCCCGTGCTCGCCATCCCCGAGCTCATGCGCATCATGCTCGACGAGTGCGGCTATTCCTGGGACGGCGCGTGGGACATTGTCACACGCACGGTCGCCTACACCAACCACACTGTCATGGCGGAGGCGCTTGAAATGTGGTCGGAGGCGCTGTTCCAGCGCCGGCTGCCCCGCATTTACCAGATCATCTGTGAAATCAATCACCGCAACTGCGAGCGCATGGAGGAGCTGACCGGCTATGATCACGGCAAGGTCGCCCACATGTCGGCCGTCAGCGACGGCTACATCAAAATGGCCAACCTCGCCGTCGCGTCGGTCCATTCGGTCAACGGCGTCTCCAAGCTGCACAGCGACATCCTCAAGGATACGGTTTTCCACGATTTCTATACCATCATGCCCCAGAAGTTCAAAAATGTCACCAACGGCATCGCCTACCGACGCTGGCTGTGTCAGGCCAATCCGCGCCTGTGTTCGCTGATCACCGAGCTGACCGGGCCCGACTTTGTGAAGGACGCCTCCAAGCTGGCCGGCCTGGCCGCGTTCCAGGAGGACGCCGCGGTGCTCGATAAGATCGCCGCCATCAAACGGGCCAACAAAGAAGAGTTTGCGAAGCACGTCCTTGCGGCGCAGGGCGTTAAAATTAACCCCGACTCCATTTTCGACGTACAGGTCAAGCGCCTGCATGAATATAAACGGCAGCATCTCAACGCCATGCACATCCTCGCGACCTACCAGTGGCTCAAGCGCAATCCGAACGCCGAGTTCACCCCCAAGACCTATTTGTTCGGCGCCAAAGCGGCGTCGGGCTACTACCTCGCCAAGGAGATCATCCGTTTCATCGCAACGCTGGGAAACGTGATCAACAACGACCCCGACATCGGCGACAAGCTCAAGGTGGTTTTCCTGGAGGACTACCGTGTGACCCTTGCCGAGAAGCTCATGCCCGCCGCCGACATCAGTGAGCAGATTTCGCTGGCCGGCACCGAGGCGTCGGGCACGGGCAACATGAAACTCATGATCAACGGCGCGGTGACGCTGGGCACGATGGACGGCGCGAACGTGGAAATCCACAGCGTCGTGGGCGACGACAACATCATCATTTTCGGCCTGACCGCCCCCGAGGTGGAAAACCTGATCGTCAAAAACGCTTACGATCCCAAAGTGTTTTACAACAACAGCCAGACGCTGCGCGACGTGATCAGCGAAATGATGAAGGGCATCGGCGGCAAGGACTTCAGCTCGATCGCCAACCTGTTAATTACGCGCGACCAGTATATGGCGCTCGCCGACTTCACAGAATATACTCAGGCGCAGGACAAAGCATCCGCTCTCTACCGCGACAAGGCGCGCTGGAGCCGCATGTCGCTCATGAACACCGCCATGGCGGGCATTTTCTCCGCCGACCGCTCGATCGCAGACTATGCCCGTGACATCTGGGGCGCGGCGCCGGTCAAGTTCTAATACAAGATCACACACCACCGGCCACCTAGCCCCGTGCCAGGTGGCCGGTCTATCGTCAACGAATCAGATTGAGGTGACATTCCATGTTTGATCCCTCCCTGTCTCACAACACGATGTTTGACTCCCGCAGCGCGATCTATAAATTCCCGGTGGGCGCGGTCGCCGAACAGACACAAGTGCACTTTAAGCTCCAGCTCCCCCGCTCGCTGGGCTGTTCGGCCGCGTATATGACGGTTCAGTGCGAGGGCGTCGCGTGGGATACGCTGTCCATGTACTGGTGCGCGATGGAGGGGGACGGCTTTGAGTGGTGGGAGGTGGACTACATCCCCAACGCCCCCGGTCTGTTCCGCTACTCCTTCTCCCTGCAAACCGCCACTGGCACCCGCCTACTTCAGCGCGCGGCCACCGGCGAAGCGGTCTTTGAGGGGGGCGCGCAGTGGCAGCAGACGGTCTACGCGAAGGACTTCACCACCCCCGACTGGCTGACCGGCGGGCTGATCTACCAGATCTTTCCCGACCGTTTTTTTGCGTCGGGCACAGAAAAACATGATGTTCCGGCCGACCGGACACTGCGCGGCGACTGGGGCGGCGAGCCAGAGTGGCGGCCCGACGCGCAGGGACGGGTGCGCAACGCCGACTACTTCGGCGGGGATTTGGGCGGTATCACACTCAAGCTCGACTACCTCGCGTCGCTGGGCGTGTCCTGCCTCTACCTTAACCCCATTTTTGAGGCGCACTCCAACCACCGCTACAACACCGCCAATTATCGGAAAATTGACCCCCTGCTGGGCAGCGAAGCCGACTTTACCGCGCTGTGCAAGGAGGCGGAGAAGCGCGGCATGCGCGTCATTCTTGACGGCGTGTTCAGCCATACGGGCGACGACAGCATCTATTTCAACAAGGCCCGCCGCTATCCCGGCGACGGCGCATACAATTCACAGGAATCCCCCTATTATCACTGGTTCCACTTCTTCCAGTGGCCGGACAAATACCAGTCATGGTGGGGGTTTGACACGCTGCCCGAGGTCAACGAGCTGTCGGCGGACTTTGACGCTTTCATCAACGGCGAGGACGGTGTCGCGCGGCAGTGGCTCAGAAGCGGCGCGGCGGGCTGGCGGCTGGACGTCGCCGACGAGCTGCCCGACGGATTTCTCGACAACCTGCGCATTGCCGTCAAAGCGGAGAATCCCGACGCGGTGATCATCGGCGAGGTGTGGGAGGATGCCTCCAACAAGGAGGCCTACGGACAGACCCGCCGTTATTTTCACGGGCAGCAGCTGGACAGTGTGATGAACTACCCCTTCCGGGACGCCGTGCTGGGCTTCTGGGGCGGGCGGCTCAACGGCGGGCAGGTGCTGAGCATCCTGCTGGGCATTCTGGAAAACTACCCCCGTCAGGTGATCCGCGTGCTCATGAACCTGATCGGCACCCACGACACCGAACGGGCGCTGACCGTGCTGGCCGGAGAGCCTTCCTATGACCGCGGCCGTGACTGGCAATCGGTGCAGCACCTCTCCCCCGAGGCGCGCGCCCATGGTCTGCGGCTGCTGAGACCCGCCGCCCTGATGCAGTACACATTGCCCGGCGTGCCCTGCCTCTACTATGGTGACGAGGCGGGCGTCGAGGGCTACCGCGACCCCTTCAACCGCACCTGCTTCCCGTGGGGGCATGAGGACACGGCGCTGCTGGACTGGTACAAAACGCTCGGCAAGCTGCGCCGGAGCCTCTCCTGCCTGCACGACGGAGACTTTATCCCCTTCTTGTGCGACGAACGCCAGCTGGGCTACATCCGCGCGGATAAAAACGACAAGCTTCTTGTGCTGCTCAACGCGGGCGACAAGGCGTACACCGTCCCGCTGCCCCTTCATTGGGCGGTGGCACAGACGGTCATCGGCCCCAAAGCGGAGCGCCGGCAGATTGTCCTTGAGCCCTACGGCTGCGCGGCTATCGCGCTGACCGGGGAAAAGCAACAACCATAAAAAAACAGGGAAGTGAGAAAAATTTCTCTTCCCTGTTATTTTCTAGCGCTGTGCCGAAAAATTCGCTGCAACTTTGGCGTTTTCTCCGTGGCATGTCCTTTTATTGTATGATAAAATATATTTGAAAGCTTTCTCTCAAACTGCTTCTTCTCAAAAGGAGGCGTTGGTTATGACGCTCAAAAACGTGGTGACCGCAAAGCCCTTCTGGGCAATTGTTGGGGTGGTCTTGTTTTTGCTGGCCGCCCTCTCGTACAATATACGCGACAGTATGCCGCCCGATCACGCCGAGGGGCAGCGCCACTGGAACAACATCTGCAAAAAGGTTCGCGAAAATCAAGTCAAAGGCGTGCAGATCAACCTGCGCAGCGACATGTATGATTTCGATCTGGGCGGCCTCCTGTCCGAATCGGATTTTCTCGGGAGGCTCGGCACATATGTCTCCCCGCCCACGCCCTATTACGGGACTCTCTTCATTGAATTTGCCGACGGGACAACCGCATGGATGGGCAACTGGGGCGATGAGACCTTCAGCGTAGCACTGGGTCTGACCTATTATCTGATCCAAAATAAAGAGCTGTACGACCGGATTACACAGTTGCGCGAACAACTGGGAATTCCTTCCGGTCAATGAAAAAAGCGCGGCACTCATTACGGGTGCCGCGCCTTCTGTTATTTGTTTTTTTTCTCGCGCGCCGGGCGGATGAGCACCGCGTATGCTTCCGCAAGCACGGCGATCACCGTGGCGATCAGCAAAAACTGAATCACAAACTGCAGCTGCCCAAAGGCCGCCTCATAGGTGTTGACCATCGTATCGGACGATCCAAGTAGCAGGCCGACCAGAAAGTCCACCCCGACGCCCGGCCCCGCCATGCTGTTGCCGGTTGGAGACAGCCGGTTGTTGAGCGCGTTGAGCCCCAGCAGAAAAAAAGTCAACTCCACAATGAGAATCAGCGTGACGAGCGGAATGCGGGGGCGCTTCCATACCGTGAACAACAGCGTAGCGATGAGGAGCGCCGCGGAAACCGCAAGCGTCCAGACATTGAGAATCATAAATTGAGCTCCTCTTTAACACGAAGCCTCCCATTTTCGGGAAGGTGCGTTTTGAATTTGCTCTCAGTATAGCACATCTTTCGACTAAAGTCGTTAAACTAAGGTTACAATTTCATTGTGAAAATGACAAATAAATGAAAGTGATTGATACAAAAAGAAAAAGTTGGGAATATTTTTCTCACTTTCTTCCCTACACGCCTCGACCAATTCCCATCCTCCCATTGATCTATACTGAAAAGGCGGTTACAGCTTCCCCTCCTGAACCAGCCGTTCGGCCTTGAGCACGAGCACCTGGGTCTTGGCGTCGGGAATCATTCCCCCCATCACCATCTCCACCGCCCTTTGCAGCGGGATGCACACCGCCTCGATGAATTCATCCTCATCGGGGCTGGGCTGCGCACGGCGCACAATGCGCGTGGCATAGAGACGAATGATCTCGTCACAGTAGCCCGGCGTGGGGTAGAGGTTTCCCAGGGAAAGATAGTCTCCCCCCTCGGCGCCGGTTTCTTCTCTCAGCTCGCGCCTGATGGCCTGCGCCGGATCCTCCCCTCTCTCCAGCTTGCCCGCGGGCAGCTCGAGCGTGACCTCACCGTAGGGATAGCGGTACTGCCGGACAAACAGCAGCTCATCCCGGTCGGTCAGCGCCGCCACGCACACCCCGCCCGGATGCTCCACCACTTCGCGCAGAGCGGTTTTCCCGTCGGGCATCTCGGCGTCGTCCACGCGCAGGTTGACAATTTTGCCCCGGTATCGGTAGTCCCTTGACAGGGTTTTTTCTTCAAGACGGTTCATACGGATCCCCTTTTCTATTTTTATAGTCAAACTTTTACGATTGGTGGTATGCAAATTATGAGTACCGGCACCCTTCCCGCCAAATGGCCCGACACCGCCTACCAGGCGGAAACCATCCGACAGCTGGACGCTCATTATCCCGTGCTGCGCTCACTGCGGCTGGGACAGAGCCTGTGCGGCCGTCCCATCTCGCTGCTCCGAATCGGGGCGGACACCGACAGCCGAGGCGGCGTCCTGTTTGCGGGCGCCTTCCACGGCATGGAGTGGCTGACCGGGCTGGTGCTGCTGCGCTTTGCCGACCGGCTGTGCCACGCGATCACCACAAAGCAGCGCCTCGCGGGCATCTACCCCGGCCACGCGCTGGAAGGTCGGTCGCTGTCCATCATCCCCTTTGTCAACCCCGACGGCGTGGAAATCTCCCTCTTCGGAGCACAGCGGGGCGGCGCGTACGCGGGGCTGATTGAGCGGGCGTGCGACGGCGACACCTCACGGTGGCAGGCCAACGCCCGCGGCGTCGACTTAAACCATAATTTTGACGCAGGCTGGGCGCAGCTGCGTGAAATGGAAAAGGCAAAGGGCATCGACGCCCCCGCTCCCACCCAGTATGGCGGGCCGGGCCCCGAAAGCGAGCCTGAAAGCCGCCTGATCGCCCAGCACTGCCGCGAGGAAAATTACCGCCACGTGGCCGCCTTCCACAGCCAGGGCGAGGAAATTTACTGGCACTACGGCGAGCACACCCATCCAAATTCTCAGCTCATGGGGCGCATCCTCGCGGTCGCGAGCGGGTATACCCTGTGCGAACCGTCGGGGCTTGCCTCCCACGGCGGGTTCAAGGACTGGTTCATCGACGCGTTCCACAAGCCCGCCTTCACCGTTGAACTGGGGCTGGGGCGCAACCCCCTCCCCCTCTCCGACCTCGACGCACTCTATGAGCGTGTGGAGGAGATGCTCATGCTGGCCGCTATCCTTTGAACATCTTGCCTCAGCGAGTGAGCTGTGGTACAATGGTTGGGATAAGGAGGTTTTTCGTATGAAGTCAACCACAAAATTTCTCGCAGGCGCGCTGTGTCTGTCGCTTGCGCTCAGTCTGTGCACGGGGTGCGGGAAAAAGGCTCCGGCATCGTCCTCCCTCCCCCCGTCCTCTGTCACGGCCGTTTCTTCCGACCCGCTGAGCAGCGGCATGGTCACCCCCGAAAGCGGTGACACCGATTCGGGCATCACCGCGTCCTTCATAATCGGCGAATCCTCCCTGCCGGCCGACTCCTCTATGCAAAGCGGCACAGCGGTTTCCGGCGGAGACAGCGCAAACGTCGCCGCCTTTCAGGACATTTTTGCCAAGAACCCCATCGATCAGGCGATGACCGAGGCGCTCGACAGCGCGGAGGACGCCCGCACGATGGTCAAGGCAGCGTCGGGCTTCGCCGACATCTGGGAAACCGAGGCGGGCATTGCGCACAAAAAGGCGCAGAAGGCGCTGACCGGTTCGGCGCTTGAGGCGTACCGGAAGAGCCAGAGCACCTGGACGGCGGGCAAGGACGCCGCACTGTCCAAAATCCAGACCGAAGCCCGCGAGGAGGGCGGCAGCGACGCCGCGCTGGAACTCGCGACCCGCACGGCCGAATTCTACCGCAGCCGGGTGTACGATATCTATCTGACGATTTATCTCGCCACCGGGCAGACGCCTGCACTGACCTACAACGGCGAGGCGGATTAAAAGGATCTGTACAAGAGGGGGCAGCCGATTGGCTGCCCCCTTACTGCTTTTAATCATGCGTTTGTGGTGTAGTTGGGCGATTCCTTGGTGATCTGGATGTCGTGGGGATGGCTCTCGCGCAGGCCCGCACCCGTGATGCGGATGAACTTGGCCCGCTCATGCAGGGCGGAAATGCTCTCACAGCCGGTGTAGCCCATGCCGGCGCGCAGACCGCCCAGCATCTGGTAAATGGTGTCGGACAGCATGCCCTTATAGGGCACGCGCCCCTCGACGCCCTCGGGCACAAGCTTTTTGCTGTCCTCCTGGAAATAGCGGTCGGAGCTGCCCTTGCTCATCGCGCCCAGGCTGCCCATGCCGCGGTACACCTTGAACTGGCGTCCCTGATAGATCTCCGATTCGCCGGGCGATTCCTCACAGCCCGCCACCAGCGAACCCACCATGACGACGCTCGCCCCGGCGGCCAGCGCCTTGACGATGTCGCCCGAATACTTGATGCCGCCGTCGGCGATGACCGGCACGCCGTGTTTGGCCGCCGCCTGCGCCGAATGGTAAATGGCCGTGATCTGAGGCACGCCGATGCCCGCCACGACGCGCGTCGTGCAGATGGAGCCCGGCCCGATGCCGATCTTCACACAGTCGGCGCCCGCCGCGATCAGCGCCTCGGTCGCCTCGGCCGTCGCGACATTGCCCGCAATCAGCGAGATGCCCGGGAAGGCCGCCTTGACCCTGCGCACCGCTTCGGCCACGCCCCTGTGGTGTCCGTGGGCGGAATCGAGGCACAGCACGTCCACCTGCGCCTTGACAAGCTCGGCGGCCCGCTCAAGCACATCGGGCGTTGCGCCGATCGCCGCGCCCGCCAGCAACCGTCCGTCCGAATCCTTGGCGGAACTGGGATACTGCACGGTTTTTTCAATATCCTTGATTGTGATCAGGCCCTTCAAATAGCCCTGGTCATCCACGATGGGAAGCTTTTCAATCTTGTGCCGCCGCAGGATCTCCTTCGCCTGCTGGAGCGTCGTGCCCACCGGCGCGGTCACGAGGTTTTCGTGCGTCATGACCGTCTCAATGCGCTGGTTGTAGTCGGCGTCGGTCATAAACCGCAGGTCGCGGTTGGTGATGATGCCCACCAGCTTGCCGTCACGGCAGATGGGCACGCCCGAAATCTTGTACTTGCCCATCAGGTCGTTGGCCTCATAGACATAATGGTCGGGAGAAAGAAAGAAGGGCTTCACGATCACGCCGTTTTCCGAGCGCTTGACCCGGTCGACCATGTCGCACTGATCTTCAATGCTCATGTTCTTGTGGATGATGCCTATGCCGCCTTCACGCGCCATGGCGATCGCCATGCGGGTCTCGGTCACCGTGTCCATCGCCGCCGTCATGAGCGGCGTGTTGAGCTTGACCGTCCTGGTCAGGCAGGTGGATACATCCACCTCGCGGGGCAAAACCGACGATTCCCCCGGAATCAGAAGCACGTCGTCAAATGTCAGTCCCTCGGTCACAAACTTGTCCCCATAACTTCCCATCAGCATCATGGTTCCTCCCTTTCTGTCTCTTTTTTATATTCTTTGTATTATACTCCATCCGTCCGGGAAATTCAATTGAATTTCAGAATATTATCAGAGTTTTCCGCCCCCCGCCCGAAAAGGGCGTTGTCTTTTTTGCGGCGCTGTGGTAAGCTAATAAAACAGGAATCTTTCGGGAGGGATCGCTTTGAATAAAAAAGCAGTATTTTCCGTGCTGTGCACCCTGTGCCTTCTTTTTTTGCTGGCAAGCTGTTCCGCACGGCGTTCCTATGCCGACGCCGTCGAGAAAACCGATTTGACGGACAACCTGCAAGCCGTGAGCGCCAAAATGACCGAATTCGCAGCTGCCTTTGAGTACATGTCCCAAAACGGCGCAACCCGGCAGGCCATAGAAGAGGTGCACACACTGGCAGGCGACTGCGCCCCCCTTCTCGACGAGCTTGACCGCACCGCCGCCTCGCTCGCCCCCGGCGACAAATCGCTCGCCGTCACCCACCAGAAGCTTCTGGACGGCATCGCGTCCTACCGCGCACTGGTCACAGCCTTTGACTCGATGGCGGATCTGCTTGGGCCGGCGTCAGACGGCGGCACGGGGGAAAACGCCTCGCAGGCGCTGTCCGAGCTGCAAAATAAAGCCTCGGAGCACCTCGCCGACGCCATCCAAAGCATCGGCGCTTGGCAGACCGCGGTCAGTGGGCAAGCCTGACGCTCCATATGTAGTGAAAAACTGCGCACCCGGTACAACCCCTTGATGCTGCGCCGCGCGGGGCAAAATCAGCAAAAAAACGATTGACATGTCGCGCCCTTATATTATATAATATTACCCTATGAATGTACCCGCTTGTTTGCAAGTTTCCCTTTGAAAGGAGGGTTTTTCGATGATTCGTACCTATCAGCCCAAAAAGCTGCACCGGAAAAAAGAGCACGGCTTCCGTAAAAGAATGTCTACGAGCAATGGCCGCAAGGTGCTTGCGCGCCGCAGAGCCAAAGGCAGAAAACGCCTGTCCTACTAAGAAAAACAGTTGTCCCGGCCGTTTTCCGGTCGGGCTTCTCTGGCGTTCGGCCGCCTTTTGCCTGGGCGGCCTTTTGCGGACAGGGCTCTCCGCCGTTTGGCGTAAAACGGCAAAAACGAGTGCAGGGTTTATCCCTGCTTTCTTTTTAGATTTCCTTTAAGACCATCCCGAAAGCACAGGTGAACCGTGTGAAACCGAGCACACTCAACCGCAATAATGACTTCCGCCGGCTGTATGCCCGCGGCAAATCCTATGTGTCCCCGGTGCTGGTCACCTACGTGCAAAAAAACCGCTTGGGAGATTCGCGCTATGGCGTCACCGCGAGCAAAAAGACCGGTATTGCGGTTGAACGTAACCGCGCCCGCCGGGTGATCAAGGAGGCGTTCCGCGCCCTGTGCCCCGAGCTCAAAGAAGGATATGACCTGGTGTTTGTCGCGCGCGGGCGCACAAGCCGGGTTAAAACCCAGGATGTGCAGCGCGCCATGCGTCATCATCTGCGCGCCGCGGGAATTCTGCCGTGAAGCGGGCGCTGATTCGGCTTGTGCGGCTGTATCAAAAGCACATCTCCCCCCTCTCCGCCCCCAGCTGCCGCTTCGAGCCCACCTGCTCCAACTACGCGATCACGGCGCTCGAGCGCTTCGGCGTATTCAAGGGGGGTGCACTCGCGCTGTGGCGTGTGCTGCGCTGTAACCCGTGGGGCAAGTACGGCTATGACCCCGTCCCCGAGAAGAAGGTGCGGGACAAAAAGTAATAACATATAACTTTGTGCATAAGGTTACACGGAGGCCTTGCATTCCTTCCGTGTATTTTGTATGATAAAAACAGAATAAAAAAATAAGCCCGTCTCATTGGTCACTCTTCACTATATTATACTGTGAGCCCGGGTACGCTTGGAGGTTTTTCGTTTCACATGGATGCGATATTTGGCTTTTTTGGCAGCATATTCGGGTATGTTTTGGACTTTTTCTATACCCTTATCCCCAACTACGGCATAGCGCTCATTCTCTTCACCCTGTTTACCAAGATCATTTTGTTTCCGCTGTCCATTCACCAGCAGAAGTCCGTCGCCATGCAGGCGCGGATGACGGTCAAGCAGAACGAACTGAAGGCGAAACACGGCACGGATAAGAACCGGTACAACGAAGAGTTGATGAAGCTGTATGAAAAGGAAGGCTTCAGCCCCACCAGCGGCTGTATGCCCATGCTGATCCAGCTTCCCATCATGCTGGGCCTGTTCTACGCGGTGTCCAGCCCTCTGACCAACGTGCTGCACATCGCGGCCGCCAATTTTAACCAGAGCTCGCTCAAAGAAACGCTGACCAAATGGCTGACCGACATTGCCAAGGTGGGTAACTACCCGCAGATGCAGGTTATCGAGCATTTTAATGTGCTCAAGGACAATCTCGCGAGCGTGCTGACAGGAAACGACATTGCCCGCATCGGGGAATTTGCCAAGGGATTTAACTTCTTCGGCCTCGACCTGTTGGCCACGCCCTCTTTTAGTTCCGCGCTGATCATTATCCCCCTCCTGTGCTTTTTGACCGGTGTCGGCTCGGTGCTGTTTTCCACCATGCTGCAGGGCCGCAAGCTGGGAATCGGTTCCCTGGTGACCGCCGTGATGATGTCCTCGATCACCACCATGTTCAGCCTGGCTGTCCCCGCCGCCGTGGGTATGTACTGGGTTTTCTCCAACATCTTCGGCTTCGGACAGACCTATATTCTCAGCAAGTTCTACAATGCCCAGCAGATGTGCGCCTTGGAAGAATCGGCGCGCATTTCCCGACGCGATCAGGAGGAGCAGATTCAGCTTGAAAAAGCCAAGAAGCTCCCCAAAGTATACGTCCCCGCACCGCAGAAGCCGGCGTCCGCCCCGAAAAACGCCCAAAAGAATACGGGCAACAAGAAAAAAAGGTAACGTGTGAAATTTTGTGGAGGTGACAACCCTTGATCCGTGAAGTCATCATGACCGGCGAAACGGTGGAACTTGCCATCGAGGCCGGCTGTAAGGAGCTGGGACTCGAGACCCATGAGGCCCAATTTGAAATCATTGATATGCCGGTCAAGAAAACCCTTGGCCTGTTCGGCGGAAATCCCGCCAAGGTGCGTGTCTATGTCGAATCCTCCCCCGCCGAAGCGGCTATTGACTATCTGAAAAGCATTTTGCGCGCGATGGGCGCCGGACAGGTGGAGATCACCCACGAGGAAAATGAGAGCGGCGCCGTGCTGACCATCGACGGTGACGGTCTCGGCTTTATCATCGGCCGTCACGGCGAAACCCTTGACGCGCTGCAGTACTTATCCGGACTTGTGGCCAACCATGTGGATAACAACTATTACCGCATCACCCTCAATATGGGCAACTACCGCGAAAAGCGTGAAAAAACACTTGAATCGCTCGCGACAAAGATGGCGGGCAAAGCGCTCAAATACGGGCGCAACCAGAAGCTTGAGCCCATGAACCCCTATGAGCGCCGCATCATCCACACAGCCGTGCAGGCGGTGGAGGGCGCGAAGTCCTGGTCGGAGGGCGAGGATCAGAACCGTCATGTTGTCATCGGCCCCGAGGCCGGTGAGCGCCCCTATACGCCCCGTGATCGCCGTCCCGGCCCGGGAGGTCCCCGCGGAACCGGCGGCGGATACCGCGGCGGTCCGAACAATCGCGGCGGACGTCCGGGCGGAGATCGCCGGGACAACCCCAACCGTGACCGCCGTCCGGGCGGTGACCGGCGTTTTGACAACCACAGCGGACGGCCGGGCACAGAGCACCGGAGCTTTGATTCCTCCTCACAGTCCTCTTCCCCCTCCCGTCCCAAATCTGCAACCGAAACGTCGGGCGGGCCTCTCTATGGCCGCATTGATGTAAAAAAATAACGCGGCAGTTTTTGAAACCGATTGGCCGTCTTGCGTGACGCCTGTAAGAAAGGCCCTCAACCGAGGGTCTTTCCTTTTTCATAAGGAGGGCTTCCCATGAGCACAACCGTAGCCGCAATTTCGACGCCGCATGCACCGGGCGGGATCGGCATAATCCGCATTTCCGGCGACCGTGCCCTTGAGATTGCAGACAGAGTCTTTGCGCCGGTCGCCGGAAAGCCGCTGTCACAGCTTCGCGGGTATACCTGCGCCTTTGGGCACGTACAGACAGCGGAGGGGCGGTATCTCGATGAAGCGGTTGCCACAGTGTTCCGTGCACCCAAAAGCTACACCGGTGAGGATGTGGTGGAGCTGAGCTGTCACGGCGGGCTGTACAACACCAAGCGGGTGCTGCGCACCGTGCTGGAAAGCGGCGCCGTCCCTGCGCCGCCGGGGGAATTCACCAAACGCGCCTTTTTAAACGGCAAAATGACGCTCACACAGGCGGAGTCGGTGATGGATCTCATTGGAGCACAGGGCGAAGCAGCCGCCCGTATGGCCTTTTCCGCGCGCGAGGGTGCTCTGTACCGTCGTATCACAATCATCCGCGAAGCCCTGGTCTCCGCCGCTGCCCAGCTTTCGGCCTGGGTGGATTTTCCCGACGACGACATCCCCGAGCTGGGAAACGACGCGCTGGGCGACGTGTTGCAAAACGCTGAAGAGGCCCTGGAGACCCTGCTCACGGGATTTGACGCCGGGCGCGTGGTGCGCGAGGGGGTGGAAACGGTGATTGTGGGACGCCCCAACGTGGGCAAGTCCACGCTCATGAACCTGCTTGCGGGCTGTGAGAAAAGCATCGTCACACCCATCGCCGGAACCACCCGAGACATTGTGGAGGAAACCGTGCGTCTGGGCGACGTGCTGCTGCGCCTCGCCGACACCGCGGGGATCCGGAACACGGAGGACGACGTGGAGCGCATCGGGGTTGACCGCGCCCACAGCCGGCTGCGCACCGCCCAGCTGATTTTGGCGGTTTTTGACTCGTCCGAGCCGCTGACACCCGATGATCACTTACTGATCGAGGCGCTTCCGATCGACCGGGTAATCGCGATTGTCAACAAGAGCGATTTACCGAAGCAAGTAGACGAATCGTATATAAAAAGTAGCTTTAAACATATTGTATATATTTCTGCCCACGAGGGGTTGGGCGTGGAAGAACTGACAAAACAGGTTGAGGCGCTATTTTTGACCTCAGGCTTGCAGGCCGACGAAGGCGTTTTGGCCACCGAACGGCAGCGGGACGCCGCCTTGCGCGCACACACGGCCGTCAAGGGCGCGCGAGTTGATCTGAATATGGGTATGACGCTCGACGCGATCAACGTGTCGATTGACGAGGCCATCGCCGCACTGCTCTCCCTGACGGGCGAATCGGTGACTGAGGCGGTGGTCGAGGACGTGTTCTCTCGGTTTTGTGTGGGAAAGTAGGAGTAAGTATGGAATACAACGCGGGAAGCTATGACATCGTGGTGATCGGCGCCGGACATGCAGGCATTGAGGCCGCGCTGGCCGGTGCGCGGCTGGGCTGTTCGGTCGCCATTTTCACCATCAACTTGGATGCGGTGGGGAATCTGCCCTGTAACCCCTCCATCGGCGGGACGGCCAAGGGGCATCTGGTGCGTGAGCTGGACGCGCTGGGCGGCGAGATGGGGCGGGCCGCAGACGCCTCGCTCATTCAGTCGCGCATGCTCAACCGGGGCAAGGGCCCTGCCGTGCACAGCTTACGCGCCCAGATTGATCGCCGCGCCTACAGCGCTTATATGAAGCATGCGCTGGAAACCCAGCCGGGCGTCCATTTGCGCCAGGCGGAAATCGTCGACCTGCGAAAAGGTGAGGACGGATGGGAAACGGTCACCCGCATGGGGGCAATCTATCAGTCGCGCACCGTCATACTCGCCACAGGAACCTTTCTATCAGGAAAGATCTACATCGGCGATATTTCCTATGAAAGCGGGCCGGACGGGATGTTCCCCGCCGCGTTTTTGTCTGAACCGCTGCGGCGGCTGGGACTCTCTTTGCGCCGATTTAAAACCGGGACTCCGGCCCGTGTGCTGCGCTCCAGTGTTGATTTTTCGCATCTTGAGGTGCAGGAGGGGGATGACCCGGTCGTGCCCTTTTCCTTTGACACCGTGACACCTCTTGTGAATCGGTCGGTATGCCACATGACCTGGACGTCGCCCGAAACCAAAGCAATTATTTTGAAAAACCTTCATCGCTCGCCGCTTTATGGGGGGAAAATTGAGGGAATCGGACCGCGCTACTGCCCCAGTCTGGAGGATAAAATTGTGCGGTTTTCCGAAAAGGAGCGCCATCAGGTTTTTATCGAGCCGTGCGGACTGGAAACGGAGGAGCTTTATTTGCAGGGGCTGTCCTCTTCCCTGCCTGAAGACGTGCAGTTGGCTTTTTACCGCTCCATTCCCGGCCTTGAGCACGTGATTGTCATGCGCACCGCGTATGCCATTGAGTACGATTGCGTGGATCCGCTGCAACTAAACGCCACGCTGGAATTCATGGATCAGAGCGCTCTTTTCGGCGCCGGGCAGTTTAATGGAAGCTCCGGCTATGAGGAGGCCGCCGCACAGGGATTAATCGCCGGAATCAATGCCGCACGTCTGGTACAAGACAATCCGCTTCTGACACTCGACCGCGCCAGCTCCTATATTGGTACGCTCATTGACGATCTTGTCACCAAGGGAGTATCCGACCCTTACCGGATGATGACCTCACGTTCGGAATACCGCTTGGTTCTTCGCCAGGATAATGCGGATGAGCGGTTGATCCCAATTGGACAGAAAATTGGTTTGGTCGGAGAGGCCAAATGGCAACGCTTCCTAGAGCAAACTGATCAGAAGGAAAGGGAACTGAAACGATTGCGCACGACCACCCTTTCCCCTGTCTCAGGCATCAATGAGCTGCTTGTTTCACGTGGAACATCTCCTGTGACAACAGGTGTTCGGCTCGCAGATTTGATGCGGCGTCCGGAAATTTCATATGCCGATTTGACACCCTTTGACACAGATCGTCCTGATTTACCTTGCACCGTCATTGAGAAAACTGAGATTGAAATAAAATATGAGGGTTACATTAAGCGTCAAAGCGCACAGATTGATGAGATGCGCCGTCTGGAGTCAAAAACATTGGCAGGCATCACGGACTTTTCCGTCATATCCGGCCTACGGCTTGAGGCGCGTGAAAAGCTCAACAAAATTCGCCCTGCCAATCTGGGACAGGCCTCACGCATTTCCGGCGTCAGTCCTGCCGATCTCTCGGTGCTGATGATTTGGCTGAGCCGCTGGAAGGAGAATGGAGAATGAGTAAGTTTTTGAGTCATCTTGAGAACGCGTGTCAGGATTTCGGTGTTATTCTTTCCTCCGAACAGCTTTCTTATTTTGAAACGTATGCCGCTACGCTGACCGACTGGAACACGCGCATGAACCTGACCGCAATTCTTGACCCTATACAAATGGCCGACAAGCATTTTGCAGACAGCATTGCTGTACTGCACGCTTTTTCTGCTCAAAAAAACCTTAAACTGATTGATATTGGAACGGGCGCCGGATTTCCGGGCATCCCACTTAAAATTATGCGGCCGGACTTGACTCTGACCCTTCTGGACAGCTTACAAAAACGCCTGACTTTTTTACAATCGCTCTGCGCTACACTGGGCATCTCCGCCGCCTATGTGCATGGGCGCGCGGAAGAAGTCTCGCGCCAAGAGGCTCACCGGGAGCAGTATGACATTGCCACAGCACGTGCGGTCAGCGATTTACCTGTGTTGTGCGAATACTGTCTGCCCTTTGTGCGTGTCGGCGGCTATTTTCTTGCCATGAAAGGTCCTTCCTATCAAGATGAATTAGCCAGATCAGAGTCGGCGCTCGCCCAGCTTGGCGGTGAGCTTACCGATGTTTACCAATACACGCTGTCCGAGGGCGGAGAACGCGCCGTATTATGCATAAAAAAAATACACGAAATACATTCCAAATATCCGCGTCATGCTTCAAAAATAGTCAAGTCTCCGCTTTAAGACGCCGTATTTTTCATAATAGTCTTTTTTCTGTACGCATATTCCGCCAAAATGTGTAAGGCCTCTATGTTATACTACCGGGTGTAAAGGAGGCGTATGGGTTTGTTTACGTTTAAATCAGCGCACGTACATCAAATTTCAATTCAACATATTGTCCCGAATCGTTCCCAGCCGCGCAAAAACTTTTTGGAAAGCGAAATGGAAAGCCTTGCACTAAGCATTGAGGCAAATGGGATTTTACAACCGCTGACTGTGCGAAAACTCAACAAAAGCAACCGATTTGAATTGATTGCAGGAGAGCGCCGGCTGCGTGCTTCCATTTCCTTAGGACTTGCTACGGTTCCCTGTATCGTTGTCACCGCTGATGATCAGAAATCAGCGATTCTGGCGTTGACTGAAAACCTTCAGCGCTCTGACCTGCATTTCTTTGAGGAGGCGGAGGGCATTGCCAACTTGATCGAAACCTGGAACATTACTCAGGAAGATGTCGCACAGCGCCTGGGCAAAAAGCAATCTACAATCGCTAACAAATTACGTTTACTAAAGCTGTCCGAACAAGACCGGGCGCTGATTTTGCAGGAGCTTTTGACTGAACGGCACGCCCGCGCACTGCTTCGCCTGCATGATGAAACACTCCGTCAGCGGGCGCTGGCAGAGATTATTGACGGCGGCCTCAATGTCGCCGAAACCGAGCGCATGATTGAGAAAATGAATCTGGGCATTTTTACTTCCCATCGCAGCGGTGCACAAAAGTTTGTACTAAAAGATGTGCGAATTTTTATCAATACTGTCTCCCGCGCAATTGATACCATGCGCCAAAGCGGTATCAATGCGGAGGCGGTACAAAATGAAACCGATGATTTTATTGAATATGTTGTGCGCATTTCTAAAAAAGCCTCCCTGTCCAAAGTAGGATAATTTTACTGATTTTATGCCCTGCACACAGAATGTTTCACGTGGAACATTCTGTGTGCAGGGCTCTTTCTTTGTCGGATTGGTTGCATTCACGGTGCCCTTTGTGCTATAATAAAGAGAACATGTAAAGGGGGGCAAAGCATGGGAAAAACCATTGCCATTACCAACCAAAAAGGCGGCGTGGGGAAGACGACGACATCCGTTAACCTGTCGGCCGCAATGGGAGCGCAGGGCATGCGTGTCCTGCTTGTGGACATTGATCCGCAGGGAAACTCAACCGGGGGGTTGGGTGTCAACAAACGTCAGGTTGAGCTGTCCTCCTATGACCTCCTGCTTGGAAACGTGCCCGCTCAGGACATTGTTATACACACGGCCTTTCAAAGTTTGGACGTAATTCCTGCCAATATCCAGCTTGCAGGCGCGGAAATTGAGCTGGTGGAGCTCGAACGGCGGGAATCTAATTTAAAAAATGCATTATTACCTATTGCCGATCAGTACGACTATATTTTTATCGACTGCCCGCCCTCTCTGGGAATTATTACGCTCAATGCACTTTGTGCGGCCGATACACTACTCGTTCCCATTCAGTGCGAATATTATGCGCTTGAAGGATTGTCTCAGCTGATGGTAACGGTCAAGTCTGTCAAGAAGCTGTACAATGAAACGCTTGAGCTGGAGGGTGTACTGTTGACCATGTACGACGGGCGGCTGAACCTGACACAGCAGGTGGTGGGCGAAGTCAAACGGTTTTTTCCGCGGAAGGTTTTTTCCACGGTTATTCCCCGAACCGTGCGTCTTTCCGAAGCGCCCAGCTTTGGTCAACCCATTTTGTATTTTGACCGGAATTCCAAGGGCGCCCTGGCATACACCAATCTGGCGCTCGAGCTGATCAGTAAAAATAAACAGTAGGAGGGAGCATACGTGGCAAAAAAAAGTGGATTAGGGCGTGGTCTTGAGGCTCTGTTTACCGACAATGTAACCGAAAGCGGCATTACCTCCCTGCGCCTTTCGGAAATTGAACCCAACAAAGGACAGCCCCGCAAAGAGTTTGACGAAGAAGCTTTGACTGAACTGGCCGATTCCATTGCACAGCACGGCATCATCCAGCCGCTCTTAGTCCGTCCGATTTTGGACGGCGGCTATCAGCTTGTCGCGGGTGAGCGCCGCTGGCGGGCGGCACGCCGTGCGGGACTGACCGAAGTGCCCGTTGTCATTCGGGATATGACTGATCAGGAAATGATGGAGCTAGCTTTGATTGAGAACCTGCAACGCGAGGATCTCAATCCTCTTGAAGAAGCGGAGGGCTACAAACAGCTGATGGACAGCTACGGACTAACGCAGGACGAGGTGTCCCGCGTGGTGGGGAAGGGACGCACGACGGTGACAAATTCCCTACGCCTCTTACATTTGCCTGAACCTTGTCTGAATCTGCTTCGTGACGGAAAACTTTCCGCAGGACATGGGCGCACACTACTCGCGTTCAAAGAGCCCGAGGAAATGGTCAAAGCAGCCAATACTGTGGTGGATCAGGACTTGTCTGTGCGCGCGCTGGAGCGCATGACCCAGCGAACAGGGCGTCCAAAGACAGAATACATAAAACCAAAAAAAGCGCGCCGGGACAAGTTTTTTGATGAGGTTGAGCTGGCGCTTCAACAGGAGCTGGGGCGCAAGGTTAAAGTGCTCGGCGTCAGCAAACGCGGCACGCTGGAGATAGAATTTTACAGCCATCAGGATCTCGCTGACATTGCCAATCGGCTGGCAGCGACACCGGGCGGCTTTCGATAAGGAGAGGTAAAGAATGCTGGATATCAAAACCATTCGGGCTAACCCAGAGCTGGTCAAAGCGGCGATGAAAAACCGCAACAAGGATATGGACAGGGAGATTGATGAAATCCTGGCCATCGACGCAAAGCGGCGGGAGTTGAACGCCCGCACAGAAAGCATGAAAGCGGAACAGAACGCCGCAAGCAAAGACATCCCGCGTCTTAAAAAAGAAGGGCAGGATACGTCCGCTTTGATGGCACGCATGAAAGAGCTTTCCGACGCCATCAAAGCGGAGAACGAGCAGCTTGCTACACTCGAAGCGGCACAGCAGGATATTATTCTTTCCATTCCCAATCTTCCGCATAAAAGTGCGCCGGTCGGCAAGGATGAGGCGGACAACGTGGAGGTACGCCGCTGGGGCGAGCCCACGAAATTTGAATTTGACCCGAAAGCGCACTGGGACATCGGTTCCAACCTAGGGATTCTCGATCCCGAAAGAGCCGCTAAGGTCACCGGTGCGCGTTTTCATTTTTACAAAGGATTGGGTGCCCGCTTGGAACGCGCGGTCATCGGTTTTTATCTGGACACACACACCGACCACGGGTATACGGAAGTTTTTCCGCCCTTTATGGTGAATCGTGCATCCATGACCGGAACCGGCCAGCTTCCCAAATTTGAAGAGGACGCCTTTCACCTGGAAAATATGGATTATTTTCTCATTCCTACCGCAGAGGTGCCTGTGACCAACATGCACCGCGATGAGATCCTGGACGGCGGAAGCCTTCCCCTGCGCTACTGTGCTTACTCTGCCTGCTTCCGCGCCGAAGCGGGATCTGCCGGACGGGACACACGCGGTCTGATCCGGCAGCACCAATTCAACAAGGTGGAGCTGGTTAAGTTTGCCCGACCGGAAAACTCCTACGAGGAACTTGAGGCGTTGACCGGCGACGCCGAACGCGTCCTTCAGGCGCTCGGACTGCCCTATCGTGTGGTTTGCCTGTGCACGGGCGATATCGGCTTCAGCTCGGCCAAAACCTACGACATTGAGGTGTGGATGCCCTCCTACGGACGTTACTGTGAGATTTCCTCCTGCTCTAATTTTGAGGACTTCCAGGCGCGCCGCATGGCCATCCGCTATAAGGACAACCCCAAGGACAAGGCACAGCTCGTGCACACCTTGAACGGATCGGGCGTTGCGATTGGCCGGACGGTGGCTGCCATTCTGGAAAATTATCAGAATGCCGACGGCAGCGTCACCATTCCCGAGGCGCTTTTACCCTATATGCGTTGTGACCGTATTGGGTAGATCTTCGCGGTTTACGTGACTTGAAAAGGATACAATTTGTATTTCAAATACAAATTGTATCCTTTTTTTATTTATCCTTGTTCACGGCAAATTTACAAGCATTTTTATTGAAAACACGTCCGGTTTATGATACAATATTAATGTTAATATTCTGGGACATTATGCCCCTTTATTTTTACTCATGTTATCGGAGGATCTTACTGTGATGGAATCATTTGCGGAAGCCTGGGAAGCGGCTTCCAAGTATATAAGCGAGCAAATTTCCGACGTGGCGTTCAGTTCCTGGTTTTCGCGGATCGAGCCCGTGTCGGTCGACCTGGACAAAAAACTGGCCACCATCAAGCTGCCGAGCAATTTTCACCGGCAGATTGTCAATAAGAATTATTATCTTCTCCTGATGGAGGCCTTTGAGTCGGTGTACGGCGTGGCACTGCATCCTGTCATGGTGACGCCCGAGGACGACCTGCCTCTTGACCCCGATCCGGGGGATATGATCTTCAACGGCCCCGACTACAGCTATACCTTCAACACCTTCATTGTCGGGCCGTCCAACCGCTTTGCCCACGCGGCGTCACAGGCGGTGTCCGAGCAGCCTGCCGCGGCCTATAATCCGCTGTTTATCTACGGCAACTCCGGTCTGGGCAAAACTCACCTGATGTATGCGATCTGCAATTACATCCACGTGCACAGACCCAAATTCAACATCATCTACGTCAAAGGCGACCAGTTCACCAATGAGCTGATCGAGGCCATCCGCTACAACACACAGCCTGAGTTCCGGGCCAAGTACCGTCAGGCCGACATCCTCCTCGTGGACGACATTCAGTTTATCGGCGGCAAAATCCAGACCGAAGAGGAATTTTTCCACACTTTTAACCATCTCTATGAGGCAAAAAAGCAGATTGTCATGACCAGTGACCGTCCGCCCAAGGAAATCCTCACGCTGGAGGATCGGCTGCGCACCCGCTTTGAAAGCGGTCTGCTGGCCGACGTACAGCCGCCCGACATCGAGACACGCATCGCCATTGTACAGCGCAAGGCCGAGCTGCTTGACATTGACATTGAGGACAACGTGTGCGAATTCATCGCCACCCGCCTCAAAAGCAACATTCGCCAGCTGGAGGGTGCGGTCAAAAAGCTCAAGGCCTATCATCTGTTGCAGGGCGAACCGCCCATTATGACCACCGCCCAGCGCGCCATTTCTGACATCCTCAACAATGAGCAGGCGCCCCCCGTCACGGTCAGCAAAATCATCGAGGAGGTTGCCCGTTCCTACGGCGTCACCGCCGCCGAGATCCGTTCGGCGCGCCGCTCGGCCAAAATTTCCACCGCCCGCCAGGTGGCCGTCTACGTTGTGCGTGAGATCACCCAGATGTCCATGGTTGCCATCGGTGAGGAATTCGGCGGACGCGACCATTCCACCATCTCATACGGGCTTCAGCAGATCGAGAAAAACATGCAGACCGACTCCCATCTCAAGGCGATGGTCGAGGATTTGATCAAGAACATTCAGAGCTGAAAACTCTCTTGGTTTTCCGATATTTTTCCACATTCCACCAGATCTTTTCCACGTCCCTGTGTAAAACTTTTTGAGGGTGTTTATTTTTCCACAGCCCTCCCCAAACCTTTTCACAGGCGATTTTTTCCATTTTTTCAGGCGGGAAGCGGGGTTGCCCCCGCTTTTCCACAAATTCACAGCCCCTACTACGTATACTAAAATAAATAGATATAATATCCTTTCATAACGAGGAGTTTTACGATGAAAATCTTTTGTGACCAGCAAAAACTCAGCGACGCCGTCAGCAACGTCATCCGGTGCGTCAGCACCAAATCGTCCATCGCCGCGCTGGAAGGCATCCTGCTGCGCACGGTGTCGGGCGGGCTGGAGCTGACCGGCTATGACATGGACATGGCGATGAAAACCACGATTGATGCCCGGGTGGACATGGGCGGCGAAATCGTGCTCAGCGCACGGCTGTTTGCCGACATCATCCGGCGGCTGCCCGGAGAGACGGTGGACATCGAGGTGGACGACCGGCTGACCACGGTTATCTCCAGCGGGGAAACCAACTTTTCCCTGATGGGCATTTCGGCGCTTGAGTTTCCCGAACTGCCCGCGGTGAAGAACACCGTGGAGGTCGAGCTTGAGGGCAAGGTGCTCTACAGCATGATTCACCAGACCCGCTTCGCCGTTGCGGTCAGCGACGCCAAGCCCATCCATACGGGCATCCTGTTTGAGCTTAGGCCCGGACGGCTGCGTCTGGTGTCGGTGGACGGCTACCGCATGGCCATCCGCACCGAGCCCATCCGCACCGAGGAAACCGGAAGCTTTGTCGTGCCGGGGAAAACGCTGGGCGAGGTGGAAAAGCTAATCGGGGAGGCGGAGGACAACATCACCTTTGCGGTCAGCAAGCGGCACATCATGTTCCAGATCGGCGATTATACTGTCTTTTCCCGCCTGCTGGACGGGGAATTCCTCGAATATGAGGCCTCCATTCCGCAGGATTCGAATACCTCCATTGTGATGAATACCCGCCGCTTCTATGAGTGCATTGAGCGCGTGTCGCTGGTCATTTCCGACCGCATCAAAAACGCGATTCGCTGCAAATTCACCGAGCATACCGCCTTTTTCTCCTGCGTGACCGCGCTGGGCAAGGCCAAGGATCAGATGGAGGTCAGCCTGCACGGCGAGGAAGTGGAGATGGGTTTCAACAACCGCTACCTGATGGACGCGCTCAAGGCCTGTGAAGAGGCCGAGGTGCGCATTGTGATTAAAGGGCCGGTCAGCCCGATGAAAATCATGCCCTGCGAGGGGGACGCTTTTCTCTACCTGGTGCTGCCCATGCGGCTGAAGGCGGAGGTGGAAGCCGCCGGAGCGGAGTAAACTATGACGACAGAGATTGTTTTGATTCAGAGTGAATTCATCCGCCTTGACGACCTGCTGAAAAAAGCGGGTGCGGTCGGCACCGGCGGGCAGGCCAAGCTGCTCATTCAGGACAGCCAGGTGTACGTCGGCGGCGAAGTGTGCACCCAGCGGGGCAAAAAGCTGCGTCCGGGCGACGTCGTCACCTTTGAGGGCGTCAGGTACGAGGTGCGCGGTGAAAATTGAGCGGGTTGAGCTTCAGGATTACCGCAACATGACGCGGTTCTGGCTTGAGCCGGGCGAGGGTGTCAACGTGATCCGCGGGGAAAACGCCGTAGGGAAAACAAACTTTCTCGAGGCCATGTGGCTGTGCACCGGCGAGAAAAGCTTCCGCGGCAGCGCGGACAGCGAGCTTGTCCGGTTTGGATGTGCCGAGGCGGCGGTGCGGTGCCGGTTTTTTGCCGGCGGCCGGACACAGGACTGCGAGGTGCTCCTGCGCGGCGGAAAACGGGAAGCCAGCCTTAACAAAATTCCCCTCAAAAGTCCTTCAGGTCTTACCGGGCAGTTTTTAGGCGTAATCTTTTCCCCAAGTCACCTTTCGCTTGTGCAAAACGGGCCGGAGGAGCGGCGCAAATTTCTCGACAGCGCAATCTGTCAGCTCAAGCCGAGCTATGAACGTGTGCTCAATAACTACCGACGGGCGCTTGGACAGCGGGGCAAGCTGCTCAAAGACATCCCTTATCACAGTGGGCTTCTGCCCACGCTGGACGTCTGGGACGAGCACCTCGCCGTGCTGGGCGGTCACGTAGCCGCCGGGCGGGTGCGGTACATCAAACGGCTGGCGCCCCGGGTGCGCGGCGTGTATGACGGCATTTCGGGCGGGCGGGAAACACTTTCGCTCTCATACCTTTCGTCCGTCTTTGACCCCGACAGCGAGGACGCGGGTGAACAATCGGCTGCACTGCGCGAAAAGCTTGCGGCAGGCCGGGGTCAGGACATTGAGGCGGGGCACACGGGCGCGGGGCCTCACCGAGACGACCTCGAACTGACGCTGAGCGGTGTGTCCGCGCGTGCTTTCGGGTCGCAGGGACAAAAGCGGTCGTGCGTGCTGGCGCTGAAACTGGGCGAGGCGCAGCTGCTGCGCGACACGGTGGGGGAGACCCCCGCGGTCTTTTTGGATGACGTGATGAGCGAGCTGGACGAGGGGCGGCAGGCCTATCTCCTGCGCCACCTGGACGGCTGGCAGCTTTTTATCACCACCTGCGAGCCCGGCCTTCAGTTTGACCAGAGCGCCGCCTGCCGGGAATTTTCCTTTGCGCGCACAGAGAATGGGCCGGAGATTACACCAAACGGAGAATGACGCATGTATATCCATCTCGGACAGGACACCGTCGTCCGTGCCGACGAAATTGTCGGTATTTTTGACCTGGACACGTCCACCCTCGCGAAAAGCACCCGCGAATATCTCGCGGCAGGGGAGAGGGGCGGGGACGTCATCAACGTAACCGATGAGCTTCCGAAATCCTTCGTGGTCTGTATGGACCGCGCCGGACGGCGGAGCATTTATATCACACAGCTGTCCTCCGCGACGCTTTGGAAGCGCGCGCGGCCCGGCCGGGCGTATACGGCAGGGCAATAAGGCCGGCGGGACAGATACTCCCGGCGCAACCGGGAGATCCGAAATGGGAGGCAACTATTTTATGAGCTTCATGAAACTTCCGCGATGCCCTTACTGCGGGAAGCCGGTCAGCTACGGAAAAGCGTGGGACATGCGCAAATACAACGAGCAGCCCTGTGACCGATGCCATGCGGATTACACCATCCATTACAGCGGCAGCGTCTTTCTCATCGTCGTGGGGCTGATTGCCCTTGAGGTGCTTATTTTCTTCATGTTCGGCGGCTTTGAGGGCAAGATCAGCGGCGTCGCGCTGGGTTTCATGGCCATCCCGCTGGTCGGGATGTATTTTCTGCTGCCGCTCATGATGAGCCTGCGGCGGAAGAAGGGCGTCGCCCCGCCGCGTGGAGCGAGGCCGCCGGAGGGGGAGAGGCGTCCCCCGCGCACCAAGATCTACCATCCGGGCAGCGGGCAGGCTTTTGTACCGCCCGCCCGGCAGAGCGTGCCGCGCAGCGCGCCGTCCGTCCGTCCGGCGCCTGAAAACCGGCCGAGACCGGCAATGCGGCCGTCCAGACCGGAGGAGGAGACCCTGCGCGATCGGCCTCTGGCGCCGCCCCGTGCGCGCACGGAAGAGCGTAAGCCGGGAGACCGCCGATATGCGCCGCGGCAGGAACCGCGCGCAAAGCGCCCGGAAAGCCGGACACCCGCACAAAGGCGCACACAAACCGCCCCCGCCCGGACAAATACGGGACAGGGCGGCATGAATGATTTGCTGGCAAGCGTGGCCGCATTCGCCAGGCAGGCCGGCGCGGCGATTGCCGCGTTCGCCGTACAGGCGGGTTCATTTATCGTGAAATACGCCGGCGTGGCGTGGGAATACATGAAACGAGCAGGTGGTTGGGTTGCGGAGATTGCCCGCAGGGGCGCTGCCGAGGTCAAAGTGCTGTGGAACGACCTGACCGTGAAAATAAAGACGGCAAACGCCCGACAGCAGGATGAGCGGGAGAGAGGGCGTGAGACGCCCCGCAGACCCGAAGCAGATCGCAGGACGGGGCAGCAGGGGAGACCGGCACAAAGCCGTCCGGACGCACAGAGGAGACCCCCGCAGCAGCGCACAGACCCCCGACGTGCCCGTCCCGACGCGGGACGCCGTCCGCCCCAGTCCCCGCAGGGAAACCGCCCCGACGGACAGAGAAGGCCGCCGCAGGGGCGTCCCGAACAGGGACGCAGGCCAAACCCCGAGCACCGGGGCGACCGCGACTTCGAAAGAAATGCCCCTTCGCGGACAGGAAACGGCGCGCGGGAGAATACATACAGGAAGTAATGGATTATGTTTACATTGCCGCGCTGTCCCCATTGCGGGATGCATTACAGCTATAAAAAGGTGGTTTCGGGACACATGCTTGGTCTCAGACGCTGCCCCCACTGTGAGAAGGAATTCCGCGCGAAGCTGAGCGGAGGCACGGTGGTGCTGTTTACCATGCTGTTTGCGCTGTGCCTGCTGCTCAACGTGCTGCTGCTGCGGGCGCTCGACGTGGACGGGGTGTTCATCGCCTTCGCGTCGCTGTTTCTCACGCTGGGCGCGTTTGCACTCGTGCCGCTGACCATTCGCTATAAAACCGCCGACGGGAAAGTTTATACGGCGTCCGGCCGGAGCCTGCTGGGCGGTGTGCCCAAGCCTGCGGAGCAGACGCCCGCCCCGGCGCATAAGCCCTCTAAAAGCGTGCGCAGGCGCCGGCAAAAGGAAAAACAACAGTAGGGAATCAATCTGCACATCCCTACGAGGAAGAGGAGATCGTTTTGGAAAACACACATGGAATATCACAGGCGACCGAGAATTACGGCGGCGACCAGATTCAGGTGCTCGAAGGGCTTGAGGCGGTTCGTAAGCGTCCGGGCATGTACATCGGCTCGACGGGACCGCGCGGGCTTCACCACCTGGTCTATGAGATCGTGGACAACGCCATCGACGAAGCGCTCGCCGGTTTCTGTGACCGCATCGACGTGGAGATTCTGCCCGGCAACATCATCCGGGTGACCGACAACGGCCGCGGCATCCCCGTGGGCATTCAGCCTAAGATGGGCATCCCGGCGGTGACCGTCGTGTTCACCATGCTGCACGCGGGCGGTAAGTTCGGCGGCGGCGGCTACAAGGTCTCGGGCGGCCTGCACGGCGTGGGCGCGTCGGTGGTCAACGCCCTGTCCGAATGGCTTGAGGTCGAGGTGCGCGACGGCGAACATGTCCACCGTCAGCGCTTTGAGCGGGGCAACTCCACC
This sequence comes from Oscillospiraceae bacterium, assembly GCA_031551875.1. GTDB lineage: Bacteria > Bacillota > Clostridia > Oscillospirales > Acutalibacteraceae > JAVBNA01. The sequence continues at coordinate 19,020 of JAVBNA010000015.1, read as the reverse complement.
GAGGATTTGCACATCGTCGGCGACACGGCGGAAACGGGCAGTGTCGTCACCTTCCGGCCTGATGCGGAGATTTTCTCCGAGACCACCGACTTTGAATACGAGGTGCTCCAGACACGGCTGCGCGAGCAGGCGTTCCTCAACGCCGGCGTCAACATCGTGCTCAGCGACAAGCGGGGCGACGAGGTGGTGTGCGACCGGTTCTGCTATGAGGGGGGTATTCGCTCCTTTGTTGAATATATCCACAAAAAGCGCGCCTATGAGGTGGTGCACGACGAGGTGATCTTCTTTTCCGCTGTCGCGCCCGACGGAGACGCCGAGGCAGAGATCGCCATGCAGTACAACGAGAGCTACAATGAGCTCATCCTCTCCTTTGCCAACAACATTCACACCACCGACGGCGGCACCCATGAAGAGGGCTTCAAGCGGGCGCTGACGCGGGTGATGAACGATTATGCGCGCAAATTCGGCGTGCTCAAGGAAAATGACAAGAATCTGACCGGCGAGGATGTCCGCGAGGGGCTGACCGTTGTGATCAGCGTCAAGCTCAAGGAGGCCCAGTTTGAGGGCCAGACCAAGGCCAAGCTGGGCAACACGCCCATCCGTACGCTCGTGGACGGCGCGGTTTCCGACAAGCTTTACACCTACCTGGAGGAAAATCCCGCGGTGGCGCGCGCTATTTTTGACAAGGCGCTGGCCGCGGCACGGGCGCGTGAGGCCGCACGCAAGGCCAAGGAGATGGTGCGGCGCAAGTCGGCGCTTGAGAACGCGTCATTGCCCGGGAAATTAGCCGACTGTCAGGAGCGCAACCCCGAACTCACCGAGATCTACATCGTCGAGGGCGACTCGGCGGGCGGCTCGGCCAAGGGAGGGCGAGACCGGAGGTATCAGGCCATCCTGCCGCTGTGGGGCAAGATGCTCAACGTGGAAAAAGCGCGGCTCGACAAGGTGTACGGCAACGAGAAGCTCATGCCGGTCGTGACAGCGCTGGGCTGCGGCATCGGCGAAGAGCTGGAGACCGAAAAGCTGCGCTACGGCAAAGTGATCATCATGGCCGACGCCGACGTCGACGGCTCCCATATCCGCACGCTCTTACTCACCTTCTTTTTCCGCTTTATGCGGCCGCTTGTGGAAAACGGCAACATTTACATTGCCCAGCCGCCGCTCTACCGCGTTTCCAAGGGCAAGCACAACCACCGCTATGCCTTCTCCGACCCTGAGCGCGACGCGATCATCCAGGAGATGGGGGGCACGACCGAGGTGCAGCGCTATAAGGGTCTTGGTGAAATGGACTCCGAACAGCTGTGGGAGACCACGATGAACCCCGAAACACGCACCATGGTCAAGGTGGAGCTCAGTGACGCGGCCGCCGCCGACGAGATATTTACCATCCTGATGGGGGACAAAGTGGAGCCCCGCAGAGAGTTTATCGAGAGAAACGCGCGCTATGTGCAGAACCTGGACGTGTAATTGGAGGTAGGCTCATGCAGTGTCCCTATTGTCACAAAGAAATGCTCAGCGGGAGAATTTTAGGCGATCGCTATGTACTCAAATGGATGCCGGACGATAAAGAGTTGATCCTTGGCACCTGGGCGCATGATTCCATCAAGCTTTTGAGCGGCTATATGGGATCGGGAATGGGAAGGCCTTACTTGAGCGCCTATGTGTGCGATCAATGCCAAAAGATCATTGCGGATATACCGCGATAACCGAAAACAAACAGTTCATGTACCGGGATCACCGGGAAGGGGGAACGTCACTGTGGACGAACACAGTCGAAGCAGCAGAACCGTATTCGACGCGGAAGCGCAGGAGGAGATCCTGGAGGAAATCAAGGACACGCCGTTGGAGCCCTCTGAGATGGAGGAGAGCGTGGATTTGGCTATGGAGGAGCTCGACCGGGAGCGCGAGGAAGAGGAGGAAAGCGACCTGCCCGAATGGGACGGCACCGACTCTGCCCTCGTGGCCGACGACGACGCGCAGGAGTTTGAGGAGCCCATGTCGGGCATCCACATCAGCTATTGCCTGCGACACGAGGAGATCAAGACCGCGTTGCGCAGATCGGGCGTGTTCCGATTCTCGGTGCGCAAGATGATCATCCAGTCGGCGGTGCTGCTCTGTGTGGCGGGTCTGTTTCTGGCCACCTACCTGACCGCCCAGATTCCGCGCCCCGAAACCCTGGTGGTGGCGGGCGTGTGTGCCGCGCTGACCGCGGCGGTATGGCTGATGCCCGAGTATCAGCTGGCCGCGCGGGCGAGGCAGCTGAGGTCCGACAAGCCGGTTGAGGCGGAGATTTTCCCCGATGAAATCAAGGTCGGCCGGGGAGAGGGCGCCTGGAGCATCCCGCTGGACGGCACGAGCGAATACAAGGAGATCGACGGCCTGCTGGTGGTGGTCACGCCTCACAAGCGCTGCGTGGCCTTCCCGGTACGTTCGATCGAACCGGCGCTGCTGCACGACGTCGTCGCCATGCTGGCCGCCGGCACCGAAGCGTAACCGATAACTTTAGATGAAATGAAGGAGACGCCATGCCCCGATTTTATGACACGCCGGTCGCCGTTCAGACGGCGGCACTGACCCGGAAGCAATACATAGAAGCCACCCTTTTGTATGAGAAGCGGGAGGGGCGGCTGCGTCATTCGGCGGTCAAGGGCGGCGCTGCGGCGGCGTTGGGCGCATTTTTCCTGCTGGACGCCTGTATGGGCGGACCCTTTTCGCCCGATGAGCTGCTTGTCAAGCTGCTGACCGCCGTTCTTTCGGTTGCCGCCTTCGGGCTTTTGGCGGTGTACTTCTTACTGTTGCTGCCCCAAAAGGAGGCGCTGCGGGCGGGGGAGAGCTATGATGGCAGCCCGCTGCCCGGCCTTTCGGAGGCAATCACCGTCTACCGGGACAGCTTTGAGGTCAAAAATGAGCGCGAGAGCCTGACCGGTTTTTGGTCGGAGTGCGGATGGTGCGCCCGAAGGGGCGACATGCTTGTTGTGTCCACCCGCACAAACCTCAGCCGCAACTTTCTTGCGTTTTCTTTGGCGGTGATGGGGGAGGGCGAGTTTGAAAAGCTCGACCGGCATTTTCAGTCCGCCTTTGCGGGCAAACGATATAAAAAGTTTTCGTGAGGGAGGTGTCCTCGTTGAGCGAGCCGCTTGTGACCATTACCTACCTGCCCACCGTGGAAGATTATATTGCCCTGCGCCAGCGGGAGCAAACCCTGCGCGGACGCTTCCCTGCTTTGCGAACAGTCAGGGGAAAAAACAGCGTTTCAGCGCTGTTGGCCGGCGTGCAGGCAGGGTTGCTTTTGCTCTTTTTCTTCATGATGGATAGTATTTTTGCGTCGTTAATTCTGTTTTTTCTGGCGCTCTCGGTCTTTGTGCTGTTTGCTCTGGAGGAGCTTTCCTATCTGCCCGCGGCGGGCAAGCTGCGCGCCGAATATGCGGACAACAAGGGCCAGGCCGCCTCTCAGAACATTTTCATCCGTGAAGAGGGAATTGAGTTTCAGTCGGTCAGCGAGCAGGCGGACTACCCGTGGGAGCTGCTCACAGACTGGCAGGAGGATCCGCGGGGCTTTTTGCTCTGCTTCGGGAGCGACCGTATGAAGTTTATCCCCGCGCGCACGATGAATGAGCGCGACCAGAGCGCTTTCCGGGAACTTTTACAGGGCCGCAGCGGCCCGACTAAATAACAAGGACGTGAACCACCTATGGATTTTGAAGGCCAGAAGATTATAAACATCGACATCGAACGGGAGATGCGCAAATCCTACCTAGACTATTCCATGTCGGTCATCGTGGGGCGCGCCCTGCCCGACGTGCGTGACGGGCTCAAGCCGGTGCACCGGCGTATCCTGTACACGCTGTTTGAAAACGGGCTGGGTCCCGACAAGGCATACCGCAAGTGCGCCGACACGGTGGGCTCCGTGCTGGGGCGGTATCACCCCCACGGCGACGCGTCGGTGTACGACGCGCTGGTGCGCATGGCACAGGACTTCTCCCTGCGCTATATGCTCGTCGACGGGCACGGAAACTTTGGCTCGGTCGACGGCGACCCGCCCGCGGCTTACCGATACACCGAGGCGCGCATGTCGAAGATCTCCACCGCCATGCTGACCGACATTGACAAGGAAACGGTGGATTTCACCAACAACTACGACGACCGCCTCCAGGAGCCGGTCTGTCTCCCGTCGCGTTTCCCCAATCTTCTGGTCAACGGCTCGGCCGGCATCGCGGTGGGCATGGCCACCAACATCCCGCCCCACAACCTTGTGGAAGTGATCGACGGGATGAGCTACCTGATCGACAACCCCGACTGCTCGCTCGACGAGCTGATGGAGTTCATTAAAGGCCCCGACTTTCCCACGGCGGGCATCATCATGGGGCGCAGCGGCATCCGCGCCGCCTATGCCACCGGACGGGGACGCGTAACCCTGCGCGCCCGCGCCGAGATCGTCGAGGAGAAGAACGGGCGGTTCAAAATCATTGTGGACGAGCTGCCCTACCAGGTCAACAAGGCGCGCACGATTCTCGCGATCGCCGACCTGGTCAAGGAAAAGCGCATTGAGGGCATCTCGAACATCGAGGATCACTCCGACCGCAACGGCATGCGCATCACGATCGACTTAAAGCGCGACGCCGCCCCGCAGGTGGTGCTCAATCAGCTGTATTCCTATTCCCAGCTGCAAACCACCTTCGGCGTGATCATGCTGGCGATCGTCAACGGCGAGCCCAAGGTGCTTTCGCTGAAAGAGATGCTCCAGCATTACATCGACTTCCAGCTGGACGTCATCACCCGGCGCACCCTCTTTGAACTGCGCAAGGCTCGCGAGCGCGCCCATATTCTCGAGGCGCTCAAGACCTGCTTTGACTTCCTCGACGAGGTCATCGCGCTCATCCGCGCCTCCAAGTCCATCCCGGAGAGCAAGGAGCGCCTGATGGAGCGCTTTGAGTTCGACGACATACAGGCGAGCGCGATCGTCGCCCTGCGCCTAGGACAGCTTTCCGGTCTCGAGATCGACAAGATTCTCGATGAACTGGAGCAGATCCGGCTTAAAATTGAAGACCTCAATGATATTCTCGCGAGTGAATCCCGCCGTCGGGAGATCATCAAGGCCGAGGCAAACGCCATCAAGGAGAAGTACGGCGACGAGCGGCGCACCGAGATCGCCGCGGTCAGCGGCGAGGTGGACATTGAGGATCTGATCCCGCAGGAGGAGTGCGTGCTGACGCTCACCCAGTTTGGCTATATCAAGCGCCAGCCGGTGGATACCTACCGCACCCAGAAGCGCGGCGGGCGCGGAATCACGGGCATGAGCACCCGTGAGGAGGACGTCCCGTCCGAAATGTTTGTCATCAACTCCCATGACTTTGTCATGTTCTTCACGAACCTTGGCCGGGCCTACCGGCTCAAGTGCTATGAGGTGCCCGAGGGCAGCCGCACCTCCAAGGGCATCAACATCGCGAACCTCCTGCCCCTGATGCCCGACGAGAAAGTGACCTCCATGATCCGGGTGCCCGCCTTTGAGGACGACAAGTACCTGGTCATGGTCACACGCGGCGGCATCATCAAGCGCACGGCGCTCACCGCCTACAACACCGCGCGCAAGGGCGGCGTGATCGCCATCGACCTCGTAGAAGGGGATGAGCTGGCGTGGGTGCGCGTGACCGACGGCCAGGAGGAGCTGCTCGTGGCCACCAAAAAGGGCATGGCCATCCGATTCAAGGAGACCGACGCCCGCACGATGGGCCGCGTGTCCCGCGGCGTCAGGGCGGTTCGCCTGCGCGAGGGCGACCAGGTTGTGGGGATGTCGGTGCTGCGTGAGGACGGCATGGTGCTCACCGTGTCCGAGACCGGCTACGGACGGCTGTCGCCCGTGGGCGACTACCGCATTCAGACGCGCGGCGGCATGGGCGTACTCAATTACCGCGTCGCGAAGTTCGGCGACGTCGCCGCCATCCGGGTGGTTGACCCGCAGAGCGACGACATCATCATCATCTCCTCCGACGGCATCATCATCCGCATCTATGCCGCCGAAATCCGTGAATGTGCCCGCCCCGCCAAGGGGGTCAAGGTCATGCGCATCGGGGAAGACTCCGCGGTCATTGCGCTGGCGCGCGTCGACCATGAGGATGAGGAGACCGACGATCTGCTCGACGACGGAGAGAATCCCGAGGAAGGCGCCGGTGTCTCAGAGGGCGAGGACGGGGAGGACGAGACCCTGCCCGCCGGGGAAGCCGAAACAGAGGAATAAATGAAGCGCGGGAGACAGAAACGTTTCCCGCGTTTTCCCCGGTCTAAGCCGGGGAATGGGGAAAAGTGTGCGAGGGCCTTCGGCGCGAAGGCATGGAGAAAGGAAGAGATCATGAGCGAACCCATGAGGTTTACCGAGCTGCAGGAGCGCAGGCTTCTGTCAGCGGTGGACTATAATTCGTATTTTGAAAACGACAATTTTGAAGGGGTGCGCACGGCGCTGCTTGAGGTGGGGAAACTAAACCTTCCTACGGGGCGGATCATCGCCTGTGACCCTCTTTCGGCGCTGGGCGATCCGGGCGTGACCTGCCTGCCCTTTGCCCATGCGGTGGAGCCGGGGCAGTACCCTGTCACCATCTGCGTGGTGCGCGGCAACACCGCCGCCGGCGGCGACCGGTACGCGGCGGCGCGCATTAAATTCGGCGAAAACCGGCCGGTCAAATGGCTGCTCGCCCTGCGCGGCAACGAGAACTTAAATGACCTGACCCGCGACGGCGACTATTTCGGCTACGCGGTGGCGGACGGGCTGGGCTGCTTCACCGACGCAGGGGGACGGGACGCCTTTTTGAGGGTTACCGAGGTGCTCGACGAACACGGGAAGAATCTTTATGACGACTACTTTCATCACCAGTTTCTCGAGAGCTATGAAAAGTATCCCCTCAACCAGCGCGAAAACGGCGATTGGTTCAACAGCCCCATTCCCGGCAGTGAGGAGCTCAACCTCATCGTGTTCCAGTCGGGCTTCGGCGACGGGATCTACCCCTGTTACTGGGGGCTGGACGAGGAGGGGCAGGTCAGCCAGCTGGTCACCGATTTCTTTGTGCTTCAGGGATAAGGCTGTGGGAAAAAATAAAAGAGGCGGGAAGAAAAGTAATTTTCTTCCCGCCCTTGACTATACTTGCGGAGCTAATACGATTCTGCCGAGCTGAGAATTTCATTAAACATATCCATATCTCGCAGCATATAGGAAGGTGTTGATGTGAACATAACCACCGCGAAATCCTTTCCTTTGCCAAAATCGACTAAAGCACAATAGTACCAATTTTTATGTCCATCTTTTTCTCCGGAAAACAGCTTTGATGTCACAAATTCATTGTTTAATAGTTCAACCTCTTCATCCATAACCTCCTGGACGTGATCGCGCGTTTGCGCAATGAAGCCATTTAATTCCTCGAAGAAGTCCAGTGGGGTCTCATCTTGAGCTAAATCTAAATATTTATAGGTAAAAGCATTAAACCATGCGTCTCCGTTCGAATAATGCAAATCCCACGATTCAACTGGCTCCTCATCCCAATCTCCCGGCAAATAAAATCTGATATGATACCCCTCCGCCTCAACCACTTGGGAGGGGGGTGTTTCAGGATCTGTAATGAGCACCTTCAAGAGAGGCTTGCATCCAAACAGGCACGAAAACATCATAAGTATGATCAAAAACAGCGCTTTTTTATACATCGTCTCCTCCTATCAATAATCACTACTATACATGACCGGTCTTATAAATCTTGGTGAATGCCTCTTCTTTATGATCGAGAATATACTCAAAATCTTCTTGATTTAAGAGATTTGTTCGAAACTTTTTGATCATATGTATTGTTTCACCGGTAAACGGAAGCTCTATGTATTCCTCTTCATTCATAATAAAACAGATTGTAATCAGGATACGCATCAGATGGTTTGATGTATTTATAACTGTTTCTAAGTGGTTATACCAATAAAATGTATTATTGACCGTCATACCCTTTTCGTCGAAAAGCAGGGTAATCTCCTGGTCAGAAAAATTATAAGTGGATAATTTATTTTCAGGCTCCTCAAAATTATACCGTTTCATTTCACAAGCAATTTCCTTTTTTCTGACAAAGGGAACAGAGGATAGTAGCGCAATGGATATAACTCCAAAGATAACAAACATAACGATAGCCAGGGGTTCATATTTTTTATCATCAATACTCATGGTTATACCAACTACAGTTATAATAACTACAACCAAGAGAAAGTAAATTGGCACAATCCGGTAATTCATAATGTATCGTATTCTGTTCATATTTTCTTTTTCGTATTTTATAATTTCACGGAATTTCATCTTTTCTCTACTCCCCTGTTAAAAGAGGGCCATTCGGCCCTCTTTTACTGCGTTTTTGCTTCGTCGCTGTGCGGCCCCTCGCCGTCGCCCGTGCTGTTTTCCTCGGGAATTCGGGTGGAATAATAGCTGTAGCCGTAGCCGTTTCCATAGCCGAATCCGTAGGTATAACCGCTGTAGGTGTTGCCATAATACTTGGAAAGGCCGCTCTCAAAGATAAACTGTGCCATCAGGCGGCGGTTTTCCTGCATGTTGGCCACGAGCACCGACATGCCCCGGATATTTTTGCCCTCCCATGTCCCGCTGGCCGGCACTGACATGGTCTCGAGCGGGTATTTCAGCAGAGTGCCAACCTGCCCGCACAGGGAGAGAATCTCCTCCTGGGACAGGTTTGTGGAAATCAGCGGCAGGGTTTTATACAAAAGCTCGTTGACCTGGGTGAGCGACAGGGAGCGGAAATGCTCCAGCATGAGCTCGAGCACCTTGCGCTGACGGGAGGTGCGCGCGAAGTCGTCGTCAATTTTCCGAATGCGGGAATACTCGAGGGTCTGCCTGCCGTTTAGGTGTACAAAGCCCTCAGATACGGGCGGGTGCCCGAACGGGCAGGCGCGGTTGTTGATCTCCTTGGCTTCGCCCGCGCTGATTTCCAGGTCGATGCCGCCGATGATGTCGACGATCTTCTCAAAGATCCTGAAGTTTACTGTGACATACCGGTCAATCTTAATGCCAAAGTTCGATTCAATGGCCTTCATCGCGAGCGGCGCTCCGCCGTAGGCAAACGCCGTGTTGATACGGTTGTCCTGATGGCCGCCGGGGATGTGAACATAGGTGTCGCGCAGGATCGAAGTCATTTTAAGAGTCTTGTGACGGTGGTCAATGGACAGAATAATCTGTGTATCCGCCCGCCAGCCGGTCTCGCCCTTGCCCTCACGCTTGTCACTGCCCAGCATCAGGATATTCTGCACCATCGGGTCGGAGCGCAGCGTGGAGGTGGAATCCACCGCGTCGAGCGCGGCGACATTTTGGAAGTTGGGGTTTTCGCTTTCACCCTGGCTGAAGTCGATCTCGCCACTGATGCCCTGGAACTCTTCCTCGGCGCCCGTCCCGACGAGGGACATCATATTGTCGGTGTATATTAGTCCGGCGCCCAGCGTGCCCATGAGTAGCGCCGCACAGATCAGCAGTATGTTCAGCGTGACCATCAGCTTGGTGCGGCGGGGTCTGGGGGGCTTATTTCCCTTTCCCTTTTTCCCCTTCCCCGGTGAGGGAGGCATCGTCGGCCTGCCCGGCGCGGCCTGTCTTGTACCCGGACGTTGCGGCCGGGGCGGTGCAGGCTGTCCGGGACGTCCGGCGCGCACGAGGCCTGGCTGCGGGGGAGGGGGCGGTTGAACCATGCCCTCGGAAGGGCGTGCAACCCGGCGGCCTGCGCGGGGGGGATGAAATCCGTCGAGCATCTCGGCCGGACGGTGCGCTTGCATGCCCGGTGCGGGACGCCGCATGGGCGGTCTGGGCTGGGCGGCCGGCGGGGCTGCGGGCGGCGGGACGGGGGACGGCGCTTTGGGAATCCCCGGAAGCACCCTCTCGTTCTGCGGAGCGCGTGCGGGCTGAGGAGCAGGCGCTGTTTTCATCTTGGGAGAAGCCGCCTGCGGCGACGCGGGGACGGCTTTCTGCACAGGTGACTGTGCGGACGCAGGGGCGTTCTGTGCGGCGGGCGCGCCCTGCCCCCGGCGGCCGGGCGGACGTGTGGGACGCGCTGTGTTTTGCGCGGGCTTTTGCACGGCGGCGTTCTGTTGGGGCGCGGCGGGGCGTCCCTGTGTGCGCCCGACCGGCTGCTGCGCCTTGTCAAACGCCTCCGAAAAGAAGGAGGGAAATGCGCCGGGCGTCCGATCCTGAGCGGTCGGCGGCAGCTTTTTCTGTGAGACGGGCTTTTGATTTTGGGTCGGCTGTCCTGCGGCAGCGTTTCGGGGCGGTGCGCCGCCCTGCTTTTGCGCGGGCGGACGGGAGCCCTGCTGCCCCTTCACGGAATTCGCGGGCGCCGGACGCTTCCCCTGCGGGGGTTGATTCTTTTTGGGCTGCGGCGCCTTGGAGTTCTCAAGATTGGCCACAAAATCATTCCTTCCCTTGCGGATGTCAAACAAAAATCACGATTCAGGTGTTATAGTGGACGAGTGCTCCTGCTCATCGAGCGTCAGGCTGAACGCCGGGAGAAACTCGTCAAGAAAGCAGTCCACCTCGGGACGCTTCATCTCACGGAGGATGCCGAGCGTTGCGGTTTCGGCCTCTAAAAATTCCGTGTTGCCCATGCGACGCTCTTCAATGCACTTGAGCAGCGCCGACAGCTTGTCGGCCGCCTTGACAAAGCCCCAAAGTTCCCGCTCCTCTTCACGCGGAAGAAGCAGCGCCTCAAAGCTCTCCCGGACGTCGCACGGCAGCTTGCTGAGCAGCGTGCGGCGCGCCTCATCCTCGACCTCGTGGTAGGCGCGGCGGATGTCGGGGTTAAAGTATTTGACCGGTGTGGGCAGGTCTCCGGTCAGGATCTCGCTCGCGTCATGGTACAGGCCCAGCACCGCGGCACGCTCGGCGCTGACCGCGCCGCCGAAGCGGGTGTTGTGGATGATGGCGAGCAAATGGGCGAGCACGCCCACCTCCAGGCTGTGTTCCGAGAGGTTTTCACCGCGCGTGTTGCGCATCAGCGACCAGCGCTCAATGTACTTCATGCGGAACAGCAGGGCAAAAAAACTCGACATGGATTTCCTCCTCAACGGCAACAACTTTCTAAGTTTAACATTATACCAGAAAAAAGAACGCTTTGCACCCCTTTTTGCGCGGCTCACACTTTTTTTACAATTTGCTTCCATTTCCTCACAAAACCGGCACGTTCTTTCTTTCATCAAAGAAAAATCCTGGAGAATGTTTCATTTCCTTCTTTATTTTACCAGGGAAAGTTGTTATAATAGAGGATGCCCTGATGTCCGGTCTGTCCGGACGACGGCACAAGCGCGTTACCATAGTGTTTGAAATATCATTCAGACTAGTCAATCTTTTGCCCTTTTCCGGCTTTTCCCGGAATGGCTTACCTTTTTGGGAGGTGCATGAATTCATGCTCAGGACACAAAATCACAGCCGCCGCGCCATACATTTGCTTCTTTTTCTGATTTTTTCAGCATTTTTGACGCGGATTTTTATCGCGGTCGTCTATGAAAACAACTTTGACACCGGCTGGTACATCCGCTGGGCCAGAGGGCTTCAGGACGGTTTTTTCAACATCTACCGTCCCGACCGGATGGCGGAGGTCGACCTGGATTATCCGCCGCTGCTGCTCTTTCCCCTCTACCTGGTGGGCGCGTTTCTCAAAACGCCAATCCTGTCGGATTATGCGCCCTACCGAATGCTGATCATCAAATTTTTTCCGGTTGTCTATGACTGCCTGCTCATCGGCCTGCTGTATTTGTTTGCGGCCAAAAAGCTTCAGTCGCCCCAGAAAGGCCTGATCATCGCCGGGCTGTGGGCAATCAATCCCTCGGCCATTTACAACTGCGCCTGCTGGGGACAGACCGATGCGGTTCTGATGCTTCTGCTCCTTTTGACATTTTGGCTTTTTGAGGAGGACATGCCGACAATTGCCTGTGTCATCTTCGCGGTGGCGACACTCACAAAGAATCAGGCGCTTTACTTCGCGCCGGTCATTTTCTTCTACCTGCTGGGACGCGGGGACGTAAAGGCGCTTCTCAAGGGGCTGGGCGCGGGGCTGGGCACCGTGCTGGCCGGATGGCTGCCCTTTATGATCGGCGCGGGCGGGAACGTCCTGCTGCCCTACGACCTGTACATGAAGGGCGTGTCGCGCTATAACCAAGTCAACTTAAACGCCGCCAATGTGTACGGGCTGTTTCCCTCTCTCAACTGGGCCAATGACGACCTCTCGCTGTTCGGCGGGCAGCCCGATGCCGAGGGGGTGCTGCGCGGCGGCTTTACCTACGCGAACCTGTCCACGATCCTGCTGGTTTTTTCGGTGCTTCTGGTCGGGTACTGCCTTCTCCTTAAAAGCAAGGGTAAAAAGAACGCGATTTTTCACGGCAGCCTGCTCTTTTTACAGTGCATCTTCATGCTGACCGCCCGCCAGCACGAGCGCTATCAGTTCTGTGTGATCGGCTTGGCCCTGGCGCTCTACGTGCTGACCGAGCTGAACAGCCGGTATCTGCTGCTGCTCGGCGGCGTTACGCTGACCACCTTCTTCAACCAGTTCTTCCTGTTGTCCAAGGTGCACAGCGGGGACGGGCCGTGGGTCGGCTCGTTTGAAACCCTGCTGGCCGTCGTTTCAGCAGTGAACGTCCTGCTCTTTGTCTACACGCTCTACCTGTGCTATGACTATTTCTTCGGCCGAAAAGGGCGGCCGCGCGCCGCCGCCGCGGTGCAGGCGGCGCCCGAGCAGGCCAGCGCATAAATTTCTCAGAACCGGAAAAACTTGACATCATTCAGAACTGGAGGACAAGCCCATGTCTTTGCGCAAGCCCCGCCCATCGAATCTTCTGACCATGCCGTCGCGCAAGCCTTACGCGCTGCGCGCGTTCCTGATCTGCTTCGGCATTGCGTTCGTCTTTTTCCTGCCCTACCTGCTGATCGATCAGGGCTATTTTCTCTATTACGGGGACTTCAACGTCCAGCAGGTGCCCTTTTACCAGATGACCCATGACGCGATCCGCGCCGGAAACCTGGGCTGGAACTGGTACACCGATTTGGGCGTCAACTTCATCGGCTCCTACAGCTTCTATAACCTGGGCAGCCCCTTTTTCTGGCTGACGCTGCCCTTCCCGTCCGACGCGGTGCCCTACCTGATGGCGCCGCTGCTCATGCTCAAAATCGGCTGCTGCGGCCTGACCGCCTACCTGTTTATGAGCCGCTATGTCAAAAACCAGTGGAACGCGGTGCTGGGCGCTGTGCTGTACGCGGTCAGCGGCTATTCGATCTACAACATCTTTTTCAACCACTTCCATGAGGCGATGGTCTTTTTCCCGCTCCTGCTGTTCGCGATGGACGAATTCATGGACAAGGGCACGCGGGGGCTTTTTGCGATTTCGGTCTTTTTCTGCGCCCTGACCAACTACTACTTCTTTGTGGGCGTGGTCGCCTTCGCGCTCATTTATTTCTTCCTGCGCATGCTGACCGGTTCGTGGTCGATCAAGGTGTCCGACTTCGGATGGCTGTTCGCAGAGGCGGTGATTGGCTTCGCGCTGGCCGCCTTTATGCTCGCGCCCGCGATCTACGTGGTCATGCAAAACCCCCGGGTGGATTCAAACACCTACGGCTGGGGGGCGCTTCTGTACGGGCACGAGCAGCGCTATGTCCACATCCTCTCAAGCTTTTTCTTCCCGCCCGACATTCCCGCGCGGCCCAACTTTACCCCCGATTCGGACGCGAAGTGGGCGTCCATCGCCGCCTGGCTGCCCCTGTTCGGCATGACCGGCGTGATCGCGTGGGTGCAGACCAAGCGCAAAAACTGGCTCAAAAAGCTGACGATCATTCTGCTCGGCATGGCCTTTATCCCCGTGCTCAACAACGCCTTCCAGCTCTTCAATTCCGCCTATTACGCCCGCTGGTTCTTTATGCTGACGCTGATCATGTCGCTGTGCACCGTGTGCGCGCTGGAGGCAAAGGAGGTCAAATGGAGCCGGGCGGTCAAGTGGAGCATGGGCTTTACCGCCGTAATAGCGGCCGCGATCGGGCTGATGCCCAAAGAGATGGACGACAAGGGAAACTTCACCGCCTTCGGGCTGGAGGACTACCCCGACCGTTTCTGGACCTACTGTGCGATTGCCTTTGGGGGACTTCTGGTGCTTGCGCTCCTGCTACCCTATCTAAAACGCAACAGGCAAAAGTTCATTAAGTTTACCATGCTCGCGACGGTCATCCTCAGCACACTTTATTCCTGCTATTTGCTGGGGCTTGGAAAGAACCATTCCTATGAGACCAATGACTTCATCATCCCCTATTCGCTCAAGGGACGGCACGACATCGACCTGCCCGACAAGAAAAACTGCCGCTGTGATGTATTCAACCCGATGGACAACCAGGCGATGTTCTGGCAGATTCCCACCATCAACGCCTTCCACTCCATCGTCCCGCGCTCGGTCATGGACTTTTATCCCACCGTGGGCATCCAGCGCGGTGTCGGATCCCGCCCCGAAATTGAGCACTACGGCGTGCGTGGCCTTCTGTCGGTGCGGTGGATGTTTGACTACGCGGCGGACAGCGAATCCTTCGGCTCGATCACGGGCGAGGGCGGGGAAGAAACCGCGCCCAAGCTGCCCGGCTTTGAATACCACAGCACCCAGAACGGCTTTAACATCTGGGAGAACAAATATTATATCCCCTACGGCTTCACCTATGACTACTATATGACCCGGACGGAGTATGACAGCGACGAAACAGGACTCTCGGAAAGCGACCGTGAACTGGCGCTGCTGCGCGCGATCGTGCTGACCGAGGAGCAGGAGGAGAAATACAGAGATATCCTCGAACACATTCCCGAAGACCAGATGACCGATTTCACCGAGGAGCGCTATCTGGAGGACTGTCAGGAGCGGCGTGCGAACGCGGGCTCTTACTTCAACTGGGAAAACTCCGACAACGGCGGCTTTACCTCCAAAATCTCCCTAGACAGGGACAGCCTCGTGTTCTATTCGGTGCCCTATGAGGACGGCTGGTCGGCCACGGTCAACGGAGAGCCTGCCGAAATCGAGCAGGTCTCGGTCGGCTTCATGGCGGTACGCGTCCCTGCCGGTGAGAAAAACGTGATCAAATTCAGCTATAAAACGCCCCTGCTCAAAGAGGGCCTAATTGTCTCGGCCGCTGCGCTGGCTCTCTTCCTGCTATACCTGCTCGGTATGCGCATCATCGACAAAAAACGCGGTCGCAAGACCTTCAACCAGGAGTTGGGCATTGACCCCCTCTTTGAGGTGCAGTACAACGAGTGGGCGTATATGCAGGAGGTATACGAGGATCACCTGCGCGCGCAGGACGAGCGTTTCGCTGAGGAGGAGCCCCCGGAAGGGGAGGACGTCCCTGCTGAGGAACCGACTGAAGAGACCGATCCGGGACAGCCGGAAAGAGTTCCGCCGATGTACGGCGACGAGCCCGAAAGCAAAGAATAACCGGTATTGACTCCGGGACGGGGGATGATACCCTGTTGTTACTTCGCAATAGAAAGGAGGTTCGCATATGCCCATTGTCTATTTGGTCGTACCCTGCTACAACGAGGAGGAGGTGCTGCCGGAAACCGCCAAGCGCCTGACCGCTAAGCTCGCCTCCATGATCAACAGCGGCCTGTGCGATCCACTCAGCCGCATCATGTTTGTGGACGACGGAAGCCGTGATAGGACCTGGGAGATCATCACCGCCCTTTTTCAGCGCAGCGGCCTGGTCACCGGGGTCAAGCTGGCCCACAACCGCGGCCACCAGCATGCCATTTTCGGCGGGCTCATGACCGCCCGGCCATTTGCCGACTGTGTCATTACGCTGGACGCCGATTTGCAGGACGACATCGGCGTGCTGGATCAGTTTGTGCAGAAGTACCTCGACGGCTGTGAGGTCGTGTACGGTGTGCGCAAAAAGCGAACGACCGACACGTTCTTCAAGCGTGCCACCGCCCAGGGCTTTTACAAGGTCATGAAGGCCTTAGGGGTGGACATCGTCTACAACCACGCCGATTACCGCCTGATGGGCCGCCGGGCGCTTGACGCGCTGTCGAGCTACCGGGAGGTTAATCTGTTCCTGCGCGGCATCGTGCCGCTGATCGGCTTCCGCAGCGACTACGTCTACTATGACCGCATGGAACGCTTTGCGGGCGAGTCCAAGTATCCGTTGCGCAAGATGATCTCGTTTGCCATCGACGGCATCACCTCCTTCAGCGTCAAGCCGCTTAAAATTATTTCCAACCTGGGCATTTTCATTTCTGTGCTCAGCGTGGCGGGTCTTCTGTATGCGCTGATTTCCAAAATTGCGGGCGTTGCGATCACCGGCTGGACCGCGATCATTGCCTCCATCTGGCTGTTGGGCGGGATCCAGCTGCTGTGCATCGGCGTGGTCGGCGCGTATATCGGAAAGGTCTACAGTGAGGTCAAGGCGCGGCCGCGGTATGTGGTAGAGGAGCTGCTCAAAAAGGATAAGTAGTGAGCGGAAAGCATTGCAACAAACGCCTCTCCCCATTCACCGGCAGGGTGATCGGGAGAGGCGTTTTGCACTTCGATGAATGTGTCAACCAAACATGAAAATTTAGTATTGACAAGTCGAACGAATCGCGCTATAATCTTAGTCTGTAAGACAAGAAATCACTAAGGTCTGTGTGAAAAAAGGCGTGCAACCCGAAATCTAAATTTTTTGTTTGATATGCACCATTAGCTCAGTTGGTAGAGCACCTGACTCTTAATCAGGGTGTCCACGGTTCGAGCCCGTGATGGTGTACCAATATTTTTTAAGAAACCGGACAAACCTAGTAGTACCTAGGCTTGTCCGGTTTCTTGTCTATGTTAACAGTAATTGGGTAACCGCAAAACAAATCCGCGCCTTCCCAGGGGTCATAGGTTCAGATATAATAGGCTCAAAAAGGATGAGAGCCAAGAATATTCGATAACTTATCATATTGATAATAATGATGTCTACTTAAAATCTCTCCATATAGAAAATCCAAATCCCCCTGCTTATACAAAACAGGGTGGATTGATATTGCAGGATTTAATTGTAGAAGGCTATAATTTTGTGGGTTGGTACACCGCGTCTGTCGGCGGAGATAGGGTAACCAAAATATTGCCGGGAGAGACGGTAAGTAAAACATTATATGCGCGTTGGGTAAAGTTGGAGTATACTGTTCAATTTAAATCAGATATGATACCTGTATCCGATATGAAATACACTGTAGGAGAAGAAAGAATACTGCCGAAGCCTACTTTGGACAAATATACATTTGTAGGTTGGTCGGATGACAACGGAGCAATGTGGAAATCAATACCAAAAGGGACAACCGGGAATATAATCCTCTATGCAAACTGGGCGAGCAACAGAAACAAAGCTGAAAAAATAAGCAAATTGGGAGATCCAATAATTGCCGAGGATTCTAATGCCGGGCTGATCCTATTTACTTATGAAATAGGATCCATTAAGAATGTTCCTTTATTTACAATTCAAAATTTAAATTGTGTAAATGGAATTGTTTCGACTACTTCCCAGACCAAGACTGGAGAAATAAGTTCAACGAAAGCTGAAACGATAGCGCAAACCATTTCAAATGCCACAACTAACTCATCATCATGGACGCTGTCAAGCGATTGGAATAATACCACGGAAATAAGCAAAAGCTGGCTCGATCAAACCCAAACGACAAGAGAAGAAGCAGAAACCTTGGCGAAAAGCTCGAGCAACACATATAACCTCACTGCGAGCAACGGAGGGTCATGGAGTTCTGTTGATACAGAAGGCGGATCATTTAATCAGTCCAGAAATATATCTTATTCAAATACCGATAGTTTCAGCGATCATCGTTATAGGGTTTGTGCTGCTGATTACAAAAAAGAAATTGAGTGTTAAACGCAAAGATACGAAAACATAATAATTTGGAATCATATCTAACCCATGATTTAAAGACCCCTTTGTCTTATGTCTCCGGCTATACGGATATGCTTTTGTCGGATAAATATGTATGGAGCATAGACAAGAAGAAAGGATTTTTGCAATGTATCCGGAATAAGTCCGCCCATATGGAGGAACTGATCAACGAGCTAGGAGCTAATCCGCAGAGTGGTTGCGGAAACAGCAAATGTGCCCTTCTAGGGCTATTCAGGCACCCGTCTTAGCCGGAGGTTTTGACTTTTCCACAACCTCATAGGGATACCGCTCCCTTCCGGACATCCAACTCAATCACCGATGTGAGAGCATAAACCCAACTGCGTTAACTGTCATTATAAAATAGGCCAATATCCACCGGATTACGCCCATAGCGAGGGCAAAAACAAGTCGTAGCAGCATAAAGAGGCAACCGGCATCATGCGTCTGGATGGCCTCAACCAACCGTTCTGTATCCGATTGATCGCGGTCGCCCCGGATAAAAGCCGAGGATATTCCCCAGGGTGACGTGACGATAAAGGCTACAATGACGGCTTCCAGCAGTGAACCGCGTAGAACAAATTGCAAGCCAAATATAAGCCATAGGACAATCGGAAGTGGTGATACGATTAAGAGAAAAAAAGACCGTTTTCGTCGGAGGGCAAAACGATGCTGCTCTTCTTCCTGTGCTTTCCAATGAAGGCTCTACAATAAATGCTCAAGATTTACTGAAAATACAAAAAGAAAACGAAATACTAAAAAAAGCAATGGCCATATTTACGAAAAAATAGAAGAAAAACTAAATTGGATTGAGCAGTTGAAAAAGAGTTGCCAGAAGAATGCGTATACTTGGAATAAAATCTGTGGTAATAAAAAAATTTAAACCATATAACCCTAAAAAAGTTACAGTAATTAACAAACCCAATTTGCTACAATTTTCAAAAAATGATATAATAAACAAATCAGTAAACAGTAAGTTGGCTCTGTAAAGTTAAAATGAAAATTTAGCGCCAATTTCCTTAGACTTTCGCCCAAAAACTTGCGTAATCGCTTTTTCTCGTATTGTCAAGGCTAAATGTACGGCTGCGCCGGCCTTGACAATGCTCCAAAAACCGATT
>JAVBNA010000012.1:0-96410 GCA_031551875.1 Oscillospiraceae bacterium | reverse complement strand
TTATTATCGGCTCTATTTTCTGCCACTGTGCGTCGCTTAAATCATGTCGGTTTTGTAAGTTCTTCATACGCAACCCCCTTCGTTGCGTCCATTATATCACTTCTTGTTTTACTTGTCTATCTTGTGTAGACACAATCTAGACATAATAAAGGCGTATTTTTTCATTACTATATTTCTTCCAACGTCAGACGCTGGAATTCGTTCTTGACCTCGCTCAGACGGTGGCGGCTGATGGGGATAAAAGTCTTCCGGTTATCCAGGATTAGATCCTCCTTATGGATGGCAAAAATAAAGCGATAGTTAACCAGATAGCTGCGGTGCACCTTGATAAACCCATATGGGAGAAGTATTTCCTCAAACTCGCTCAGCGTTGTTTTACTTTCTATTTCGCGGGTCGTCAGCACTACCCGGGTAACTTTGTTTTCCGCCTCTACGTACAGGATGTCAAAGGGGTTGATTTTTACAAAGGACTGCCGGAATTTGATCAGGATACCAGCCGCGCTTTTGGACTTGAGAGTGTCCACGATGTCTGAGATGGTCTTACTGATTTCCTCCTTGAAAGCAGTTTTCCGGATAAAGCGGAAGGGTGAGGCGGCAAAGGATTCAAAGACATGGTCCTCCCGTCCGGAAACGAATACGATCAAAATCTTGTCGTCGCGCTCCTTTATCCGCTTGCCCAGTGAGATTCCGTTGATGTCGGGCATGCCGATGTCCAGGAAGATCACCTGAAAGGAGGTCCCACTGAACACATCCGCCTTGAGTGCGGTGCCGCTTTCATATCGCGCAATATCCACCTGCTCACCCAGGCGGACAAACTGGCGGCCCACCTCATGGGCGATCATTTCGGCAGCCTTCGGTTCGTCGTCGCAAATCGCCACTTTAATCATGCGGCTCCATCTCCTTTTCCTGCAGGGTCAGCGCGGTGATGAAAAAGCTGTTCTCCACGCTGAAATTGAGGATGCCGTTGTATTTTTCCGAAATGGAGCGGATAATGCGCAGCCCCAGCCCGTGCATGGCCTTGTTGTCCTTCGTGGTGTGAAGGGCGGGGTTGAGCTTGAGAACATCCTCTTCAATCGTGTTTTTTACGAGAATATGCAGATGGTTTTTGACCATTTTCATGGTGACAAAAATCCGGGGGGCGGACTGTCCCTCACAGGCTTCAATCGCATTATCCAGAAGGTTCGACACCACCGCACACAGGTCCATATCCTCAAAGGAGGTTTTCTCCGGCAGGGAGGCAGAATCGATGACAATCTTGATATTTTTTTGCTGGGCGGTGCGCAGCTTCTGGTTCAGCACAGCGTTTACAATGGTGTTGCCCGACTCCATGTCACGAAAAGCCTCCTGCTTATTCCGGTATCCGGCAAAATATTCGTCGAGTTTTTTGTAATCCTTTTTCTCCAGAAGGAAGTCCATATAGAAAATGTGGTTTTTAAATTCGTGCTGGAGCGCCCGCAGGTTTTCAAAGGTACTCTGGCTCTCGATAAAATGTGATTTTTGCATGTTCAGCTGCTGCTCGGTGAGCGTCTGCCGGATGGTGCGCTGGTAGTTTTGACAGACGCGGAGGAAGGCCGCGTAACCCGCGATAATCATGCCCAGCAGAGCAACCTGCATGAGCAGGGCTGTGGGGCTGAGCAGGTTATTAAAGGTCAGCAGGTCATTGATAAATATACCGCAGAAATATTCCAGCATTGTGATGATATACACGCTGATCCAATATCCGACCGGCGGTTTAATGTCAATGGGATTTTTTTTTGTGATATGCGCGATATACAGACAGACAAGGAGCACGAACGGCCGCGAAATATTGGCGGAGATGTGATGTATTAGGCCGAGGCTGACAGTGGGAAAGGCCAGCTGTAGTGCATTTCGGCAAAAAAAATCGATCAGCCATACCAACATGGTAAAAAGCAGGACACAGAAAATGCGCAAATAGATATTGCCGTCAAAGAGCGTCACAGCAAGCAGCAGGAAAACGGCAGCGCCCAGCAGCGCAAAGACGGGAAAAAATACGGTTGCCCGCATGATTAGTATGGTAATAAAAAAGTCCGCAGCGGCACCGGCCAGCGCCGCAAGCGGGATGACCAAACCTTTTTGCGAAAAACGCGGCTTCCACGGCACCATCTTACTTAGAAAGAACAGGAAAACCACAAATTTTAAGAAATACTGCGTTATGGTCAGCAATAGTATCAGCGGATCATTCAGTCTCATCATCCATCCTCCGGTCAGGGATCAAAAGATATAAATCAGTATGGTATGTTTATGATTATAGCAAAATATACAAAAATTAGCAATAGAAAGAACTCCGTTCACACCATGTTTTTATCCATTGACACCAAAGATCTTGGAAGTGAGTGAATTCTTTGCTATACTGACCCCGTGGTGAAAAGCCAACTCTGACAAGAGGGAGGATCGTGGCACATAACCCTTGATCGGAAGTAGCAGAACCAATAGGTGATTGACAACTCAAAGGAGGAAATAGAATGAAAGCAACACTGTTTAGAAAACTGATTGCGGGCGCCATGGCCGCCATGATGGCCGCCACTGCGCTGACCGGCCTGACCGCCAGCGCCGAACATGTCGGCAACTGGATCGAGCTCGACCTGCCTGACGTCTATCCGGCAAACAAAATTGAAGATATCTCGGCCACACAGGTGCGCAATAAGGTCGAAGGCCTTCTGCGCGCCATGACCAAAGAGGAAAAATATTCCCTGCTGGGCGGCATCGCCGCCAACCAGAGTGCCACGGGCGACGGCACCGGATACCTAAAGGGCATCCCGCGGCTGGGCGTCCCCGAAATCCGCATGTGGGACGGCCCGCGCGGCATCATCTCGAACGGCGCGCTGGAAACCACCCTGCCCGCCAGTGAAATGTCGGTCGCGTCCAGCTTCAGTGAGCAGGTCGCCTACAACTACGGCGTCCTGCACGGCAAGGACAACAAAGCGACCGCCGGCAACGTACAGCTCGGCCCGCAGCTCGACCACGTGCGTTCGCCGCTGTTCATGCGTTCGCGAGACTCCTACGGTGAGGATCCCTATCTGACCGCCATCCTGGGCGGGAGGACCGCCGAGGGTATGGAGGACGAAAACGCCATGGCGGTGGTCAAGCATATGGCGGGCTACACCACCATGTTTACCCACACCGATGACCCTGTTGTCATGGACGAGCAGACCCTGCATGAGCTCTATCTCGCGCCCTACGAGCGCATTGCCAAAAACAACCAGGCCTCAGCCATCATGACCTCCTTCAACTTCATCAACGGCACACACGCCCCCTCCAATTCCTACCTGCTCAAGGACGTGCTGCGCGACATGTGGGGCTTTAGAGGCACCACAATGACCGACTGGAATTCCATCAAGAAGCTTTCCCTCAAAGAGGGCATGGATCTTGAGATGGGTTACATCAATAAATACAGCCCGGAGAATGTGGATGCCGCCATCGCGGCGGGCGAAATCACCATGGATGACGTGGACACCGCCGTGCGTCACACCCTGACCGCCATCGGCCAGATCGGTTACCTCGGCCTGTGTGAACTCAACCAGGACGGCGTGGCCGCTGAGGATCCCACGCCTCCCGCTGTTATTCAGCTGCCCCGCCTGACCGGCGCGGAGCGCGAAGCGCTGCTCGACGCCAACAATGAGCTGGCGCTGGAATCCTCCCTCAAAGGTGCGGTTCTCATGAAGAACGACGCCGGCGCGGACAGCAAGAAGGCCCTCCCGCTTGACGCCTCTAAGAGCATCGGAGTCATCGGACTGACCGGCCTGAATGGATTCTCCGGCGCGTTCATGGAGTCCTCCTTCGGAAGCCTCCGCCGCATGATCAGCCCCTATGACAGCCTCAAGTCCATCCTGGGCGACAGCGCCACCATCAATAAAGCGGTCGGCATTGATATTTTTGGAGAAACCATTCCGGCGCAGTATCTCTTCACCGATGCCGCCGCGACACAGAACGGCGTTAACTTTGTGAAAAACGGCGTCACCACAAAGCTGAATATGCTCGAGCTGACCACCGGAACGATTGACGGCAAGGTCAACCAGACCTATAAGAACTCCGCCGACGGCAACGCACTGGTCAAGGGCGAAACCGCCACAATGAGCGCCTACCTCAAAGCGCCGGTCACCGGCGAATACGAGATCAAGATGCTGGGTATCGGCGGCGACACCCGCGCGACCATGGTTGTGGACGGCGCGAACAAAACCGCCAATCAGACGCAAAAAGCCTGGGGCTCCACCAACATCGTGCGCACCCCCGAGGGCATGGACGTCCCCACAAGCGGCACCAAGGTAAGCCTTGTGGCCGGCACTGTCTATAAGATCGACGTCACCCTGTCTGCGACGGTCGATGCCAAGGATCTCCAGATGCGCATGACATGGTTCCCGCCCAACAAGGCTGCGGACGACAAGGCGGCCGCCCTTCAGGTGGCGCAGAACAGCAAAACCGTGGTTTTCTTTGCCCATGATATTGTCCCCACCGATGCGGGTTTCTATAACATGACCCACCGCGCCAACTGGTATCTGCGCAATGGCCAGGAAGAACTGCTCAAAGAGGTTGTCTCCACGGCCAAGGCCGCCGGAAACAAAGTGGTTGTCGTTTTAAACATCGGCCTGCCGGTGCTTGTCAAGGACTGGATCGACGACGTGGACGCCGTCCTCAACATGTGGTTCCCCGGCCAGGCGGGCGGCGTTGCCACCGCACAGCTGCTGACCGGCGTCGCCAACCCCTCAGGCAAGCTGTCCATCACCTTCCCGAAAAACACCGGTGACACTCCGCTGGGCGACCCCTCCAACTTTAGCAATATGACAAAAATCAGCACCTACTCCGAGGGTATCTACAGCGGCTACCGCTGGTATGACCATGAGGACATTGAGCCGCAGTTTGCCTTCGGTTCGGGCCTGTCCTACACAAACTTTACCTATTCCGACCTGCGCATCCAGCGCGCGTCCCGCACGGACAACAGCTACAACGCCATTGTCACCGTGACCAACGACGGTAATGTCAAGGGTTCTGAGGTTGTCGAGCTCTTCCTGGGCGCCGCCAACGTTCCGGCCGGCGTGCAGATGGCCGACTTCCAGCTCGCGGGCTTTGCCCGCGTGGATGACCTCGCCCCCGGCGCAAGCAAAACCGTCACCATTCCGATTGAAGAAAGATATCTCTGTTACTGGGATGTCAATAAAACGGTCGGGCGGGGCGTAGAGAAGTGGACCCTCGCCACTGGGCAGCGCACCGTCTATGTGGGTGGCGCAAAGCCGGTCAAGGGCTCCGCAAACACCGGTATCCTCACACAGACCATCAACGTCGGCTTTGACCAGGCGCCCACAACGGTTGAGTTTGCCCTGCCGATGGTTACCCTGCAGGCAGGCAACACCGCAACCCTCAAGGCGACGGTCACCCCGTCGGGCGCCTCTGAAACCCTCAGCTGGATCTCCTCCAACACGGGAGTTGCCACTGTAGACCAGAACGGCGTGGTCACCGGCGTGGCCGAGGGCACTGCCACAATCACCGTCACCCTGCAAAACGGAAACTCTGCTTCCTGCACGATCAATGTACGCCCGAAGGCGGCGGCCTATAAGGTCGACATGGGCCAGCAGATCACCCTGCCCATCACGGTGGAGGACTGCCGTAACCTCGCGGGCATCAGCGGTGTCCTTTCCTACAACCAGAACCTTCTCTCTCTGGAAACGGTTATTCCCGCCAAGGGCTTCTCGGTTCAGTTCAACGGCAACAAATTCATTGCGTCGAGCGCCACGGGTTACAACGGCTCGGTCATCATCGGTTATGCTGTCTTCACCGCGAAGACTGGGCTGAGTGATGACGTGACCACCTACATTAACTTCCCCGCAGATAAAATTACCGCGGCAAACGCCGACCTGACATCTGCAGATGTTGTCGTTCCCTCCCTCTCACTGCTCATCATGGGTCCGAAGCCCATCCTCGGCGACGTGAATTTGGACGGGAAAGTGGATGTTTATGACACGATTTTACTCATGAGATATCTTGCTGGATCCGAGACGCTGACCGATCGTCAGCTGCGTGCAGCCGATGTGAACCGTGACGGCAAAGTCAACATCGGCGACGTGACCATCATCATGCAAATCATTTTGGACGGCATGGAAGAATAAGGGATATTTCTATTCCCAATGACGCAGTACGGCGCACAGAAATTCTGTGCGCCGTACTTTCATGTAGCTTTAGCGTCATAATCCGCTGGTTATGCCGGTGCATATAAAACGCTTACAGCTTATTTCGCTTCTTCAACAACCTTTTCTGTCTCTTATATTGTTTTGTCCTTTAGCACTTCTAAATCCAAAATTTTAATGGTTGATTTATGAAAATCAATGATTCCCTCTCTTTTCATCTCGGACATCTCACGCGATAGGGAGGATTGCGGCATGTTTAGATAGGCCGCGAGTTCCTCACGGCTGAAGGACAGTTCAAATTGATGTTTTTGATTTAAAAAATACATTTCATTGAGATAAGCTAATATTTTTTGCCGCACAGATGTGTTTTTCAAGCTCCGCAGCGCAATGACATTGCGCTCAAGCATCCGGCAGATACACTTCAGCCAGTTGACAAAAATCTCATTTGTAAATACCTCCGGATTAAGGAACTCACGTTCTACATTCTCCCTTGCAAAAGATAGTATAGTGCAGTCTGTTTTCGCCACATAATCGTAAGGCCATACTTTCCGTTCGGGCATCATGATAATTGCTATGCCAAAGCTGCTGCCTTCATTTAATATGGAATATACCGATTGGACGCCCGAAGCATTGTCTCTTTTTTGCAGCACTGATCCGCGGACAATAATTCCTGTAAAATCAACAGGATCGCCCTCCCGAATAATATATTCTTGCTTTTGGTGTTTTTTTACATCCGGGCGTAATTTTTGCAAGAATAGCTCATAACGCTTCATGTCAATATTCTGACAAAGTTCCGATTTCTGTAGTGCGTCATGGTATTTTTCATACATAAATCCTTAACCGCTTTCTGTTTTTTGTAGGTTTGCATTGTATCATATCGTGTATATTTATTTCGTACGAAATAGACTTAAAATGATTTTTTATATATTATAGCCATGAAAGCAAAAATAATGTGCGGTGTCTCTTTAACAGGCAAAAGCAGAAACGTACTGCCTCATAATAGAAAAATCATCGCTCAAAAATGTCGGCCTTGAAACACGGATACGGTTCAACCCTTGAGAAACATACGAAACATTTAAAAAACAGTAATGGTCATTCCACGACAGGAGATAGCCAAGTGAAAAAAGAGTATTATTCAGACGTCGATTTATTATTGTATTTAGACAAATTGCCGCCGATCGGTTCGCCGCAAGCACCCGCCACAACCCTGAACAATAATAAAGATGCAGGCGAGGGAGGGTTCAAGCGCGCAGTATCAAATATATTGTTCTGGACGTTGATTTTTGTCTTGTTGGCCGGTTCGATTCTTTTTGCCACCAGCAACAATCCCGAAAAATCAATTTTTGGATATCGCTTCTATAATATTGAGACCGGTTCCATGACACCGGGGGCATACAGCAACGAAAATGGCTTTACCGACGGTTTCTACGCCGGGGACATGATTATCATAAGGCGATGCGATACCTCCGAAATCAAAAAAAATGATGTTATTACCTTTATGCCCGGTGATGACCCAAATGTTTTTCTGACCCATCGGGTGGTGGAGATCGAAAACGAGTTAAGCGGACAACCTGCCCTCTTTTTTGTAACCCGTGGTGACGCGAACAATACGAATGACCCCCCAATTTCAGCTCAAATGGTAATTGGCAAAAAAGTGATGACCATTCCCCGTATGGGGCGTGTGATTCAATACATCAGGGAACATCTGGTTCTTTCGCTTACCTTGATGGTCTCTTCATTTATATTGGTTTTAGCGCTTCGAATGTACTTCAAAAAATCAAATGAACCTAGTTAGGTAGCTGAGTGCCGTCAAGCGGTTTTCCGGAGAACGGCTTGTGCACTGGTTATATATGATCATTAAATTCATTATTAAAAGGAGTTTTTGCTTTGAAGAATCATAAGAAACTATTTGGAGGACTTGCCATTGCCATGTCCGTTGTCATCGCCGCAAGCGCCAGCTTTGCCTGGTTTACCTCCCAGGACGACAGAGTAAACCATTTTGAAACGAAACAAATGGCCAATGGAGATGTAACGCTGGTTGAAATTTTTGACCCGCCCTCCGACTGGAAGCCCGGTCAGGAAGTCATCAAAAACGTCAGCGCCGCCAACGTCAGCGAGACCGACGCACTGGTGCGCATTTCCTTTGAGGAAATCCTCAAAAAGCTTACCTCAGGCGGCGCAACGGTAACCGATACCGCGCCCGGTCACGCAAATTGGATTCCGGTTCATGTCAGTGTGGACAACTACACCTCCTGGACCCAGCTGACCAATGCCGACACCAACGCACCGATCCCCGCCAAAGTGATTATCCGGAAAAGCTCGGGTATCGACCCGGCTTCGGGCAAAACCGTTGACAGCTATTTTACTTATTATGATCTCGGCGGCGGCAATTTCCAGAAAATGACCGCGAAAATCACCCCCAACAATGGTAAGGTGGACGTCACCAACCTCCTTTACTATTACTTCGACGGCAAAACAACCTACCAGGCTGACTGGGCCGGCGAAAATGTAAAGGTTTCCGGTACCAATGTTGTTCATCCGCTCAACACAGCTTTTGATTTTGCCAACAAAACCGGTCCCCTCCAGACCGACGCGAAGCTCATCCTGAAGTACGACGCCCTTAAAGCGGCCATGACCGATAACAACTGGTGGTACAATGAGGCAGACGGCTATTTCTACTACATTGGAAAGCTGGCTCCCGGACAGATCAGCTCCCGTCTTCTGGATACTGTTACCCTCTCTTCTGCCGCTGACAATTCATATGCCCTGTTGGAACTTGATCTGGTCGTTCTCCTCGATGCCATCCAGAACACCAAAGATGCCATCACCGCTACCAATGGCTGGGCACTGACCGATACAGCGCTCATTAACAAGCTTGCAACATTCTGCAACTAATTTTGGGAGGAGTGGAAAGCGGATGAAGCTTATTATGAAAGCATTGGTGATGGTTATGATTTTACTGCTTCCCGGAATCAATGCAGTCGCAGAGTCCGCTTTCCCCCCCGGACTCTTGATTGGCGACAATGACGGGATTCATGTGACATCTGAGGGTAAATATTTTATCTATGCCGATGACATGAAAGCCGGCGATGTGATTCAGAAAACACTGACCATCAGCAATACCGAGAACAGCACTTTCACGCTCACTATGACGGCCGACCCACTGGATCAGACTGGGCCGATCGAGTTGCTGGACAAAATTAAGCTCCGGCTGACGCTGGATGGAAAACAAATATACAATGGGCGTGTGTACGGGGACGATGGAAACAACATGATTTTAAATGCCCTGCAGTTGGGGAGATACTCCTTCGGAGACAGGAAAACCATGAAGATTGAACTTTCGCTTGACAAGAATATTCCCAAGAGTCAATTCATGCAAAAAAGCATCGCGGAGGTGCGGTGGAATTTTTACGCAGTCAAAGATGACTACGCTACTCCGCCCAAAACGGGAGAAGAGATCAATCAAATCCTGATGGCCTCCTGTACCGCATTGATCGGCGTGGCACTGATCCTGTTTTATAAGAGCCAACGCAAATCAGAGAAAAAGACCAACCATCGAAAATGAGAGGAGACACTCGGCATGAAACACAAATGGAAAGGGAAACTGCCCGTTGTTCTTGTGCTCTCATCGGTATTTGTGCTGGTTACGCTTCTCGGCAACTCGTTTTCCTGGTTTACGAGCAAGGACAGTCGTATAAACCATTTTGATACTGACGGTATAGAATTCAGCGTAGGAACGGTTGATATTTTTGAACCGCCCGATTCTTATTCTCCCGGGGACACAGCTCCAAAAGAGGTGGGCGCGATCAACAAAAAGGATATCCCGGCTTTTGTCCGGCTGATGGTCATGCCTTCGGTTGTGTCGGCCGACGGACAGCCCCTTGAGGCCATCCCGGGCAAGCAAATTGAATTGATTGGGTTCAACACGGATCAGTGGCGGTACGGAGGCGACGGATACTACTATTATCTTGGTGTATTAGGCCCGACCGGAAGCGGCACAGACAAAACCGAGCCCCTGTTCACGGCCGTCAAGCTGGCCGACGTCCTGGACGATGCCTATATTGGCGCGCGGATGAATATTGTCATCAAAACCGAGGCCGTCGATACGAAAAAATGGCACTATTCGTTTGCGTGGTGGCAAAACCATGTCTTTCCGGTGGATTCCCCTTTGATTGACATTAGCACCATCCTTGCCTCTAAGGCGTATTAAAAGAAAATGACATTCATTTACACACATCTGTGGCGCGTCTCCAAAAGGCCGCCAAATTCCTGGCAAAGCGTATTGACTGGGGAGGTCCGGCTATGAAAACAATTTATAAAAGACTGATGCTGAGCATGTTATCCGGGGTCTTGGCACTCAGTATTCTCTGCACAATATTTGTGGGCGTTGTCGCAAACGCTCAACCCATAGACCCCTCAAAAATGATGACATGGGGGGATTATCTGACGGCGGTCGCAACCCAAAAAAGAGCGGAATGGAATTGGAGCACCCCGCCGGCCGGCACACCGGTGTGGGATGGGAGCATAGCTCCGTCTTCACCCGCCACCGTTATGGAAGGCACGAAAACAGTATATTTGATTTATACGCCGCAGGAACTCTATTGGACTCGTCAGCACGGCAACGACGCCGCAATTTCAAAATTTGCGAATGCCGAGATTCGTTTGATGAGAGATCTCGATATGGGCGGCAGGAGCGGCCGCGCCTGGGTTCCTTACAGCGTCGATTTTAAAGGGGAGTTTAACGGGCAGGGCTATACGATGTATAATTTATACGTAAATCGTCCTGCCAGCGAGTACAATGGTCTTTTCAGCTATACAGGCACTGCTTCTAACATCCACGACCTTCGCATGGTCACGCCTAAGGTATACGGACAGAAGCATAACGCCGCGTTGGTGGGCATGGATTACGGCGTTGTTCGCGATGTCTGTGTGGAAAAAGCATGGATTGAAGCAAATTTGGATCCGAGTATACCGGCGCAAGGCAACGACTGGACTTGCGGTATCATTGGCGAGATCAACTCATTCAGCACCTATTCCGGTCTTGTGGCGGTAGACTGTGTCATGTACGGCAAAGACCATGTGGGCGCGACCGCAGGCCAGGTGCGTTCGATACAAAACAGTTATGCGACCGGCTGCACCATCATTTCCACAGGGTTTCATTCCGGCGGATTTATCTCCTGTACCGACTTTTTGGTGAGTATAAAGAATTGCTTTTCCGATTGTGAGGTGTTCGGAACAAGAGACACGGGTGCATTTATGGGATATTCCACAAATTCGGGTTCCGCCAGTGTCAATACACGCCTGATTGAAAATTGTTTTGCCCAGGGCAGCGTAGAAGGGGTAACCACCATCGGCGGTTTTTCTGCCGGTTTTAAGGGCTTCGGCAGCGGCGGAATCACCGTTTCCAATTGTTATTCCACCGCGATTGTCGGGATGAGAAACGGTGGAACCAACATTGGCTCGTTTGTAGGAGCCACCACCGATAAAGTCACGTTTCGCAACTCTTACGCTGCGGGAGAAGTGGGTGGCCTCGAAGGCAACAATATGATTGGCGGGTTTATTGGACTGCCCGACGCCGCGACGTCCTTTATCAACTGTTATTATGACAAGCAAACCACGGCCATGCGTGAAACCGCATCCGGATTCGGAAATCCGGCTGGGATAACCGGACTGCTGACAAACAGTGTCAAGGGCGGAAACGGCTTTAAAATGACCGGAACGGCTTTGACGGGTTTTGATCCGGGCATATGGAAGTTTGAGGATCAGCTCTATCCCCAGCTGCACATTTTTGCGGACGCCGGAAGCACGGTGTTTGCCGACAACACCATGCTGTACAAGCAGAACCGGGCGGCGGGCGCCGCCTATTCGGCAGCCAGCGTTGCCACGCCCATGCTTGAACCGTGGGAAGTCGTTCCCTATGATACCACGTATGACACGGTGCGCGACATAACCATGGATTTTCCGCTCTCTCGTAATGCAAACCACATCATTACATGGTCGAATGAAGGCAGCAGTGGTGCTGTGGAAACGGGCAAAACCGTTCTGACCCAATCGTCTGACGGGTATACAGAGCATGTTAACACGGTTGGCATCGAATGGCTCTATGCCACACACACCGCCACGATATCCGGTGTATCCGTGACGGCCGTTCGGCCTCTGCGTGTCATTCCGACGCGCTCCCTGTATGCCGGCGTTGACCAGACCAAAAAAACAGGAGAATATTATAATAACTGGGAAGATGTCTCGCTGATTGATTCAACCGCGCTGGGGCTCAGCAGGTATCTGCAGGGCACAGGAAGCATTGCGCCAAAAGTCGGTGAGGACGCGAAAATTCTGGTTGAGAACGGCAGTGTGCCCGCTTATGCAAAGAATTCGCCAACCATAACCGAGCAAAATAATACAAAATATGATTATTTTGCTTCCGCGACTGTTTTGAACAGTTTTAACGGATACCGGGTTTTGCCTAACCAGTATGGCGGAAAAACCTTTACAATCGCCTATACATGGCTCTTGACGGACGGACGTTTCCTAACAGACAGCAAGCGTCTTGTGGTCAGCGCTGTACTGATAAAAATGCATATTCGTCAAGTTGTTATAGGACATAACACTTCCGCGATTCCGCTTCCAAAAAACGGATATGTAAATATGAGTAATCTGAATCTGCAGGGATCGGAAGTCGCTATGTTCAGCGCCATTTGCAATTCCGGTGAGGGCGATCCTGACTATACCGATTTTACATTTGGGATAACCGCGCCCATCGAAAACCAGTTTATTATTGTGCCGATTATTCCGCAGTATTACCGCTACATGGGAAATGTTGTATCTTATACGGACGGAACGGCGTCAGATACGGATGTGGACTGGGACTATAATATTAACGTAAATTACAGCAGTAAAAAAGAAGCGTGGATTACTATCTATATTACGCCCACCACGGATAACCCCGCTTATTTTGAGTGGGATGATGCCCTCAATCAGTTTGGTGAAATAGAATAACCGGCAACCGTACATCAGATCGCAATGGGAGAAGAATCATAAAAAACCGCAAGAGCCGTCGTGCCGACGGCTCTTGCGGTCTGGTTACGGGTCAGAGTACGGCATGAGCATGACCGGCAGACATTTTCCCGGTGTAAAACCGTCTGTGCGGCATAGTATGCTACTGTTAATCACAGGGTTAGCCCCCAAAAAGCTTACAGCCATTCGGTTTGTGAGCTTTTTTCATTTCCCTGATCGCTCAAGTGATAGATGTTGGGTAGACAACCACATGAGCATGGCTGCGCAAACCTGATTTCAAGGCCGAATATGAGAAGCGGCGGCGGGAGCTTGTGGAAACCACGAACACCCACCTACAGGCAAATCTCAGCGAGGCAAATTATCAAAATTTGATTATTCATTCAAAAGACTTGAAAAACGCGAGGATAATTTTCAACCTGTTCGCAGAGCCATTTTATATTTGAAAGAAAAAGGCCTACTTGCTTCTTTGCCTTGCATATGCTCGGATAAACATCTCGACAATTATTTTATGGAGTGCTGTTTTAAGTTTAATAAACGCAAAAGTGAAAATACATGGTTCGACGACCTTCTACATAATGCTATAAACTCGGAGCCAATCCAACATAACAAAGTATCAAGCAAAGACACTGCTTACTTTTCAATCTCATAAGAATTTTATAATTTATTCCCAAAAAAACATTAAAAATGTATTTATTTGTGTTAGTATATTGGCGAAAACATCCATGTTATACAAAATGTTTTCAAGTAGGGAAAGAAATATGAAAGAGATGTTGGGAGGAAAACACGAGATGAAAGCAAAGCGATGGTTGTCACTTATTTTGGCCTGTATGCTAATAGTTTCCAGCGCGTCTGCCACCCTGAATGTTTCCGCAGAACCCGAGATGTTGTACAATGGTTATGTCATGGACATGGATGACCTGCCAAAAGTGCATTTCCCCGACCACCCGGAATGGGAAGAGCTTTATGACGCCACCTGGCAAATTCACAAAGGAAACATCGCAAAAATTCCGGCGGCCTGTAACCCTGAGGAACCCTATTATATTGACGAGGCGTTCAGCGGGAATATTTATGCCTGGGACACCCTGTTTATGATGATGTTCGACAAGTGGGGTCTGAATCAATTCCCAACGCTGTCTTGTATGGACAACTTCTATTGGCACCAGAACGATGAGCCGGGTGAAGGCAACGGGTACATTCCGCGCGAGATCAGTGAACAGACTGGACGAGATACTTGGGGCAGCTACACCGATGTCCGTTCAATGAACCCGCCGCTGTGGGGATGGGCCGAATGGGAACAGTACCAGGTTCACGGTGACGTTTCCCGCTTCAGCAAGGTCATCAACGGCAAAACTATTTTTGAGCGGCTTGTGGCGCATTACAATTTTATTGAGCGCTATAAGAAAATGCCCAACGGCCTGTATGGTAAAACCAACGGCTATAGCAACGGCCTGGACAACACCTTCAACCAGGGCGACCCCAACCGGGGTAATGACAACTACAGCGGTGATCAGACCTATAACGATCTGAGCATGCAACAGGCGCAATTTGCCTACTATATTTCACTTATCGCGGGCGCCATGGGCAATACGGAGCAAAAAATATTTTTTGAAAGCGAACACGCCCGTATTTCCAATTTGATTTCAGAACTGTTGTGGGACGAGAATGAGAAGATGTTCTCAAACCTCGACCGGAATGGTGTTCGCACTAACATCTCCACCCCCACAAACCTTTGGGCGCTGGCCGGTCGTGTGGCGACGGAAAAACAGGCGGAGGCCATTATTCTGAACCACGGACAAAATTCTCAGAAACTCTATCGCCCCTATGGGCTGGCCACCGGCGCGTATGACGACCCCCGCTACAAGCCCGAGGGTGGCTATTGGCAGGGCGCGTTCTGGGCGCCCACGTCCTTCCAGTACATTAAGGGTCTGTCTGAGTACGGCTATGACGCATTGGCCTTTGAGGAGGCCATGCGCCACCTGACCTCCGTGTCCGGCGTATTCCAAGAGGGCAAAAAGGGCGGCTATGTAACCCAATCGAACTTATGGGAGAACTACTCGTCTGAATATCTGCGCAACGGCCATGGAGGCACCGGGGCGAACTCCCGTGCCAACTTTGTGGGATGGACCGGCTGCCTGTCGGTCGGTGTCCTCATCGAAGACATCATCGGCATCGACATGAACGCACCGGCAAATACTATCACCTGGGATGTGCGGCTGCCCGAAGAGCATGGTATCAGCAACCTCTACATGAAACATGAAGGCCAGGTCAATCGAGTTTCTCTGAATGCCGCAAAGAGAATCAGTTCCAAAGACCCGGTTGCTTTCACAGTTGAGGCGCAGAAGCCTTTCACGCTTGTCGTGAAAAACGGTGCGGCGTCACAAACCTATCAGGTAGAAGCGGGTACGCATTCCTACACTCTGGGTACCGGCGCTGGCAATACGCCCCGCGTCGGGGTTCGTGTCATTCCGCTTGCCGATGCCGATCCTGCCGTTTTGAGCAAGGCGGCCATTGAGAACGCCAAAGATTATGTTTTATTTGATTCCACGCCGGACGCCTCCATAAAAAACGGCCTGCAGCAGCAAGTGCGCAAGGGAGGCAATCTGATCCAGAACGTGAACACGATTGGCTTTGCCGCAAACAGCGCGGGCAACCCCATTGCGGTGCGCGGCAGCGCGGCTGTGCAGGCACTCGGCTTTGCGGACGCGCAGGAAGTCGTTAAAAATCCGCACGGATACGGCAGTGAGGGCTTTATGTTCACAGTGCCCGCCAACAATACGCTCCAGACTGTGTTCGCGCTTGTCGGTGTGGAAAACGGGGCTGCTTCAATAACGGCCAGCCTGTCGGACGATTCCTCACCCGTGGCGAAAGTGAATCTGACCGGAGGCGCGCAGGAAAGCGTCTACCTGGTGGAAATCCCCTATCGAGCCTCGGACGATATGTACCGTGTGTTTGTCAAATTCACCCATACCGGTTCAACCGGTAAAATTTCCCTTAAGGGGATTGCCCTCCAAGACGGCGGTATTCCCGCCGCGCCCAGACTGACACTGGAGTCGCTCAATGCCGGTATCAAAATCAACGCGCAAGCTCCTGTGGGCGAGAGTTATGACAGCTATAAAGTATACTACGGAACCAATTCCAATCAACTGGATCAGACCGTCCCGGCAAATGCCATGCCCTATACCCTGGGTGGACTGAACAACGATCAACGGTATTACGTATCCGTTTCCGGCATTAAAAACGGTGTGGAAGGCGAGCGTTCGCCTGTAATCGCCGAAATTCCGGAGGAAATCACCAAAGGCAAGGAGGAACGCGCGCGGCTTGATCTGGAATCCGCGTTGCCCGCCATTTTGAACGGTAATCTGGAAGATTCGGCCCTTTATCCTTATACGATCGTCAGTGAAGGCCCCATTTATGGCAGTGCCATAACCTTCTCTTCTGACACAGACGGTCAGGAGTTTGGTGTCTGGAACAGCGGCGATGTGGAACCCGCGATCAACAAGATCGTCACAAGTAAGATTACCATCACTTCCATATACGCGGACGCAAAAGTTGAAAAAGTACTCGACGTCTCCATTCTGCCCACCAATATGCTGGGCAGCTATGTCATGGACTCCACCCAGTCCCACTTTTTGGACAATGTCTATCTGACCAGGGAGGGAACCAAAGATTGGTTCCAGATCCGCAGGACGCCTGATGGAGTAGCGCAACAGGCAAAAAAAGCGGGCGTTTCCAGCCTCAGCAATCCCCGCATGGTTACCGACGCGGCGCCTTCCGCGCCGGGCGGGCTGATCACCGACACCGGGTATACCTATGTGCATACCAACGCGGCCGGTTCTCCCGCGCCCGCGCCGTCCAACAACCGCGGCTACCAGTTCCAGGGTGTTGGCAACTATGTGACGTTTGACCTGCCCTACAGCAAAAGTCCGCAGCGCGTCACCGTGTACGGCGGTGTGCGGAGCGCGACGGCCCGGATGGAGTTTGTCGTAAACGGCAAAGTGCAAAGTTTTGAAGAATTCTCCAATGCCAATAAGTCTCAAACCCGGGTAAGATTTGACTATCAGCTTGAGTTGCCGGAGGATCAAGCCTCCGTCCGCCTGTTGCTGACCAAGGGAAGCGCGGCCTATTTGTCGGCCGTTACTTTACAGGAGATTAACTCTTCTCTGGCAATCTTCCCCATCGCATCGCCCGTCATACCTCCGGAGGAGTCAAACGCCACGGTCTCTTTCTCCAATAGCACGTCAAACCGCCTGAACCTCACAACCGAAGGCACTTACGACTGGTTCCAGCTGCAGGCCGACTCGGAGACGAATTTTTCCCGGAAGCTGAACGGAACCGGCCTGGGCCCGATTCAACGCAACCATACCGCCGTGCCGAACGGCGAAAAAGGCCGCGTAACTGACGCTCCGATTTACTATGCCGCCTCCGACGCCGACCCCGACTTCCCGAATCCAATCGACCGCTCCGGCATGCAGTGCCGCGGCGTGGGGAATGGCTTCCAGTTTGCGATCGAACCCACCGCTCAACCCAAACAACTCAAGGTCTACACCGGAAACTGGAACGCAAAAGGACTTTTGGAATATGTGGTTAACGGTGAGGTTGTCTATTCCTTTGAATCCGGAAACAGCGGTATGGGCGCGTATTGCACGTCGCTCTACATTGACCTGGAGCCGGGCGACGTGGCGTTTTTCCGTCAGACCCTTACCAGCATGACCGCATATGAAAACTCATATGGAAGCACGTTTATTTTTGGCGCCACGCTGGGCGACTTTGTGGAGATACCGGACAGAGGCGTTTCCATTCCCGCCACGCAGTTTGCCGCTAAAAACGTCGGGCAGGATCCCAACATTGAAAACTCCAGCCCGGACGGCAAAAACATCGGCGGCATCGCTGCGGGTTCTTTCCTGACCTACAACCTCGACATCCGGAAGGCCGGCGCATATGACCTTGCCCTTGAATATGCCGCTCAGTCGGCCAACAATCCCGGCTTGACCATCCTTTTGGACGGCGAACCCATCGCGACCGTAGGTTCCATTACGCCCACGGGCGGCTGGCAGAGCTGGTCGACCAAAATTGTACCGGTTGAACTGCCTGTCGGGCAGCATACCCTGCGGCTCAATTACGCCAAGGCGGGCACAAATCTCAAAACGCTGACCTTCATCAGCAAGACAAAACCCAACGGCTTGACTTTGACCACCGACTACGACGCCAAAACCGTGCAAGTTTCAGGCAAGATGCTTGACTACGCCGGACAGGACATAACACTAACCGTCACCTCCCCTGCTGATCCGGAAGGTACGTCCCTTATCGCTCTCCCGGCGAGTGTCGCGGATGACGGTACGATCAACGCAGCACTGACGCTGCCGGAAAATCACAAGATTCAGGAAGGCTTTTATTCCCTGAAAATCAACGGCGATGAGGGGCTGGAACGCTTCAGGTTTGATTACGTGTCGCTCAAACGCCTTACGCTGAATCAGAGTGAACTGAGTATGATGGTCGGCACCGCAAATACGCTGACGGCCACCGTCAGCCCCGCAGATGCCACCGATCCGACCGTGACTTGGAATGTGGCGCCG
This sequence comes from Oscillospiraceae bacterium, assembly GCA_031551875.1. Taxonomy (GTDB): domain Bacteria; phylum Bacillota; class Clostridia; order Oscillospirales; family Acutalibacteraceae; genus JAVBNA01. The sequence continues at coordinate 77,686 of JAVBNA010000012.1, read as the reverse complement.
GAAGGTGTCGTCACCCTGAAGAACGGCGTTCTGGAAGCAGTCAGCGTCGGCACGGCAACAGTGACTGTGACTAGCAATGACAATCCAGACCTAGAAGAATCCTGTGTTGTCACGGTAACCCCGCCGGAAGATCCGAAGTACAGGGTTACGGTCAACGCCGGCGATGTAATCGCTGTGCCCATCACGGTGGAAAACGCCGACAAACTTTCGGGTATGAGAGGAAAGATTCAGTACGACGACGAACTGCTCACCCTGCAGTCCATTACCGCAAAGAGCGGATTTACATTGGTGTCCGAGGACAGTACCTTTGTGATGGTCACCCCCGGCGGCGCAAGTATAGACGGTACGGTTGTGATCGGTTATGCGGTTTTTGCAGCCAAGGCTGATTTGCTTGACGACATTGCAACCTATGTTATTTTCCCGCAGGATACCCTTACTTTCACCAATGAATCGGGAGATCCCACACAAGCCACGGTTCCGGCCCTGGAAGTGACGATCATCGGCATTCCGCCACTGCGCGGGGATGTCAACCTAGACGGCGCAGTGGACTTGGTTGACGCGATCATGCTGATGCAGTATCTCGCGGGCAGCAGAGAGCTTTCCGCGCGTCAGCTCAAGGCGGCCGATGTCAACAAGGACGGCAAGGTCAATGTCGGAGATGTAACCATCATTATGCAGATGTGCCTTTAATGGAAGGGCAGACATCAGATTGAAGATCCCAGACAAAGAGAGGCCCGGGGCAATTGCCTCGGGCCTCTCTTTGCGATCAACACGACACTCAACTCAATATTGTTGCTGGTATGTGCCAAAGTAATTGGGTTGCACCTTTTTCATACAATTGCATGACCGATAATGTTTTATTCGAATTTTTGTTTGAAAATTGTCTTCTCGAGGAAGTAGCGCCAGAGATGTGACCCTTCAGATGCCACGGTTGAAGGGCATCTCGTTTGAAACAACCATCATCGAACGGTCTCGGCGCGCCGTGTAGATAAGATAACACTGATTTTCAGTTCGGGCGACAAACCCGTTACAATCAACGATCTTTTGATATCAGAAATAGAAGAGGGGCATAAACAAAACGAAGTTTGTTTATGCCCCGGTTTGGTGGGCCAATACGTGCCAAAAACAAAAACATATTACTTCGTCGGTGGGTTCGCCGTGACAAGGTGGTTGTAATTTCTACTCATATAATACCACCCCGGTCTTTGTTTATAACAATTCTATCTTTGAACCCCCGGAGGTAGGGGTCGGCTTTTTGTGGGGAGGGATTTGCCCTGTTTTTCAACGGGTTATAGAATAGACTCTAGATATGAGAACGGCTACGGTTAAACACAAAATACATTCTTTTATGCGATGCTTACAGCATCGGCCGCCTCGTGTCAGGGCTTTCTTTAGGCATAAAGCCGTTTCCTATATTTATGTGCAGGAGTAATATAATAAATGACGAAGAAAAGAAAAGCCTTATCTCTTATCTTATAAAGGAGATTCAGATATATCCAAATGGAGAATCGGAAAAGCCTTTGAAGTCGATAGTGTTTAATTTTCCTATATATCGTGACGGTAAAGAGGTACGGGAACTTTTGTGGGAAAGAGGTAATACCGTTGAGTGTGTCGTTTTGCTACAGCGTCAGGATTCTTAAAAAAAGAGCCGGCTGCCTGAAAACAGGCAGCCGGCTCTTTTATGATCTGTTATCTGCTATCTGTACTCTGTCATCTAACTACAGGCACATCTGCATGATAATGGTGACATCACCGACGTTGACCTTGCCGTCAAGATTGGTATCGGCCGCTTTGAGCTGACGAGCGGTCAGTTCTCTGCTGCCCGCGAGGTACTGCATCAACGCAATGGCGTCGGCCACATCGACCACACCGTCCAGATTGACGTCGCCGCGGGCCGGAGGAGCTGTAAGCACTGTAACCACGACACTTCCCGCCGCGGGATTGACAACCGCAAAGTCTTCATCGTAGCACTTGCTCAAATCAAAGGAAACCATGGTATTCACATCTGCGGGCACGATTGCGGCTCTGAAAATCGCATAGCCGACAATCACCTCGCCAGTCACATTGGCGCCGGAGGGGGCCACGAAGTTGAACTTGTTGTCCTTAGACTCAAAGCGGTATCCTTTGACTCCTGTAACCGACTCAAGGGTCAGAAGACTGCTGTCATAGCTCACAACACCCTGTCCGCCCGCCAGGCCGTCACCGGCATTCAGCTTGATCGGGATGATGACTGTTTCGCCGTTGTTGACCGAATACTGGTCAGCGGCTATATGTTCACCCTTCTCAACCGAGGTGAAAGCAGCGCTTGCGTTATAGGTATATGCCGGAATCCCGGTATCCCAACGCTTGGTATTGTAGTAGACATTCTTGGTCATCATGTTAAGAATGTTTTTCACGGATCTCTGGAACTCACCCATGGTAACCTGGTTGTTCACGATGGGGCGAAGCATGCCTGTATTATCGGCGTTGGCCTGCGCTACCGTAAACAGGAATTTGTCGCCAGCTCTTGTGTAGTAGGAGGGAACTCCATCGGCATTGTTGGAAATGTAGAAGGTCGTGTTGTCATAGGTGCCGACTGCCGGAGAACCGGTGGTGGCGCTGCCGGAACGGATGCCGCCTGTTCCGCCGTAGGTCATGGAGATGTCCTGCTGCGCGCGGATCATGGTGGCGTTGCCGGAGGTGTTGCCATAGTCAACGCCGGTGTCTTTGCCAGCGCCCCAGTCTGTCATGACCATGCCGTCCCATTTCCACTCGTTGCGGAGGATCGTGGTGCACAGGTCGAAGTTGGAGGCCGCGTAGGAACCGTTGATCCGGTTGTAGGAGGTCATGATGCAGTATGGGCTTGCCGTCTTGGTGGCAATCTCAAAGCCCTTGATATAGACTTCGCGGATGGCACGCTCGGAGAGCTGAGAGTTACCGCCCATGCGGCTGACCTCTTGGTTGTTCACCGCGAAATGCTTGAGGGTAACGGCCTGGCCCGCGGACTGCACGCCCTTGGTCTCGGCCGCTGCGGTCTGGCCGCACAGCAGGGGATCTTCGGTATAGTACTCGAAGTTACGTCCGCACAGCGGGTCGCGGTGGATGTTCATGCCGGGGGCAAGCCATACATCGCAGTCATTATAGACGCCTTCCAGACCGATCTGATAGCCTACTTTTGTTCCCATTTCCTGATTCCACATGGCAGCGCGCAGCGTACCCGACTGGAACCATGTGTTGCCCTCTTCGCCCGGATTCTGGGTGGTGCGCATGCCCGCAGGACCGTCAATCGCGGCCAGACAGGGAATGCCGAAGTTTTCCAGATTGGAGGTGGCAACTCTGGCGTTTGCGGTACCGCTGTTCACAATTCCTCTGGTTCCGAACCAGCCGGCGCTGCCCACTGTTGTCAGTTCATGGTAGTACATAACGTTAATCTGAGCGGCGGTCGGAGTCGGGTATTTGGCAAGCAGCCTGGTTCTCTGATCCGCAGACAGATCGTCAAGCGTCTTGTTGGTGCCCATTACGGTATCATTGCCGATAATCTCTACCAGATCCACCATCGAGATCTGGGACATAAAGGCATCCCAGTTATATTTGCCGGTTACCGGATCTTTGCCCGCTTTAATGACGTCCACAAATTTGATTCCCTGATTCACGCCGGTTTGCTCTACCCAAGGCAGATTCTTGTCACGTCTCGCCTGGACAATCGCGTCTTTTGCCGCGAAGCTCGCAAGATACGGTGACTGCGTGTAGGCCTTTGAGAAGGTGCCGTCGCTGTTCGCAACAGGGCTCAGCCTGTTGAAGGGTGTGCCTTGCGTGTTTGCGACAGGCGTCATCGCTTCGGAGCAAACCTCTGTCACTTTCAGCGCCGGCACATTATATGTACCCGCCTTGGTCACTTTCTTTACGGAGTTACCCACATAAATATCATAGTTTCCGGCTTCCAGGACATAGCAGCTCTTGTTGCCGGTCAGTCCGGCGTCGTCATAGGAAGCCATATTGTTTGTTTTATAGGAAAGCTCTATGATCTGGCTTTCGCCGGGGGCGAGCAGGTCGGTCTTGGCATAAGCGCCCATCACCTTTACGGGCTTGCCAAGAACGCCCTGAGGCGCCGAGTAATAGACCTGTACGACTTCTTTACCCGCGACACTGCCGGTATTTTGCACGCGCACTTTGACGGTCACATTGTCGGCGTCCACGGTGGTGCCGAGAGTCCCAATGTTGAAGTTGGTGTAGGACAGGCCGTAACCGAACTCATAAAGCACTCTGTCAGGAGCGAAGGTCTCAAAGTAACGGTATCCGACATAGATATCCTCGGCATAAACCGGGTTCGTGACAGCAAAGGTGGAACCGGTAACTGCTCTGGCGGGATAATCGGTGAGAGCCTTCGCCCAGGTGTCAACCAGCTTGCCGGAGGGGTTTATATCGCCGGCCAGGATCTTACCGAGCGCCAGCATGCCGTAGCTGCCGGGGGTATAGGTACAGATAACGCCTTTGATATTGGGATAGTTGGCCAGCCAGTTCAGATCCATCTGGCCGACTACGTTCAGAATGACGACCACATTGTCAAACTGTCCGCAGATCAAATCCAGGTTGGTCTGCTCTTTCGTGGTCAGCAGGTAGTTAGACGGAGCCTGCGTGGTGTTCGCGCTCGAAGCGCCCGACAACGTCTCAGTCGTGCTGGTACCATTGCGGTCGCTGCCTTCGGAGGAAGCTCTGCGGATTACATAAAGAGCCGTGTTCGAATTGGAGCTTGCTTTGGACGCAGCAACCTGCTCCGCAGTCAGGATAACCTCTGCGCGCATATTGTTGGCCGTAGTGTTGCCGGCATTATACCAATCCGGATTTCCGTCCGCCTTATAGATGCGGAGGGTCGTATCGTCATACGCCAGACCGGCTTGCAGCATGCCCTCCAGAATGCTCTCATGCACGCTGGTGGACGCAATGTTCATATCGCCCGAGCCGCCGCCGCCGGGAACATGACAGATTGAGCCTCTGCCAAATACGGGATAATTTACATTTTTGCTGAGAGGCAGAATACCTCCCACATTTTTCAGAAGCGTGATTCCTTCGCCCGCGGCCTCAACCGCGACTGCTTTCGCATTTCCCTCCGGGGGAAGATTTCCTGCAAATGCGACGGACGGAATCATTGTCAAGGAGATCGCTACGCATAAAAACACCGCGAGGAGTATTCTCATTGCTTTGGAAAACTTTTTCATTTCCTTTTCCTTCCTTCTTCTAAGTAAATTCAACTTGGCTTGACGACCATTTTTCGTCCGAGCTATCTAAACAAGCAAAATATATGAAAATGTTCATCTCTCACATATTCCTTCCTTAAACAGCCGGGTCTTAACCTCCTTCCCGTTTTTTTTGCAACATACAGCACGTCAAATCAATTGATTTAACGTTTGTTCCCATATTGTAACATGGATATAAAAAAAAGTAAAGACTTGAAATCAAATCAGTCATCTTTACTCGCTTTTTTGCCGTTGCATGGTAAAAATTTGCAATTAATTTGTTTCAAAAATTCTGATATTACTCCTTGATAAAAATGAATCCGGCTGCCCATTTTCAGGCAGCCGGATTCATTTGTGATCTGTTATCTGCTATCTGTACTCTGTCATCTCCCTACAGGCACATCTACATGATGATGGTCACGTCACCAAAGCGACGAGTTCGGCGTCTGTTCCCATGACCTCGCGCCGATTTACGAAAAATATGTACAGGCGGCCCGAGCGACATGGAGAGGGTTGCCTCCTATCAGGAAGCGGACCGCATCAAAAACCTGATCACTCTTTTTTCCTCCTATTCCCTCAAGGAGATCGAAAAGACGATCGAAGCGCGGGGCATTTTTAGTCGACATGTTTTTCCTATTTAAAAACAAATTAATTTGCAAAAATCCTTGACAAAAGACGAGATCAGTGATATTATAAATGCACACCAAAGAAAAAGTGAATACAATTTATCGAAATTCAAACGATAAAGGCAAACTTACTGAAAGGTAAGGACGCAAAACCATAGGGCCTACGGCATCACTATTGATGCTATGGTTGCCGGCTGCCGAAAGGATTTTTTGTGTTTTTCCAAGGCTTTTTACAAGAGTCATACTCTGTGAGAGCGGAAACGCACACTTCTCAGATGCAGACCGGTTCCAGACAGAAAACTGTTTGGTGCCGGCTTTTTTCTTCGTTGGCTTTCGATGACTACGATGCGCTTTGCTGCACTCGGCCAACGACGGGATCTGACATTTGAGAGGAGCTTGATTCTGATTATGAATACAAATAACACAGTTATATCTGAAGTTGCGAACAGGAACACGGACAGAGCATCCCTCCGTCCCGGACATAAAACCCCAAAGCATCACAGCACGCCTGCACATCATTTTTTCCTCTCGTCGTCTACCCTTGAGAGCTCTTCCCGCTCTAATTCCCTTCCCAAGCAGACTGCATAACTCGTTCGCAATATTTTACTATTTGATTACAAGAAAATTCTTCAATACACGTTTTCCCCCGAAAAAAGGACACAGATCCCCTGTGTCTTTTTTTCATTGCGTTTTATGCACAGCGGACGCCGGATTGAATCTATCCGGCGTCCGCTGATTTTTTGTTTATGGTTTTGTTTTATGCCCGCATTTGTTGCAAAACGCGTATTGTGAAAGAACCCTGTGCCCGCACACGGAACATTCCTGTGTCCCGGCCGGGCTGGGCGCCGGTGTCTCCTCTTGTGTAACCGCCTTGCCGCAGTGTGTGCAAAAGCGTGCTTTCTGACGAAGCTGCTTTCCGCAGTGCTCACAAAGCGCCGTGCGTTCATGCCTCTCGGACGGTTCATCTCTGGCGGGCTCCTGTGCCTTTGCTTCCTGACGGACGGGCCGGCTCTTTTCCGGCGGGCCGTAGTGCGTGCCCGACAGAACCTCCCTGGCCTGCGCGTATGGATCGTACCGCTGCTTTTTCTTCACCTTTTCCGCCTGCCACTGTTCGGCGCTTTCCGCTTCCTCAAGCTGAATGGTCTTGGTCACGGCGTCGGGATCCACGTCCACAAAGTTATACACCGGCGCGGGCTCCTCCTCAGGCGACGGGACTTTTCCCTCCCCGCCGCCCGGCTTTTCCGATTTCTTCTCGAGATACTTGCGAGAGGTGCGTATGAACGTCTGAATCAGCAGCACGATCAGCGCCAGCGCCAGCACACCGATGATGACAAGACCGACCGGATTGACCGCCGAAACGTTCACCGAAATTTTCACCGCTTCACCCGGCAGGAATGATTTTGTTACCTCCTTTTCTTCCTGCGCATTTTCCTCACTTCCCTCTGTCTCCGTGGTCTGGTCAATGCGCACGGCGACCTGACCTTTGGCATCCAGAAAATAATAAACCGGGCCTGTATATCCGATTTCACCGAGGAACTCTTTCGTATCGATGACTTCTGTCCACTGCGCGGTGTGCACCGGCGAAATAAACAGCCGGTTTTCACTGCCCTGAAGGGAGCACCCCTCGCCGAAGAGCGTTTTCATGCCCTCCTCCAAATCGGAGAGTGTCCCGCCCTTTAGTTGGATCTCCGTGAGCGGATAATTTTCTTTGTCGGTTCTGACCGTCACCGTTTCAATCCCAAGCCCCTCCACATACTCTTTGAGCTGCCCGGCCTCTTGTTCCCCGGAGCCCTGTTCAAACTGTACGATTACGCTACGTCCCCATACCCCGTTCCGGTTTGTCTCGATCGAAACGCCGTGCACCAAAAGCGCCTGCCGCCGGACGACCAGCCGCACGTCAACCAAGTCGGTTTCTCCCTGCTGGGTAAAGCCAATCGGCTCAAAGCCCGGCGCGTCCACATACTCCTCTCCCTGAAGTATTTTCGCGCTGACAAGCGTACTCGGCTGCTCGGCCGACAATTTATAGGTGACCGGCACTTTCCCGCTCCCTGTCAGAAACGCGGAAAAATCCAGTTGCTCCGCCCAGACGCTCTGGTCGACAAAGGAGGTGCTGTTGTCCACATCCTTTTCATAGGCCAGCGTGGACTTGTCCGAGTCGAGAGCTGTCCTTGTCTCTGCGAGAAGCTGATCCGAATTTGACGCCTCAATGCGCATCATATATTCCTTTTCTCCGCCGCTTATTAACGTCGAATCCATGTCAAACGACAGTCTCTCCATATAATCATCGAGCGACTGCCCAAGCGCATCCGCTGTTTTCTGCGGAAAGACAACTATAATCTGGCGGAAAAAGCTTCCGTCCGCCCGGATGGTCGTGAGCACCTCAATTTCCCCGACCGGGTGCTCGGTGACGTCGGCAACCTCCAGCTTGTCGGTTTTTGAGGTGTACTGCATCCCGCCGAAGGTCAGGGTGGGCTTAGACAGCGTCCAAATGCTCTGTCCGGCCTGCACAATCCCCTGCTGCTCAACCGCCCTTTGCAGCCAGGCGAGCAGATCGCCCGAGGTGAAATCCTCCCGGTAGGAAACCCCCTTGCAGAAGATCGTATCCATCCGCCGCAGCGCAATGTCGGGCGTCCGTCCCAGAATCGCCGCCGTCTTTTGCGCATACACCTCCTCAGACGTAAACGCCAGCGTAAAGACTGCCGACCGCATGCCCTGCGCGTCTGAAAGTGTGTAGCCAAGCTCCGGCGGGCAGTTGTCCGCAATCAGCGCTTCAATCGTTCTGAGCTTGTCCTCCCCCAGGCTCTTGTCCAGCGTGCAGGTGATGACCCGCTTTCCCTCAAAGCTGTCGGTAAAGCTCAGGTCGGTGTCCACCGAAGAGGTGCACGAGGTCATGAACAGCAGGAACAAAAGCGAGGCAAGCGAGATCCAGATCACGTGTTTTTTCCGCATGACGCACACTCCTTTTATTTTTATGACCAAAAAACGGTATTTCCCGGGAAATGTATCTCTGCCTATTTATAGTATAACAATTCCCGTCTCCCGTCAATCGAAGCGTCCGCGATTTACCCTCATAAATTTTTCTTGCCCGGACGTTCAAATTCGACGTTTTCTGTGTTATAATAGTTTAAATATGAATTTTTCTTTGCACTTGGCAAAAATACGACCGAAGGAGCGGAGGCGCAGCATGAATATTATTGACATCCGGAACTATCTGACCCGCAGAAAGGTGAACATCCTTGAAGTCAATCCGGACACGGTCATCTTCACCGAGATCCGCCGAGAGGACGGGCGGTACTTTTTCTTTCTGATTGAATATGATCTCCACAAGAAAACCGAGCGCACGCTCATCAACTACAGCGTCGAGGACGCGAAATATCCCCCCCGGTGTCATCTGTTCGGGCGCACCGTGCTCATTGTGTTTGAGAACGGGCGGGACGAATTTTGGGTTTACAAGGTGGACAAACGCACCGGCGAGGAATTTTACAGCAACCAGTTCAGCTGTATCGGCGATTTTCACGGCAGCTTTCTGCTCGACGAGGACCGGATCCTGGTGTATACAACCCAAAACAGCGCCACGTCCCACCTCTTTTCCGCCTATACCGACGCGACCGGCAGCGAGCGCATCGTCCACCTGTACAACCTCGAGAACGAATCCCGCCGTCTGGTCAAGAGCGATGTGCTCTGCCGCTCGCACAGCCGCAGGCTTCACATCTATCAGCACGGCGGCGTTCCCCATCTGCTCATCGAGGACGTCCTTGGCCCCGAGGAGGACAAGGAGGAGTTTTTTCGCGAAACCGAGCAGCAGTGGCACAGCGTAAAAAACTTTGAGGACAACCTCTGGGTGATCCCCTTCCCCGAGTTCTTCGCCTGTATCGACTCTGGTGAACTCGAATTCCCAATGACGCTGCTCGCCAGCGCGGGCACCGACGGCTGGGCGCGCTACATCGGCATGGACAGCACGAAGATCTACTACCGCTGTAAGGATTTCGGCACGGGTGTCGAAAGCTTCCACTCCTGTGACAAGCTCAACTTCGAAAAAAAATCCCTCACCCAGATCGACCGAAGCACACAACCGGCGGACGTGCGCTATGTCTTTGACGAGCCTACCGCCAGGGTCTATAAAATCACCGACAGCGAGTTCTCCTTCACCATTGAGGGCGTGCTCAAAAGCCGTCTCAAGGCCTCCAAGGTGCAGAAAAAGCTCGGCGAATACTTCGGCTGCATCGAAGATCGGTATGTCGTGTGCACCTTCGGCCTGGGCGAAGGCGAGGGCGATTACCCCTACGAATATATGTACACCTCCCTCTACGACGCGGGAACCGACTTCAGCGAATGCGTTCAGGGCAGCTGTACTGTGTTTGACAATAACCTCATTCTTTATTAGGGCGTGTTAACATGACCGAACTTTCACAAAAAAAACGATCGCCCCTTGCGGTTGTGCTGATCTCCTATGTTTGCATCACCGGCCTCTGGGCACTCTACCGTTTTTTTCTGGACACCCCTCTGAATGCCCTTTTCCCCACGCCGGCGGGCGCCCTGCTTGAGGGCGTCATCAAATGCCTGCTGCTCATACTGCCCTCCGTGCTGCTCATGCGCGCCTGTGAGGACGACCTCTTCATCCCGACCAGGCAGGCTTTTTCCCTGAAGCCCCGTGCGCTGCTGACCGGCCTCGTGCTGGGCGCGGTCTTTCTCGGCTTTTACGTCGTGCGCAACCTGATTGTCGGAGGAGGCGTGCGTTTCAACTTCGCCGTCAGCACCGACGACCTCCTCAGCTCGGTCTTTTTCGCCGCAGTCACCGAAGAGATCATGTACCGCGCCTTTATGCAGAACGTGCTGGTCAAGAAATTCGGCAGGGAGCGGGCAATCGTCATCGCCGCCGTGCTCTTCGCCTTCATGCACCTGCCCATCTGGATTGCCGGCGGCACCGTTGACGTACTTGAGCTGGTCGTCCGCCTGCTGTCCGTCGGCCTCACCGGATACCTGCTGGGACTGGCGTTCGTGCACGACAAGGTGATCTGGGGCGCGGTGATCGCGCACGGGCTGCACAACCTGATCGTTCATGTCGTCGTTTCGGCAAAATAATAAGACAAGGGAGAACCAAATGGACTATTTGATTGCAGGACTGCTGGTCGCGGCGATCGCGCTGCTGCTTGTACTGCTGCTGCGAAAAAAGGATGGGTCGGGCGACGCGTTTGCCCGCCTGGAGGAGGCTCTGCGCGCCGAGAGCATACAGAGCCGAAAGGAATATAACGACGCCCTCGCGCTGACCCGCACCGAGCTGGACAAAAAGCTCAGCCTGACCAGCGAGGCGCAAAACAGCCGCATTTCCGACATGACGCGCACCAACAACGAAAACCTCCAGCGCATGGGACGGACGGTGGAGGAGCGGCTCGACCGGGTGCGGCAGAGCGTCGAGCAGAAGCTGTCTGACATTCAGAAGGACAACGCTGAGAAGCTCGAAACCATGCGCCAGACCGTGGATGAAAAGCTACATAAAACCCTCGAGGAACGCCTCGGAGAATCCTTCAAAACGGTCAGCGACCGTCTCGAGCAGGTGCACAAGGGGCTGGGCGAAATGCAGAACCTCGCCCAAGGGGTGGGCGACCTCAAGAAGGTGCTGACCAACGTGACCACACGCGGCAGCTTCGGGGAAATCCAGCTGGGCAACATCCTTGAGCAGCTTCTGACCCCCGACCAGTATGAAACAAACATCTCCACCAAACCGCGCAGTACCCAGCGCGTGGAATTCGCCCTCAAGCTGCCCGGCAAGGAGGGTGAGCCGGTGTACATGCCCATCGATTCCAAGTTCCCCACCGAGAGCTACGACCGCATGCAGGACGCCTACACGGCGGGGGACGCCGAAGGGCTCGCCGCTGCGGGCCGGGAGATGGAGCAGTTCATCAAAAAATCCGCCAAGGACATTCGCGACAAGTACCTCTCTCCCCCGCACACCACCGATTTCGGCGTGCTTTTCCTGCCCACCGAGGGGCTGTATGCCGAGGTGCTGCGCCGTCCGGGACTGGTGGAGGGGCTTCAGCGTGACTATCACATCATTGTCTCCGGGCCTACCACCCTCTCCGCCCTGCTCAACAGCCTCCAAATGGGCTTTCGGACGCTGGCGATTGAAAAACGCTCAAGCGAGGTGTGGAAGATCCTGGCCGCGGTCAAGACCGAGTTCGGCAAGTTTGGCGATGCACTCGCCAAAACACAGAATCATATCCGCCTGGCCGATAAGGACATCGACGAGCTGATCGGCGTGCGCACCCGGCAGATCATCAGCCGCCTCAAAACCGTCGAGGCGCTGCCCGGCGAGCTTGCCGAAGAGGCGCTTGCGGAGGAAGCTGAATAATATAATTACTTAAAAAGTACGCCCGAAGCTGTGCCCCGGGCGTACTTTCTTAATTGTACTCTGCTTATTTTTTAGCCTGCACGCCGTTCACGGCATTCATGTTGGACGAAGCTTTCCAGCACAGGAATACTGTCTGCTGTGACCAAAAACTGGAAACCGCTGTACCGGCATCGCTGATAGTGGTTGTCCCCGATCATAAAATCGTACCCCTTGACGCATGTCGGACTGCAGTCGTCGGGGTTTACGAGACGCTTGCAGACCGACGCCTTCCTGATTTCTTTTTCCATTGACTCCGGAATCGTGCCGAGGAAGTCGGCATAAGCGCCGCAGTGATCCCCGTAAATCCGGGTCAGCAGCCCCTTCTTTCTGAACAGAAAATTGAGCAGGCTACGTTTGGTTTTCGGGTGGGAATAGCCTGCAAAATAACCGCTTGCCTTATGCTCCAGCTTACACTTGTAGCCTTCCGCCAAAAGTGTTATATGAATACTTTTCACAAAATGCTGATGTTCGGGCAATACATCCGCAAGAAAATCTTCAAACGTGACAATTGTTTTTTCCATCTGCGTTTCCCCCTTATCCCTGGTTCTATTTGATCGCTTCCCTGGCCTCCGCCGGCTCGCGCTTTACGGCCTTTTTCCACACATGAAGTCCCTCATATTTCAGGCGGAACTGAACTTTACCATAGAACTGCGCACCGCACCGCTTACAGCGGAAGGGCGCACAGAACACTTTGTTTTTGAGCGCCCAGCCGCCCTCCTGAACCGCACGCTGGCCGCAGGCCTCACAGTCAAACACCATTTTCTCCCGGTCGACAAGCGGGTTTTCCAGATCGCTGAGCACCATTGTCTTGAAGGTCAGCTTCCGGTAAAATTCCCGGTCGGCAAGCTGTACAAAGGACAGCAGCTCCCGCTCGTCGTAGGTCGCCCGGAGGCAGTCAAGGGACAGCACGCTGTCCTCATAGGCGCGGTGGAGCTCCTCCCGGGCGGGCACGCCCAACAGTTCGGCGGCACTGAGCAGCCCCAGCTGGTTTTTGGTGGGCAGCGCAAGCCGTGTTTGTATGTAGTCCTGCAAATTAAGATAGCGCTTCATAAAGGGAACCGTCGACCTTTTGGCGAAGTAGCGGTAATTTTCAATGAGCGTCAGAACATCCCCCGTGCCCCATGTCAGCAGTACCGCGTCCCGCCCCAGCCACCCTGTAAACTCCTTGCACGCGTGCAGGTAGGTCACGCCGTCCGACAGTTCCTCCTGTGTCAGGTTGGTCAGCGCCTTTACTTTTCCGGTCAGCCGCTTGCCCACCTGGGGACGCACGAACATCTGAAAAGTGTCCAGCACGCGCAAGTCCTTGTCCGTCTTGACGGCGCCGAATTCGATGATCTCATTGATAAACTGCTTGTTCCGGCCGCTGTAGGCCGTGTTCCATTCCAGGTCGAGAATCACGTATTTCATACTATATCTCCATGCTACATAGAATGGGTCAGCTTGCCGCGCAGGGCTTCGGCCAGCGAGCGGCCTCCGCTGATTTCCTCGAAATAGGCGTCCGCGCCGCCGTTTTTACGCAAATAGTCCAGCATCTGCTCCATGTATCCGGTGTGCGCGCCGCGGTATTTGGTGTGAACCGTCTCGATCAGGCCGTCCGCAAACAGCGCGCGGGTGTACAGATCGGAAAGCATGTAATCGGCGAGCACATCGGTTTCGCTCACCCCTGCCGCCAGCAGCGCAAGCGCCGCGATTACCCCCGTGCGATCCTTGCCCACCGCGCAGTGGACAATCAGAAGCCCCGGCGCGCGGGCACAGAGGTCGAGCGCGCCCGCAATCGCCTTCCTGCCATAGCGCAGCAGCGCCACGTAATAGCTGCCCAGGGTAAAATCCCCCCCAAGCTCGGCCATTGCACGCCCCGTGTCGGCGGCGTCAAAATCGAGCGGAAGGTTGTGGATCTTCACCCCCGGAACGTCGTGGAAGCTCGAAACCTCCGCCTCGCTCTCGGCGAGCGTACGCAGGTCGACCACCGTCTGCACCCCCAGCCTTTTAAGCCTGTACTTCTCCTCGTCCTCTAAATAAACCGGCGCGTCGGAACGCAGGATGCGCCCGAACTGGGTGTACCCCGCCCCGTACGGCGTTTCATATCCGCCCAGGTCGCGCAGGTTGGAGACGGTTTTCAGGGCAATGTGACGGATGGGTTTGGAGCCGGGCATCGCGCACACCTTCCTTTTAAAGTCTTACCGCTTGGCCGCCTTGAGCCGCTGTTCCTTGCTGAGCGCCGCTTTCCGAATGCGAATGGACATGGGCGTTGTCTCGACAAGCTCGTCATCGGCGATGAACTCGAGCGCCTGCTCAAGGCTCAGAATGCTGGGCGGCACCAGCTTGAGCGCGTCGTCCGAACCTGAGGCGCGCATGTTGGTGACGTGCTTTTTCTTGCAGACGTTGACCGTGATGTCCTCCGCCTTGGGGCTCTGTCCCACAACCATGCCCTCATACACCTGGATGCCTGGGCCGACAAACAGCCGCCCGCGCTCCTGCGCGCTGAACAGCCCGTAGCTGGTCGTCTCGCCCGTTTCATGGGCGATCAGCGAGCCGGTGCCGCGGCTGGGCATCTCTCCCTTAAAGGGCTCATAGCCGTTAAAAACGTGGTTCATGATCCCGTTGCCGTTGGTGTCGGTCAAAAACTCCGACCGGTAGCCCATCAGACCGCGGGCGGGTATGTTAAACTCAATGTGGCTGATGCCTGTCTCGCGGGTCGCCATATTGACAAGCTCGGCCTTCCGGGCGCCCAGCTTTTCCATGACTGCGCCCACATAGTTCTCAGGCACCTCAATCATGAGCAGTTCCATCGGCTCATGCTGTACGCCGTCGATCTCCTTGTAGATCACATTGGGGCGGGACACCTGGAATTCATAGTTCTGCCGCCGCATGGTCTCAATTAAAATGGACAGGTGCAGCTCGCCGCGCCCCGACACTTTAAAGGTGTCGGCCGACTCGGTCTCCTCCACCCGCATGGCCACATTGGTCTCCACCTCCTTAAAGAGGCGGTCGCGGATGTTGCGCGAGGTGACATATTTTCCCTCCCGCCCGGCAAAGGGGGAGTTGTTGACAATAAACAACATAGAGATGGTGGGCTCATCGATTTTAACGAAGGGCAGCGGCTCCACACAGTCAGGCGCACACACGGTCTCCCCGATGTTCAAATCGGCGATACCCGACACCGCAACGATGTCGCCCAGCTGTCCGGAGGGCACCTCCACGCGGTTGAGCCCTTCAAACTGATAGAGGCGGGACACTTTGACGTTTTGCGTCGTCCCATCGCGATGGCACAGCACGGCCTGCTGATTGACCGCGACCGAACCGCGCTCCACCCGGCCGATGCCGATTCGGCCCACATAATCGTTGTAGTCGATGTTTGAAATGAGGATTTGCAGCGGCCCGTCGGGCTCTCCCTCGGGCGGGGGCACCTCCTCCAGAATCTTCTGAAACAGGGGCGACATGTCGGTCCCCTTTTCATCCGGGGAAAGCGACGCATAGCCGTCGCGCCCCGACGCGTAAATCACCGGGAATTCAAGCTGTTCGTCGTCGGCGCCCAGCTCAATAAACAGGTCGAGAATCTCATCCACGACCTCAGCCGGACGGGCACCCGCGCGGTCAATCTTGTTGACCACAACCAAGGGTTTTTTCCCCAGTCCAAGCGCCTTTTTCAATACAAACCGGGTCTGCGGCATACAGCCCTCAAAGGCGTCTACCAGCAGCAGCACGCCGTCCACCATCATCAGGATGCGCTCCACCTCGCCGCCGAAGTCGGCATGTCCGGGGGTGTCCACAATGTTGATTTTTGTCCCGCGATAGCTGACCGCCGTGTTTTTTGCGAGGATTGTGATGCCCCGCTCCCGCTCCAGGTCTCCCGAATCCATGACCCGCTCGGAGACCGCTTCGTTTTCGCGGAAAATTCCGCTTTGCTTGAGCATTTCATCCACCAGGGTGGTTTTTCCATGATCGACATGGGCAATGATGGCAATATTCCGGATCTCGTTTCTGGACTGCATGCAAGTACCTTCCTCGTTTTATAAAATCATGATGCTTTATTATACCATAGAAGAGGATGCCGGGCAATGGAATCCTTTTACATTGATGCAAAAGATACCCGGCGCTTCTTTTTATGAAGCGCCGGGTATCTTTACATCATTTTTTCTTCCCCTTGGATTTGTCCTCATACTTCATATACCGCTCGATCGCCTCGCTGATCTCTCCGTCAAACATGATCTCCCCCTTGTGGAGGAAAATGCCGCGGTGGCAGAACTGCTCGGCCTGCTTTTCCGCATGGGTGACAAACAGCAGGGTTACGTCGTCGTCCGCCATGATCTTGTTGATCTTGTGCAGGCATTTCTCTTTAAACTCCGCGTCTCCGACGCTGAGTGCTTCGTCCACAATGAGGATTTCCGGCCGGGAGTTCACGCTGATCGCAAAGCCCAGACGCGCCTTCATCCCGCTGGAATAGGTACGGGTGGGCTGGTCGATGTATTCGCCGATGTCGGCAAAATCGATGATGTCGTCCTCCATCTCCCGGATCTCATGGGTTTGCAGCCCCATCAGCTGACCCTTGAGATAGATGTTCTCCCGCCCGGTAAACTCCGGGTCAAAGCCCGCCGTCAGCTCAAGCAGGGCACTCACCCGTCCGTTGACCATGATTTCACCGCTGGTGGGAAAGGCCGTTTTGGTGATCATCTTGAGGATGGTCGACTTGCCCGCGCCGTTTTTGCCCAGAAAGGCCACCGACTCGCCCTTGTTGACGGTGAAGGTCAGGTCTCGGGACGCCATTTTTTTAATGTAGGGAATGTTTTTAAAAAAGACGCCAAGCAGCCGGTGTTTATCATTTTTATAGAGCTTGTATGTCTTGTTGACATGCTTAAACTCAATCATTACCTCGCTCATGCGGGCCTCCCTTCCTATAAAACGTCGGGGATGTCCTTGCGCACCTTTTTGTAAATCAAAAGCGCCGCAAGGAAAAAAACCGTCGAAACCACCAGAAAATACAGCGTGGTCTTTTCTTCAAAAAACCAGCGCTTGTTCACATAGATATTGCGGAACCCGGTGACCACATAGGTGATCGGGTTTATGCGCAGCAGCGTTTTGAGCCACGGCTGCTTGACCGTGTCGATGTTCCACATGATGGCCGACAGCCAGAACAGCGCCGTTGTCAGGGACTTGATCAGGTTGGAAAAGTCCTTGCTCATGGTGGCGAGCAGCGAAAACAGCAGCGTCTGCGCCGTGGCGTAGTAAAAGATAAACAGGATGTACACCGGCATTTGCAAGAGGTATATGTCAGGCGGAAAGCCACTCATCCAGAAAATGATCAGACAGGGAATCTGCAAAAGCAGGTTGACCAGCAGCCTTGATATGCTGACAAAGGTGGGGATTGTGGACACCGGGAAGTTCATCTTGGTCACAAGATAGCTGTATTTGCGGATGCAGTCGGTTCCGGGGCTGAGCATCTCGGAGAGGTAAAACCACGGAATAATCCCCGCGAGCATCCAGAGGAAAAAGGGGTAGTCCACCCCATGTACGGTAACCGGGCCGCCGCGCCGCAGCCCGATTTCAAACGCAAACCAGTAGACAAAAATCGTGACCGCGGGCTTAATCAGCGCCCACGCCCAGCCCAACGCCGCGCCGCGATAGTTCTTTTGCAGGTCGGCGCCCGCCAGCTTGACAATCTGCTTGTGAAAAAAGATATGTTCATGGATGACCTGCCAGATGATGTTGCCGTCATCCACATTGCGCAACCGGCTGCTTATTTTATCCATTCTGTCCTCCTGTCCCCCTGCGGGCCCATACGCCGCCGCGCACCGGCTATCTCACATATTTTTCCGAGCGGATCACCGCCGGAAGATCCACAGAACCGTTCTCCACAGTTCCAATAATCACGTCGCACAGCGCCGCCGTCATGTTCAGATGACGGTAGGGCACATTGTAATCCAAAAAGGCCTCCAGCTTCGCCTCGTCGGTTACGCCCTTGTCAACGGCGCTGAGAATGACGTTAATGTCGCGAGAAACCACGCCGGGAATATCCTTGAAATAATCCAGGTACAGCCCGCGGCTGTCCATATAGCTGTCATAGTCGCAGCAGTAGAGGTACAGCGGCTTGCGGGCAAGCGCCGCCTCATATAAAATGGCGGAATAATCGGTGATCACCGCGTCGGCGACATGGAGAAAATCCATCCCTGTCCCGTTGCGGCCGGTCTTCTTGTTTTTGCGTGTGTCCACAAAGACGAGCTCCTTGCCGCTGTGCAATTTTATGATCAGATTATATTGGGCAAGGTCAACCTTGTCAATCACTTTTTGCAGCGGCTCCTTGCCGAATTTGCGGAAGGTGGGCACATACAGAAGGTTTTTACGCCCGTTGTCAAGCGCGGGATAGACCGAGAAAATCCGGTCGCGGTTGCGTGCCGCCGCCTCAGACGACTGGATGTAGTCCATGCGGGGCAGCCCCAGCGGCAGAATCTTCTCCTCCGCGCAGCCGAAGGCCTCGGCAAAGGCGGCGGTGAATGCGGGCGACGAGCAGATCACATGGGAATAGCCCTCGTGCATACGCATGACCCTCGCCACGCCGCTTTTCGAGCCCTCCTTTTTGTCGAGGATGGAATAGCCGAACTTCTTAAAAAGCCCAAGCGAATGCCAGATCTGAAAGACCTTGAGGCTTCTCCGCTGAGTCAGAAAGCTGATGATAATGCAGTAGCTGTCCAGCACCGCGGCGCGGGACGTCGCACAGTGATACATCTGTCTCAGCATGTGGAACATATACTTAATTTTGGCCGCCGCGCCCTTGTCCAGCGTCTTGCACAGCATCACGGTTTTATACTCGGGGTACGCCTCGCGCATCCATTCTTCAAGCAGCACAAAATCAACGCCGGGCGTGTTCGCCTGACGGCTCAAAAATGTGACTTTTTTGGATACCGGAAGAAGTTTCAGCACCGCGTACAGCACGTCCAGAAGGAATCGGGCCACGGTCAGTAAAAACAAACTCAAGCGATTCCCCACCCTTTAACAACCTGTTCACAAATTCGTTTACAACTTCTTTGTATTATACTATATTTCGGAAACACGCGCAAGTTCTTTTGAGATCAATCGGAACCCGTCCGAAACACTTGCAAAAGTCGCCTTTATTTGATAGAATTATTCTGACCCATTTTTATAAATGAAAATAAGGAGTGTTTGCTCATGTTGCATACCCTGACCGCTTATACTGCCGAAATTGACGAGGTCAACGATGCGGTTTCCGAGGTTCTTTTCCAGCTTGACCTGGAAAACAGCCTGCTGGACAATTCGGTCGGCCTGCTCTCCTGTTACGCCGAATTTTGCGAATCGGGCGTGGTAAAGGCGCTGTGTGACGCGCTGCCCTTTCCGGTGGTAGGCACAACCACGCTGGGCTGCGCCGTGGGCGGCCACCACGGGCAGCTGTCCCTGACCCTCGTTGTTCTGACCGCCGACGATGTCTCCTTTGAAACCGCCCTCTCCGCCCCTCTGTCCGACAATCTTGAGGCGGGTGTGGAGGAGGCGTACAACCGGGCGGCGTCTGCGCTGAAACAAAAGCCCGCGTTGATGTTCACCATGGCGCCGCTGATCTACCAGTACGCGGGCGATCAGTACGTCGAGGCGCTCGACCGCATTTCGGGCGGCGTCCCCAACTTCGGCACAGTCACGGTGGACCACACCCCTGACTACAGCCAGTGCGGCATCCTCTATGGCGGCGAACACTCCAATGAAAAGTTGGCGCTCGTGCTGTGTGCGGGCAACCTGCAACCCGAATTTTTTATGGCCTCCCTCCCAAAGGACAAAATCTTCGAGCAGAGCGCCGTCATCACCGACGCGGACGGAAGCATCCTCAAGTCGGTCAACAACCTGTCGCTGTACGACTATCTGGAAACGCTGGGCGTGGCCTCGGACGGCAAAATTGCCGACGGCGTTAACACCATTCCCTTTGTCATCGACTACGGCGACGGCTCCGAGCCGGTGTCCCGGGCGATGTTCGCCTTTACGGAGGAGGGCTACGGGGTGTGCGGCGGCGTCATGCCGGTGGGCTCAACCCTCTCTTTCGGCAACCTCAGCCGTGAGGACGTGCTGAGCACGACCAACATAAAAATTGACGAAGCGATGACCTCCCACCGTAACCGGGCGCTGCTCATTTACTGCTGTATCGGGCGCTTTCTGGCGCTCGGACTGGATTCCTCCGCGGAGATGGAAAGCGTGGAGCGCGGCCTGAATGGCGAAATTCCCTATTCCCTGTGCTATTCGGGCGGAGAGATCTGCCCCGTCAGGCTTGGCGACACCTGGGTCAACCGCTTCCACAACAACACCTTTGTGGCCTGCGCTCTCTGACCTTCACTTTGTAAAGGCGGTGCATCATGAACGAACCTGTATACGACTACGAACAGCTTCTCAAGGAAAACCGCAAATTGCGCCGCGAGCTTGAACTTGCCAACCGCACGACGCAAACCCTGCGCAACGTCGCCGAGATGCAGGGCAAGCTCAGTAATGTCATTTCACAGGAAAAGTCTCGTCAGGAAAAGCTTCTGGCGCTCATCCTGCACCATTGCCCCGACGTCATGATCCTGCTCAATTCGGAATTGCAGTTCTCCTTTTGCACCCAGTCCTTTCTGAAAGCGGCGGGCATCCCGAATTACGGTCTGATCGACAAGCGCCCCGCCGCGCAGGTTCTTGCCCCCATGCTTGAGCCCGCAGAGCATGACGCGCTCCACCAGGCGGCGGTGGACACCATGGCGAGCGGACGAAGTCGAAGCATGACCAAAGCCCTGCAGGTTCGGGGCGATGAGCGCACCTACTCGGTCTATATGATCCCAACTTCCGAAGCGGGGGAGTCGGTGGAGGGTGTGCTGATTATTCTTCATGACCTGACCGAGATTGTCCGCGCCAAGGAGCAGGCGGAGGTGGCCAGCCAGGCCAAATCCGACTTTCTGACCACCATCTCCCACGAGATCCGCACGCCCATGAACGCTATTATCGGCATCTCAGACATGATCAAAAAAACGCCTCTCAGCGACCTTCAGCGGGAGTATCTTGACAACATCCAGTCGTCCTCACAGGTACTGCTTAGCCTGATCAACGACATTCTTGACTTCTCCAAGATTGAGGCGGGCATGCTTTCGCTTATGGAGGAGGACTTTGATTTTACCGCTTTTCTTGAAAACATCCAAAATATGTTCAGCCTCATCTTTCAGCAAAAAAATCTTGCGTTTACCTGTGAATTTGACAAAAACCTGCCCCCCGCCCTGTACGGGGACGAAAAGCGCATCGGGCAAATTCTGTCGAACCTCTTGAACAACGCCTATAAATACACCCCCGAGGGCGTCGTGACCTTCCGCGCCCGCCGGGAGGGGGACGTGCTTCTCTTCGAGGTTGAGGACACCGGCGTGGGCATCCGCGAGCAGGATGCACAGCGGCTTTTCCGCCCCTTCGAACAGCTCGACCAGGTCAAAAACAAAAACGTGGCGGGCACCGGGCTCGGCCTTGCCATCACCCACCAGCTGTGCGTGCTTATGAAGGGTGACATCACGGTCCGAAGCGTGTACGGTAAGGGTTCCTGCTTCTCGGTGCGTGTCCCGTGCACGGAGGGACATCTGAGGGCGCCCGCAGGCGAGCAACCCGGATCTACACCCTTCCGCGCGCCCGAGGCCAAAATCCTGCTGGTGGACGACATTGCTATCAATCTGATGGTGGGCGCATCCATGCTCGAGGATTACGCCATCACGCCCGCCGAGGCGCTCAGCGGCCAGCAGGCAGTGGAGCTTGCGGCCGCGGAGGACTTTGACTTAATCTTTATGGATCACATGATGCCCGGCATGGACGGGATTGAGTCCACCCGGCTCATCCGGGCGCTGGGCGGGCGCGCCGCCTCGGTGCCCATTGTAGCGCTGACTGCCAATGCCGTGTCCGGTGCACAGCAGATGTTTCTGGAAAACGGCCTCAATGACTTTATCTCTAAGCCCATTGACCCGGCGACGCTGAGCGCCTGCCTGCTCAAATGGCTGCCGCCGGAGAAGGTGGAAATGGTTTAGCGCTTTTTAACCAGCCGGTCGGAGGTCTGCCCCCGCCAGGGAGTAGTTATATTAAATCAATGAAGGGGTAAATTAAGATGAGAAAAATTAAAGAAAATGAATTGGATCAAGCTACTAAACAGATGTTAGAAATATTTTTTGACACACTAGACATTTCAATCGCTACCAAAGGAATTGACCCAGAAAAAGCAAAAAAAGTAATCTATGAAAACTTATATTGGGATATGGTATATTACTATAAATATGGTGATGTTTTTACCTATGACGATGATTTTAGTGGAATTGTTTTTCTTATTGATGGTAAGAAATTTTCTTTTATTAAGCAGGCAATTTTATCGTTAAAAGCAGGCAAAAAAATTAAGAGTGTTCTTAATAAAGAAGAAATAAAGATTTTTGCCGACAATTCCAAAAAAGTGCAGGCGGTTCATAGCTTTAAGTGGTATAAAAAACGCAAAAATGTCCCTTATTACTTGGCGCACATGGGGATAGATAAGAAAAAAAGAGGTACAGGAATTTTCAGAAAAATGATGGAATTTGTATTTGAATATGCAAAAAAACATAATACCGAAATTGCCATTGAAACTTTTGTTGCCGAAAACGCCTCTATTTATGAACATTTTGGATTTGAGTTGGTTGAAACGGTTGAATCAAAAGATAAGACGCTAAAGGAATATAGAATGATAAAAAAATTATAAATAACGTTTTCCTACGGTCAGGCAAAGCATATAACTTTCCTTTTAAGCAAGTATTCAATACGCGTAAAAGGATGAACAAAATAAGCTTGTTAATACAACTACAGGGCGGGAACAATCCCCCGCCCTGCCATATCGTTTCCGCACATCTTGCGCTATTGTCATATGAAAACACCCTCCAAATCAATTTGGAGGGTGTTTTAAAATACTTCTATTATAATCGATACACACTACTCGTTGCGGCTTTCGCGCAGCTTGAGGATCTCCTTCATGTGCAGACGCACCTGCTGCTCAAGCTCCTGATCGCCGCACACGGTCGTACGCCCGCCGGCGAACTCGTTGTCCACCCACTCCTTGATTTTGGCGACGCGGGGATCGCGCTTGTCAATCTTGTGCTCGTCGGCCAGGTTAAAGTATGTATTGATCCACGCGGCGATGCCCGCAAGCCCCGAATGGGCGTCCACCACGACGATGGGCGGGCGGCCGAGAATGTCGGTCGTGTTGAAGATGTTGTAGATCTCCTCGTCCTTGAGCAGGCCGTCGGCGTGAATGCCCGCCTTGGTGGAGTTAAAGGCGCGGCCCACGAAGGGGGTGCGCGGCGGAATTTCATAGTTGAGCTGGTTCTCGAAGTATTCCGCGATCTCGGTGATCACCCGCAGATCCATGCCACCGGTGTGACCCTTAAGCTGGCAATATTCGATGACCATCGCCTCAAGCGGCGTGTTTCCCGTGCGTTCGCCGATGCCGAGCAGCGAGGTGTTGACCGCCGACGAGCCGTACAGCCACGCCGACACCGCGTTGGGCACCGCATTGTAGAAGTCGTTGTGGCCGTGCCACTCAAGCTGTTCGGAGGGCACTCCCGAATAGTTGGTCAGGCCGTACATGATTTGGGAAACGCTGCGCGGGAGCACAACGCCGGGAATGGTCGAACCCAGACCCATCGTGTCACAGGCGCGGATTTTAATGGGAATGCCCGACTCCTGCGACAGCTTCATCAGCTCGGACGCGAAGGGCAGTACAAAGCCGAAGAAGTCGGCACGGGTGATGTCCTCGAAATGGCAGCGCGGACGAACCCCCGCCTCAAGCGCCTGACAGACGACCGCAAGGTAGTTTTTAAGCGCCTCTTTGCGCGTCCAGCCCATTTTCTTGAAAATATGATAGTCGGAGCAGGACACAAGGATGCCCGTCTCCTTAATGTCAAAGTCGCGCACCAGCTGGAAGTCCTCCTTCTTGGCGCGGATCCAGGCGGTCACCTCAGGGAATTCATAGCCCTTCTCCAGACATTTGACCACCGCTTCCTTGTCCTTCGGGGAGTAGAGGAAAAATTCCGACTGGCGGATGATGCCGGCGCCGTTGTCCAGCTTATGCAACAGATCATACAGATCGCAGATTTCCTCCACCGTATAGGGCGAACGAGCCTGCTGCCCGTCGCGGAAGGTGGTGTCGGTGATGTAGATTTTTTCAGGGAGGTTCATCGGTACAATTCTATGATTAAAGATGAGCCTCGGAATCTCATTGTACGGATACATGTTCCGGAACAGATTGGCTTCGGGAACATCCATAAAGTTGAACCCGAACTCGAGCATTCCGCTGCGTTTGTTCAAAATGGGCTCCATACCTGATCGCTCCTATCTGCAAGGTTAAATTTCGGACAGGCTTGTCCGTTCCTTGGAGATTATATTATAGCATATTTTCATAAAGTATGACAAGCCTTTTGCTGCATTCTGTCGAAAGATTTGTCAAATCGCTAATTTTTAGCATAAAGTCATAATCTTCCTGAAAGAGGGGATACACAACCACTTCGAAAAATGATATACTATAAAAGTATTGGTATAACAAAGGAGAATGTCTATGCAGGCAACCGATGCCCTCAAGGCGCGCATTGCGGCGCTTAAAATACAGACCGGAACCGCCCTGCTCGCGCACACCTATCAGCCCCCCGACATTCTTGACGTCGCCGACGTCAAGGGGGATTCCTTTGCGCTGGCGCAGGCGGGCGAGAGCATCACCCTGCCCCGCGTGCTCGTGTGCGGCGTGCGTTTTATGGCCGAAACGGTCAAAATTCTGTCCCCGAACAAAGAGGTGGTGCTGGCCAGCCCCGATGCCGACTGCCCCATGGCACATCAGATCACGCCCGAACGCATCACTGATTTTAAACGGGACAACCCCGGCGTCACGGTGGTTGCCTACGTCAATACCACCGCCGAGATAAAAGCGGTGTCCGACGTATGCGTCACCTCCTCCTCGGCGGTGCAGATTGTCCGAAGCCTGCCCGGCACACGCATCCTCTTCATCCCCGACAAGAACCTCGGCGCTTACGTGGCGGCGCGCTGCCCCGACAAGGAGATCATCGTGTGGGAGGGCTGCTGCCCGGTGCATGACGCGGTGCGCCCTGAAATGGTCGCCGCGCTCAAGGCCGCCCACCCAGGCGCAAAGGTCGCCCTTCACCCCGAGTGCCCGCCCGAGACAGCGGCGCTGGCCGACATGGTCGGCTCCACGGCGGCCATTCTGGATTTTGCCCGCTCGACCAATGACGATGTGATCTTTGTCACCGAACGGGGCGTGTGGGATCTGCTCAGCCGTGACCACCCAAGCCGCGGCTTCTATCAGGTGGAGCCCGACGTGATGACCTGCCCCGACATGAAGCGCTGTACACTCGAGGGGGTGCTGGCCGCGCTTGAGGGGCGCGCGGGCGAGGTCATTGAGCTGCCAGAGGCGCTGCGCCTGCGCGCCAGGGGCAGCATTGAGAATATGCTCCGCTGGTCGGAATAGCCGCCGTTGGAGGGACACATTCATGCGGAAGCGATATAAAATTTTATCCGAAACCGTGTTGGAACGCACGGAGAGCAGGGAAGAAATTATTACACACCTGAAAGCCGAATTCAAGCGGCAAAAAGAGCTCGGCTAATAAGACATCCACCGGCATCTACTGTGTGCGGCTTCCCAATGAGACCTTTCGAATTTACTACCGCTTTCAGGAGTTTGAACCGCGGGTGCAGGATCATTATGACGACTACTGTTACCGCGGCACACTGGAAGAACGCTCGAACGGTGGCACAACCGTGCGACTGGCTTTTGTCCGGGACAACCTTCAATTTGTACAGCGCGCTGTGATTGCTGTGCGCTTTGTTTGTCCCGCTCTTTCTGGAGGAACTGGGCTGGTTTCTGCGCATCTTCCTGCCGGCGGCGGGTATTTTGGGTCTCTGGCTGCTGCATGGCTATAAAGAAAACCCCGACGAGATAAAGCCCGCCCTGAACCTTTTCCTCCCCGCCATGGGCTGGCCGTGTCGATATGACAAACCGTAAGGCAGGTGAACCGATTTTGCAAACCGAATATGACGTGATCATTGCGGGGGCGGGCGCGGCCGGACTGTATGCCGCGCTGCATTTCCCCGCCGACGTCAGGGTGCTGCTGCTGTCCAAGCGCACGCTGACGCTGTCCAACTCTTCCCTGGCGCAGGGGGGCGTCGCCGCGGTGCTCGACCGGACGCTGGACGACTACAAGCTGCACATCGCCGACACGCTCATCGCGGGCGGATATAAAAACAACCTTGGCGCACTTGAGATTCTGGTCACCGAGGGTCCCGACGACGTCAACGCGCTGCGTAAGCTGGGCGTGGGCTTTGATCAGGACGAAAACGGACGGCTGCAAATGACGCTGGAGGGCGGGCACTCGCGCCGGCGTATCGTCCACCACAAGGACACGACCGGCCGCGAAATTGTCGACACGCTGCTGACGCATGTGCGCGCCCGCGAAAACGTCGACATCGCGGAGGACGCCATGCTGTGCGGGCTTCACAAGGAGGAGAACGGCTTTTTCGCCGACGTGCTGTCGGACGGCACAGTCTCCCCGGTGACCGCCCACTTCTGCCTGCTGGCGACGGGCGGCATCGGCCGGGTGTACGAATCGACCACCAATTCAGCCATTGCCACCGGCGACGGCATCGCCTTTGCCCACCTGCTGGGCGCGCGCATCAAAAACCTGAGCCTCGTGCAGTTCCACCCCACCGCCTTTGCCGCCGCAGAGGGACGGGAGCGCTTCCTGATCTCCGAGGCGGTGCGCGGCGAGGGGGCGGTGCTTCTGAACGCCGACGGCAACCGGTTTATGGATCATTATGACTACCGGGGCGAGCTGGCTCCCCGCGACGTGGTCAGCCGCGCCATTCTGCTCGAAAGCGAACGTAGCGGCAGTGATAAATTCTACCTTGACATCTCATTTCGGGAGGCTTCCTTCCTGAAGGAGCGCTTCCCGATGATTTACGCCTGCTGCCTGGAGGAGGGCATCGATATCACGAAAGAGCCCATCCCGGTTTTCCCCTGTCAGCATTACCTGATGGGGGGGGTGGACGTGGACGTGCACAGCAAAACGTCGGTGGAGAGGCTGTACGCCTGCGGGGAGTGCGCCCACACGGGCGTGCACGGGCTCAACCGCCTCGCGAGCAATTCCCTGCTTGAGGCGCTTGTCTTTTCACGCCGCGCCGCCCGCACGATCACGCAGTCGCTTCTCCGGGAGGAACGCCGCCCTGTTGTGCGCACCGCGCCCCCGCCGACCGGGCAAAAGCGGCTGCCCACCGGCCTGCGCACCGAAATCCGTCACATCATGCAGGGCGCCTATTTCGTCCGCCCGGATTCCCAAAAAATCCGCACGGGCGCAGCGCGCATCCATGAGATTATGGACACGCTGCTGCGCGAACCTTTCATTCTGACCTCCGACACCGTGGAGGCGCGCAGCCTATCAATTGTCGCCGATTTGATTCTCAAGGAGGTACTTGACCAATGACCCTGCCTGACTTTTATATCGACGAAGTGATCCTGCGGGCGCTTCGTGAGGACATCAACTATCTGGACACCACCACCGACTACCTGATTCCCGAGGCGCAGGACGGAACCGGACGCTTTATTGCCAAAGCGGAGGGCATTGTCTGCGGCATGAAGATTGCTATGCGGGTGTTTGCGCTGCTGGATGGAGCGTTTCATTACACCCTATTCAAGGATGATGGTGCGCGGGTCGCGCCGGGCGACGTGCTGTGCGAGTTTTCCGGGCATACGCGCGCGCTGCTGGGGGGGGAACGCACGGCGCTTAACCTGATTCAGCACCTGTCGGGTATCGCGACGGCAACGGCGCAGGCCGCCGCGCTGTGTGCGGGCACCCGGGCACATATCACGGATACGCGTAAAACGCTGCCGGGGCTGCGCGCACTGCAAAAGTACGCGGTCACGGTGGGCGGCGGCAAAAACCACCGTTTCAACCTCTCCGACGCCGCCATGCTCAAGGACAACCACATTGACGCGGGCGGCGGCATCACCAAGGCCATCGCCGCGCTGCGCGAAAAAATCGGGCATATGGTGCGCATTGAGGTGGAAACCCGCACCCTTGAAGAGGTGGACGAGGCGCTCTCTGCCGGCGCAGACATCATCATGCTCGACAACATGGATACTGCCGCCATGCGCAAGGCTGTGGAGCGCACCGCAGGGCGGGCCCTGCTGGAGGCCTCGGGCGGCATCACTCTTCGAAACCTGCGCGCCGTTGCCGAAACCGGCGTGGATATCATCTCTCTGGGCGCACTGACCCATTCGGTGACCGCCTTCGATATTTCAATGAAAATCGTGTAAGCGCGTCCATTCTGAGCGCGCAAAAAATAAAAATTAGCTTTTTTCTCGAAACGCTTGCAAAAACAGTTTCCTTATGGTACTATAAGTAACGCGAATTCGAGATGCGCTCGTAGCTCAGTTGGATAGAGTGTTTGGCTACGAACCAAAAGGTCAGGGGTTCGAATCCCTTCGGGCGCGCCACGCAAAAGCCAGTGTTCATGCCGTTTTCGGCGTGAGGGCTGGTTTTTGTTTTGTCCTGAAAAAGTGTATTTGTTCAACTTTTGTTCAAGTCAGTCGTCAAAAAGTCGCGCTTTCCCATTCCTTGTTTGGAGCGGGAGAGCGCTTTTTTATTTTTCCTTTTCGGTGAGTAGCACCGCCTCCAGCGTGTCAGCTGCTGCAGCCTGTGCGCTTTTGATGGCGTGGGAATAGGTGTTGACCAGTGTGGAGGCTTGCGCGTGGCCGGTAAGGGATTGCAGGGTGCGAATGTCCACACCAGAGGTGATTTGCAGCGTGGCAAAGGTATGGCGTAAGCTGTGGGGTGATATGTGGACATAGCCGTGCTTGTTCAAGAATTTGTTCAACCAAAAGTTAATAGTATCCGGATTGATGGGCTTTCCGTCCTCTTGGATAAAAAGACGCTGGGCCTCTCCTCTCCATGATTTCCCATATAACGCTTTTTGCTTGTCCCACCATTCGCGATACTCAGAAAGTAGCTCACACACAAAGAGCGGGATTTTGACCGCCCGAATGCTACTCTTATTCTTTGTGGGCACTTCGACAATACCCTTACCGCGCTGGTACTGAGAAGCCCTCATAATGCGGACAAGTTGCTTTTCGCTGTCTATATCCGGCCATGATAACCCGCACAGTTCACCGCGCCGCGCACCGGTGAACAGGAGGAGGGAAAGGGCAGCTTTTGCCCTTATATCTTCCTCATTAAGCAGCCGCGAGAGAAAACCCCGAGCCTGCGCATCATCCAAGTACCGGGCCTCCCTGTGGGCTACCTTCGGCGCGGAGGCGTGTTCCTTCGCGACGTTAAACGGAACAAGGCGTTCCCTCTTTGCCTTTTCCAGCACCGCTGATATCACTTTATGGTGATGCGAAATGGTTTTATCCGACAATCCCGATCCTGCCCCCTGAAAAGTAAAAACGTCCTCAACAGGAAGGTCAAGGGCTTTGCAAATCTTTCTTGCCGTTTCGATGCTTACTTTCTGACCGTTCGCCGCTGTACACGCTGTAGCAGCGGAAATACCCGCAAACTTTCCGAGGGCTTCCCGACTGATAGACCTTTCCGAAAGAATCTTTTTCAACTTGTCGGAGGATGCATGTATGCCGTTTTTCTTTACTCCCTCCTCTTTCAGGTTGCGATAGAAAGCCTCTAAGTGCTGCGCCTGTAGCTTTTCTAGCTTTATGTGACCGATTGCGGCATTGATACGAATGAGTAGTATTGCATACTGCTCCCGCGTTTTAGGCGCTATTTGGGCAGCCTCCAGCCATGCGTTGGCATAATCGGAAAACTTTGTCGTCCCATCCGCCGCCGCGAGGCCACGCTTTACATTATCTTCAAATATTGCAGCCTGTTTTACGACTTCTTTTTCTGCTGTGGTGGGCCTCATAGTAGCCGGTGGCCGCCATGTTTTACTTTTGGTAATCTGGTGGCCGGTACCGGTTTCGTTGACATATACGCGGATCAGATAAGAGGTGGAGCCGTCTTTATTGGTTCGGCGCGTTACGTTGGCCATTTATTGCACCTTCTTTTGTTGCGAGCGATTTTCGTTGAGGATTAAATCTTCTGTCTTGCTTGCTATTATTCTTTCAAAGTCCCTCACTAAGCAATACAACTTAAACTCTGCGAGCTCCCCCTTACTGACGGCCTGACTTTCTGTACCTTCTAAAAGTTCGGCCCGTTTCCAATGCTCAAACCCCTCTTTTGCAGACATAGTCTGAGTTTCACACCTGAGCCCCTTCATCAGCTCATAGTATTCCGAAAATGTAATTGCCATAGCATGAAATACCGGATAGTCCTCCAATAAAAAATTGGCTAACCTAACGAAACCTTCCTTTATTGGGACTTTATTATGTTCCTGCTCGAGCGCCTCATACTCTTTTTTGGCGTAAAGCGTCTCTATTAAACCATCGATCGCAGCCTCCGATAGCCCTGTTTTGAGGGCTATCGCTTGTATTTCCATATCTGGCTTTCTGATTTCTGAAAGGCCTAGCAAATAGTCTGTAGTCACATTAAAATGGTTTGCCAATCTTACCAAATTTGTAATATTGGGCTCTCTTTTATCATTCTGGTAATAACTCAGTGAAGATTTAGGGATGCCGGTCTCCCTTGATAAATCATCAAATAACTCCTGTTTTTCCTTGCTTTCCGCAATAAGATCAGACAGTCTGTCTGCAAAAATCTTTGTAATTTCAGTGCTTGGCATATCTGTAATTCCTCCCTGCGCATTCATTAAGCGGAACAAGGTATTATTTTGTTCACTAAAAAGCGTTTTTGTGAATATTCGTTTTGTAAGACTTAAATATGCTATGATTTATGTGAACAAAAACAGTGTTCATTCACTATTCGCTAAGAATAGAATACACCGAACACTGTACAAATGTCAACAACAATTATTAGGAGGCAGAAAGCATGAACCAACCAAACCAAACTTTACGCAGACAGGCAGCAGGAGCAGGAATCAAGCTATGGCAAATTGCTGACCGGCTGGGCTACACAGACTCTTATTTTTCCCGCATCTTGCGCAAGGAACTGACCGGTGACATGAAAGAAAAGGCATACAGTGCCCTGAACGAGCTTAAAAAGGAGGCGGCCACACAATGAGCAACACCGACTACCCTGACCTAGCGTCAATCCATAAAACCGCCGAACGGTGCAAGACCGAGAATATCCCGCTCTCTGAAAAGGCATTGCGCCGGTTTGTGAGGAACCGGGAGTTGGCAGCTATTCAGACCGGGACAAAAACGCTCCTGCTATGGGATAATGTTCTGGCCTTTGTGCGAGCGGGAAATAATGCAAGGGCTGAGGAATGTGCCCAGACTGGTTATATTCGCCCCATTCCCGAGCAAATGGAACGGAGGGCGTAACCATGAAATTACTCGACTACATCCCCACCGGCCGCGAGAACGCCATTCCCGCTCGCGAGTTGGCAATTGTCGCCGGATTCAAGGATGCCCGAACCCTCCAGCAGGAAATAGCCCGACTGCGCAAGCGCGGTGAACTAATCTTGTCGGCTCCCGACCATCCGCACGGATATTTCCTCCCCGCCAACGACTACGAAATTTCCCGATTCGTCCATTCAATGCACAATCGTATTTCTGAGACGCAGGCGGCCGTCCGCGCCGCGGAACAACATTTGACAGAAAGAGGCTAAAACATGGCAGAAAAAACAAAGCGATATTGGTGGCTAAAGCTCAGAGAGGATTTTTTCGACCAGACTGCAATCAAAAAACTCCGGCGGCTGGCCGGAGGCGATACGTTCACAATTATTTACTTAAAAATGCAGCTGTTAAGCCTGCGCAATGACGGTATGATTGCATTTGAGGGCGTGGAGGACAGCTTCGAGGAAGAAATGGCCCTTCGCTTGGATGAAAACACCGAGGATGTTCAAATGACTGTCCTTTTCCTGAAGAAGCATAGACTTCTCGAAGAGGCATCCGAGAATGAGCATTTACTTCCTGAGGCAATCAAAAACATAGACAGCGAGTGCGATTCAGCCGCCCGGATGCGCAATCTGCGTGAGCGCGCCAAGCATAAAGAATTGCCCAAAAATGTCACTATGTAACGGGTATGCGTCACTTAGTGCGCACGCTGTTGTCACGTGTGACACAGAGAAGAGATAGAGTAAGAGTAAGAGATAGAGTAAGAGTTTAAAAGGTACATGGAATTTTCCCTTACGGGAAGAATTCCGCGCTTTTTTCTTTTATTTAACGAGGTGATATGCAAATGATGTTTAACTTTCCTTTGTTTGAAAGACTGGTTGACAGGGCTTATGACAACATTGGAGGTTCACCCTATACGCAGGATGAGGTCTTGATGATATTCCGACACTACCTTGAGCAGTACGAAAACACATTCAACGAAGTCCATCCAAATATCCGAGTACTGCAGATCGAACGGATTATCTTAAAAATGCCCTACATCGACGGTGATGGCAAAAGCTCTGCTGGTGCAGATATTGATCCAGAAGCCTATATTCTACTGATTGACAAGCATTTCAAAACACAATACCGCAACTGCGATTATAACATCAACCACTTTTTCAGCGGTGATATTCGCCTGATGCGGTTCTATGAGGAGCTATATTGACAGCAATATTTCTACAGGGCCCTTGCAATCTCCCGTGGAGCGGAATCGCCCCGCCGCAGTGCGGAATCGCCCCACGGTGAGGACGAATCGTCCCGCTCTCAAAAGAAAAAGCAATATCGAAGGAGGACGAATAATCATGTATTATATCAAAAACACAGACGAAAAAGGGAAAACCGCTATCGTGAATTTGGATGACCGTTTCAAGGTATTCACCCGGTGTGGCACCTGTGGCGAAGAAATGGAAATTGATCCGGGTCACTTCTTCTGCATGGCCTTTCAGCACGGCTTGCATGATACCCGCTGGTTTTGTAGTCAGGAGTGCAATCCACACTTTGGTACACCTAAAAAATCCAGTATTCAGCCTCTGAAAATAATCAAGTAATCCCGCTCGCAAAGAAAAAACCCCTCTCTGCCCGACAATAGAGAGGGGTGCTCAAGCCCAGATATAGTGTTATTCTGAAATTATCTTACCATATCTGGGAGGGTTTGTCTATGGCTGAACCAAGAGCGAAGCAAGGAGATTTGGGCGAAAACGAATCATTGGCCATGCGCGCAAAAGAGGGCGACCGTGAGGCGTCCGCGGCGCTGTGGGAGCGGGTGCACAAGCTCATTATCATGCTCCTGTCCAAGTATTTCCCGATGTGCCCGCAGTATAACGTCGAGCCGGACGACCTCATACAGTCAGGATACTTCGCCATGCTACGAGCGGTCGAGGCTTACGATCCAGAAAAGGAATTCCGGTTCACGTCATATCTGAATCTTAACGTCCAGAACGTCGCAAAGGAAGACCTGGGGCTGCGAGGGCATAAGACGCGGCCCCGAAATGTGCGGTCACTGGATGAGCCTATTCCCGGGATGGAGGGCGACGGCGTCGCGTTAGCCGACACCATCCCCGACGAGGGAGCCGCAGAAGCCTTTGAGGACGTCGAGCGGGACGTGTACCGGCAGCAATTGCATGACACGCTGGAAGAGTGCCTGGACGCGTTACCAGAGGCACAGGCCGACACCATCCGCGCCCGGTTCTATCGTGGCCTGACGTTCAAGGAGGTGGCGGCGCTGCACGGGGTATCCATCGAGTATACACGCCAGACAGAGCGAAAAGCATTGACCGCCCTTCGTCATCCGAGGATCACCCGTAAGCTGGCGGCGTTCCGTGATGATATCATCCAGTGTCATTCATTCCGCGGCGTGGGCTGGACAGCTTTTAACAGCACCCAGGCATCCAGTGTGGAGCGAACCGTTGAACGGCTGGAGATGGTCGAGAACAGGTTAATGTTAGCAAGCGATTTAGGCAAATCTCGCATGCGCGCACACGCACGCGAGGAATTTATAGACACGATACCGCGCGAGCAGGCGATACGTTGACACGGTTACGCGCATGAGGGAGGTTGGTATTATGGGCGGACTCATGAGCGGGAATCCCAATTGTCGGAAGCATGACAGTACCGCAAATCGTATCCGGCTAGACAGTTACACCTTTGCTGAACATGTCTACACCCTCCGAGAGAGCGGCAGAAAGAGCGTGTCCGCGACTGTTAATTGGGGAGACGAAAGCAGCATTGCGGTATTCATATACCAGGATCGCGTTACACTCAAGTACAAGAGAACCAGTACAGGTGAAAGCGTCTCCGCTGATTATACCCTGTCCTTTGAACCTAACCGGTATGGCGGCCGGGAGCGTGTTTATTTCCTCTGCCCCTGCGGCCAGCGGGCACGGTATCTGTATATTGACCGCAAAGGTTTTGTATGCCGACAGTGTGCCAGCCTGACCTATCCCAGCCAGCGGGTGACAAAAGGGAACAGTCAATGCGTATTGAAAATGCGCAAGGCTGCTGAGAAGCTCATTCCAGAGGCGCGGACAATGGCTCCGATTGACTTAGAATATGCGCGGCCGAGCAAGCCAAAGGGTATGCGCTGGGACACATACTACCGGTATCTGGCGGCACTGTACAAGGCTCAGAGGGAGTATACAGAGAATTTCATCGGTACGGTCAAGCGACGGTTTCGGTTAAGATTTGACGATTAGAGCGGGATACGGCAAAAGGTACTCCTGAGCGATTTTCACGATGCGGAGCTGCGAGGCCCGATTTCCCGCTCGTTCTGTAAAACAAAAAATAGGCACTTCCTTCCGCTTTTGGATTTGGAGGAAATGCCGGGACACCCTTACAAATCCGAACATTCACACACGTATACGAACAGACAAGGAGGAAATCACATCATGAACATTCCACGCATTGAACAGGAGACCGTCATCACATTCAACGAGGCAGAGCAGACCGCCACCGTTTACACCTACAAGGGCGCATTCAAGCGCAAGCTAACCTCCCTATCTGTGGACAGGCCGGACGAGGTGAGGCAGACGGGCGACGACGGTCACGGCGGGCTGACCTTCACCATCCCGAAGAAGTGGGTCAAGGTGAATGCCTCCCGTATACTTTCCGAGGCACAGAAAACCGTCCTTGAGCGGATGCATTCCAAGACAAGCGCATAACGCCCCACTTTGTGTCTGAAAACGCTCCGCGCGGATGCAATTCTCACACAAACATATCAAAGCAGGGTACTTTCATGGGTAAGGGGGTAAACGCGCTGAAATCGCCTGTAAATGGACGTGTTTCCCGCTCGGAGCATCCGGACATTTCGGACGCCCTAAAAAGGAGCTTATCCCGCTCAGGGTATGGTGAGATTGAAAAGGAAATGGAGATACTCATGCACCAGCCAATAAACCCGGATGAATTCAAGGGTATGCTTGACCACATTAGAGAGAACGAGCGCGAACTTCTCTTCCAGATCATCAATGCCTATCTGTACGGTCGGATCACCGGCATCCGTCAGGAGCGTGCCCGGCGCAAGGCAAGGGCTGCACGCATGCAGGGTTGAAATCGAACCGGGAGCGAAGCGCGAGAAAAGGTGTATTTTATATCATAGAGCGGGACGGTTGAAGAGTCTTTCCCTCTCTAATGACCAACTTTTATTTTGGTCATTATTTGGTCATTGTCGGTGCCAAAAGCTATGGAAAGATAGTGCAGGATACTAAGGGGTGGCGAGCATAAACCCGCATGATAACGCGGTTTAGAGCGCAATAGCAAAAGTCAGAATAAGCACATTTACGCTCTACGAACCAAAAGGTCAGGGGTTCGAATCCCTTCGGGCGCGCCACGCAAAAGCCAGTGTTCATGCCGCTTTCGGTGTGAGGGCTGGTTTTTGTTTTGTCCTGAAAATCTTGTTTTGTTACTTACTTGCTACTTACCGCAGGTAAAAGATAACAAAAGTTAGAGCGGGAAAGCCTCTTCAACCGTCCCGCTCTATGATATAAAATACACCTTTTCTCGCGCTTCGCTCCCGGTTCGATTTCAACCCTGCATGCGTGCAGCCCTTTTCTTTCGCCGGGCACGCTCCTGACGAATGCCAGTGATACGACCGTACAGATAGGTATTGATGAGCTGAAAAAGAAGTTCGCGCTCGTTCTCTCTAATCTGGTCAAGCATTCCCTTGAATTCATCTGGGTTCAGTGGCTGGTGCATGAGTATCTCCATTTCCTTTTCAACGTCAAGCATGTGTGGACACCTCTTCCTTTTGCGCTTTGCTGGCAAGCTGATGGAGGACATCTACCAGAATGGCCAGCGCACCTGTGTAGTCCGGTATACTCCCTTCCTCCATGTCGCATCTCATGGCCGTCTGAATGGCTACGGCAAGGTTGGTCTCCTGCTGTAGACCGTAACCGACGGTTTCAAGTTCCATTGTCGAGATTTTCATGCCTTTACCCCTCCATATACCCGCTTATATATGTGCCGGGTAAAATCAACTGGATTTTCGGATACTCTCCGGAACGCCTCGGCAACCTGCAGGCCGTAAAGAAATCCACAGTCCTCACAGGCGGCCATTAGCAAGCCGGTGACCTCGTCGATTTTATCCCACAGTTTCGTGTCAATACCCTTTGCCTTTTCCAAGAGCCTGCTCAGGTGGTCGCTTGCTTCAATCATAAATGGGTCTTTTGCCTTTAGTTCCGTGAACGCATTGGTCTGATCTAGAGCCTGCACTGCCTCGTCCATGATAGAGAATAAGACATTACCCATGCTTCACGTCCCTCCGTCTCTTACTCTCAGCCGCCAGCCGGTGCCATTTCTCGGTAGACACCTGCTTAATATTCAGAATCGGAATCTTTTTCATGTGGAAGCTCCTTTTTCACTTGATTTTGAGAGCGGGACAGTTTATACTATATCTATCCCGCTCCGGTGGGTCAGGGCTCTTTATACCGCGCTTTTGGTAGGGTGGCGGTGTAAAGGGCTTTCTTCTTTTAAACCGTCTATAGCGGCCTGTAATTGAGGCTGTAGATAGCTCAGCTCGTCCAGGATGTCCAGGTCAACGCCTCCCGCCTCCACAATGTCATAGACTGCGTGGTTGATGAGAACCAGCGTAGCCACGGCGTCGGCCTGTAGGGAAAAGGTTCTGTTCATCTTACTTGCCTCCCTCATGCCACGCTGAACCGTGTGGATGTTGTGGCCTTGCTGTAAGCGGCATAGAGGTCACTGTGTTCGGCTTTCAGCTTCTTGCTGTCAAGGCGGCTGCTCTCGTACAGGCTCCAGCGGATGGTGTACTCTCCGGCTTCCAGCTTGTCCACCTGCTGGGCGTCCATCTCACGGATCATTTGCTGCTTGAGGGCGTCGGCCTCTTCTTCAAGGGCCTTGATTTGCGCTTGAATCTCGCGGTACTCATGGGCTGTGGTGGTCATTTCAACTGTTGACATTGTGAATCGCTCCTTTCAAATTGACGGGCAAGGGATGCGGAAGCTCGTTTCTATACCGTCCTGCGGCTCAGTGTTTTTCCATCCCGCTCTCTCTTGACTGTGGTTATATTATATCACGACTGCGTTATATTATCTACTGGTAGATCATATAAAGATACCGGTATATATTTGTGCATTATATATATAGACTGCGTTATACGCCTGTGCTATAATAGGATTGTGAAAAAGTATGTTTATCGAAAACCAATCCACATAAAGGGGGTCGAATGTTTATGGCACCAGTGAGTGAGGCCCAAAAAAAAGCAACCGCGCGTTACGAGGCCAAAAAGTATGATAAGCCCGTAATCCGCATGGAGAAGGGTAAAAAGGATATCGTGTCTACCCACGCGAAAACCCGTGGGGAGAGCTTCAACGGCTTTGTCAACCGTGCGATTGATGAGACTATGGAGCGGGACAATGTGGAGAAAAAATAGTTTTGTCCGACAAAACAGATAGGAGGCACTTTATGGCGGGCAGGCCAAACACCGGAATGGGTGACGGCAAGATAACCTTAAGGGTGTCAGAAAAACAATCGAATATTGTCCGACAATATTGCCTTGACCATGAAAAGCCGGAACATAGCACGGCAGTTCGGGCAGCTATTGATTTTCTGGGCGATGCTATGAATTTGTCGGACAATATTGAAACCAGCTGCGCAAACCTGTTGGACATTGCAAAAGTGTTTGAAGGCATGCAGGGAGAAACCGCGCCCATTTATTCACAGGCAATACAAGAGGCCGCTGCCCTCTTGTGGATATTCTGCTATAAAAAACATTTGCCAGATGAGAAACAGTTGGAAGAACAGCGGCAAAAGGACATTAAAAAATACGTGAAAGCCATCAGACGTGAAAATAATAATGTCGGACAAAATAAGATGCCCAATGATAAGTCCGAAGGTAGAGATCAATCTATGGCCGTAAACGAACGCATGGAGCGGGATAACACGGAGGGGACAAAATGAGTATGGAAAAGCCAGTCGCCGGAAAGATTCATGCGCAGGGGACAGAAATAACGGTTTTATCTGTACCGAATGAGGAAGACTATATTTCCCTCACGGATATTGCCCGGTATAGGAATCCGGAAGAGCCTAATGTTGTGGTAGGCAATTGGATGAGAGCGCGGAGCACAATAGAGTTTTTGGGATTATGGGAGGAGTTGAACAACCCAAACTTTAAACCCACCGATTTCGAGGGGTTTAAAAACGAATCTGGATCAAACGCTTTTACATTGTCACCTCAAAAATGGATCAAAAGTACAGATGCAATTGGAATTATTTCCAAATCTGGGCGTTATGGTGGCGGTACGTTTGCCCACAAGGATATTGCCTTTGAGTTTGCATCGTGGATTTCGCCTGAATTTAAGCTGTATATCATCAAAGATTATCAACGGCTGAAAGAGGATGAGAATCACCGCCTTGCTTTGGATTGGAACGTCAAGAGGATATTGGCAAAGGCAAATTATAGGATACATACCGACGCAATTAAGGAAAACCTGATACCCGAAGAACTGACACGCCAGCAGCAGGGCTTTGTCTATGCCGATGAAGCAGATATGCTGAATATGGCTCTATTCGGGCAAACAGCGTCACAATGGCGCAAAGGCAATCCCGGTCAAAGCGGAAACGTCCGGGACTATGCAACCATTGAACAGCTCCTTGTGCTCGCCAATTTGGAGGCCTCGAACGCTCTATTGATTGAACAGGGAGTGTCACAACCCGACCGGCTTCGACAGCTTCGAGAAATGGCTGTTGCTCAACTCCAGCGAATTATTGGTTCTAAAAGCGCACGGGAACTAAATCAATTGCACAATCAGATTGGTTTCAGGTTTTTGGATGATAAAGGGAAAAAGAAGCCGCAATAATACCAACCACACCTACCAATTTTGCCGGTAAAAATAGCAAGTACGGACTACATTTTTACGGGATTCTCACTGCCGCGTGCCTGCCCGCGGGGTACAAGACGCAGGCTTGCAAATAAAAATGTCCCGCTCCCGGTACACATGACCACGGAGCGAGATTCCTGTTTGCTCCCTCGATTGAATCTAGGGGGGCAAATGTTCCCTTTTTATGTGTTGCGTTTCGTTCCGTTTGGGGCAACCCCTTATGCGCGGAAAAGCCTGTGCGGTAGTGGTGTGGGAGCACTGCCGTAGTCATCCGGTAGCCAATCTCCGCAAAGTTACGGAAAATAGCGCATATAATCTCATCGGCGAAAATTCGCTGGTGAACACATTAATGAATTTGGCTGCGCAGTTTTGCGCTGCCAAATAATAAAATCCCGCTCCCCGGCAGTTAAGCCAACGAGAGCGGGACTATCTATGTCAAGCGGCGTGTGGCCGCGGATATCAATGCATCACTATGCTGTCCGGGCGTGGAGCAGCTTATTCAGGAAAATAGCCTTGACCTGTTTATAATCCATGCCCATTTCCAGCAGTACGGATATTTGCCCCTCAGCCTTTGTCACAGCCTCCAGTTCGTCCGCGGTCAGATAATCCACAGCCCTGGATCCCGTCGGCGCGTTCCGGTCTCTGCGCAGCTGTGCGGCGTTCATGCCCAGCGTGGCCCTGTATGCCAAATCGGTGTACTTCTTATATGCCCAGCGGTCGCCGTCTACCTCTTGGATGATATCAGTCAGCGCCCGGCGGATCGGCTTCAACTCACCGCGGCGAATATGACGGGTCTGGAGTTCGGCACGCATAGAATAGAATTGCCGGACGAGTTCGGTCTTAAACTTACGAACCGGCGCGGTGTTTTTCAGGTAGGTTATAAGCAAGGTCGCCTGTTGTTCGTTGAGATTCCATGTCTTTTCATTCTGCCCGGAGGCCGAAGGTCGGATTTTAAATCCAACCTCTCCGAAGGATTCAAAGTCTTTCATGTGGTTGCGGATCAGCCGGGTGATGGTGTGATGCTGAACCTCGGCATATTGGGCTATCACGTCCGACGTGGTAAACGGTTCAGAATAAATGTGGTTTGGCTCGAGAAATGCGATGCTGTTCATTGTTCGCTCCTTTCTGCTGTCGGATATACTGTAATTTCTACTGTCAATTTGCAAGTACAAAGATGCTTCTTTTTAGGGCCTCTGAAATCTCCGATTGTGCGCTCTTTTTAGGGCGTTAGAAATGTGGGGATACACATTCTTTTTTAGGGCCTCACATATCTCACCATGCATTGAGCGGGATATGCTCTTTTTAAGGAGTCCGCAATGTCCGGATACATCGAGCGGGAAACACGTCCATTTACAGGCGATTTGAGCGCATTAACCCCTTACCCATAAGTTTACCCTACCAAGACGAGTTTGAATGAGAATCCGTGATAATTATCAGCGCAAAACGGCTCAAATCACGCGCTATGCAAGTTCTTCCTCGCTGCTTCTGCTTTGGCTGCCTTTTCCTCGTCTGAAAGTATCCGGGAAGCGTTTACCTTGATCCACTTCTTCGGGATGGTGAAGGTCAGCCCGCCGTGACCGTCGTCGGCCGTCCGCTTCACCTCATCCGGCCTGTCCACAGATAGGGTGATCAGCTTTCGCTTAAACTCGCCCTTGTAGGTGTAGATCGTGGCGGTCTGCTCTGCCTCGTTGAATGTGATAATGGTCTCCTGCTCATAGCGTGGAATGTTCATGGTGTGATTTCCTCCTTGTCTGTTCATATACGTGCGTGAATGTTCGGTTTTACAAGGGTGTCCCGGCGTATTCTCCGAATGTAAAAGCGGAAGGAAGTGCCGATTTTTTGTTTCCCAAAGTGAGAGGGAAATCGGGCCTCGTAGCTCCGCATCGTGAAAATCGCTCAGGAGTACCTTTTCCATCAAACGAAATGGCCTAAATACCCACTTCGCTATAAAAACGGCCCTTTTTGTATCCTTGTGTGTTTTAAAAAGTCAGCAATACCGGGCTTTTTGTGATTTTGCGATAGCAAACGAAACGAAGTGGCCTAAAAAAATTTTTCTGGAACTGGATGGTTTTCGGGCCTCGCAGCACCGCAATGCTAAAATATTTCCCAGAAGGACCCACCGGCATTGACACGGTTACGCGCATGTGGATGTTGACAAATGTTAACCTTTGCTAAGGAATGCTAAGGCTTCAAAACTTCTCAATATTTGAGTACCATAGCATTTCATAGCACCCTCTAATGGTACAATTGTATGGCGCGCCTATTTTGATCTCCATGAAAGAGGGCTTGCGTCCCATGCGCATGGGATTTGCTCATGGTCATTTTCGCGCGTTCGCGCGCGTGTAACGATGTCCTGTTATTCAAAAAATTAGTATTAATTAGTACAAAATCAGTTGATCCAGCGCTTTATTGGCCAACCTCTTTGCTCAGTAATTCCGTATAGAACTGCTCCCGGTCGGTGAGACGATCCAGCCGTTCAACGGTTCGCTCCACACTGGATGCCTGGGTGCTGTTAAAAGCTGTCCAGCCCACGCCGCGGAGTGAATGGCACTGGATGATGTCCTCCCGGAACGCCGCCAGCTTGCGGGTGATCCTGGGGTGACGGAGAGCGGTCAATGCTTTTCGCTCAGTCTGCCGCGTGTACTCGATGGATACCCCATGCAGCGCCGCCACATCTTTGAACGTCAGGCCACGATAGAACCGGGCACGGATTGTGTCGGACTGTGCCTCTGGTAACGCGTCCAGGCACTCTTCCAGTGTGTCATGCAGCTGCTGCCGGTACACGTCCCGCTCGACGTCCTCAAAAGCTTCTACGGCTCCCT
The DNA here is from genome assembly GCA_031551875.1 of Oscillospiraceae bacterium. Taxonomy (GTDB): domain Bacteria; phylum Bacillota; class Clostridia; order Oscillospirales; family Acutalibacteraceae; genus JAVBNA01. The sequence continues at coordinate 35,358 of JAVBNA010000012.1, read as the reverse complement.
CGTCGGGGATGGTGTCGGCCAACGCGACGCCGTCGCCCTCTATGCTACGCACATCGCCACAGTGTCCGGCATTTCCGTAACAGCGGTGCGTCCTTTGCGAATCATTCCTACACGCTCACTTTTTGCCGGAGATGATCAAACCAGAAATGTAGGCGAACTGTATAACAACTGGGCAGACGTATCGTTAATAGATTCTACTGCGTTAGGGTTGAGCCGCCATATACAAGGGACAGAAACCATTATTCCCCAAAATGGTGAGAGTGCTAGAACACTTGTAGAGAATGGTGACGCGCCGGCGTATACAAATAATTCTCCGACGATTACAGATCAAGACAAAATTGCTTATGACTATTTTGCCAGCACGGAGGTAAAAGCAAACTTTAACGGAGCGCAGGCTTTGCCAAAACAATATGGCGGAAAAACATTCACCATAGACTATTCATGGCTACTATCGGACGGACGTTTTCTAACAGGTAATAAGCAGCTAATTGTTGAGCCTGAAAAATCTACTCCAAATGAAAGCGACCCGGAAATTCCCCCTGAGAGTCAACCTGAAACTCCCTCAAAGAGTAAACCGCCAATCCCAGACACGGGAGATAATGCAAATGGTTCTTTATGGGCAGCCCTCATGCTACTATCAGGATTAATCATGATTTTTTCGTCAAGAAAAATTAAAATATAAATGATTATAAAAATAAGGCTGCTAATCGTAGCCTTATTTTTATGTGGCTAGGTTTGACGGTTACGGTACGATTACACGCATTTCGACGAAAGTGATGTGAAAAGCGGCGCAGATTCATCATCCGCACCGCCCATCACTTCCGGCAACAGCTGCCGATCGGACCGCTCTCCGGCGTTGCCCTATCCTGCGTCTGTCACTTCTTATTAACATTTATGCGGGGTTCGAGGTTGCTGGGTGGAACCCCGAACCAAACATAGCATTTCTTAGGCCACGACCATAGGAACAACAATTTTCTTTAAAATATCTGAGTTGCCATACATATAATCGGAGTTTGAGACGGTTAACGCCACAATCATCTTGTAAGCGCCCGCATCTTTTAATAGTTTTTGTCGGTTACCCATACGAATCGGGTCTTTGATTTTATCGCTTATGTCTACCGTAAATTTGGTTGAACCTGCAACAAAGTGATACTTCTCCAATGGCTTTATGGCCCGTGTGGTCAATGTTGTCGCGGGATTTGCTGCGTATATCACCGAATCACTTGGCAAAAATACTGTTTCACCATTTTCGTTTTCAAACCAAATGGAGATTCCGAAATGATTTTCTCTGTTATCGGACGTCTGATAGTTTGTTAAAATATTGGTAAATGTGGTGTCAAAGGTAAATTGACCGCCGGTTGTTTTGTCAATTGTGATTTCATCGTTTGTTATCGTTAAATCAATCTCGCGTTTCGCAGATACAATTGTCCCTTTATCCAGCCTTGAATCTGGGATCCCGGTAAATTCCGCATACGCATCCAAGGAACTGGAAAGAGCAGCGCTCTGATAGGGAACCGTAATAACAAAGAAGTATTCTTCCGGCATCATATTGGATGAAGATGTAAACTGAGCATATGTTTCGTCAAGGAATTTAACGCTGCTGTTTCCAATGTGTGTAAAGATATCGGTCGTAAATTCACTTGCATCATCGGTTAATATATATTTCCAAACGGACCTATCCATATCACTCGTAGCATCGTTAAAGCGCCTGTAATGGAGTCTGACAACCGTGCCCTTCGGCAAATTTTGTGTGACACCATTTTTTTTGAAGGATAATTTTACATCCTTTTGAACATCACGATACGCATCCAAATAAGCGTGCGTGGATTCTGTTGGTTTTGCTATATTTTTCCAATGGTTTGCAATGTACCGGACGGTAAATGTAGTATCCTGAAGAATTGCATTTTTGGTATTTTCTACATTTTCTTCGTTAATAAACTCCATATCCAGATAGCCGAACAAAACTTTTATACCGTCATTGTTGTTGTTTTCCGCGTCAATATACTTGTTGATATATTCAGCGTAATACGTGAAATTGTATACAGTTTCGTTTTCTGCGTTCCTTGTAATTTCAAGAACAGCTGTTGGTTGCCCGCGTACAGAATCCGGATTGGGGATCGTAATCGTTTGCGGCGTATCATAGTCATCCGGAATTGGCGCTGGATTTAGTTGCCCCCCCACACTGATGTAGTACACCGGTTTACCGATGTAGTTCTCATTCTTCGTAACCTTAAAGGAAAAATGTTCCTTGTTGTCAAGATGATAGGTTTCCTGATAGGTAAACGCCGGCGTCACGGATGCACTTGTTTTGTAATGCCAGCGAGCATAATAAATAATGCTTCCGTTTATCGTTGTATCACGATTCAGCGGTGCGCCATAACCGCTTTCATTCATAGCATCGTCAAGCAAATACCAGCCGTAGAAAGAATATCCTTGATAGGCCGCCGGCGTCGGATACGCATTGCCGATTGCCGTACCGATAGGAACTTGAACCACCGTTGCCTCTCTGCCGTTATTGGGGTCAAAAATACATTGAATGGTCGTATTGTATTTCAGGATAATGTTTAAGTTGTTTTGCTTTGCGGTATTACCGGCGTCTCCTCTAATCGTGATCTTATAGTTATATTTTGATGCGCTGCCTGTAAGTTCACCATAAGCCGGAACAGAATTTTTATCAAAAGGATTCTCGGCGCTATATATAGGGATTTTGACGTATTTGGGTTGACCGGCAGTACCGTTTGCAGTGCCAAAACAGTAATAAGCCTCCACTTCACCACCATACCCGATTTGCGGAGCAGCGGTAAATGAATAATCAACGCCAATATTTACAAGATGTGTCAAGCTTCCTGAAAAAGTTGCGCCGACTACGGATAGGTTCGCGGAAAGAGCGGGGTTAAAATACGTTCTTGTAATACTTCCGGATAAAACGGGGGTAACAACATTGGGGAAGTTAATTCTGATGTAAACATAGTTTTCCAAAACGGCTTGATTGCCGTCGGATTTTTTACCGATAGAATAGGCTTTTACTTTGAAAACGGCACCGTCAACGGCTTTTGTGTTCGCGGTATTGCAGAAAATTGTTCCGTCAGCGTAAACGGACAGCGCTGCTGGATATGACACTGCAAGCGCATTGTCCGGTTCTACCGAGGAGAACAAAGAAGTATCGATTGAAGGCTTAACATATACTTCGTTTTCTGTTCCGATGTCTGTGCTTCCTTCGCCATAAACAGTACAGGAAAGGTTGATGTTTTGCCCTTGAATAATAACAATCGGTTTGCTGGGCGTTGAACCAATTGGTATCGCATCGTTCAGTGAACCGATAGAGTTGTTTACGGTATCGGAAGCGGTAAAGGAGACAAGCCGAATTTCCTGTACATATAAGGGTTCAATGTTGATTTTGACGTCAGGACTTTTAATGTTAGCATCGGCAACACTGACCGCACGGAAATAAAAGCTCATCCTGGTGTCAATTTCAACATTTGGATAAATAGAAATTTTGTTGTGATCTATATGTATGTCCGCACCGGTGACAGATAACGCGGAAGGCTGAACCAAATTGTGATTAGAATCATAAAATTCCCATTTGACATTTTCGTCAATATCGGTTAATCCATAAAAATCATAACTGGAACTTTCCGATGTGGATAATTTATACGTAAATTCACAATTGGTATCATCAATAATCTTTGAATTATCATCGCCGGGCAGCGCATCCTGATACACATCCACTTTTGCGGGGGTGGTGATTTCACCGACATGGCCGTTGATGGTCAAAAAAGGTCGTTCCACTACGGTAGCCGAACCAGGATTGTGCGCGCCGTTATAATTGGCGCCGCTAACATCGTTTCGCCAGATTTTACACCACAGCACCGATTCCGATTCGCCTTGTTTGCTTGCAAAATCTTTCGCAACAGCTTGGTATTTACCAGTTGACGGATTGGCGGTGATTGTATAGGGAGAGCTTTCCGGCGTAACAAAATAAGTTGTTGCGGCGCTGTCTCCCGGTCTTGAACCGGTTGTTACAGACCCTGTTTTTCCCGCAAGCGCGGTTGTCGGCCCATATGGATTCACGGTCGGGAACAGAATCATTGAATTGGCATCCGTTAAATAAAAATCTGTGTCATAAAGGGTGCTTGAGCTGTCCTGCGTTGGTGAATCCTGTCCGCCGATCGCGGTAGTCGTACCTAAGGTGTTGGCGTCATAGTAGCAGTTGGTAACAACTTGATTAGTCGTACTGTTTTTCCAGCCGACAATGCCGCCGGTAAATATTTTTATTGTATCGGGTTCATATGTCCTGTTTCCCGAATCGTCGAAACCGTCATACGGCTGGGTAACAAAAAATTGATTTTTTACAAAAGAATACGAAACAGTAAAGTTGGTGGCATATGCGGTATTTGCTTTTCCGAATATTCCTCCCGCGGAAGCCGAGTTTATCCCTGCGTCAAAAATACCATCGGTCTTTTTGATGTGTGCGGCACTGGTAACAGTTAATATATTGTCCAGAGATATGCAGTGTTCTACAATGATTTGACTGCCATCGTACAAGTAGCCCTGAATACCGCCGCAGGAGGCCCATCGCTTTTGCGACACGGCGTTCAGTACGTTGTTTTCGACAATGCATCCTTTTATGGTCGAGGGGTTTCCAAAATTGGAACCTACCAGCCCCCCCACATAGGCCAACGTGTTTTCGCGACCGTTTGCAACGATTTTGGAACCGGTTACATCCATATTCAACAAAAATGTAGAATTGGAGGTGAGTCCAATCGCGCCGCCCACGATAATATCCTGGTCAGTGGCGGAACCTGCCGTATAGGCGTCGCCATATATATCCGCGTCAATTACCTGACATTCTTTAACGACAACATTATTCCAGGCATACCCGATTAACCCGCCGATTGCAGGTGAGTTTGCGCCCTGGTTGCTATAAAGCTTTAGGCAGTCATCGGTAGAATCCTTGTTTCCTACATATTTACATTTGTAAACAGATGTATAATTGGATGCGGTATATCCTTTGACCTCACCCGCAATGCCGCCAAGCCACGGGTCGGATGTACCGTGACTGGCAGAGTAAGTCGCTGTTCTGTTTTCGATCATGATGCCTTGTCCCGGGTTTGGATTCTGCTCGGTTGGGGCAGGCGGCGCAAAAGTACAGTTTTTTATGGAACCCGCCGTATACTTTGACACTTGCATAAAATACGAACCGACAATTCCTCCAATTGCCGTATAACCGGTTTTAGAGGAATACGAGTCTTGTGTAATAAACATTTCGCCGCTGCCAAAATACACGTTGCAATCTTCAATGACGCCGGCGGTTTTCTGACCGACCAGGCCGCCGACATACATAATCGCGCTGTTTGTGGAGCCGGCTTCACGCCTTGCCGCAATTTCTATGTTTTCACCAATAAGCGTTAAGCCTATTAGGTTATAAGGCGCTGCAACCGTCTCCGGCCCAACACCAAGTCTGCCCGAAAAACCGCCAACGAAAACGCCGGCAAAGAGAGTACCAGCCGCAGTCGTTGTTGCTTTTTGTGTGGCGGCGATTCTAACAAATGTGGTGTCGATTGTCAGCGGCCCCGTAAAAGTAAAACTGCCTTGCCCAATAACCTGACCTACACATGCAGTGGCTCCCAAGCCGTTTCCTACAGCGCCGTTACCGTAGCCTTTACCATAGGATAAACCTTCGACATAAACCGTTCCGTTAAAAGCGTCTGACGCTTGTTTTTTTCCTTTTGCATTTAAAATACTGCCAAAATTACCGTCAAGATATACACCGTCTCCCGCCGTTTGACCGTATTGGTCAATCCTTCCGTAAAGGCCGCCGGCGTAGCAAATGGTCGCATCGGTAGCAGAGCCGCTGTCCAATGCGCGAACGGTTGCGGAAGTAACACCGTCATTGTCGGAATCTGTATCAAAAATGTTTTCCGCAATCGCAACCTTTGTTGTTGCGTCAATGGTTTTTATTACGCCGGCAACACCCCCTGCCGCCGCAAAGCCCTGCGTGGTACCCATACCTTGTGCGGAAACCTGCATATAGGCCGGAGAAACAACCTTACAGTTTTTCAAAGCAACGGTAGAAGACGCTATATTATTTACAAAAGTTCCGACAGCACCCCCGGCATTGACGGTTGTCGTCGCCGTCGAAAGCGTTGTACGTCCAATTAATTTTGTGTTTACAAAGTCGGAATTCAGGCCGAGAATGTACGCGTTTTCTGAATAGCCGATACCGCCGCCTAAGTGTACCTCAATTTGAGCGGTAGCGCTGGCGTTTATGGCGCCCGGCACATATTTGTTGTTGCTTCCGTGGGCAATATTGCTTTTGTTGTAGCCAATAAGGCCGCCATAGTAAATTTTTGTGCCGGAAGCGTCAGAAAGGTCAACAAAGCCCGACGCCTTGCAGGTGTTATTGTAAAAAGCGATTTGCCCTTCCATATAAGCTGCGATTCCACCATAATAAAAGGATTTATCGCCCGAATATGCAGAAGTTGCCCGGACGGATACACCACCCAGTGTGGTTATGTTTCGGAGCACCACAGGTGTTGTTACCGGTGTTGTTTTGTCGCTTTCAAAATCGGTTGACAGGTATGCAAACAGGCCTGTGTATTGATTGTTGACGATCGTAGCGTTCATGGTAAGGTTTTTTCCGTTACCGTCGATACAACCCAAAAAGCTGTTGTCACGGGTCCCGATACCTTTAAAATATGCATCGGGGACAAAAGGACCATTTACGGTTTCGTCATATCCTGCCGGAATCGGCTGGTTAAGCGCAAAGGGGGTAACTACTTTATAATAGCCGTGAATGATCGCGTCTCTTGCTGTGGCATAGTCGCCTGAAAAACCGAAGTTATCAATATAGGTAGCAAAAAGTGCGTCTTTCCCTGAGGGCACCGTACGGTTTGCAACGATTTCCTGAAGATAGAAAGCATCATAAAAGTCGTTAAGCGGAAATGCGGTGGAAAAAGATTTACCCATTTCTCCAGTTGTTGGTTCTGTCTCTACATTTAACGTAACGTCATTTTCCGGCATAACAAAGTTAGCTCTTGCTAAATGGGCATTGGTGACCGCTACACCGGAAGCCGTCCAGCGCGTAAACAAAACAGATTCGTTTATGGCCATAATGGAAACAGGCGTGTTTGCCTTAACCGTATAGGTACCATCACTGTTTTTTACCGCGCCAATGCCGTTTACAAAGGCTGTAACTTTATTTCCGCTCAAATTTGAACCAAGTCTAACGGTGTAGGTCGTTCCGGCAGACTGTGCAACAAAAATGGTGGCGCTCATTAAAGTCGATGAGATAACGGCCATCACTAAAATTGCCGCTGTAATACGTCTGTGCTTAATACTTGCAAGAATGTTTGAAAAAAAATTTTTTAATGGAACGTAAATTTTAGAATGTTTGGATCGCATATTTTATTCCCTCTCCAGTCAACAATATTTACAGCTGCTTATGTTAATTGCTGATTTGTAATAAATCAGACATTTCGCCAAAGGTTTCCACGCGTCCGTCTTTGCATATCCAAAGCACAGACACGTCTGAAAAATCTTTCAGAATTTTTTTGCCTTCTTCTAGAGAAACGATAAATAAAGTCGTTGATAATATTTCTGCTATACCACTATCCTCGGCATAAATTGTTACCGAGGAAAAGGTTTCACTGGGATAGAGTGTCTGCGGATCAATGATATGATGATATCGTTTGCCGTTGCATTCATAGTATCGCTCGTAGTCACCGCTTGTTACCAAGGTGGCATCATAAACCTTACTATTATATATGACCGAGGAAGGAGCCAGAGGGTCGGCAATGCCTATCTTCCACGGTTTACCGTCCGGTTTTACGCCAACCGCCCGTACATTTCCGCCAAGGTTGATTAAGTAGTTATCAATATTATTCTTTTTGCAGAAATCCATTAACAGCTCTGAAGCATACCCCTTGGCAACGGCGCCTACATCCAGGCTCATGTTTGGGTCTTCCAGAAAAACTGTGTTTTCTTCCTCGTTTATGATAAGCTTGTTGATATCGGTATGCTGTGACGCTTCCGTCAATTCCTCCGGCGAGGGGATACTTATGCGGCCGTTATTGTTGGCGTCATCACGATATTTTTTCCAGATAACCAAAACACTGCCCATAGCAATGTTTAATTTCTGTCTGGATTTTCCGTACATTTCTTTAGAAAACTTCAAAAGATTTATTATATCTTTTGAAACCCTTATTTTTTCTTTTCCGGCATTATCGTTTATGGTTTTAATGTTATTGATGCCTTCGTAATTATTATAAATGTCATATTCTTTTGAATATATTTTAAGCTGATCAATAATTTTATGAAAGTTTCCTGTAAAGTCCTGTTCACTTTTTTCGTAGCCTGAAATGATGGTCAACGTATCAAAACAGCCTGTGTAGGTTTGTTCAAATTTTTGTTTGGCGCCTTCTTTTCCGCTACAGGAAACAAATGTAAAGGCCAGGGTTACGATTAAAAGTAAAGTTATCGTTTTTTTCATTTATTCTTCCTTACAAAAGATTTTAAATATGGGTCTAACAATTTCATCAGTAACGCAGTAAAGGTTCCCGTAAACACGGCTATAGCAACAAGAATCGGAAGCGTCCATAAAAAGCCCAATGTATCATATGCTATTGTCACAAAAACAAGTTGACCAATATTGTGAAAAATTGCTCCCAAAATGCTTAAAATCAAAACCGATATTTTATCTCTAAAAAGTAACATCAGCAAATACATGACGGTTAGCGACAAAAAAGTTCCGCACAAGCTCACTGATGCCGTAAACAAACCTTTTGTCATAATAATAAACAAACACTTTAAAACCATGATAATGTAAGAGCTTTTCAAATCAATCTTTAACAAAACAAACATAAGGATTATATTTGAAAGCCCTAATCGTGCCCCCGGTATTGGCAACGGCGGAATAACTATACTTTCTATATAAGAAATGATAAGCGTCAGTGCAAAAAGCATTGAAAGCATTGTTAATCGTAATATCTTTTTGTTAAACAGCTCCATCCAAGCCATCCTCTTTGGAATTTAGAATGATTACAACACCATTCGGCAAACAAGCCGCGCTTTGACCGGATCTTTTTATTGCGCCGGTATGAATACAAATTTTATCTGGGCAATCGGATTTTACAAACGCTATTTCTCCATTCACGGTAGTTTTTATCTGAACATCGGGTTTATTTTCAATAAGTATTAAAGTTTCTTTTTTTTGCGATAAATCAATTATCTTATAAATCTGGTTATCAACATAGATTGATGCCATGACACTTTCACTTTTATTTGTATAAAAAAAATAGAACGTGGATATACTTACAACTAATAACGCTATTATAATGATAAAATCTTTCTTTTTGAAAAATGCTCTGGCCAATTAGTAAAATCACCTTTCTGAGGTTGCCGGTACTGCGTTGATTTTGTGAATTCATCTGCAAGCTTGTATTTTGGTTTGACGATCACAAATGTAAAAATGCAACTTTATCAGTATCATGCAAGCGCATAGGATGCCTGAATGGGTAACGCTTCGTAATAACTGTTGATATCCTATGTGTAAAAAAAGAAAATCATATCCCAAACTGAATCATATACTAAACCAGGGCGTATGTCAACATGAAAATATTTTTTCAACGCATTTTGCGTGTCAAATCTCAAAAGCGGCATGTTACGGCAGCCGGCGGCTTTTGGTTTTGGGGAAAGTGATAAAATGGCTGTTTGGCGGTGTTACGCGGGAAAATATGTGATTAGAGACACATCTGCATGATGATTGTCACGTCGCGGACATTGACTTTGCCGTCTTTGTTGACGTCGGCCCCCTTAAGCTGGCGGGGTGCGAGCTCTTTGCCTCCCGCGAGGTACTGCATCAACACAATGGCGTCCGCCAAGTCGATTTTTCTGTCCAGATTGACATCGCCGCACAGCGAGGGCTCGGCAAGAATCGTGATGATAACAGGCTGGATGCCCTGTTCTGGCATTCGAGGTTCATCTGGTTTTATCCAGTTTCATAGCGTATAATTGCTTTTATCGGTAAGGGTTATCCCTGCCGATTTTTTTGTTTACGGTCATGCGTACGGTCAATTTTGGTCAGTCTTACCCATAAAATGCGCCCATCATCTCCATCATTTTGCGTTTCTGCTCCGGCAGAGAGTGGGCATATCGGTTGAGCGTCGTGCTGACGTCGGCGTGACCCAGGATTTCGCTGAGGGTTTTGACCTCCATGCCGTTTTCAATGGCACGGGTCGCAAAGGTGTGACGGGTACAGTGAAAATTGGCGTTCTTAATGTTCGCGGCTCCTAAAAGCCTCTTAAATGTATCCTGCATGGTGCGGGGTTCTACCGGGTTACCCAGTTCATTACAGATGATAAACCCGCGCGGGTCATACTCTTCTTCGACAAGATCTTTTTCGCGTTCCCGTTCAGCCCTGTATTCGCCCAAGTGGGGAATCAGGAAAGCCGGAAGCGGAATATCCCGCGGGGACTTGTCACTCTTGGGTACGCCGATGACAATTTCAGTCTTACGTTCCCTTTGATCCATCGCGGGCAGCCGGTTGAGTGTTCGCCGGATGCGCATCATCCTGGCTTCAAAATCAATGTCCCGCCATTGCAGCCCGACCAATTCTCCAACTCGGATGCCGGTTGCCAGACAGAGTAACACGCCGACCTTGTACCGTTCGTCACTGTTTTGAATGGTTTCATACAGCCGCTGATGCTCCTCCAGCGTCAGCACCCGCATTTCTGTGCGGACAACCTTGGGCAGCTTCACGAGATCCAGAAAGTTCTTGGCAATCAGCCCGTTTTCATAGGCTTGCTTGAAAGCGGTGTGCATCATGACATATTTGCTCTTTTGTTAATCCGAATTCATTTCCAATTTCTCTTAGGGTCTTTCCCGGGGTCTTTCCCGCTTTACGTTTTTCCAATACGGCCCCGATAATTTCTTCCCCAAAGTGCTTTCCCATCAAAATTCCCCCTATTGTAGCTTGTTTCCATTCTACAATAGGGGGCGTTTTTTCTCAATGTCCGTTTTTCGGGGTTCGGTTCACAGCAAGGGGCGCGGCCTATTCTCATGCTTATGCGGCGGAGGAACTGCCGTCCGCCGTGGAGGCAACCGAGGCGTCACTCTCCGGCGTGGAGGCCGTCGCTTCGGTGCTCGCAACCGAAGCGGTCGAAGCCGCAGGCACAGACGAGCTGGGCTCATCCACCGGCGGGTTCTTGGGCTGATACTTGTTCAGAGCCGCCTGGTTGAAGGTAACGCCCTCAAGCTTTTCGGCTCTCGTGTCAAGCTCCTTCTGGAATTCTTCGTTTTTAAGCTCAGTCACGATGTTGATGCGTTTGCTGTCATCGTTGTAAAACGCGGTCTTGTTCTTTTCCACGTCGTTCTTCACGATCAGGTAGAGATAGCTGCCGTCGTTGATGACCTTGATTTCGCCTGTCTTCATGGCCTGAATGGCCTTGGTGTTTTCGTCGGTCGTGTCTTTTTCAATCGGGTTGTCGAGACCTGCGCCAAAGGTGATGCCGTCCTGCTCATCGTCGGCCTTTCCCGCGTTCTCCGTCGTATGGGCTGTCTCCAGCTCGGCAAAGGTCTTGCCGCCCTCAAGCTGGGTTTTATACTCGGCAAACTTGGTCTGCAGGGCGGTTTTCTCTGCATCCGGGATCGCTTCCTGCGTTTCGGAATCGGTCAGCGCGACAGAAATCACCGAGATGTTGTAATAGTTTTCCACATAATATTTCTCAATGTCAGCCTGGGACACCTCTTTGCTGCCGCCCTTGTCGTAGATCGCCTTAAAAATCGACGATTCCTTGACCGACTGGTAATAGGCCGACTGGAAGGAGGTCTTGGCGACGCCCATCTTTTCGTAGTTATCCTTCGCGCCGTACTGATCCCAGTACTGGTCAACCGTCAGCTGGGCATTTTTCTTCTCCTCGGCGTCCATTTCTACCTTGAGCTCGGCCATCCACTCGTCCGCCGCGATCATTCTCTGTACGTTTTCCTTGGCTGTATTGAGCATCCACTCTCTGGCGTCCTGATCCTCTACTTTCTGCTTCATCACTTCGACGGTGGGGTCGGCCACCAGTGTTTTGGCCTCGTTGGCCGCACTGTCCAGATAGTAGATGTAAACACCCACCGGAATGGTGGTGTCACCTTTTTTGGCAATCCAAGAGGCGTCCTGTCCGCAGCTTGCCAGAGAAATCGTCATTATAAGCGCAGAAAGCGCCGCCGCTGCACGTTTTACCGTTTTCATTTTGTTTCCTCCTTGGCGAGCTCGGACAGCACGCCGAAATATTTTTTATGGTGGTGTTGAAGATTTGGAACAATGGTCCAATTTTCAACGCGCCTTTTTAGAACCGACTACAGATTCTAAAGATACAAATAGGATTATACACAAAACATGCCCAATTGTCCATCATTTTATTTCATTTTCTTCGGGTTTTCTCCCTTCTCCCGCCACGGCCGCCGAAAGAAATTCCCGAACCTCATCCATATGGGCGAGTGTCTCCCGCAGCGTCGAGATGGAATCCCTCCGGCATTTGACCGAAAGATACCCCTTCGTCTCCTTGCCTCCGGCGTTCATGAGCACCCGCCCTTTCATGCGCCCGCACAGCAGCGCGATCAGCCGCATGTCCATGCTCTGCTGGTAAATCAGGAGGTTTGCCCCCTGCTGCTTGATCTCGGTGATGCCGTAGGCGGCGGCGCGGTTTCTGAGCAGCGCCACCTCAATCAGCCCCCGCACGGCGGCGGGCGGCTCGCCGAAGCGATCGATCAATTCGTCGGTGACGTCGAGCGAATCTTCATCCGAACGGATGTCCGCGATGCGGCGGTAGACGTCCAACCGTTGGTGCAGGCTTTCAATATAGGATTCGGGGATGTGCGCTTCAATCTGGATGTCCACAAGGCATTCTACGTTTTCCTGCGGAATCTCGCCTTTCTCTAAAGCAACCGCCTCGGCAAGCAGCTTTAAATACATGTCATAGCCCACCGCCTCCATGTGCCCGTGCTGCTCCGCGCCCAGCACGTTGCCCGCACCGCGGATCTCCAGGTCGCGCATCGCGATTTTGAAGCCGGATCCGAACTCGGTGAATTCGCGGATGGCGGTCAGGCGCTTCTGCGCGATGTCGGAAAGCACCTTGCCGCGCGTGAAGGTGAAATAGGCGTAGGCCCTGCGCCCTGAACGCCCCACCCGCCCGCGCAGCTGATGCAGCTGGGAAAGCCCCATGCGGTCGGCGTGATCAATGATCAGCGTATTGCAGTTGGGGACGTCCACCCCCGCCTCAATGATGGTGGTGCACACCAAAACGTCGATCTCGTGTTCAATAAGGCGCTGCCACACGGCGGACAGCTCCTCCTGGCCCATTTTACCGTGCCCCACGCCGATGCGCACGCCGGGCAGCTGGGCGCCCAGACGCGCGGCCACCGTCTCAATCGACTCAACGGCGTTGTGCAGGTAATAGCACTGCCCGCCGCGGCGCAGTTCCTTTTTGATCGCTTCGAGCACGATGCCCGCGTCATACTCCAGCACATAGGTCTGAACGGGGTGGCGGTCCTGGGGCGCCTCCTCGATGACCGACATGTCGCGGATGCCCGACAGCGCCATGTTGAGGGTGCGCGGAATGGGAGTGGCGGACAGGGTGAGCGAATCGACATTCTTGACAAGGTTCTTGAGTTTTTCCTTCTGCGCGACGCCGAAACGCTGCTCCTCGTCCACAACCACAAGCCCCAGATTTTTGAAGGAAACGTCCTTGGACACCAGCCGGTGGGTGCCGATCACAATGTCCACCTCGCCGTTTTTGACTTTTTTGATAATCTCGTTCTGCTGCTTGGGGCTGCGGAAGCGGGACAGCAGCTCCACCCGCACGGGGAAGGCCTCCATACGGCGGGTCACCGTTTGGTAATGCTGCCACGCAAGAATGGTCGTGGGCACCAGCATCGCGCACTGCATTGAATCGGACACACACTTGAAGGCGGCGCGCAGCGCCACCTCGGTCTTGCCGAAGCCCACGTCGCCGCACAGCAGGCGATCCATCGGCGAGGGCTTTTCCATGTCCTCCTTGATCTCCTCGATGCAGCGCAGCTGATCGTGCGTTTCGTCGTATTCAAAGTGCGCTTCAAAATCGCGCTGCCACTCGGTGTCGGGGGCAAAGGCGTGGCCAATTGCGTTCTGCCGCTCTGCGTACAGCTTGATCAAATCCTTGGCCATGTCCTTGACCGCAAGGCGCACCCGCGCCTTGGCCTTCTGCCACTGCTCGCCGCCCAGACGGCCCAGCTTGACGCCCGCATCCTCGCGCGGGCCGATGTATTTGGACACCAGGTCGAGCTGGGTGACCGGCACATAGAGAATATCCGACTTGGCATAGCGGATTTTGATGTAGTCCTTGGTCACGCCCTCAAACAGCAGCTTGTGAATGCCGTCGAACTGTCCGATGCCGTGGGAGGTGTGCACCACGAGATCGCCGGGCGACAGCTCGGACAGCGCATAGATGTCCTGGGTATGCTTCTGCTTTTTGCGCCGCGCTTTCTGCGGGGACGCGGCGGGACGCCCATAGGCGATCAGGGCAAATTTAGCCGACGGATATTCAAAGCCCGCCGACAGGTTTCCCTCGGTGACCAGCAGCGCGCCGGGCGGCACGTGGGTCGCATGGGCTTCGTATTTGGCTTCATAGCCCTGTGCGCACAGATCCTTTTCCACCGCCTGCGCCGCGCGGGTTGTCCCCGCCAGCACCACACAGGTGAAGCCCCGTCCGCGCATGGAGTCGAGATCCTCGGTCAGGTGGGCAAGCGCGCCGCTCCACGACGACAGCCCCCGCGCGGTCATGTGCAGCGCGGTGCGCACCGGCGTCTCATAAACGCCGCGGGCAAAGGTCTCGACATAGATCGCGCCGCGCGCCCCGAAAAAGGCCAGCGCGTCAATCCAGTCGCGGGTGTAGCAGTCCAGTCCCTTGCACAGCACTCCCTCCTCCAGGTAGTCCTTCAGATCCTCGCCGTTTTGCCACAGCGTACTGCGCAGCTGCTCCTTGGCCTTCGCCTCCTCGGAGACAAAGACGAGAAACTCCTCGCCGATGTAATCAAACAGCGACGCCGTCCCTCCGTAGAGCAGCGGGAGGAATTTGTCGGCGTTGCCGATATGCAGCCCGTCGCGCAGCTTCTGCGTCTCATGCGCAAGCTTTTCCTTCGCCTTTGCCGCCGCCTTTCCCCTGAGCCCGGCGGCAAGTTCCTCGACGCGCACACTAAGCAAATCCTTGTCATCCAGAATAACCTCGGCGGAGGGAGCGAGCGTGATAACGTCCACGGGATCGGTGCGGCGCTGAGACTCGATGTCAAAGTAGGACAGGGTGTCCACCTCGTCCCCCCAGAACTCCGCACGCACGGGGGCGGGGGCGTCGGGGGTGAAGAAGTCGAGGATGCCGCCGCGGACGGCGAACTGTCCCGGCCCTTCAATCTGGTCATAGCGCACATAGCCCAACGCAAGCAGCACCTCGGCTGCCCGCTGGGGCGTCAGGCTCTGCCCCGCTTTAATGGTCAACAGCCGCCGGGACAGCTCCTCCGGCGGGATGGTCAGCTGACTGGCGGCGTCGAGACACGCCACCACCGCCGTGCAGTCGCCGTGCAGCAGCCGCGACAGGGTGTGCAGACGCTGGTGCTCATATTCGCGCGACATGCTCTCGACGTCGCGGAAGGAAAAATCACGGTAGGGATACAGCGCCGCGCGCCCGCCCATGGCGTTTAAGTCCTCACACAGCCGCGCCGCCGCGGCGGCGTCCCCTGCCAGCACAAACGCCGGGCGGCCCGTCTCGCCCGACAGCGCCTGAATCAGGTGAGCTTTATGGATCGCCGAAAGCCCCGTCACCGAGGCGGGCAGCTTTTTCGCCGCCACGCCCGACAACAGGGTGTGATATTCGGGAATGGGTTTCAGTGCGTCAATAAAAAAGTTCATGCTTCCCTCAAATTAATTGAATTTTCCCATGGCCTCGTCGGTCTTTCCGTCCACCATCAGCGCGAGCGCCTCGGCCGCCCGGTCGATGGCTTCGTCAATCTCTTTCTTCTCAGACGCTGAAAAGGAGGACAGCACCCAGTCGGCCAGATCCCAGCCGGGGTTGGGCTTCCCCCCCACGCCGATCTTGACGCGGGGGAAGGTGTCTTTTCCGCTTAAATAGATGATGTTTTTCATGCCGTTGTGCCCGCCGTCGCTGCCCTTGCGGCGCACGCGGATTTTGCCCGGCGGCAGGGAGATGTCGTCAAACACAACAAGCACCCGCTCGGGAGGCAGCTTGTAAAAGCGCATGGCCTCGGTGACCGCCTCGCCGCTCTTGTTCATGAAGGTCTGCGGCTTTAGCAGTAATACCCGCTTTTCGCCGAGCATCGCGTCGCCGCAGGTCGATTTAAACTTGATGCGGTCGGCGCGGCCGCCGGTTTGCTCGCACAGCCGGTCGATGGTCGTAAAACCGACGTTGTGCCGGGTGTGCTCATACTGCCGGCCGGGGTTGCCCAGCCCCACAATGATGAATTCCACCGGTCCGGCCGGCGGCTTTGCGGAGGGAAAAAGCTTCCTGAAGATGTCGTGCATGGGAGGGTGTGCTCCTTTTTAAATATTTTACGGTAACGCCTTGTGCCCGGCAGCCCCTGCGGGAGGGGGCTGCCGGGCGGAATTTAGATATCGGATATCTGAATTAGCGTATCAAAGATTAAACAAACATCGGCGAAACCGGCTTGTCTGTGTAAATGCGTTCAATGGCCTCGGCAAACATGGGCGCGACCGGCAGGGTCTTGATCTTGTCGATACGCTTATACGCGGGCAGCTGGATGGTGTCGAGGAAAATGAGCTCCTTGATCACGCTCTTCTCAATGCGCTCCATGGCCGGGCCGGACAGCACTGCGTGGGTCGCTCCGGCGTATACGTCGAGCGCCCCGCCTTTTTCCACCACCGCTTCAGCGGCGTTGCACAGGGTGCCCGCCGTGTCGATCATGTCATCCACCAGGATGATGTTCTTGCCCTTGACGTCGCCGATGATGTTGACCACTTCGCTGACGCCCGCCTTGGGACGGCGCTTATCAATGATCGCGAGCGGGCAGTTGATGCGGGCGGCAAAGTTGCGCGCCCGGGTGACCGAGCCTAGGTCGGGTGACACCACGACAAAGTTGTCGTGCTCGTCGCCGATCTGCTCTTTAAAATAGCCCGCGAGCAGCTGTGCGCCCAGCAGATGGTCGACCGGGATGTTGAAAAAGCCCTGGATCTGAGCGGCGTGCAAGTCCATGGTCAGCACGCGGTTGGCGCCCGCCGTCGTGATCAGGTCGGCGACCAGCTTGGCGGAAATCGGGTCGCGCGCTTTGGATTTACGGTCCTGCCTCGCATAGCCGAAGTAGGGCATGACCGCCGTAATGCGTCCCGCCGACGCGCGCTTCATCGCGTCGATCATGATGAGCAGCTCCATCAGGTTGTCGTTGACCGGGTCGCAGGTCGACTGTACCACAAAGCAGTCGGCGCCGCGCACCGATTCAAAAAGTGATACGCCGATCTCCCCGTCATTGAAATTCTGCACCTTGGAATTGCCCAGCGGGATCTCCAGAATGTCGCAGATTTGCTTGGCCACCGGCTGGTTGGAATTGCAGCTGAAAATTTTGATGTTGCTCCCGTGTAAAAACATGTCTCGACTCCCTCCACCTTTTTATCGTCCTTGTTTTATGTGAAACACCTTATTTTTTTCGGCCGGTCTTTTCCACCCAGCCCTCTTTGTTGACCTGCCGCGCACGCGCAATGGCCAGCGCCTCGTCGGGCACCGCTTCCGTGATGGTCGAGCCGGCGGCCGTGTAGGCGTTTTCGCCCACCTCGACCGGCGCAATCAGGTTGGTGTTGCAGCCGATGAAGGCATGGTCGCCCACCTTGCAGCGCGCCTTGTTCACGCCGTCGTAGTTGACGGTCACGCAGCCGCAGCCGAAGTTGACGCCCGCGCCGACGTCCGAGTCGCCCACATAGGTCAGGTGGGGCACCTTGGTGCCTTCGCCCACCACCGAGTTTTTGACCTCGACAAAGTCGCCGATTTTGACACCCTTTTTGAGCGTGCTGTTCGGACGGATGTGCACAAAGGGGCCTACGGTCACGCCGTCCTCCACCACCGACTGGTAGCACTGGACGCTGTTAAGGCTGACATCGTTGCCCACCGTGCTGTCCTCGATCAGGGTGTTCGGGCCGAGCACGCAGCCCGCGCCCACGCTGACTTTGCCGCGCAGGATGGTGCCGGGCAGCAGGACGGTGCCGTTTTCCATGCGCACGTCGGGGCCGATTATCACGCCGTCCATGCAGGGGATCTCCACCCCGTCCTCCAGAAGTCCGTACAGCCGCGCGCGGCGCGCCCGCTCATTGAGACGGCCCAACTGGGCACAGTCGTTGGCGCCCAGCACCGTGTCGCGGTTTTCGGCCACATAGGCGTTGACGTGCTTGCCCTGCCCGATGAGCAGAGAGACCGCGTCGGTCAGGTAGTATTCCTTTTGTTCGTTGTGGGGGGTGATCAAATCAAGCACCGAAAGCAGGTCGTCGGTTTTGAACCAGTAGGCGCCCGAGTTGACCTCTCGGATCGCCCGGGTCTTTTCGTCAGCGTCGCGCTCCTCGACGATGGCCTTGACCGTCCGGTCGGAGCTGCGGCGGACGATCCGTCCGTAGCCTGTGGGCTCCTCCAGTTCAGAGGAGATCACCGTGACGGCGTTTCCGCCGTCCATGTGCAGGTCGAGCGCGTTTTTGATGGTGTCGCTGTCCACGAAGGGGGCGTCGCCGCACAGGATGAGCACATGCCCGCCGCGGCGGCTCTCCAGGAAATCGCGCGCCATACTGACGGCATGCCCAGTGCCCAGACGCTCGGTCTGACGCACTGTTTCAAAGCTTCCCGGAAGGCTCTCCAGAAAGGCGTCTACCCTTTCACTCATATGCCCGGTCACGACGCATATGTCATGGGCGCCTGCGCCCTTGGCCGCGTCGATCACCCAGTGGAGCATGGGCTTGAACAGTACCGGGGAGAGCACCTTGGGACGGTTGGATTTCATGCGTTTGCCGTCACCTGCGGCAAGAATCACACAGCTGTAATCGGTCAAATCAATTCCTCCTGTAAAGAGAGTATCGTAACGGGGACGAACAAGGAAATTCTGCCCCCATTGTACGGTCCATACCTATTATCTCAAGTTTATCGGCATTTTTCAAGGGATAAATGGGCCTTTTTAATACATTTGTTATAATATATATCAAAAATAATGGCAACCATACATTTTTTAAATAAAAGTATGGTAAATGCAGCCGCACTTTGTTATAATACAGGATAGTGTGCCGGGCAGGAAAACAAATTCCCCCGGCAGCCTCGTTTCACATGAGGAAATCCATAGTGTCACAAAATTCAGGAGGTAGAAGTGATGAGTCAAAAGTATGTTTACCTGTTCTCCGAGGGCAACGGTTCCATGCGTAACCTGCTTGGCGGAAAAGGCTGCAACCTCGCCGAGATGACCATTCTCGGCATGCCCGTCCCGCAGGGCTTTACGGTGACCACCGAGGCCTGCACCCGTTATTATGAGGACGGCAAAAAAATTGCCCCCGAAATCGAAGCGGAGATCTATGACTATCTCGCCAAGATGGAAGAGATCGCCGGCAAGAAATTCGGCGACCCTTCGAACCCGCTGCTTGTTTCGGTGCGTTCGGGCGCGCGCGCTTCCATGCCCGGCATGATGGACACCATTCTGAACCTCGGCCTCAACGACGAAGTGGTGGTCGGCCTTGCACAGCTGACCGGCAATGAGCGCTTCGCCTATGACTCCTACCGCCGCTTCATCCAGATGTTCTCCGACGTGGTTATGGAGCTGCCCAAGTCCAAGTTTGAGGTCGTCATTGACGAGCTCAAAGAGCAGAAGGGCATCAAAGACGATTCTGAGCTGACCGCCGACGACATGAAAGAGCTGGTTGTTCGCTTCAAGGCGTTCTATAAAGAGAACATGGGCGCCGATTTCCCCACCGATCCCCGCGCCCAGATGATCGAGTCGGTCAAAGCGGTTTTCCGTTCCTGGGACAACCCCCGCGCCAATGTCTACCGCCGCATGAACGACATCCCCTACAGCTGGGGCACTGCCGTCAACGTACAGGCCATGGTATTCGGCAACATGGGCGAGACCTCGGGCACCGGCGTTGCGTTTACCCGTAACCCCGCCACCGGCGAGAAGAAGCTCTTCGGCGAGTTCCTGATGAACGCGCAGGGCGAGGACGTCGTCGCCGGCATCCGCACCCCCCAGACCATCGACCAGCTTCAGGGCGTCATGCCGAAGGTGTACGAAGAGTTCGCCGCCATCGCACAGCGCCTGGAGAACCACTATAAAGACATGCAGGACATGGAGTTCACGATCGAGAACGAGAAGCTCTATATGCTGCAGACACGTAACGGCAAGAGAACCGCCGCCGCCGCCCTCAAAATCGCCTGTGACCTCGTGGACGAGGGCATGATCGACGAAAAAGAGGCCGTACTGCGCATCGATCCCAAGCAGCTCGACGCCATCCTGCACCCGCAGTTTGACGCGGCCGCCCTCAAAGCCGCGACACCCATCGGACAGGGCCTGGCCGCCTCCCCCGGCGCCGCCTGCGGCCGTGTGGTCTTTAGCGCCGCCGACGCCAAGGCTTGGGCTGACAAGGGCGAAGCGGTCATTCTGGTTCGTCTTGAGACCTCTCCCGAGGACATCGAAGGCATGGCGGCTGCCAAGGGCATCCTGACCGTTCGCGGCGGCATGACCTCCCATGCGGCGGTTGTCGCGCGCGGCATGGGCACCTGCTGTGTGTCGGGCTGCGGCGAGATCAAGATTAACGAAGAAGCCAAGTTCTTTGAGCTGGGCGGACAGACCCTCAAAGAGGGCGACTATATTTCCCTCAACGGCACCACCGGCAACATCTACGGACAGGCGATCCCCACCGTGGAAGCCTCCATTTCGGGCGACTTCGGCCGTTTCATGGGCTGGGCCGACCAGTACCGCACCCTCAAGGTGCGCACCAACGCCGACACCCCCGCCGACACCAAGCAGGCGGTTGGCTTCGGCGCGGAGGGCATCGGCCTCTGCCGCACCGAGCACATGTTTTTTGAAGGCGACCGCATCAAGGCCGTCCGCGAGATGATCGTCGCGAAGGACGTCGAAGCCCGCAAAGCGGCGCTTGCCAAGCTGCTGCCCTATCAGCAGTCCGACTTTGAGGCCATGTACACCGCCCTCGAAGGCCGTCCGATGACCATCCGTTACCTCGACCCGCCGCTGCATGAGTTCCTCCCCCAGAAGGAAGAGGACATCGTCGAGCTGGCGCAGGACCTGAACATCACCGTGGACGATCTCAAGAACGTCATCACGGGCCTGCATGAGTTCAACCCCATGATGGGACACCGCGGCTGCCGTCTGGCTGTCTCCTATCCCGAGATCGCCGAAATGCAGACCACGGCGGTCATCAACGCCGCCCTGAGCGTCAACAAGGCTCACCCCGAATACAACATCGTTCCTGAGATCATGATCCCGCTGGTCGGCGAGGTCAAGGAGCTCAAGTTCGTCAAGGATATCGTCACCGCCACCGCCGACAAGCTGATCGCCGACGCGGGCGTCGAGCTGAAATATATGGTCGGTACCATGATTGAGATTCCGCGCGCCGCGCTGACTGCCAACGAGATCGCCGCTGAGGCCGAGTTCTTCAGCTTCGGCACCAACGACCTCACCCAGATGACCTTCGGCTTCAGCCGTGACGACGCCGGCTCCTTCCTCGACGCGTACTACGAGAGCAAAATTTTTGAGTCCGATCCCTTCCAGAAGCTCGACCAGGACGGCGTGGGCAAGCTGGTCAAGATGGCCGTCGAGATGGGCAAATTTGCCCGCCCCGACATCAAGCTTGGCATCTGCGGCGAGCACGGCGGCGACCCGAGCTCGGTCGAATTCTGCCACAATGTCGGTCTGCACTACGTTTCCTGCTCGCCCTTCCGCGTGCCGATCGCGCGTCTGGCTGCGGCACAGGCCGCTCTCCGTAGTATGGAGGACAAGAAATAAATCTGATTTTGGGCAAAGCCCATTAGCATTAAAAAGGCAAAACCAATGATAAAATTAGACCTTGAGGAAGAAATTCCTTGAGGTCTTTTTTTACGCCGAAAACCTTGTAAATACGGACAAAATGACAATAAAACAAGAATTTTATTGACACCTTTAAAACGTGTGAAATGATAATGGACTTGCCCCTAAAAATGATAATCGGGATTGCCCCGGAACAAAATCGTCCGAAATCCCTGATTTCATGCGGTTTATAGGCTTTTCAAAAGGCAAAATATTATGTACTGGTGAGGACGGTTCTTTTTCGAAGGAACCGTCCTCTTTTTCGTCTAAAAGATAAATTACTGCATTGTTTTTCTTGCCTTCGACTGTGGCGAAAAATTCTTCTGAGATGCCGTTATCAAGATTCAGATACCATATACTGCTTTACTTCTATTGAATCGGTCACCTGCACAGGTTCAACAATATATACAATTTTGCTAAATATTATTTTTTGCAATATAGAATTTTGACGCCAATGTATAAATTAAGCTTGACATAGCAACTAGCATCATATAAACTCAAAGATGTGATCCCTTTATTTAAAAAATCACTGATGTGAGGGAGAATAAAGAGACTTTTTGCTGTGAGCTTGGCACTGTATCCGCAAATGAGGGGATCAAATTTTTATTTTAGGGAGTATGATATTGAATGAAAAAGAGCAAACAAAAAGTATTTAAGACGTATTCCAGAGCCGCTTTTGCCTTCTTTATTGCGATTCTTATGATGTTGCAAGTGGCAGCCATAACGACCGCAGCGCATCCTGATACACCACTCGTGTTTACTGGAAATGAATTCACGGGTACGGCGGGACTGAGCACGTTCGCGCTGGGCAGCGAGAATCCACGCGCCAATTATTATCCTTATGGCAGCGTAGAGAGTGCGATAAAAAATTACACACTCACGCCCTTTTCCGATGAGGGTGTCACATCAAACACGCCTTATCTGCAATCACTCAACGGTACATGGAAGTTTAATTATGCGGTGAATCCCAGTTCTCGCCCATGGCCGGGCAACAATATTCAGTCGAATTTTGAGAAGCTCGACTTCAACGACAACGCATGGGATAACATCACGGTTCCGGGCAATTGGCAAGTCAACTGGAACGACGACGGTACGTTCAAATATGACAGGATTATTTACACGAACGTTACATACCCTTGGTCCGGCTATGGCAACAGCGCCTCCGCGCCGAACACGCCCGCAACCTATAATGGTGTCGGTACATACCGGAGAACCTTCACGATACCAAGCGAATGGAAGACCTCCAACCGCTCGGTTTTTCTGAATTTCGACGCCGCGGACACCTTTTACGTGTGGATAAACGGTCAGGCGGCCGGGTATTCCGAGGATGCGTTTACACGCCACGAGTTCGACATAACACCCTATATAAACTATGACGGCCCGAACTCTATTGTCGTACAGGTGATCCGCTGGGCGGACGGTGCATGGTTCGAGGACCAGGACATGATCGACTTGTCCGGTATATTCAGGAATATTTACCTGCTGGCCCGCCAGAAAGTCGACTTGTTTGACTTCGAAGTGAAAACTACGCCTGTCATAGAAAACGCATATGACGGCGACTGGAAGCTTGATGTAAACACCCTGCTGCGCGACTTCGCACAGAGCGGCACGACCGCCGGGCGCGACGGAAAACCGGTCTCTGTCAAGCTATACGATGGAGAAACCTTGTTGTTGAGCGACTCAAAGACCGGCACATTCGGCACGATCACAACGCCGACGAGCACGGGACAAACACTGTCGCTCGGGCAGGGATACCGCAATCGGTCTTATGATGCGGCTAAAGTCAATTTCAGTTTCACGGTGCCGAACGCCAAAACCTGGACCGCTGAGCACCCAAACCTGTATTATCTTGTGTTGCAGGTCGGCGACCAAGTGACGGCGGTACGCATTGGCTTTAGAGAGATGAAGTCCACAACAGGGAAGGACGGACGTGTATTCATCAACGGATCGCGCATCCTGTTCTATGGCGTCAATATTCATGAAATCAACCCCCAAAAGGGCAATACGTTAACGCTCGATCTGATCCGTAAGGACATTGAACTGATGAAGCACTACAACGTCAATTCCATTCGTATGGCGCACTATCCGCACGATACGCGTTATTACGATCTGGCCGATGAATACGGCCTGTACATCATGGACGAAGCCAACATCGAATGCCATGGAAACAGAGGTATTTCTAATGATGCCAGCTATGGTCCGATGCTGCGGGATCGAGAAGCCAACATGGTCGAACGCGACAAGAACTATCCGTCCGTGGTGTCCTGGTCTGTCGGCAACGAATCGGGCGGCGGCGCAAACTTCCAGGCTTACACGGCAGATTGGATCAAGCGGCGCGATCCCTCCCGCCCCATACACAGTGAGTTTGACTCGGGCGCGGTTTATGACATGATCAGCCAGATGTACCCCTTTGCACAAGCGTGGGACGCCACTGTCGCGTCCGCAACCAAACCGGCTGTGCTGTGTGAGTACATGCACTCTATGGGCAACTCAGGCGGCGGCTGGACTGGATACCTGGATGTGTTTGACAAATACCCGCTGTCCATGGGTGGATTTGTCTGGGACTGGGTGGATCAGTCTATCCTCACGCCTCCCTCCAAGACCAGACAGCTTGCCCGTGATAAAACGCATGCCGGCTACAACGTAATCGCGTCTGAAGGCTCTGTGTACCGCAGCATCGGCGGTTACAGTGATAAGGCACTGTCCGGCTGGGTTGGCTTCGCGCCCAACAAGGATTATAATCTGACCGATAACCTGACCGTCGATGTGGACGTGTATTCCACCGGCAGCGCAAATAACCACTACTCAATCCTGGGCAAGGGCGGGGACAACCAGTGGATGATCAAGGAATACGGAAATTACATTCAGTGGTTTATCAAAGCCGGCAGCACCGGAGGAGTCGACAACAACGGCTGGCAAACCGTCTCGGTTGAAAAACCGGCCAATTACCAGAGAAACTGGCACAGACTGACCGGAACTTACAGCAACAACAAGATCATTTTGTACATTGACGGCGTAAAAGTTGGCGAACGGGCAACCATCAATTCAATCACCAACCAGGCGCAGAGCATTAACGTAGGCGCGGATAACGGCGGACGCCGTTACTCCGGTTATATCGGCAACGCGCGTGTTCTCAAGCGTGCGCTTACCGCGGAAGAGATTGCCGCGTCCACGCCCGCCACACCGAACGCGGATACTGTGTTCCAGTTTGAGCCTTTGGGTGAACAGGAAACACAGCCGTTTGCACAGGATCTCAAGCACCCGAACAACGCGGTGGAGTCGGTATCGGGCACGATTGAAACCAACCCCGCCGGTTATACCGGTAAAGCGCTGAAGGGCAACGTGTACTTCCCCCTTGTGAGCGATTATCAGCTGCGGGACAACTTCAGTGTCGACCTCTACGTTTATCCGACGACGGCCACAGGGGTTAAGAATCTCCTTGAAAAGGGCAATGACGATGGGTTTATGGTGCGTGAAGTCAATGGTCAAATTGATTTCACGATCAGAACAAGCTCTTGGTATAGTGTGACCGTTCCGCAGCCGGCGGGTTATGTCGGCAGCTGGCATCGGATCACCGCGACCTCTGGCGGCGGTTCGATGAAGCTGTATTTGGATGGTGTGCTGATTGGCAGCCGCAATGATGTGACCGGCTTGACAGCGGTCTCCAATGTCAGTATGCTTCTGGGGCGCAACTGGGGGAGCAGCAGAAATTATGACGGCTATATCGCCGGAGCACGTGTGCTGAACACCGTCCTCACACAGGAACAAATCAGCGCGTCAACACCCTTTAGCGATGGGGAAAATGTAGCATTCCTGTTCGCGCCGCTGGGCGGTGCCACCATTGACATCGAGCCTCAAGAGTGGGTCTCGCTGTACAATATAGAGAACTATTTGGGGTACGGCGGCGACTGGGGAGATAACCCGAACGACGGAAACTTCTGCGGCAACGGCATGATTTTGTCAGACCGTACCGTTAAACCGCAGGTTGACGAGATGAAGGCGCAGTATCGTATGTTAACGGTCGAGCCAAAACGCGATACCGTAACTATCGTTGATGACGACATGATCCATCCGGACAACAAACCGACCGGCGGCGGCTCGATCGTAAATGATTTTAAGGGTCATGAGGGCGGCGCCCTTCAAGGAACCCGCTACTTTACCAGCAACACAGATTATGACAACGTACGCAACAACTTCACTGTGGACGTATATGTCAATCCGTTGACCGCGACCGGAACAAAAAATATCTTTGAAAAGGGCAATGACAGCCAATTTATGATTCGTGAACATGATGGAAAAATTGACTTTACCATCAGAAGCACGGGCGGCTGGCATAGCGTAACCATTCCGCAGCCGTCGGATTATGTCGGAAAATGGCATAGAATAACCGCGACATATGCCGAGGGTGTGATGAGGCTGTACCTGGATGGCACAGAAATCGGAAACCGCTCTGTCACAGGCACGATAAGTTCCTCCGGCACGGGAATAGCCCTTGGCTATTCTGTGGGATACGGCAGGAATTATGACGGCTGCATCGCCTCCGCGCGTCTGCTTAACAAAGCGCTTACAGCCGCAGAGATCGGCGCATCCGCACCGACCGACGCGGAGAATGCCGTGTTCCTGTTCATTCCGGAGATGACCTCTGAATCCCATAAGGGCATTTACACGGTCAACAACAAATATCTGTTTACAAACGCCAAAGAGTATACGATGTCCTGGGAGCTTGTTGAGGACAACAAGGTTATCCAGAGCCAGGACGGCCTGTCGCTTGATGTCGCGCCGGCACCCTCAGGCGTTTCTGACAAGACGATGACCAGTTTCGATATCCTCCCGCCGTTTGACCGTCCCGCTGACCTGAAGCCCGGTGCGGAATACTTCTTTAATGTCTATTTCAAGACGAAGACTGACACGCTCTGGTCCAAGGCCGGACATGTCGTTTCGGCCAGTCAGATTCCTGTGAATTTTGACGATATGTCTGTAAAGGCAACGTTACCGATACCCAAAGGAAGCCTGACTGTCGGCGATTCAGCGGACATCATAAACGTATCAAACAGCCTATTCAACCTCAGTGTTGACAGGACAAGTGGTGTTATCCGTTCCTACCGCTATAAAGGACGTGACTTGATCGTAAGCGGGCCGGAGCCTAACTTCTGGCGTGCATCGGTCGATGATGACGTGCAATGGGGCGGCACACTTGATTCATGGCGCAATGTTGGATCAGGCCGAACGGTAACGTCGGTAGCTGTGGAATCGAAGGAAAATTTCGCTGTCATCACGGTGAAGGGGAATTTCCCAGCTAAAAATGGTGGGTATGTAACGACATATACCATCTACCCGAATGGTGAAGTCAAGGTGAACGAGAAGTATTCATTCGGGACATTGACCTCTAACGCAGAGGCTCCGGAAGCTGGTACGACCATGGTTCTCAAAAAAGGTTTTGAAAACATAACATGGTATGGCCGAGGCGGCGGATCGGGTGAATCTTATGCCGACCGTAAGCTTGGGTCGCCTGTCGGTGTTTGGACCACAACAGTAACCGACAACTATACCCATCATCTGAAACCACAGGAAAGCGGCAACAAGGTAGAAACACGTTGGCTTGCGCTGACCGACGAAACGGGATTTGGCCTTATCGTCAAGGCTGGCGACCACACCGGAAACGGAGCGTATATTTCTGGAAACGAAAACACAGACAACCTGGTAGAGTTTAACGCCCTACATTATTCGCAGGAATCCCTTACGGATCAGAGACACCTCTACAGCGTGGAAAAGTCAGACAATACGTTCCTTCAAATTAACCTCGCACAGCGTGGTGTATATCAGGCAGGGGCTTTACCGCTAGACGCGCGTATATTTGCAAGTGACAAGACCTATGAGTACAATTACTCATTTATGGCATCCGAGGCCTTTACTGTCAACGATACTATGGAATGGTCCAAAGCGAAATACAGTGAAAGGGTTCTCGAAAACATTTCTCATTCCGTAAAGACCGGAGAAACCTTCACACTGCCGATTACTGTGGGCCTGTGTGAGAATCTTGCGGCTCTGTCGGCTGAAATCCAATACGACAAAGACCTGTTGACGCTCAATTCGATAACTGCTAAATCGGGATTCCTTTTGGTTTCTGAGGACGATCGCTTTGCAGTCGTTTCCAGTGATGGTATGGGCGTCGACGGAACAGCGGTTGTCGGGTATGCGCTCTTTACGGCCAAAGCGGATCTTCCGGATGACGTTACGACCTATGTATCCTTCCCCGAAGAAAAGATCACGGCCTTTGATGCAGCGTATCAGTCCACAATGCCGGTCTTCCCTGTCAATGAGATTACGATCGAGGGTATCCCGCCCCTGCGCGGCGACATAACCCTTGACGGTACGGTCGATATCGCCGACGCGATTGCGCTTATGCAGTATCTCGCAGGCTCCAGAGAGCTTAATGAAAAACAGCTTAAAGCGGCGGACGTCAACAAGGATGGTAGGGTCAATGTCGGCGATGTGACCATCATCATGCAGATGTGCCTCTGACTTTAGGAGACATCCCAAGGAAACCCATTCTCAGTAAATAAACCATACGCCCGGGGCAAAAGCCCCGGGCGTATGGTTTATTTGACGGGTTGATTGTTAACAGTGTTTTTATTCTAAGTATATTGTATGTGATATGGTGGATAACAGCGAGCGAATTGTAAGCATACCTGATTTTCGCACATCTTTCCACCGCTGATAAACGACAAAATTTAACTGGCGCTTTTCTGCATTTTCTAATCGGCGTTGACAGTTGACGGGATGCTTGTTGATTATTTGCTTGCTGATAGGGGTTATGACACAAATGAAATTGTGCAGTGGGCAATTGACCACGATATGATTGCAGTGATTCCGCCAAAGAGAAATCGGCTCGATCAACGGGAATACGACCATTATCTCTACAAAATCCGTCATCTCGTTGAAAAAGCCTTCCTAAGGCTTAAACAATGGCGCGGGATTTCCACCCGCTATGTCAATGACACAGCTTCTTTTCTGGCGTCAGTTCAAATTCGTTACTTTATGCTTTGGCCAGGGATTCTATCTTGATCTTGTGACGAAACTATCTAATTTTTAGAAAATTCAATGCCATAGTCCGCTAATGTCGGTTAGACAAATTTAATTTCCGTTGAGAGATTAATGGACATTTTAGAAAAAGTCTTGCTTTTTTTATCGGGATGGGGTATAATAGTTAAGCACCTCAATGAGGCAGAAATATCGCGGAGTGGAGCAGTTCGGTAGCTCGTCGGGCTCATAACCCGAAGGTCGCAGGTTCAAATCCTGCCTCCGCAACCATGAAAGAATCCCACAGCCATGCGGCTTGTGGGGTTTTTCTTTTTCCTCTTGAAGTTACTTGAAAACGCGTTTGTTCAACTTTTGTTCAAGTCAGTCGTCAAAAAGTCGCGCTTTCCCATTCCTTGTTTGGAGCGGGAGAGCGCTTTTTTATTTTTCCTTTTCGGGGAGTAGCACCGCCTCCAACGTGTCGGCTGCGGCGGCCTGTGCGCTCTTTATAGCGTGGGAGTAGGTATTGACCAGTGTGGAGGCTTGCGCATGCCCGGTAAGGGATTGCAGGGTGCGAATGTCCACACCAGAGGTGATTTGCAGCGTGGCGAAAGTATGGCGCAAGCTGTGGGGTGATATGTGGGCATAGCCATGCTTGTTCAAGAATTTGTTCAACCAGAAGTTGATTGTATCCGGGTTGATGGGCTTCCCGTCCTCTTGGATAAAAAGACGCTGGGCCTCTCCCTTCCATGACTTCCCGTATAACGCTTTCTGACTATCCCACCATTTCCGGTACTCTGAAAGCAGCTCACACACAAAGAGAGGGACTTTTACCGCCCGAATGCTGCTCTTGTTTTTGGTGGGCACCTCGACAATACCCTTCCCGCGTTGATACTGTGAAGCGCGCACAATGCGGACAAGCTGTTTTTCCCTGTCAATGTCTGGCCATGACAGCCCGCACAGCTCACCGCGACGCGCACCGGTGAAAAGGAGGAGGGAAAGGGCTGTTCTTACTCTTATATCCTCCTCGTTGAGCAGCTGAGAGAGAAATCCCCGCGCTTGTGCATCATCGAGATACCTTGCCTCCTTGTGTGCCACCTTTGGCGCGGAGGCGTGTTCCTTTGCTACGTTAAACGGCACAAGGCGTTCCCGTTTTGCCTTTTCCAGTACAGCCGATATGAGCCGGTGGTGATGCAGGACGGTCTTTTCAGATAGCCCCGCTCCCACGCCCTGAACGGTGAAAACATCATCAACAGAGAGGTCAAGAGCTTTGCAAATCTTCTCTGCTGTTTCGATGCTCACCTTTTTATTGCGGGCGGCTGCGCTTACTGTGGAGGATGACATCCCCAAGAGCTTTCCGAGCGATTCCCGGCTAATTTTTCTATCCGAAAGAATACCATTCAGTTTTTCAGAGGTAGCATATACGCCTGTTTTCTTTATACCCTCCTCCTGTAGATTGCGGTAAAAAGCCTCTAAGTGCTGGGCCTGGAGCTTTTCCAGCTTTATATGGCCGATTGCAGCGTTTATTCGTATCAGGAGGTCGGCGTACCGTTCCCGCGTTTTAGGGGCTATCTGGGCGGCCTCCAGCCATGCGTTGGCATATACGGAGAACTTAGTTGTTCCGTCCGCAGCCGCAAGGCCGCGCTTCACATTATCCTCAAAGATAGCCGCCTGTTTTACGACTTCCTTTTCTGCCGTTGTGGGCCTCATGCTGGCCGGTGGCCGCCAAGTTTTGCTTTTGGTGATCTGGTGGCCGGTACCAGTTTCGTTGACATATACGCGGATCAGATAAGAGGTGGAGCCGTCTTTATTGGTTCGGCGGGTTATGTTGGCCATTTATAACACCTCACGTAAATGGGAGCGGTTCCTCTTTGGGTGAGCCTAATGTCCCTATTTCATTTAAATCAATTACTTTATCCTTATATTTTTGCAAACTTCCATTTAGCCATTCTAAATACATCTCTTTTGTTAGCGTTCCCTCTGCGTATAGGCTGAACACTTTCTCATAAGATTGTAAAAAACTGACAACATCATAATTCCCTAACCGAAGAGTAGCGATGGTAAAATAGTCACCCATGATTTTGTCAAAGGTGGGCATCTGTTCAAATTCAATAGGATCTGATAGGGTGCGGATTTGAATAAGGCTTTGTAAAATTTCAGAAAGAGGAATTGTCGTTTCCTCAGTTTTCACTTCTTGACTCTCAGTAAGTCCACACAGCCAATCTAAGGAGCAACCGAGAGCTTCCGTGATAGCGCGGGCCTTGTCTAAGGGCGGTGTTTTCCGCTTGTTTTCCTCATCTGCTTCATAGCCAGATAGCGCAGCAGGAGTTATGCCGGCCTTTTTTGCTAAATCTCTCTGGGTGAATCCCATGCGCAAGCGCGCCTCTCTTAAACGCTTATGGAATAAATATTGTTCAGCCATGTAACTATCCCCTTTCAGAAACAATATACTCCATTTTAACAAAAAAGTCAACAACAACAATTTTAATCGCCTAAAACAGGCTGCAAACGCCAATCAAGGCATTTTTCATTTTTATGATTAAAAGATGTCAAAAGATGTAGAAAGCAGTTAAAAAATCCCCAAATCAAATATTTCAATTAAAATAGTTGACTTAATCATCTGATTTGCTTATAATAACAGTAACAGAGATTTTCTAAGGAGTTGAAAAAATGACCAGAGCAAACCAAGACATTAGAGCGGCGGCAAGGGAATCGGGAATCATGTTGTGGCAAGTTGCAGACAAGATGAAAATGCACGACGCCAATTTGAGTCGAAAACTACGCCACGAGTTGCCGGACGACCAAAAACAGAAAATATTTAATATCATCGACGAACTCAAGCAGGAGGTGTCCACACAATGAAAAACACCGACTACCCCGACCTGACATCCATCCATAAAACTGCCGAACGGTGCAAGACCGAGAATATCCCGCTCTCCGAAAAGGCATTGCGCCGGTTTGTGAGGAACCGGGAGCTTGCAGCTATTCAGACCGGGACAAAGACGCTTCTACTTTGGGACAATGTGCTGGCCTTTGTGCGAGCGGGAAATAATGCAAGGGCTGAAGAATGTGCCCGGCCTGGTTATATTCGTCCCATTCCCGAGCAAATGGAACGGAGGGCATAACTATGAAATTACTCGACTTTATCCCCACGGGCCGAGAGAACGCCATCCCCGGCCCCGATCTGGCGCGTGCCGCTGGTTTTAAGGACGTCCGATCAATGACACAGGAAATCCACCGTCTGCGCAAAGGTGGCGAGCTGATTTTGTCGGCGGTAAGCTACCCGCCGGGATACTTTCTGCCGG
Organism: Oscillospiraceae bacterium; assembly: GCA_031551875.1. Classification (GTDB taxonomy): domain Bacteria; phylum Bacillota; class Clostridia; order Oscillospirales; family Acutalibacteraceae; genus JAVBNA01. The sequence goes on along the minus strand of JAVBNA010000012.1, from coordinate 2,956 downwards.
AATCGGTGCATGAGGTGGAAAACTTTGTGCGCAGCATGCACGGACGGATTGTGGAAATCAAGAACGCGGTGCGAGGTGCCGAAAAATATCTCCAAGACCAGTAAGGCGGTGACGCGGTGAACACTATCGAGAATCTAAAAAACATCCCGGAAACATTGCAGCAGCTTCCACAATGGGTTGTGTGGGGCGTCCCCGGCCAGCCGGTCAAGTGTCCGTTTAATCCTGTTGACATGAATAGAGCCAAAGCAGGGCAGCCCGAAACATGGGGAACATTTGCACAGGCCGCCGAGCGTGTCCAAAGTGGACAGGCCCAGGGTGTGGGCTTTGAATTTCACAATACTGGCATCGTGGGCGTTGACCTGGACACGGTGCGCGACCCTGAGAGCGGGAGGGTAGCCGATTACGCGCTTGATATTATACGGCGGTTGGGATCCTTTACCGAGGTGTCACAATCCGGTTATGGGCTACATATTTTTTGTTTTGGGAATATGGCGCTGGAGGCGAACAAAAGCAAGTTGCCGCCTAACCCTATTAAGCGCCCCGACATTGACCTCAAAACCGGAAACCCGAAATGTGATTCCAGCACCGGGGAGGTGCGATATAAGACGCCGGAAATTGAGATTTACCAACAGGGACGGTACTTTGCCATGACCGGTACTCTCTTTGTGGAATCGGGGGTGCTGTGATGGAGCTGCGACAATGCACCCCTGAACTGATCGGCATTTATGAGCAGTACATAAAGCCGCCAACGCGCACCGATGACCGCGCCCTTGACTGGAATTCGGAGATAGGCGGCAGTGAAAGGGTAGCGCAGCCCCTTTTGCTCCTGCCGTCTACCGACTACCTGCAGCGCGGTCTAAAGCATGACAAGGCGCTTCTATCCCTTTGGAACGGCGACCGCAAAAACGGTGACGAGAGCGCCGATGACATGGCATTGCTCAATAAGCTGGCCTATTGGTGCAATCGCGATACAGACAAGATGGCGGAGGCCTTTTTGACGTCTCCACACGCGCAGCAAAAGGATGCTGCCCACTGGAAGAAAAGCGCCGAACGCAAGGATTACTTGCGCCGATCCGCAGAAAAGGCGGCACGAGATTGTACCCGAACTGCCGCCGAGGATGACACGGTTTACCGGGCTGACCGGCAGAGACGGGCAATAGAGGACTTTTCGCGGGTGGTTAGTCCCACCGCGGGCAATACGAAGCCGGACGAGACCGTGTCCATCCAAACGCCCGACGATCTCAAGGAATATTCCCTTGACGATATGGGCGCGGCGCGGTTGTATGCGGATATGTACCGAGGTAACGTTCTTTATATCCCTGAGTACAAAAGCTACTGGACATATATGGACGGGCGCTGGCAGCAGGACAAGGAAGATTTAAAGGCGAAGATGTACGCCAAAGCTCTGGCTGATTTTGTCGGCAAGCTCATTCCGCCCGCTCCCCAGACTGACGGCGAAAAAGCGCCGGAGGATGAATGGGACACATACCGCAAGCACTACAAAAAGTATCGTGGATTCAGGTACAGGGGAACACAAATCAGGGACGCGCAGGACGAACTGCATGCTTCCAGTTCCGCTTTTGACACGCAAGCTTATTTATTAAACTGCAAAAACGGTACACTAAATATCCAGACGATGGAGTTGAAGCCTCACAACCCCGCCGACTACATATCAAAAATGGCCAATGTCGTATATAATCCTATCGCCTATTGTGAGCGCTGGGAGAAGTTCATTGATGAAATCACTGAGGGCAACGAACCCCGCGCCATCACCTTGCAAAAGGCGTTGGGCTATGCCTTGCAGGGGAAAGCCAACGAAGAATGCTTTTTTATCGCCAATGGGGAAAAGACCCGCAACGGGAAAGGTACGTTGTTCGATACAACTATGAATATTTTCGGTGATTACGGCGTTCAGATTGATTTCAATACCATTGCCCGCGGTGGTGTGCGTGACGGTAGCAGGCCCACCCCTGACCTTGCCCGACTGCCCGGTGTCCGTCTGGCGCTGGCCAACGAACCGCAAAAGGGAATCTGCTTTGATGAAGCCCTCATAAAGCAGCTGACCGGCAACGACGATATTGTCGCACGGCCCTTATACGGCGGAATCGTGCAATTTAAGCCTGTGTTCAAACTGATTGTGTCCTCCAATTCAAAGCCAACTGTTGCCGATGATAGCCTGTTCAGCAGTGGGCGCATAAAAATCTTGCCCTTTACACGCCATTTCAAGGAAGAGGAGCGAGATAGCAACCTGAAAGACTTCTTTCGGGATGAGGACAATAAAAGCGGTATTTTCAATTGGCTTCTGAAAGGATACAAAATGTATCTGGAGGATGGCGGAATTCATGATACCGAGGAAATGAAGCGACTCGCCGAGGAGTACCGACATGACAATGACTATGTTGGGCAATTCCTGGATGAACGTGTTGACTTGACAGGGGCGGGAACCATCACTGTCAAAACTCTTCGCACAGATTATTCAAATTGGTGCATTGATGCGGGAACTACACCGTTAGGCCTTAAATTGTTTAAAGAAGAATTAAAAAAACGAGACATTGTAATTCGTAGTGTCCACAACCATGTAGATGGTGTAAACGGAGTGTTTCGCCCAAAATCTTATTGATAAACAATAAAACCGGGGGGATTTTTTGAAAATGGGGGGTTTTTGAGGGTCAATTTTACAACTCTTATATATCTTCCTATATTTCCGGTTATATATATGCCTATTAATTCTAAAATAGAATATATATAGACATATATAGGAGTTGCAAAAAAGAGGGTCATTTTTCCCCCAAACGCCAAAAATCCCCCCAACCAATTGGCTCTGTAAAGTTAAAATGAAAATTTAGCGCCAATTTCCTTAGACTTTCGCCCAAAAACTTGCGTAATCGCTTTTTCTCGTATTGTCAAGGCTAAATGTACGGCTGCGCCGGCCTTGACAATGCTCCAAAAACCGATT
>JAVBNA010000025.1:0-25063 GCA_031551875.1 Oscillospiraceae bacterium | reverse complement strand
GCGCGGTCACTCTCTTGATGGCGTTGTTCTTGTTTTAGTTTAAAGTTCAAATTCAATATTATATGATCCGGCGGCTGCATTGTACCGGGACCACGGCGCTTTCCAACAAGGAATACCATACCGTCTAACAAATAAGGTGCGGTTCATAAGGATACCGGGGGCTTGCTTATGAAATATGCGCCGGGGTATTGTCACAGGCGTTGCGCCAAAGCAGCTTGCCACTGCGGTCATAGCCGCTGTATACAAGCTCGGTGCTGTACCACAGGGCGCTGATGTAGGGCGGCGTGGGGAGCGACCCGGTCGTGTTCACCGAAACAATGATAAAGCCGTCCTCTGCGTCAATCACGCGCTCGGCGCGCCCGGCGTTAAAGTCGAGCTTCATCCCCGCGTTCCTGTCATGGTAGAACACAAGCTCATTTTCACACTGAAGCAGCACCCCGTATTTAGAGTTACCGACAAAGTGTGCCTCCGCTTCTTTTTCAAAGAGCTTTACCTGATCCACAACCTCGCCCAGAAAGTCCACTTTATAATAATTGTTCTGAAGATCCAGCAGATAGATGACCTCGTCGGTGGCCAGCAGCGATCCGGGCGCAAGCAGCGAGCTGAGCGGCCGCTGCCACTTGATATTCAGATGCTCATCCAAAAGCAGCAGCACATCCACGCCATAGCCGTCGGTTGAGGCGGAGAAGGTCCCGTCGCGCGACTGTGTGGTGACCAGTGCGACAAGCCCAACCCCGTCCACATAGTCTGCATCGTTCGGAGAGTCAAAATCTGAACCGCCATACCGCTTTTCGCCGATCAGGCTTCCATTTTTGTCGAGAAGCGAGAGATAAATATCATCCGTTCCGGCGGCGTCGCTTGTATATCCGATGGTGACCGCATTTCCATCCGGCAGGAGAAACGCTTTATCGAGCGTCATATCGCCGAAACCCGCATACGATTTTTGCCACAGCAGCCGGCCGTTCCGGTCGCACTTGGCCAGAACCGGAGCCGTGGTACACATCGTTCCATCCGGCTTTTGGTAGGTGGGGACGACAAAGGAAATCAAAAAAGAGTCATCGTCTGAAGGAAAAATGTGTATGTAATAATATAGATCGTCCTCCGGGATAAAAGGGTATTTCTGCGTCCAGAGCAATTCGCCGTTCAGACTGTATTTTTCCACGCCGCCCTTCGGCAGGAGATACCCGTCGGAAACGGCGGCCGCGTTGAGCAGAAGCTCCTTTTCGAGAACCGCGCCGGAATAGCTGGCCGGTATGCCGCCCGTAAGGGAGACAGAGTGAAGCTGAGAGCCTGTGTCTGCGGCGGAACCTCGCCCTGTACATCCCGCACAGCAGAAAATCAGAGACAGACAAAGCATATATATCCAAGTCTTTTTCATAAAATTTTCCCTCTCTAACCGACGGCGTTGGTCAGCAAAATGATAGTGACAACGGCGATCAGCGCCGTAAAAAACAGCGCCGAAAACAGGGTCAGCTTTTTATAGGACAGGATGTTTTCAATGCGCACCCGCGTTTTTGCGCCGCCAAAGGCAGACGCGAAAAATGCCTTTCCCTGCGCGGCGGACAGGACGGCCGAAGCGTATTCGGTTTTCCGCGCTTCATCAAGCCGCTTGATCACACGCGCGTCACAGGCAAACTCCATGTCGGCGAAGAAATATTTTAGAAGCATCCAGGCAAGCGGGTTGAACCAGTGCATGCAGGCGGTGAGCACGGCGGCCATACGCCAGAGGTTGTCACGCCGCCTGATGTGCACCTGTTCATGCATCACAATGTATTGGACATCCCCCTCCGTGAGCCCGGTCGGAAGGATGATTTTCGGACGAAACACGCCATAAACCGCGGGGGAGGCAATGCGGTCGGACTTATAAAGGTTTCCCCCGATGTGCTCGGCCGATCTCAGCTCTGACTTTGTCAGGGCGTACAGTGCAATCGCTGTAAGCACAGCGCCGGCCGCGATGATGACCCACACGAGAGACGCAACATGGAAAACACCCTCCAGAAGATCGGTTTTATACTTGACCGGAAAATAGCTGGTTGCCGCCCCCATGAAGTTTGAGGCTGTGGTCTCCGGGAATGCAGGGAACACCATACGCTCTTCCCAGACCACCACGGTCTTGGCGGAAACCCTTGAGAGCAGCGTCAGCAGGCTGTACTCATTGGCAAAGCCGAACGGAACCCAGAACCGAAAAAACGGCAGCGCCCACAGGAGATAAACTGCAAAGCGGGGGAGAGGCTTCCAGGCGCGCAAAAGAAGCACGACCGTTCCGGTCAGGCTGCCGAGGATACTGACATTCAGTACCCAGTAAAACACATCAGAAAGCATGGTCACCTCCTCTTTTCCAAAAGCGCCCGAAGCGCGGCGGCCTCGTCCTCCGAAAGGCTTTCCTCCGCAAAGGCGGCGAAAAAGGCCTTTTTTGAGCCGCCGAAGAGCTTGTCGATCAGGCTTTTGGTTTCCGAACGCTGTACCGCCTCCTTCCGAATGAGCGACGTACAGATAAAACCCGGCTCGCCGCGTGCGACCGCCTGCTTTTCGATTAGCTTTTTAATCACGGTATAGGTCGTGTTCTTGTTCCAGCCAATGGTTTTGCCCGCAATCAGGCTGACCTCCTTGGCGGAGACCGGTTCGTTCTCCCAAATGATCTCCATGATTTTAAGCTCCGAATCATACAATTTTTTCTCCATAAAAACACCTCAGACTATTATGATAGTACATTCATACACTATCACAATAGTCTGATTTTGTCAATGATTAAATTTTGTAAAAATTAGTCTTTGATCCAGCCCTCTGCGGCCCAATACTGATTGTCGAGGAAGGGTGTTTTTCCCCCGGCCAGATCTTTTCTGTACCCGCTCTGAAGCATCCTCCGGCTCATGGCAAAAAAAGCTTTGATTTTCAGGCTCCAGCTCTTTTTGAGTCTTTTTGCGCATCCCCGCGCGAAACGCTCGGTGCGGCGTTTCATTTTCTCCCGGCGCTCGGGAGAAAGCTCCTCCCAGAGAACACCCTCCATCAGACAAAAGCCCAGCTTCCGGATGTCCGATACGCCCATCCATGAAAGGGAGGTGGCGACGTCCTTCTGTGCCGCGCCGTTGGGGGCACCGATCGAATTGGTCAGGATGGCGGCGCGCTTTAGAAACATCTCCTTTTTTGGACGGTGTACGATCCAATGGACACAAAAGTGATCAAGGAGCGATTTAATCGCGGCCGGCGCGCGGAGAGCATACACCGGATAGACAAATACGAGCAAATCGGACGCCATCAACGCGTTCCAGATCGGCATCGTATACGCCGCATGGGGACATTTGTCCTCCCCCTTGAAAAAACAGTTTTTACAGCCGCAGCAAAATTTTCATGTCAGGCCCTCTTTTTCAGATGTACGGCGGTCTTTTTGAAAAGCGTGTCAATGTCGATCGGCTTGGAAATATGATCGTCCATCCCCGCCTCAAGGCATTTTTTGATGTCCTCGGCAAAGGCATTGGCCGTCATGGCAATGATGGGGATGCGTTTCGCGTTCGGAGCATCCAGCACCCGGATCATCCTGGTTGCGCTGTATCCGTCGAGCTGCGGCATCTGGAGATCCATATAAATCACGTCGTACTTTTCTGGGGAGGCTGCAAACATGTCATACGCCTCCTGCCCGTTGGCCGCGCACTCAACCACCGCGCCGTTGCCCTCCATCAGTGTCAGAATAATCTCCCGATTGATCTCCACGTCCTCCGCCAGAAGGAACGTGCATCCTGTGAAATTGTACTGCTCTTTTTCTGTCGTCGTCTCAGATAAAATTAGATTTTTAGTAATCTCTGCAACAAAATCAAAGTTAAATATGCTGCCTCTGCCCGAAATACTCTCCGCCCAGATGTCCCCGCCCATCAAACCGACGATGCTTTTGGAAATGGCCAAACCCAGCCCTGTTCCTCCAAAGCTGCGGGAAATGCTTCCGTCAGCCTGCTCAAAGGCGGTGAACAGCCGGGAAAGCTGTTCCTCGGTCATGCCGATGCCGCTATCTGAGACGGAAACCCGGATTTTTGCTTCGGTATCTGTCACGGAAACCGGCCGCACAGTCAAATGAATTTCGCCCTTCTCCGGCGTGAATTTCACGGCATTGGACAGGATGTTCAAAATGACCTGGGACAGACGCAGCTTGTCTCCGTGCAGATTGAGGGGTGTAGATTCGTCGACCTCAAAGCTGAGCCGCTGCTGCTTTTCCTTGGCTCGGTCGATGAAAATATCCTTACAGCTTTCCAGCATGTCTGCAAAATTGAAATCCTCCTTATACAGCTCCAGCTTATTGGCCTCAATTTTGGACATGTCGAGGACATCGTTGATGATGCTCAGAAGCTGGTGGGAGGCGTTGTCCAGTTTGTCGAGAAAACCGTAGATCTGTTCCAGGTTGGAGGAGTTTCTCGCGATTGCGGTCATCCCGATGATGGCGTTCATCGGGGTGCGGATCTCGTGGCTCATATTCGCGAGAAAGTCTGTCTTGGCCCGGGAGGCCGCTTCCGCGTCGTCCTTGAGCTTAATCAGCGCCGCATTCTGCTGATTGATTTCGCCGATCATCTTTCGGTAGCTGCTGATGTCGGTGAGCGTGAGAACGAAACCAGCGGATTGTCCCCGGCGGATGATGAAATCCTTGACAAGGGCAAAATCGCGCACCTGTCCGTCCTCATATCGAATCGAACATTCACTGTCGCCGAGGTCATCGGTGGGGGACGCGATCCTCTCAAAGACGTCGTCCGGCCGGTAATGGACCGCCGCAGAGCGCATATAGTCTGCGATTTCCCGGATGGAGGCGGGTTTCCGTTCCAGATCGAGCGACGGGAAAGCTTTTAGGAACTCCGGGTTGGCAACCTCAGCCTGTCCGACGTTGTCGACCACTAGGAAGCACTCGGAGAGGGTGTCAAAGATGTTGGCAAACGCGGCACTTTTCAGGTTGAATAAGCGAAACCGGATCGAGAATACACCGTATACCGAAAACATGACGACAAAGCCAAGCGCGGTCAGGTCAAACTCAAGGAAGCCGACCTGGAACACGTACAGCAAATTGACGATAAACGGGCAGGCGGAGCCAAGCGCCACAAAAATGAGATGGGGGTATTTACGGACGTTTTTAATCACATGGATGATGAGCATGACAAATGCCGCACCCAGAACCGCGTAGGAAATGTAGGAGTGAATCCAGAAAAACGGGCCGTACACACCGTGACCCTTGGGGGTATAGGAAGTATAGTACAGCTTGTGCAAGGGGTTCGTAAGCAGCAGGGCAATGTCCGTGAGCATGAGAAAAATAAAGAACCACGTCAGAAGCTTGCTGTCGGCCGCCCGGGCGTTGACGAAATGTAGGATGTACATGAGCATCAGGAAGGGCAGACAGCATACAAAAATCATCCACATGGGCTGAAGCAGCATGACCGTGTGCGGCGTGACAATACAGGAAATCCCGTTTAAAAGCGTCCATAATGAGGCCATGCCCCCCATCATCAAAAAGATCGTGAGGTATCGGCTTCTTGTGCTGGCAAACCAGACCTTCCCCACGATAAAAAGGAGAGTTAGAGAAGCAAATAGCGAGATCATAAAATAAACCATGCTGAGTTCCATACATCATCACCTGTCCCTAAGAGCCAGATTTCTTCCTAAATAGAATATAAATATTGCAAAATGAAACTGTTGTTCTGATTATAACAAAAACCTGCCGTAAAAGCAATTTAAGCGTTTGCGACAGGTTTTTAATTACACAAATAAAATTCTTCGTCCTTCGAAGGAAAAGGCATGTGCGTCCGTCAGGGAAGAGGCGCCGCCCGAGGAGGTTGCGGCGGAGGAAGCGCTCGACGAACCGCCGGCGGAGGAGCCGGACGCCGCGGACGAGGCATCGTTCGTTGTCTCGTTTGAGGGTTCGGCCGTCGAGGTGGCGGCGTCATCGTCGGGGAGGTCGTCCCCGCTGGCAACAGGTTCATCCTCCTGGCTCTGCGGGTTGCCGATCGCCTCGGGGTCAGCGCCGGTCAATGTCAGGGCATTGATCGCGGCGAGAATCTGTCGGTCGGTATCCTCGGTCAGCTTATAGAAATCGTAGATTTCCTCTTCGGTAAGCTGCTCCTGGATGTCAGGGGTTAAACCCACGCCGTCAAAGTTTTCACTCAGAGGGGGGTTAAACTTGGCGACCGTGATGTTGAGCACGGAGCCGTCGGTCAGCGGAAACATCTTCTGCATGGTTCCCTTGCCGTGGGAGGTTGTGCCAATCAGTGTGGCCATGTGGTAATCGTGCAGCGCGGACGCAAACAGTTCGGCAGCGCTGGCGGTGTCACCATTGATGATCACGCTCATGGGAAGCTTGACCGCACGGGCATCGGAGGTGTACAGGACTGCAGTTTGGCCGTCCTTGTCGGTGGCCGACACAATGTTGCCCGCCGGGAGCAGTGTGTCGAGTATGTTGGCGACAGCGTCCAGCGTGCCGCCGGGGTTGTCGCGCAGATCAAACACCAGCCCGACCACATCCTTGTTTTGCAGGTCGCGCAGGGCGGCGGAGAACTGGGCCTCGGTGTTGTCATTGAACTCGGAGATTTTCATATAGCCCACATTTTGCTTGACCACCCTCGACTCCACCGAAACAATCTCATATTCCTTGCGTGTGATGTCAAAGGTTTTATCTACGTCGCCGCGCTTGACCGCGAGGGAAATTTTAGAACCCGCGTCCCCCTGCATCAACTGAGCAATTTCATCAAAGCTGATTTGATCAATCGGTTTTTTGTCGATTGAGGAGATCAGGTCGCCCGTTAGTACGCCCGCAGCGGCAGCTGGGGAGCCGGGCGCCACGCCAATGATCATGACCCCGCCGTCCTCATTTTGCCGGATGGTAGCGCCGATGCCGATCGTGCGGCCCTCCAGGTCGGACAGGGTGGCCTTGTACTGCTCGGCGGAAAGATAGGAGCCGTACCGGTCGCCCGAACCTCGGATAAAGCCCTCCGCCAGCGCGTCATTAAGCGTTTTCTCGTCGATGGTGCCGATGAAATTCTGACGGATCTTCTGGTCAACCTCGGAGAGCTTTTGGTACATGCTCTGCCGTTCATAGACACTGTGAACCCTGTCGTTGAAGGCCTTCATGGCCAGTACATAGGTGATCGACAGGGTGATGGTCGCGACAATGGCCATCAAAGCGATTGTCGCGCCGAGTGAAATTTTTTTGTTCATGCGAGAAACTCCCATTCAAACAAGTATGGGCGACCACGGAGGGTCGCCCGTATGTATTGTGCAATATTATGCGGGGAATTATGTACGAGCTAGAACCAGTTCATTGGATTTTTCGCCGTACCATTGACACGGATTTCAAAGTGAAGATGCGGGCCGGTGGAGCGTCCGGAGTTGCCCACCTTGGCGATGACCTGTCCCTTTTTGACATATTCGCCGTTTCCGACAAGAAGCTTGCTGCAATGGCCGTAGATGGTCATGTAGCCGTTGCCGTGGTCTACGTACAGGTGCAGGCCGTATCCGCCGTTGTCATAGGTTCTGGCCTTGACGACCTTGCCGTCTGCGGCCGCGACGATATTTGCGCCGTAGATGCCGCCGCCGGCAATGTCAATGCCGTTGTGCATGCGGCCCCAGCGCCATTTAAAGCCGGAGGAGACCTTGTAATAGCCTGGTACCGGCCAATTGAAGTCGCCGTTTTTATAGGGGCTGTTGCTGGTGTTGTTATTGTTGTTGTTATTATCTTTATTATTGTTCTGCTGCTTTTTGCGCTCTTCCTCTTGCTTGCGGTAGTATTCCTTCATCCAGGCGTCCATCTCGTCTTCGGCCGCTTCCATGTCCGCATGGACTTTTTTCTGTTCCTCTTCGTTGGCGGCTTTGGCGGCCTCGAGATTTTGGATTACCCGGTTGCTTTCGGCAATCAGCTCGGACAATTGACTTTCCTTCTTGGACACTTCCTTGCGTGCCGCCGCGACCGTGTCGCGATCCTCCTGAATGGTGGCGAGCTGTCCTTCGATTGCCGCCTTGGTTTCCTTGAGGTCATTGATCAGGCTGCGGTCGTGCTCGGCCACGCGCTGCATCACATCGGCCTTATTGAACATATCGGACAAATCCTCCGCACCAAGCAGGATGGCGATGTTGGAGGTGTCGCCGGCGATGTAGAGGGCGCGCAGGCGTTCTTTAAGCTGCTCCTCATTTTCGTTGATGCTCTGCTCGTGTTCCGAGATTTCACCGCTTTTTTCGACGATCTCAGCGTCGAGCACTTCGATCTGCTCGTTGAGGGTATCCACCTGATCCTGAACCACCTTGATCTGCTCGTCCAGATCGGCCTTATAACCTTCCTGCTCCTCAATCTTGTTCTTGGACTTTGCGATTTTGTTCTTGAGGTCAGATTCCTTCTTTTTGAGATCGGACAGCCTCTTTTCAATCTGAGCCTTGCTGGAGGCGGCGTCCACGGTAACGGGAGCCGCGATCTGCGCCATGACAACCAAAGAGAGCAGCATGGCAAGCAACACTTTTACTTTTTTACCAGTCAACAATATCTCCTCCTTCACCTTTCAGGTAACGACTGATCGATATGACGCCGCCCAGAATGCCGAAAACAGCGCCGATGGAAAGAAATGCGGCGGTCAGGATGGGCAGGATGTCGGTATATGAAACGGCGGGAAATGAAAAGGCCTTCTGAATGGACTTGACGGCGGCGTTGTAAATGTAGTAGAGAAGCCCCGTCGTGACAAGCCCGGAGACCAATCCGATAATGATGCCTTCCACAATGAAGGGGACGCGTATGAACCAGTCGGTCGCGCCGACCGATTTCATAATGCTGATTTCCAGCCGCCGGGAGAACATGGTCACCCGGATGGTGTTGGAAATGATAAACATGGAAATGATCAAAAGCAAAAGCACGATCCAGAAGCCCGCCGAGGTGACAAACTGGCGAATTTGGGTCAGCTTGTCCGAAATGGCGGTTTTGTCGTCAATCTTAAACACGCCGTCAAGTTCCTTGACCTGGGCGATGGTCTGATCATATTTGGAAAGATCGTTCAAGGTAATGGTGTAGGCGAAGGGGAGGAAATCCTTTTCGATGCCCAACTCTTCAAAGGCGGCTGCGTCGTCCCCGACGGTCTTTTTCAGCAGCTCAAACGCCTCTTCCTTGCTGATAAAGGTACAGGCGTCAATGTTGGAGATTTCCTTGAGCTTCTGCCCGATGGACACCGCCTCAAGATCCTGCACCTCGTCTCCGAGAATGACCCGGATGGCGGTGTTGCCCTCGAGAGAACCCATCATGTTGTCTATGTTGAGGGAGAAGAGAAAGGCCACGCCGGTGATCAGCAGGCAGGAAACCAGCACGCCGATCGAAGCAAAGGACATCATGCGGTTGCTCCAGACATTTTTTAGGCCTTCCTTGAGGAGGTAGCGCGTACTGCTAAAACTCATACTGCACCCCCCGTCCCACAAGGGAGCCCGTGTCGCCCACCACAATGCCGTCCTTGATCTCCACCACGCGCCGGGAAAAACGCTTGACCAGCGTGTGCTCGTGGGTGACCATCAGGATGGTTGTCCCGCGCCGGTTGATCTCGCTTAACAGGTCAACGATCTCGAAGGAGAGGGCGGGGTCAATGTTGCCGGTGGGCTCGTCCGCGATGATCATGGTCGGGTTGTTGACCAGCGCGCGCGCCAGTCCCACCCTTTGCTGTTCGCCGCCTGAGAGCTCGGTGGGCAGGTTGCGGGCTTTTTCCTGAAGCCCCACAAGTCCGAGTATGTAAGGGACGCGCCGCCGAACCTCCCGCGCCGAAGCGCCGATGACCCGCATGGCGAACGCGACGTTGTCATAGACATTCATCTTGTCGATCAGGCGAAAATCCTGAAAGACGATACCCATTGTGCGCCGGAGAAAGGGAATATCCTTATGACGCACCGAGGAGAGCTTGCGCCCGTTGACGACAATCTCGCCCGAATTGGGCACTTCCTCGTGCATGATCAGCTTGAGAAAGGTGCTCTTGCCCGAACCGGAGGAGCCGACAATAAAGACAAATTCGCCCTTGTTGATCTTCAGGCTGACGTCCTTGAGCGCCTTTGTCCCGTTGTCATAGGTTTTGCATACATTTCGAAATTCAATCATATACCTTTGCCTCTTTACTATATTGCCGCAACGCGCGTACTCTCACACAAATACAGAACCAATTAATACTTGATGGGGTTAGCGGTCAGATACTTTTTGACCATCAGAGCCACTTTAAAGACAATGGCGTCTTCAAAGTCGCGCAGGTCAAGCCCGGTCAGCTTCTTAATCTTTTCCAGGCGGTACACCAGCGTGTTGCGGTGTACAAAGAGCTTGCGCGAGGTCTCCGAGACATTGAGGTTGTTCTCAAAGAAACGCTGGATGGTGAACAGGGTCTCCTGATCGAGCGACTCGATCGATCCCTTCTTGAACACCTCCATCAGGAACATGTCGCACAGCGTCGTAGGCAGCTGATAGATCAGGCGCGCGATGCCGAGGTTGTCATAGCTGATGATGGTTTTTTCCGTGTCAAACACCTTGCCGACCTCCAGGGCGACCTGCGCCTCCTTGAAGGAGCGGGCGAGGTTCTTAATGCCGACCACGGAGGTGCCGATGCCGACGATGGCATGCGTATAGAATTCGCTGCTCAGGGTGTCCACAATGGAGCTGGCGAGCTTTTCAAGATCCCTGGACTCAATGCCCGCGCGGATTTCCTTGACCAGCGTGATGTCGCTTTCGTTGATGTTGATGACAAAGTCCTTGCTCTTGTCGGGGAAGAGGTTCTGAATGATGTCATAGGCTGACACGTCGGTTTTCGAGGTGATGCGGATGAGCATGCACACTCGTGTGACGTCGGAGTTGAAGCGCAGCTCGCGCGCCTTGAGATAGATGTCGCCGGGCAGAATGTTGTCCAGAATGACATTTTTAATGAAGTTGCCGCGGTCGTATTTCTCATCGTAGTATTGTTTGATGTTGCTGAGCGAAACCGAAAGGAGCGAGACATATTTGCGCGCCGCCTCGTCGTCGCCCTCCACAAATACAGCGTATTCGGCGCGCGGACGGCTGCCGAAGGGCTTATAGGTGTAACCGTCGACCACGACGATATCCGAACTGGCGATGATGTCGCCGGTTATTTTTTCGTTGACCTCGCCGACGCTGCCCAGCTCACTGCACGCAATGATCACCGAGGTCTCGTCGACCACACCGACGGTTCTGTCGATGGCGTCACGCATCTGGTGCACAACACCTTGAAAAAGTCTGTTTGACATATCATAACCTCACTTTTTTCATTGGTCAGATCAAAACAATTCGTTCGACGCAGAACCGTTAACTCACAACCATTCTACATAAAAAGTTACAACTTTGCAACCTTTTCCGCGGAAATCGAACGAATTTCTTTGATTTGCCATATTTCGTTTACAATTTATTCATAACTGATGCCGACACAATATAATATAGAGTTCACCACATATTCCCCTGTGCAAAAAAGTCCTATGTCGGTGCGCGCCGGGCAATGTCCCGCGCGACCACAATGCCGGTTACGGACGCCTGCATCAACCCCCTTGTGATTCCCGCTCCGTCTCCAATCGCGTAAAAGTTTTTCACGCTGGTCTCCAGGTTGAGGCCAACCGCAACTTTGGAGGAATAAAACTTGACCTCCACGCCGTAGAGCAGGGTGTTTTTGGAATATAAACCGGGTGCGAGCTTGTCAAACGCCCTCAGCGCCTCCACGATGCTGGTCAGATGACGGTGGGGGAGGACAAAGGAAAGGTCTCCCGGAACCGCCGTCGTAAGCGTAGGATCGGTCGTGGATTTGCGCAGGCGTGTTGCGTCGGTGCGCCTGCCGCCCAGCAGGTCGCCCAGACGCTGTACCATGATGCCGCCGCCGGTCAGCATGTTGCCGAGCTGTGCGATGTAGCGCCCGTATTCAATGGGGCTTTTGAAGGGCTCGGTAAACCGGGTGGAAACCAGCAGGGCGAAATTGGTGTTGCCTGTACGCCGCTTTTCGTCGGCGTAGCTGTGTCCGTTGACCACGGCGATGTCGCCGGCGTAGTGCTCCTCGCTGACCAGCCCGCCGGGGTTCATGCAGAAGGTGCGCACCTTGTTTTCAAAGGTGTCTGAGTAGTAGATGAGCTTGGCCTCGTACAGGTGCCGGGTCAGGTGATCCATGACCGCGTCGGGAACCTCCACCCGCACGCCGATGTCCACCTCGTTGTTCTGGGTTTCGATGCAATTCTCGCGCGCGATGCGGCAGAGCCATTCGGCGCCGCCCCGTCCGGGGGCCGCCACCACATAAGACGCTTCGGCAAAGAACCGTTCCCCCGTTCGGTCAAGAAGCCAGACTCCCTCCACGCGGCCGCCGCAGACCGAAAGGCTGTCGGCAGTGGTGTATTCCATGAACGTGAAGTTCGGCTGTGCCGCGAGGAAATCGTACATCGCCCGGAGCACCTCAAAGCTGTGCTCGGTGCCCATGTGCCGCACCGGGCAGGGCACCAGCCTAATATTGTGCTTCCTAGCCTCATAGGCGATCTCGTCGACGCGTTTGTCGTTCAGGCCGTAGATTTTGTCGGGCGCGCCGAAGCGGGTGTAGATGCCGTCGGCGTAGGAGATGGCATCGCGCACCTCTTGCAGGGGCAGGTATTCGGTGATATTGCCGCCGACCTCCTCGGACAGCGAGAGCTTACCGTCAGAAAAGGCGCCCGCGCCCGCCCAGCCGTTCATGATGTTGCAGGGCTTGCACCCCGCACATTTTCCGGTTGTGCGCGCCGGACAGGCTCGCTTTTCAATCGAGCTGCCTGCGTCCACAAGCAGGATGCGTTTTTCGGGGGTCTTGTCCACAAGCTCAAGAGCCGTGAAAATGCCCGCCGGGCCCGCGCCTATGATGATAACATCATAGCCATCCAAATCGGATTCCTCCGTTTCGTAAAAACTAAGTACAAAACATACTCTATTATAACGTGTCCTGCAAATTGTGTCAATAAAAATTAGCACCATTTTACAAATTTGGGGGTAAGTCCTTGGGCATCGGTTGTAAGAAGTGCATTTTGTCAAACGTCAAAATGGCCAAAGTTTAGCCGTTTTAATATAAGAGATGCCGCCAGTCCGGTCAGTGAGCCGGTCACAAGCCCGCAAAGCAGCAGCAGAGCCAGCACATACACCAGATGGGGTGTGCCCAAAAGCAGCGCTGCGGCGGCCACCTGGCCGATGTTGTGGCACACGGCGCCGGTCATGCTGACAAAGGGCACAGAGGATTTCTCTCTGCGCACAAGCAGCGCCATGACGAGATAGCTGAGCAGTCCTCCTGCCAGTGCATACAAAAAGGCCGAAAAGCCGGAAAACAGGATGCTGGACAGCATAACCTTCATGATCAGCAGCACGAAGGCGTCCCGACGTCCCTGCGCGTACAGCGCAAACAGCACGGCGGCGTTGCCCAACCCAAGCTTGAATCCGGGCACGAGAATCGGCAGCGGAATCAGGCTTTCCACCCAGCCTAGGATGAGCGCGAGCGCCAGCAGCAGGGCGAGCAGCGCCAGCCGATGAAGAGATCCCCGGGGCTTATCCACGCGGTTTCACCTCCACAACCACTTTGTGGGGCAGACAGACAATGGGCCTTATGTCGTCGTGAATGAAGCCCATCTTGACGCACAGCCTGTCCGGGCAGTCGGCACTTTTCATATGCACCTGATTGTCAGAAATTTCCACAACGTTCATCCCGTCCGCGGCTTCAATTTCAAGGACGCGGTTTTCACTGAGCGGGAAGCGTCCGTACTCGCGTTGCTCCACCGTGATAACCACCTCGTCGCCCGGCTTCGCCCCCCACCGTACGGCGAGCAGCAAAAGACCTGCCAGGCAGACGATGCCCAGAAGCATAAAAATCTCCCGCCGGGAGGGCAGGAAGGGTGATTTTTTTTGCGGCATGCGTGTTTTCCTCCAGCGCTTTGTTATAAAACAGTATATCATAAAAAAGCGCCCGAGACAAAGAAAAGCGATTGCGCGGCCTGAGCTGTATCGATATAATAGAAGGGAACCGGAGGGAAAAGCATGAAAAAAACTGTGTATCTACTGATAACGAGCCTTCTTTTGCTCCTTGCGCACTCCTGCGCACAGGCCGAGCCGCTGTCCGCCACCGAGTTCGCGCTGGACACGGTTGTGACGGTCAGCCTGTACGAGGGCGGCTCACAGGAGGCATTGCAGGACAGCCTCGACCTGTGCCGCAGCTACGATGATATGTTCAGCATCACCAAGCCGGACAGCGACATCGGCCGCGTCAACGCCGCGCAGGGACAGCCGGTGAGCGTGTCGGACGATACGGCCGAGCTGCTGCGCGTCGCGCTTCAGTACTGCGCACAATCGGAGGGTGCGCTGGACATCACGATCGGGGCGGTGTCCTCGCTGTGGGACTTTAAGGCCGAGTCGCCCCAACTGCCGGACAAAGCGGAGCTTTCAGCGGCGCTGAAAACGGTGGACTACCGAAAGGTCAGTCTGGAGGGCAACACGGTTACGCTGGCCGACCCCGGGGCAAAGCTTGACCTGGGGTCGGTCGCCAAGGGATTCATCGCCGACAAAATGGCCGCCTGTTTGCGCGGGCAGGGCGTGACAAGCGCGGTCATCAATTTGGGCGGCAATATCTATGTAATCGGCGATAAATACGGACAGCCTTTTAAGATCGGCGTCCGCGCGCCCTTTGCCGACGGGCAGACCGAGGTCGGCATTGTGCGCGGGAAGGATCTGTCGGTCGTGACATCGGGCATTTATGAGCGCTGTTTTACAAGGGATGGCAGGCTCTATCACCATATTCTGGACACCAAAACGGGATACCCGGTGGTTGGCGAGCTCAGCTCGGTCACCATTGTCAGCAAAACCTCGGCGGAGGGAGACGCCCTCTCCACGCTGTTCTTTGCGCTGGGACGGGAGCGCGCGGAGGAATTCCTCCGCGCAACCGATGCGGCCGCTGTGCTCATTGACCGGAACGGTCAAATTTACACGGTGGGGGAGATGGAGTTTGAGAAAACTAAATGATTGACCGCCCCGTCCGGGAGAAAGTTTACTGAGAGACCATGGAGGCGGCCGAGGTGACATCGGTCGCTGGTGCAGAGGGTGCGGCGTTCATGTCGGAGGAGAGGTTGTCCGAGAGAGAGGACATCCCGTCCATGACACCCGACGCAAGGTCGTTCGCGCCGCTGACCGCGCCCGAAACCACGCTGTTCATGTTGTCGCGCGCCGAGCTCATGTCGTTGCCCACATTGCTGCCGCAGGCGCTGAGACAGAGTATGAGCAGCAGGGCGCACAGCGCAAAAATAACTTTTTTCATAGTAAAGAATCATTCCTTTCCTGCCGTAAGTTTCTATACGGCGAATCCAAATTACTGTACCGAGAAATATTTAGGTACGAAGATAGTATTTCCAGACAAAATTTGTTCATGCTTAAAATATTCGCCCATTAAATTGACATAACATATTTTTATGGTAAAATAAAAACAATATGATACAAAAATTATGTTTCGACGATACTTCGTTTCAGACACGTCCGAGATAAAGGAGTTTCAGGTATGAGAGAGCAGGACAGACAATACACACGGGGCGGCCAGAGCCGTCCTCAGCAGCCTGGAAACCGGGGACAAAGCCGTCCTCCGCAGCCGCGCGGCACGGGCACAGGACAAACCCGCCGTCCGCCTCAGGGACGTTCCGGTGCGAGTCGTCCTCCCGAACAGCGGCAGGGAGGCTCCAGACCTCCGCGCCCGCTCCAGAACCGCCCGGCCGGACAAGGCGGGAATCGTCCGCCCATGAACCGTCAGGGCAGACCGAATTCCGGCCGTCCGCCGGCGGAACCGGGCTATGAGCGCCGTGACCGGAGGCCGCCCTCGTCCTATGACGAGTACCAGCGGTACGCGACCGGCGAGTTTGACAGTGTGGTCGTGCCCTATGATGACGAGGTCATGGTGCCGCCCCAAAAGAAAAAAGTATTTAAAAAGGTTGTCTGGTCGGCGGTCGGCGTACTGGGACTGCTTTTGGCTGTTGCCTTTTTCCTGGTGTACAACCTGATCAACAGTATAACCTACGAAAAGCCTGACCCCGACGTATACCAGCCGGGCGTCAACACCAAGGCCTCTTCTGCGGCGCGGGGCATCCCGCTTGAAAACAGCTCGAGCGTCACCAACATTCTGCTGATCGGCTCCGACGCGGGGCAGAACAGCCGCTCAGACACCATGCTGCTGCTGTCCATCGACCGCAAGAACAAAAAACTCAAGATGACCTCCTTCCTGCGCGACCTCTATGTGGAGGTTCCTGAGCACGGCTTGGCGCGCATCAACACCGCCTTCAACCACGGCGGACCCGACCGCGTGATTCAGACCATCGAGAGCAATTTCCGCGTCAAGATCGACGCTTATTTCTGCATTGACTTTGCCGGCATGTGTGACCTGGTCAATAAGGTGGGCGGCATTGAATGTACGCTGACCAAGGCGGAGGCCAAGTATATCCAGAACAAAACCGGCACCCCCACCAAGGCGGGCACCTCCCGCCTATACGGCTTTCAGTCGCTGTGGTACTGCCGGATCCGCAAGCTGGACAGCGACTTCGGGCGCACAAGCCGTCAGCGCAATTTCATAAACTTTATGATTGCCGATTTCAAGACGCGCAGTCTAACCGGGCAGTATTCCTTCGCCGCAGACATGATGCCCTACATCACGGCGCGGGAGGACACGAAGGGCAAGATGTTCGGCTATCTGATCAGTGCGATGATGGCAACCGACTATGAGACCGAGGAGCTGAGCATTCCGGTCAAAAACGGGTATCAGGGCAAAAAGATTTCGGGTGCGGACGTGCTGGTGCCCGACATTGAGAAAAACTGCACCGCCATCAAGGACTTTATCTACGGTGACGAATAATTTATAAGAGACACCCACACCTGCGGGACGGCTTCATGCCGCCTCGCGGGTGCTTTTTTGCGAAAGGACAAAAGCATTGACAAAAAAAGCGGTTGTGTGGGATAATACAAAGATAAATACAGATTTGCACGAAGGGATGGAAACGCGATGCAGAAGGAGCTTGCCAAAACCTATGAGCCCCGGGACGTGGAGGATCGGATTTACGAATTCTGGACTGAGGGAAATTATTTCCACGCGACGGTGGACACACAGAAAAAGCCGTATACGATTGTAATCCCGCCCCCCAATGTCACCGGACAGCTGCACATGGGGCACGCGCTGGACGAGACCATTCAGGACATCCTGATCCGATTCCGCCGGATGCAGGGCTATTCCGCTTTGTGGCTGCCCGGCACCGACCACGCCGCCATCGCGACCGAGGTCAAGGTGGTGGAAGCGCTTAAAAAAGAGGGGATCAATAAAGAGGATCTCGGACGTGAGGGCTTTTTGGAGCGCGCGTGGGGCTGGAAAACCGAATATGAAAGCCGTATTTTGAATCAGCTTAAAAAGCTGGGTTCCTCCTGCGACTGGGAGCGCACACGCTTTACGATGGACGAGATGTGCAGCAAGGCGGTGGTCGAGGTATTCAACCGCCTGTATGAAAAAGATCTGATCTACCGCGGCGAGCGCATGATCAACTGGTGTCCGCAGTGCTGTACCTCCATCTCGGACGCCGAGGTGGATTTTGAGGAGAAGGAGGGCCATTTCTGGCACCTGCGCTATCCGCTGACCGACGGGAGCGGAACCCTTGAGCTGGCGACCACCCGCCCCGAAACCATGCTGGGTGACACCGCCGTGGCCGTCCACCCCGACGATGAGCGCTATCAGCACCTGATCGGGAAAACGGTTATGCTGCCGCTGGTCGGACGGGAGATCCCCATTGTGGCGGATACCTACGTCGAGCCGGAATTCGGCACCGGCGTCGTGAAAATCACGCCCGCCCATGACCCCAACGACTTCGAGGTGGGGCTGCGTCACAGCCTGCCGCTCGTCAATGTGATGAACGAGCAAGGCGTCATCAATGAAAACGGCGGCGCGTACGCCGGTATGGATCGCTATGCCGCGCGCAAACAGATCATTGCCGACCTCGAGGCGCAGGGCCTCCTGAGCAAAATCGAACCAATCAAGCACAACGTCGGCGAATGCTACCGCTGTAAAACCGTGGTGGAGCCGCGGGTGTCTCTGCAGTGGTTTGTCAACATGGAGCCGCTTGCAAAGCCGGCGATTGAGGCGGTCAAAAAGGGCGACACCAAATTTGTGCCCGAGCGCTTTGATAAAATCTACTTCCACTGGATGGAGAACATTAAGGATTGGTGCATTTCCCGTCAGCTTTGGTGGGGACACCGCATTCCCGCGTGGTACTGCGACTGCGGCGAAATTATCGTCGCGCGCGAGACGCCAACCGTCTGCCCCAAGTGCGGCGGCCATCTCAGGCAGGACGAGGACACGCTGGACACCTGGTTCTCTTCGGCGCTGTGGCCTTTTTCCACGCTGGGCTGGCCGGACAAGACGCCTGAACTGGATTATTTCTATCCAACCGATACGCTGGTCACCGGCTATGACATCATCTTTTTCTGGGTGGCCCGCATGATTTTCTCCGCCGTTGAGCAGACGGGGCAGGCCCCGTTCAGCACCGTGTTCATCCACGGCATCGTCCGCGACGAGCAGGGGCGCAAAATGAGCAAATCGCTGGGCAACGGCATCGACCCGCTCGAGGTCATCGGGGCGTACGGCGCCGACGCGCTGCGCTTTAACCTGGTCACCGGCAACAGCCCGGGCAACGATATGCGCTTTATCGAAAAGAAGGTGGAGGCCAGCCGCAACTTCTGCAACAAGATGTGGAACGCCACCCGCTTTATTCTCATGAACATCGAGGGGTACGACGTACCAAACGCACTGCCCGGCACCATGCATTTCGAGGACAAATGGATCCTGTCCTGCTTCAACAGCGTTGTGCGCGAGGTGACCGAAAACCTCGACAAGTTTGAGCTGGGGCTCGCGCTGCAAAAGCTGTATGACTTTACCTGGGACGTGTTCTGCGACTGGTATATCGAGCTTGCCAAGACGCGCATTCAGGAGGAGCCGGGCAGCGCCCCCGCCACCCGCCAGATGCTGGTTTATATCCTGTCGAACACCCTCAAACTGCTTCATCCCTTCATGCCCTTCATCACGGAAGAAATCTGGCAGTCGCTGCCCCACGAGGGAGCGTCCATCATGGTGTCCGCATGGCCGGAGTACAGCGAAGATTTTGAAGCGCCCGGAGAGACCGCCGCGATGGACAAGCTGATCGAGGCCGTACGCGCCATCCGCAACCGCCGCGCCGAGATGAATGTCCCCCCCTCCAAGCGGGCCAAGGTGTATATCGCGACCGCTCACGAGGAGGTTTTCCAACAGGGTTCGCTGTTCTTGAAAAAACTCGCCTACGCAAGTGAGATTGAGATTGCGCCTGCGTTTACGATGGAGGGCGCTGTGACGGTTGTCACCGCCGACGCCAAGCTCTACATCCCGATGGACGAGCTGATTGACAAAGCGGAGGAGCTGGCTCGTCTGAGCAGAGAGCTGGACAAGGCGGAGAAGGAACTGAACAGTCTCAACCAGAAGCTGCAAAATGAGGCCTTTACAGCAAAAGCACCCGCGAAGGTCGTGGACGAGGTGCGCGCCAACGCCGCACGGGTGAGTGAGCGCATCACGCTGATTCAGGAGAGCATTGCCGCGTTCTCGTAAAAAAGACGATGCCCGCACTTTGCGTCAGGCGAAGTGCGGGCACATTTCATCAGAAAAGGAATCACTATGAACTATACGCAATCGGTCAACTACATCCACGAACGGCTCCGGTTTGGGATCAAGCCGGGGCTGTCCCGCGTGCGTAAACTGTTATCCCTGCTGGGCAATCCGCACGAGTGCCTGCCTGCCATTCATGTGGCGGGCACCAACGGGAAGGGTTCCACCTGCGTAATGATCAGCAGAATGTTACGTAGCGGAGGATACAAAACAGGATCGTATTATTCCCCGTACATCACCAACTTCCGTGACCGGATTCAGGTGGACGGCGAGATGATCGGGGAGGAAAAGCTTGCCGAGCTGGTCACCCGGATCAAGCCACACGTCGAATTGATGGAGCGTGAGGGGGAGGAGATCACGGAATTTGAGCTGATCACGGCGCTGGCCTTTGCCCATTTTAAGCGGGAGGGCTGTGACCGGGTGGTGCTCGAAACTGGGCTGGGCGGGCGGCTGGATGCGACTAATGTGGTCGAGAGGCCGCTGGTGTCCGTGCTGACCGCCCTTTCGCTCGACCACACGGGGATTCTGGGGGAGACACTCGCCGAGATCTCCTATGAAAAATGCGGGATCATCAAAGAAGGCTGTCCTGTCGTGTGCATGCCAGGACAGGAGCCCGAAGCGCTTGCAGTAATCGAGCGCACCTGCACCGAACGGCACAGCCCGCTCATCATGCCGTCCGAAGCCCGGCCGCTGTCTGCGTCAATCGATGGAAGCAAATTCACCTATCAGGGCGAGGCGTTTTTTACCCCCATGCCCGGCGCGTTTCAGCGGCGCAACGCGGCGGCCGCCATTGAGACGGCGCGCCTGCTGGGGCTTTCGGCCGAGGTGATCCGGATTGGTCTACGCAACGCCGTGCTGCCTGCCCGTATGGAAGTCGTACGAAAGGAACCTTTCATCCTGCTTGACGGGGCGCACAACCCGGCCGGCGCCGCCCAGCTCAGACACACCCTTGAAACGATCTTTCCGCGAAAAGGGCGGGTCGCGGTGATGGGCATGCTGGAGGACAAGGACTGCAAGAAGATCGTGGCGATTCTGGCGCCGGTGTTTGACAGGGTGTACACCTGTGCGCCGGACAACCCGCGGGCGCTGTCCGCAGAGAAGCTGGCCTCGCTGCTCTGTGCGGCGGGGGGCAGGGCTGAAGCGTGCGGTACGCCCGAAAAAGCCCTCGCCGGCGCGCTCCAGAGCCTGCGCGCCGACGAGGGACTTGTGGTGTGCGGGTCGCTCTATCTGGCCAGTGGCCTGCGCGAAATTCTTATCTCCCTGCCTTCCTGATGTGCATCAGGCGGCTGCTGATCAGCACGGACAGGATTGTGACGCCCACGTCGGCAAACACCGCCAGCCACATGGGCGAGAGGCCGAACACCGCCAGCAAGAGCACTGCGAACTTGCAGGCGAGCGCGAAGGTTATGTTGAATTTGATGACCTTCATCGCGCGGCGGGACAGGGCGATCGCGTCGGGCAGCTTGTCGGGCGTGCCTGCGGTCAGCACCATGTCGGCCGCCTCAACTGCAGCCTGTGACCCCAGGCCCATAGCGACGCCGCAGCTGGAAGCGGCCAGCACCGGGGCATCGTTGATACCGTCCCCGACGAACACACAGCCTTTTTCCTCGCCGCGGATGCGCTGCATGAGCGCGACCTTGTACTGCGGGAGGAGGCTGTGGTACACTTCGCTGATGCCGCAGGCGCCGGCAACCTTCCCCGCCGCCGCCCCGCTGTCGCCGGTCAGCATGACCACCCGCTTCACGCCGTGGCTGCGCAGCCATTCCACAGCGCCGGGCGCACCGGGACGGATCGTGTCGGAGACACGGATGGAGCCGAGGGCTTTTCCGCCCAAGGCAACGTACACTTCCCCCTCCTGACAGCCGCCCAGATCCACGCCCTCCTGTTCGAGAAGCGCCTTACGCCCGACCACCACACTCTGCCCGTTTTCGGCCTCACACAAAACCCCGAGGCCGGGACGCTCGGAGAAATTCCGGCAGTTCGGCTTTGTCAGGTGCTGCGCCGCCCCGACGATGGTCTGTGCCATCGGGTGGGACGAATGCTGCTCGGCAGCGGCGGCGAGGGCAAGAAGTTCTTCCCCTGACTGTCCGCCGGCGGGCAGAACCGCGTCCATGTGCAGCGTGCCCTGCGTCAGCGTGCCGGTTTTATCAAAGGCAACCGCCCGGACTTTGGCGAGCGCCTCAATGTATTTGCCGCCCTTGACCAGGATGCCCTGCTTGCTCATGCCGCCGACGGCGGAGAAAAAGCCCAGCGGCACCGCGATGACCAGTGCGCAGGGACAGGAGGCCACCAGAAAGACCAGCCCGCGGCTCAGCCAGGCGGAAAACGTACCCAGCCCCAGCAGGGGCGGCAGCACAGACAGAAAGACTGCGAACAGCACAACGGTGGGGGTATAATAGCGCGCAAATTTTGTGATGGTGCGTTCGGTGGTGGCCTTTTGGGCCGCCGCAGAACGCACCATTTCGATGATGCGGCTGGCGGCCGAGTCGGCATAGGCATTTGTGACCGCCGCGTGCAGCAGCCCGCTCTGGTTGACCATGCCTGACAGCAGGGCGCTTCCCTCGGACACGGGCTGGGGGAGGCTTTCACCGGTCAGGGCGGCGTTGTCCATTTCGGAGGAACCGCTGAGCACGGTACAGTCGAGCGGCACGCGCTCAAAGGGGCGGATGACAATTGTCTGCCCGACGGTGACCGTGCGGGCGTCGGTCTCGGTGATCGTATCCCTGTCCGTGAACAGGTTCGCGCGGTCGGGGCGGATTTCGGTCAGCGCCTCAATCTGCCGCCGTGACTTGCCGACAGCCAGCTCCTCCAGATATTCGCCGATCTTAAAGAGCAGCGCCACCATGGTTCCCTCGAAAAATTCCCCCGTACACAGCGCGGCAATGACGGCGATGGTCATGAGCGTGTTTTCGTCCAGCCGCAGCTTGAGCCCCTGCTTGATGCCCTTGATAAACACATTTTTGCCCGCGATGCCCGCCGACGCCAGATAGAAAACCGGCGCGACAAAGGAGGGCAGGTTAGTAAACACGGTCTGCGTAAGTACCCCGAACAAAAACAGTATGAGCGAAAGGACAATTTCAAACAGCTCGACGTTGCGTTCCCTTTTTTCGGGCGCATTCTCGTGGGAGGGCGTGACAATGACGTCGGGCTCGATGCTTGTCACGATGCTCTGGATGGTTTCTTCGCTCACAGCGGCGTGGTCGGACGGGTCAAAGAAAAGCGTCGAGGTGGCGAAGTCCACCCGTGCGCTTTTGACCCACGGCAGATCGGAGACGTGCCGCTCGATTTTGGCCGCGCAGTTGGCGCAGCCCAGCCCCCGCAATTTGTATTCGTACTGGTTCATATATGTCCCTCCTTTTCCAGAATGTGTTCGAGCCCCATCTCGAAAATCAGTTCGACGTGGGTGTCGTCCAGCGAATAGAAGATCGATTTGCCCGCTCGGCGGGTTTTGACAAGCTGAGCCGTGCGCAGTAGGCGAAGCTGGTGGGAGATGGCCGACTGACCCATGTCGAGCAGCTCGGCAATGCTCGCGACGCACAGCTCCTGCCGGAACAGGGCGCACAGGATGCGGATGCGGGTTGAGTCGGAAAACATTTTAAAGAGCTCCGCAAGCTCAAACAGCTGGTCTGTGCTGGGCATGGTCATACGTTTGCCGTCGATGTCCGTCGCATGATGCTCATGCTCAGAGCACAGATTTTCCGCTTGATTCATATTCAGCCCTCCTTACAGTTGAACACATGAACAACCATTCATATGTTCAACTGTATTATATACGACGCTGCGCGGAAATGCAAGAGGGAAAACAAAAAAACCTTCCGAAAAGCTTCGGAAAGTTTTAAAAACCTAAGAGGTTGCGGAGCACGGTGTAAGCGCCCAGCACGATCAGCCCGGCGTACAGCTGCCGGTCGTGATAGCGGTAAGCAAGCGGCGTAAAATGGGGACGCAGGGCGCGCCAGAGCAGGTAAAAAAGCCCGAGGGCAAAGGCCGCGAGCCCGATAAGAAGCAGGGGGTTAAGGGTAAACGCCTCCCAAAGGTGACCGTGCTGCAAGGCAAACAGGGCGCGTGAGGAGCCGCAGCCCGGACAATTCAGGCCGGTAACTGCCTGAAACGGGCATCGGTATCCGAAATTGATGAGCAGCGGGATCATGATGTAGGCAGCGCCCGCTGCGGCGGCCAGCCCGCCCGCAAGCAGGGACGCGAGCGCAAGCAGTCCGCCCCGCGTGCTCAGGAAAAAATGGGTAAACCGTGCTGGCGTATGCAAAATCGAAGCCCCCTCTGTAAGAAATGCATACGCATTATTATACGCTTTTGATGGGCATTACGCAAGGTAGAGAAGGATGGCAAAAAAGTGGGCCACGCTGCCGCCCAGCACAAAAAGATGCCACAGCGCGTGCATATAGGGGATTTTTGCGCCGAAGCCGAAGATCACCGCACCCACCGTGTACAGGAGGCCGCCGCCCAGCAGCAGGTAGATACAGGCCGGGGGCAGAGAGGCGGTCAGCCGGCCGAAAACCAGCACAATACACCAGCCCATCCCGATATAGCTGGCCATGGAAAAGACCTTGAAGCGTTCGATGCTGATGGCGTTGAGCACAATGCCCACAATGGCACACAGCCAGACCGCGATGAAGATGCACACCCCCCACGCGCCGCCCAGCACCAGCAGGGTGAAGGGGGTATAGGTGCCCGCGATCAGCAGGTAGATGGAGCAGTGGTCAATCACGCGGAAAACCTTTTTCGCGCGGTTGACACCCAGGGCGTGATACAGGGTGGAGCCAAGGTAGAGCAGGATGAGCGAAGCGCCGTAAATGACAAGCGAGGTGGTTTGCAGCGGGTTGCCCGCCGGCGCGCACTGCACAAGCAGAATAACAAGCGCGGCGACCGAAAGCAGCGCCCCCAGCCCGTGGGTGATTGCGTTGGTCAGCTCTTCCCCCAGCGTGTAGCGGGGCAGGCCGAGTGTTTTCAGCTTTTCTGTTCGTGCCACAAATGCTTTTTTTGTTGAAACCGGCCCTGAAACGTAATTATCCATAACAACTACACCTCTCCAAAAAAATGCAATATAGTTTTATAAACCATGTATAGTAGTATAATATACTTAACATGCCTTTTTGTCAAGCGGAAAGGGGCGCTCTTTTCATTGTTTACAGATTGGTCATAGAATATGGCTTTTGACAAAAAGGTTACGAATTTGTAATAATTAGGCTTGCTATGGCAGGACAGGACGGGTATAATAAATAGATAAGACAGGAAAAACTTTCCAGGGGGCTCTGTAAAGTTAAAATGAAAATTTAGCGCCAATTTCCTTAGACTTTCGCCCAAAAACTTGCGTAATCGCTTTTTCTCGTATTGTCAAGGCTAAATGTACGGCTGCGCCGGCCTTGACAATGCTCCAAAAACCGATT
>JAVBNA010000007.1:0-124046 GCA_031551875.1 Oscillospiraceae bacterium | reverse complement strand
ATCGTCATCTTGTAGAAAATGCGTTCCTCAAGCTAAAGAGGTGGCGCGGTGTGGCTACACGGTACGCGAAGACGCTGCTCGCTTTCCTCGGAGCTGTGAATCTAGCGGCTATTGTGCTTTGGTTAAGGATTATTGCTTAATTTGTGTATACACTGTCTAAAATCTAAATGTTTTCTTAATAAAATTATGTAATTTATATTTGTTGCTTTTGACGATATAATCAGGCAACGTGAAAAACAGGACAACCGCGACCAGCGGCTGCCCTGTTCTTGCTATATTATAGTCAAATTACGCTTTGCTTTTGGCTTTGGACTGATCCCCTATGCCAGCTTCATATCCCTGCGGTGGTAACCCGCGAACCCGGCGCAGACCAGTAGAGCGGCAAGCCCCGCCAGCATGATCGCACCCGTATAGCTCGCATTTTCCGCGCCAAGCGTAGGAATATAGCCGTAGGGGCTGAGTTTTTCCGCCCACTCGGGCAGCTTGAGCATGCTTCCGATGTAGGAAACAAACAGAGAGTAGCCCAGCAGCGCCCAAACCAGTGCGGTCAGGCGGGGAAGAAACGCGATCAGCGCCGCCGCGACGCCGATCATAAACCACAGCGCCGGAATGAATGCCGCGGCGGCCTGAAGGTATGTGGTAAAGGGCAATGGATCCTTCATCACGGCCTCACCCATGCACCAGAAGCCGACGGCGGTCATAAGCGGCATAAGTAGGCTCGCTGCACAGGAAATGAGCACATACGCGCCGAGCTGGTTCTGACGGGATACCGACCGCACCAAAATATTCTCGGCATAGCCCCTCCGCTCCTGCGTGCGCGCTTTCAGCATAAAGGACAGGACGGGAATCGTGTTGACGATCGCCATAATCACCATCAGAAAACCCACAAATTGTTCGGTCAACGACTTGCCGCCCATGGACGTCAGGATTTGCCTAAACACCTCATTGGTTTCGATAAACGACTCGAGGTCGCCCATGACCGAGCCGTACGCCATGCCCAGCACGAGCACCACGGCTGTCCAAATCAGAAAGGAGGAGCGAAGCAGTCTCCAGGCCAGCCCCCCGGCGCCGCTCAGCGACCGCGCCGCGTCGCGTCTGCCGGGACGCGCGGGAATCAGCCCTTCTCCCAAGTCGCGCCTTGCGCAAAGGGCAAAGGCAACCAGCGTGAGGGTAAGCGTGACGCCCAAGGTCACAAACACAGGCCACCAGACGTTTTCGGTGTAGGGCTTTGTCCGCAAAATCAGCCCCAACGGCGAGAGGCAGGCCAGCGTTTCATTTTGCATATCTCCGGCGGCCCGAAGCATAAACATCAGACCGAAAAAGGCAAAGGAAAGCCCCTGCGCCGTCCGGGGACTGGCGCACAGCTGGCAGAAAATCGCGGTGACCGCGGCAAACAGCAGCCCGACCGCGCCGACAGACGCGCCAAACAGCATCGAACCTTCCATGCCCATGCTGCTTTCGCCCATCAGGGAAAGTCCGACGCCCATGCAAAGGGCGAGCAGCGCATTTTCGATGAACGCCATTGTCAGGGTGGCCGACAGGTTGGACAGCCGCCCGACCGGCAGCGAGCGCACGACCTCGTTGCGTCCCCGCTCCTCGTCCTTGCGGGTGTGGCGGATCACAAGGAAAATGTTCATGACGGCGAGAATCATGGCGGACCACAGCAGCATGAAATTGCTGTACAGCGCCCCGACCGTATAACCTCCTTCGCTGTATACAGGACCCAGCATGGAGACCATGGCGGGGCTTTTCATGGTTTCGCCCATGACCAGCCGTTCCGCCTCAGAGGGGTACATGCCCGGCAGCATGCTGCCAAATCCGACGACCAGCAGCATTATCCCGGCAAACCACAGGAAAATGCTGATCCTGTCACGGCGCAGTATGAGCCTGCATAGCGTTAGATTGTTCGCAAACACCGGCTACGCCTCCTTTTTTTCATAATGCCCCATGAAAAGCTCCTCGAGAGTGGGGGGTGAGCATTCAAGCTTGATGATCCCGAAGCGGCCCAGGAAGCTGAGCGCCTCCCCGATCGCGGGGGTATCCACGCTCATGGAAAGGCTGCCGTTCACCTGACTGACGCTGTAAATGCCCCGGAGCGCGTCCAGACCCTCGACCGGCCGTTCGGTTTCCACATTCAGGCTGGTGCGGGTAAGGTGACGAAGCTCCTTCATGGTGCCGGTGTCGATGATCCTGCCCTCACGAATGATGCTGACGCGGTCGCACAGCCGTTCCACCTCCTGCAAAATATGACTGGACAAAAATACCGCCTTGCCCTGCTCCTTGACCTCGAGGACGCACTGCTGGAACACCTTCTCCATGAGCGGATCCAGGCCGCTTGTCGGCTCGTCGAGCAGATACAAGTCGGCGTCCGACGCAAACGCCGCAATCAGAGCCACCTTTTGCCGGTTGCCCTTGGAATAAGCGCGGCATTTTTTTGTCGGGTCGAGGTCAAACCGCTCAATGAGTTCATTCTTGCGGTTTTTGTTTCCGTTTTTCCTCAGGCGGACAAACAGATCGATAACCTCACCGCCGGTGAGGTTCGACCACAGATTGACATCACCCGGCACAAAGGCGATGCTTTTGTGGATCTCGACGGCGTCCTTCCACGCGTCCTTGCCGAAAATGCTGGCGGAACCGGCTGTTGCGCGCAAAATCCCCAGCAGCACACGGATGGCCGTTGTCTTGCCCGCGCCGTTTGGGCCGATGAAGCCGTAGACCTCGCCCCTGTCAACCGTAATGTTCACATTTTTGAGCGCCTCAAACGAGCCGTAATTTTTACACAGGTTTTCTGTTTTTATGATTGACATACGTACCCCTGCTTTCAGTTTTTATAGAACACCTTTTTCAGATCACTTAAATAGGTTTCATACTCCTCCACATAGGGCGCAAAGTCAATTTCGGACGTTTTTTTGCCCCTGACCCGTCGGAGGATGTCCTGCGTGTAGCCGTCCATAGCCCACCTTACATATCGTATGATTTTGTCCGACGGGATATCCGATCTGAAAAGCGACACATCCGCGGTGAAATAGATTTTTTCGATGACCTCCGCATGTTTTTGCGTAAGCATGGAAAAGCACCTTTTGCTCTCTTCCGACAGCGCCGCCTCGTCCTCGTTGAGATACATCCTGCTTATGAATTCATACACGCTTCGATGCTTTATATACCCGGTCATTTTTATCTTGTTGAGCTTGCGGTACCTCTCGATCATGTCACTGTCCGAAAGGGCTTCCATCTGCGCGACGTCGTCATGCAAGCATGCAAACGCGTACTCAACGAGAAAATTGTACAGCTCCAGTTTGTTTTTAAAATAGTAAAAAAGCATCCCCTTTCCGATGCCTGCCGCCTGCACGATCCTGTTTGTCGAGGCCAGTTTAAACCCATATTCGGCAAACTCAATCAACGCAGCATGGATAATTTTTTCCTGCTTTTCCGGATTCAGGTTTCCAAAGGCTTCATTGATGGTTCATCTCCCCTTTCATGAATTCGACCAATACGGTCTATTGAGATAATACTACTTTCGACCATGCCGGTCAATAGTGAATGAAAAGCCCCCGAGAAAATAATTTTCTCGGGGGCTTTTCATTCATATTGGTGTGATGATCCGTGCCCTTGATTACTCCACCGTAATCGGCACATCAATGGCTTTCAGTACGATATGATGTCCATACAATCCGGGATCAGCAGAAACCACAAGCTGGATTTTCATCACATAGTGCCCTGGCTCCTTGAGCAGCTGCTGACGATTGTCGATTCGTACCGGATCAGCAATTTTATCCGAAATGGTAAAGGTTATCCTGTTTTGGGCCGAATCGTTCGACACGGGAAAACTGAACACTTCAACCGGCCGGATAGCTGTGGTTCGGATGGTGCCGACGACGGCCAGGTCACTGCCGAACGTGACCGAGGATTCTGGTGGGAGGAATACCCGCTTGCCATTCTTTGTTAAGGAAACTGCAACTCCGAAGTGTTTGTCACGGTTATCGAAATCAAGATACTCGGGATCCAAAATGTTGTTAAACAGCGCGGATATTGCGATTTCTCCCCCGTTTTGTGCGCTGATATTGGCGGGGGAAAAATTCGCCGCGGTCAAATCAAGCCCTCGTTTATTGTATACGGCAATGGTATCCGGCGTGGCAGTATCAACAATCGAAACAAACTGGCAAGTTGCCTTTAATTCGCCCAAGGGAAGCTGTTCTTCGAACGGAAGCGTAATCACGAAATAATAATCCTCGGGGCGGCTTGCCATCGTGCCGACAAACTGGCCGAAGGTTTCGGTACCGAAAGTACCAGACCGGCCAATCTTTGTAAAATCCGAAACACGAAAAGAGCTGCTGCCGGCACTGCTGGTGACCACATATTTCCAGACACTCAGCGCAAAGGCCTGTGTCGTGGGACTCAGCACCTTATAATGCAGCCGAACCGTTGTCCCCTTCGGCAACTTCAGCGCGGTTCCGTTACTTGTGAAGCTGACCGAAACATCTTTTTGAGCGTTTTTATATTCGGGCCTGTATGCGTGTGTCGCGTTGGCCGGTGTCATTTTATCGTCCCAGTGATTGGCAACAAATCGTACGGTGAAAACGGAATTCTGGAGCATCTTTTGTTCAAGCTGAGTGGAAACGTTTTCCTCCGGAAGGATCTGTGTGTCCAGGTATCCGAACACGATATTCACGCCGTCATATCGGTTGTTGGACGCATTGATATGCGGATTAATAAATTCCTTGGAAAGCGTGAATGTATACACCGTTTCGCCGTTTCCGTTAATTCCGATTTCAATTTTCGCGAGCAGATTGCTTTCTTCGTCCCTTTGCTCAATCACCTGCGGCGTATCATAACCGGTTATCGGTATGATGACCGGACAGGGCGTAGTTCCTGCATCAATCCGATAAAGAGGCCGGCCGATATAATTGATATTTTTTGTAACGGAAAACACCAAATCGTTGTATTCGCTGATGTTTTTTATCGCCTTATAGGAAAACGCCTTTGTAATGTCGGTTGTGACGACATATTTCCAGCGGGCGTAAAAGGTCATGGGGCCGTTGATGCTGGTTGTGGCATCCGCCTTGACACCGTAGGCCGTGTCCGTTGCCGCGCTTTGCACCAAATACCAGCCGTCAAACACATATCCTTCTTTGACATGGCCGGACGGCAACCGGGCGCCAATATTACTGCCCACCGGAACGCTTACAATACTCGGAAATTCGCCGTTTTGGGGAATAAATATAACATTGACCGAGACGTCGTAAAACACGCCAATCGTCAACGCGCCGCTATAATTACGAATGGCTTTTATGGTGACCGCGTACCGGGACTCGATCGGATCCCCTACGGGAACGGCATATGCGGGAAGTCCTTCAGTATTGCCGTCGGTCACAATTGGAATCAGCTGATAATATCCACCGGTCCCCGGGGTGGGGTTTGCTCCAGCGGTCGAGGCCACATTGTAATATATTTTGGGCGCGCCGCCGCGTCCGGCCTGCGGATAGGTTGTAAACGTATAGTCAATACTGAAATCCAGCATAGAGGTGGGGTCGCCGATGACGTTACCGCCGGCAATGGTGGCTGGAACTCTGTTGTACATCTGGGTTGCCTGGATCGTCCCCGGCGCTCTGATGGTCACAGTATTGGGTACGGCAACACGGATATAGATGGGCGCAGAGATGGTCACGATATTGCCGCTGCTGTTTTTTCCCACTGAGGAGACGGTGATGGCATAGGTATCGCCGGTTGCAGGGGCATTGGTAAATATCGTGCCGTCGGCAAAAACGCTGATGCCGTTGGCCGTACTGGTCAAGCCGGTGTTGGCGTTGGGCTGTACCGTTATGGATTTATCAAAGAGATACCGCTCAATCGTGGGTTCGGCATACACCTCATTGGGCATACCGATATTGAGGCTGCCCTCGCCGTATACGGTTGCGTTCAGGTTTAACGAGGAGCCTTTTACGATGATCAGGGGATTGCCGGCCGTCCCAAGCGAGTTGGCCGTATTGTCAACCACGCCGCGGTAGATGTTGACCGCGCTGCCTTCCGTGTAGCTGGTTAAGCGTACATCTGCTACATACACCGGCCGGACGATCACACGAATGCGCGGCGATATGACCGCGCTGTCAAGCGCGCTGACCGCTTCGATATAGAATTCTTTGTCATAGTCAATCGGAATATTGGGCGTCAGGATGAGCTGATTGTCCTCTGCCTTGGCGAATACACCGCAGTCTGAGACCGCCGAATACCCGACCAGAACACCATCCTTATTGTAAACATTCCATTTCACGGGGTGGATTTCCCCGCCGTCCGATTCCAGCGGTGCGTCGGTTATGGCATAAACGCTGGTTTTGGCTGTACCGCTGATGTACAGGGTCAAATCGGTTCCGGCCGGCATGATATCGCCGTAGGGCGTGTCCTTATGGAGAGCGATCTCCGTGGGGGCAACCGTCACACTGCCGACGATGACCTTCTGTGGACAAAAGTCCCTTTCCACAGCGGTTGCGCCCGATCTTGTAACATAGCCCGGCGCATTGTTATTATTCCCGTTATATACAATGCTTTGATACTGGGTAATTTTTGCAATCATGGGGGCGATGCCCACACCGGAAACGCCGGTCTTTTTTACGGCGATAAAGGGATTCCCGTTGGATACAGGCGCCGTAATTGTGAAGGGGGCATCATCCGGAACGGCAAAACGGACGTTTGAAGTTGTAACGCCATAGGGAGTCAACGCCGCAAAAATATTTTTTGCGGGCGCGTCGTCGTCAAGATAGATATCCGAAAAATACAGGGCGCAGGCTTTGTCAAAGGCGGTGGTGGTGACGCCGCCGACGGCGGTGTCTGTGCCCGAGCGTACCGCGTCATAGAAGGAGTTGGTTATTTTTAGATCAGTGAGTGCGGAAGCTGGATCACGCCAGCCAACCAGGCCGCCGACATATATCTGCGCGCTGTCAACGTGGGTAACAAAATAGTCGTTGCTGGCAAAGCTGTTTTGTATATTGTTCCTGGGGGAAGGTGAACTGCCGCTGACGCTTTTGCCGATCAGACCGCCAGCGGCGGCGATATTGGCGCCAGCACCTGTGCCGTTCGTTGCGGCCGACGTAACGTTGATTTTGTTGTTCAGCGAGAAGCAATTGTCCATCACAATGGTATTGCCGTCATACGCATAGCCGACGATGCCGCCGCCGGCCGCCCATTTTCTCTGCGCGGTCGAATACATCACGTTGTTTTCCACGATGCAGCCGTTGACCACCACTACATTGCCGAAATTGGCGCCCAGTAATCCGCCCTGATAGGTAAGACAGTATTCGCGCCCATACGCCTTGATGCTGCTGTCCGTGACGGTGCAGTTGTAAGCCTCCACACGGTCACTGGAAAGGGCCACCATTCCGCCAACGATAATATCGGTATCCGTTGCCGTTGAGACGGAGGTATATCCGTCTCCGGTCAACTCCATATCCTTGACATGGCAGTTGACGAGGCTGGCAGTCCGTAAATAGCCGCTGATGCCGCCGACTGAGGGCGAGTTCGGACCTTGGTTTGCATACAGGAAAATGCCGTCCGAATCCTTATTTTTGTTACCATAATAGCTGGAGTTTGAAATGACGGTATTCGGGACGTTACTGGTAAAACCGGCGCCTCGGACATAGCCGACAATACCGCCGACATAGGGATCATTTATACCGTGATTTGCGTCGGGGCTATTCACCGACGCGTATATTTTAGCGCCGGTGCCCGCATAGCCGGTCGTGGCATCATAGGCAGGATCCTCCGCGTCCCGGCTGCCGGCAAAAACACAGTTTTTGATCCCGCCGGCAGCGGGAGAGCCAAAATCATACGCTCCGAGAATCCCGCCCGTCAGCATCAATCCGCCGCCGGTGGATAAAAATGAATTTTGTTTGATGGCAATTTCCCCGCCGGTAAACAGGGCGTTGCAATTGTCAAGACTGCCGCCCTTTTTATAGCCGACCATACCGCCGGCCAAGATGTTTCCCTTGTCGCTTGAGCCGCCTTCCCGTTCCACCAGCACATTGACAACACCCGTTAGCGTAACATGCACAATAGAGGTGTTGTCGGCAATCAGCGCGCCGGTCAAGCCGCCGGCATAGGAGGCGGCGCCGGTAAAGGAACTGGCATTATTATAGCCGGTGGCACCCGTTTTCTTTGTGTTTTTTTGAAGTGTGTAGACATTTACGCCCGAAATATCAACGGTGAGACCGGCGGGGGTGTCATATTCAAACAGGCCGTAGCCGCAAACGGCTCCGTTATAGGAAGCGCCGTTTCCGTTGAGGATAATGTGCGCGTGGATATTCCCGTTGAAGGGGTCAGCGGGGGCATCGGCGCGGCCGATCTCGCCGTCGAGCATCACGCCGGTCACGCTGTTGATCCAGCCGTACAGGCCGCCTGAAATGGCGGTCACATAAAAGCCTGAGGTTTTGTCTCTCCCGATGATCGTCAGCTTGCCGTCATCGCCCGTGTAGTTGGCGTCAATGGTATTGCCGCCGATCCGAATTTTGCCGCCGGAGACGGCGCTCAAATAGCCCGCGATGCCGCCGGCAGAGGCTTTGGACAGGCTGCCCGTAGCGGTCGTGCCGCCGCAGCTGGCAGAAATTGCCGCGTTTTTGCCGCTGGAGAGCAGGCGGCAGTTTTTGAAAACAACATCACTGCCTGCGGAGGAGCTGAGCGCCGCGCCGGCAATGCCGCCGACATAGGCATAGTCGTCCGCCGCATCGGCTGTAACCAGGCCGGAAATGGTTCCGTTGTCAATTTTTACCGTCATGTCGTACACGTAGGAATCGTTGACTGCGCCGAAGCCGCCGCCAACATACAGGTTTTTCGCTGTTAAATTGGTTGTGAAGTTGGCACTGGAAAGCGTGTAAAGATTATTGCTGCCGCTTGCAATGCCCGCCTTGTCAAGATACCCCACCAGTCCGCCGCAATATACGGTATTGCCTGTAGACTTAAAATCATCATGCAGTGTGGTAATGCGGGATTCACAGTTGTAAATCGAAATGCTTTGACCGCGCACATAGCCTGCCACGCCGCCGAAATAGAGGGTTTTACCGTTCAAGGCTGACGGTGCGCTCAGTGAGATGCCGCCAAAGCTTTTTACATTTCGGATGACCGTAGGGGTGTCGGCATTGTCGGCCGCCATGCTCGCAAACAGGCCTACATACGCTCGGCTGGAGGTAATATTCAGGTTGGCAACAAACTGGTGATCCTGACCGTCAAATACGCCGCGGAACGATGTGTCGGCATCACCCAAGTCGCCAATTCCGGTGAAAAATTTAGTGGCCACCCAGCCTGGCACACCTGAATCCGGCTCGGATAGAACCACATCCGTGGTCATTTTAAAATAACCGTATTTTAACATGTTTCGGCCGGTGGCGTAATCGGTGGAGGCAGGGATGCCAAACCGTTCAAAATCGGCTCCTGCGCCGGGATAGCTGGCGGGGGCATTGATCACGCTCTGAAGGGCAAAAAGGTCTTCAAATTCATCGATTTTATACGCGAGGGTCATGGTTTTGCCCATGTCCGCCGCGGGATTTGCAGCCCTTGAAAGGCAGGAAATGGCCACGCTGTTTTCGGGCATGGTGAAGGTTGTGTATGAATTTTCTGCACTGGCCGGAGAGACCCCCGCAATGTTCCAGGAGGAAAAAAGCGCGGTTTCATTGACGGCGGACAGGGATACGACCGTTCCTCTTTTTACTGTATATTGATTGGCGGAGACCCGGACCGTGTCAGCGCCGCTGACGACCACGCTTAACCCGCCTGCCGTCACCGAAGACTCCACAGTCAGGTTGTAATAGGAAGAATTTTCCGCGTTAACGCTTATTAAAACGGTTCCCTGCATGGATGCGATACATAAAGCGCCGACAAGAAGCAGCGCAAGGTATTTCTTCCAATTCAATGTCGGTGGTAAGGATTTCTGTTTATCTTTTTTCATACGCAATATCTTCCTACTAATGGGTCAAGGAATTTCAATGTTGTTATCCGGCAATTTTGACCATCCGTATAAACCGTCGATTTCGTTATAGTGGGTATTGTCCCATGTCGCATAGTAAGGTACATCGGCTTCCTCAATTTCAACGCGCGCTGTAATTTTGCCGCGGTCTTCGTCGGGGCTGGGCTTATAAAAATTCAGTTTGACAAAGGCAGACGGCTCTAAAAACACATAAAAATACCGGCTGGCAGGGTCTGCGCTGCCGTTGACGATCGAACCGTCGTTGAGCGGGTCGCTGATAAATGCCTGGATCCAATCATTCGTGTCGTCAATATCCACATATTCGTTCCATTCCAACCGAACTTTCATCAAGTGAGTCGGCAGGGAAGCGCCGAACGAACCGCTGGTCATAAAGGAAAGCTGTGTGATGCCGTTGCCGAATGGATCGCTCATATTGTGCGGTGTAATCAAAATTTTTGCTTTAGATAAGATCGTAATTTTAAATGTATAAATTTTCTCATAGGGGGCGAGCACTTTTACTTTCACAAAAACAAATTCGGAGTGCGCCATTTGGGCGGCACTTGTCCAGACAAATCTGAGCCCTTTGATCTGCTCCTGTTTGGTGTCCGGCGCCATCGTATAGACCGGGGACAGATCGCCCGGACAAGCTTCATCATTGACCGTAAAATCGAAATCCTCGTTCTCCGAACCCCAGTTCACCTCATCAGTGGCATCGCCGCGATGGATAGAAAGCTGGTACCGGATTTCTTTTGTACTGTATTGATCGGGGGTTTCTGTTTTAAAATTATTGAACGTGTACTGGACAACCGTCGTCGGTATGTCTGGATTGTATACAATAATTTTATGGGCCGCATCGGTCGATATTTCAAACTCGGCGGTCTTGAGATCAAAGCTCTGCTCACGCTCTGTCCAGACGTACTTTGCCTGCGTGTACCAGGTGAGGGAGGAGATGAGCACGATGATAAACAGCGCCGCCACAAGCCGAATTAAAGCTTTAGAATTTTTCATCTGAGCGCCTCACCTTCCCTTCTGCATTCTTTCAGTTTGTAAACCGCTGTTTGGTTAATCGACCTGCTGCGCAACCGTCGACACAATAAAACGGTTTGCTGTTCCGGCGTAGGCGTCGGAAAGCTGTGTCATATTCCATTTGACTTCCAAAAAAAAGATCTGTTCGTTGCGGTTATTGGGAAGCACGCGGATCTTATTGCTGCGATTTGCCTTTTCCGCCGTCATGCCCACATGCTCCTTAGGCGCGCTCTCGCTCGGTTTATAATATAGATCATATTCAATGTCAAGCAGCTCCGGCGAATTGATATTTTCAAATGCGAACTCAAAGTAGTAGTCCAGCGCCACTTCATTTACATTGCCGTTTTCAAAATTGACAATCTTATAGGTATATGTCTTGGTTTCCCCGGGCGCAAAATCACTCAGCTCCGGGGAAGCGTTGTTGATAAATTCAATGACCGGCTTGGCGAGCCGCGCCCCTCCCCCTCCCGAGCTGGATAAAATATAGCGCGAGTAAGAGACTGAGCTGACCGCAAGCAACAGAACCACGAAATAAATCACGTAGATAAAACCGAACTTTTTTTTGTGTTTCTTACGGTTGACGGAACTCATTTTTGACTCAGCGCCTTTCATTCCTGTCATTTGCGTCCTCCTGTTCCGTTCTGTTCCGAATACCCAGATATGCCAGCACAACGCCCACGAGGAGCAACAGTGCTGTCCCGTAAGGAGACTGGAGCATCCGGATTACAGAACCCATGCCCGGCACAATGCCCACCACTTTTCCCACAACCTGTGACCGCTCGATTGGCTCGTCGGCAATCGGATTTGCATCGCCCTTTGTCACCAATCCGGTTTCG
This sequence comes from Oscillospiraceae bacterium, assembly GCA_031551875.1. Classification (GTDB taxonomy): domain Bacteria; phylum Bacillota; class Clostridia; order Oscillospirales; family Acutalibacteraceae; genus JAVBNA01. The sequence goes on along the minus strand of JAVBNA010000007.1, from coordinate 112,238 downwards.
CTTTCGTCCACGATGCGGTGTGTGACAAATAAGTGATCCTGCCAAAAGGTGATGATATCATTTTTTCCGTATGGGGCATTCTGTTGGATAATGATCAAATCATCCACAGAAAGAGCCGTTTCCATGCTGCCCGAATTGACAATCAGATGGGAATAGCCAAAGATCCAGGGCAGCGCCTGTGGTTTCTTTGGCCGCTGAAACGCGGCATAAATATTGACGGCGAAAACCAACAACAAAACAGCGACCAAAGTGAAGCAAACAATGTTTTTAACTATAATGAATACTCTTTTTATTTTTACTTCAACTCCTTATCCGCCCGCCGTTTGTGTTCGTTCCTTATCTGATTTCTTTTTCCATATCAGCAATATACACAAAATCACAAGACTGCTGACGCCTGTCATGACCCAGTATATCCAGAGCTGGACGTCGTCGCCTGTCTTAGGATTCCCGTTATCATCCAGCACATACTGTGCGGCCAGTTCAATGTTAATAAAGCAGGAAAGCTCCTCGTCCACAGCCGCATTGCCGAGCTGCGTGTCATACACGTCCTGTCCGGCATCAAAGACCCATTTCCACTCGATCATGTACTGTGCACTGCGGTTGGTCTTGAGCTGTCCCGCATGGGTGAGCGTCCCGATCTCGCCGATGGGAATCCACCGATCCCCGGTAAGAGCACTGCCGTCGGGCGCGAATATCCGCACTTCTACCGGCAGGGCCAGCGCGCTGTTTTCGCCGGCCTGTATTTTTACCACATATTCATACCAGTTATTCTCATTATTTTGAAGGCTGAAAACATAGTCGTTGGCGGTGCCCGGCGCAATAATATGAGGCGCCTGGCCGCTTCCATCGCTTTTCACACGCGGATCCTGATGGTCAAAAATATCGACGTCGGTCCGCGTATGCCAGATTCGGTTCTGATCGGACACTTTAAGACCCCAAACGGTTCCGTCCTCCCCGGCCGAAGGCTCGGGCAGCACCGCCGTACCGGATGACCCGCCCGCAGCATATGACACGGCAATCACTTTGTCCGGCAGGGCGGAACTGGTGGGATGTACGGTCAGGGCGGCCACCGCAAGGGATAAAATTGTCAGGATCAGTAAAAAAAGCACAGAAAGGCGCCGTTTGCTGTTGGCGAAGTGATTGTTGTACACAAAACGGCCTCCTTCATCTTAACCGATTCAATCCACATCCAAGTCAACCGCCCACAGGCGATTGACTTGAGACAGACTGAATGCTGATTAAAGCCGCCGATTAGTCGATCTGGGTAACCGTAATGCTCATGTCAAAGCTGGTGTTGAGGTTGTAGTCGGTGGTCGGCTCAGGCGCTGCATAGGTGCCGGTGCCCGTTGACTTCACAACGACGCCATTTTTTGCGCTGCCGGCCATCAGGTTGCCCAGGATGGTGTCGGCGCCGTCATACGTGCCGGCGGTGGAAGCGTCAAAATCCCATGCCCAGGAAATTTTGTTCGCACTCAACGCCAGTGCGGTTGCGAGGTCGGTATTGGCCTCATAAGTCTGAGTAATTTCGAACTTGCCGGCAGCATCTGCGGAGATACTATCGTTGCCGCTCAGCTGCTGGGCGATCAACTTGGCGATCGCGCCCAGAGAGTCACCGTCAACATCGCCCTCATCATACTCGGTGTCGGTGCCGGTCATGCTGTACACAACAGGATAATAATCTGCCGCAACAGTAACAGCTTCTATGGCTTTGTAGTAAGTAGCTGTGCCACTGAATCCGCTTGTTGCTTTGGTATACGTGCCGGACGCCAGCGTATAATAGGTGCCCGCAGCAAAATTTTCCGCGGTTACGTTTTCGGCCTCTACCATGACGGCATATGAGCCTTCCTTAAGGTAAATGTTCTGAGTTTCGATTGTTGCCGTCAGTGTGACATCGACCTCCGGTGTGCCGGTGACCGAGAAACCGAAGCCCTTGTTGCTCTTGGTGCCCGGCGCGACAACATTTTCGGTCTCAGTATCCGCCTTGACTGTCCCTGCGTTATCGTCGGAATAAGCGATGATCGTATTGCCGGTCGGGCCCGAATATTCGTCGCCATAGAGACTGCCGTTCATTGCTACCGTGACGCCGAATTTAGCCACGCGGGCCGAATCGGTGGCACTGTCGCCTGTGATGTACTTCGCGAGTGTGCCATACAGGATGCTTGTCGTAAGAATTGCGATCACGAGTAAAAAAGCTGCGAATCGAATGGGTTTGTTTTTTGTCATTGGGAATAGCCTCCTTAATTTTTGTGTATTTATCAAAAACCGCGTGGTTTTAATGATACAAAGTTGTGTTCTGGTGTAATTGCTGTGCCATTTGTGCCAATTGCTGGTCTTTTTCCCTCAGCTGTTCCTGCTGATATTTTTTGCGCCGGAGCATATCATAGACAAGCATCAGGATCAATGGGATGCCAACGCACAGAACCATGCCCAGCGGCGTTTGCATAAACATAACGACATCGCCGAGGGCGGGCACTCTGGACTGATATACGCCGATCACATTCTTGGCGGCGACCAAGCCTTCGTCCTCCACCACGTTTGCATCGCCCTTGGTGGCAAACGCAAGACCGCCCGATTCATCGGTTGCTACCTCCAAAATTCTATGTGTAACAACCGTCTTGCCCGGCTCATTTTCCCAAAAGGTGATAACGTCTCCTTTTTGCAGCGCGCCCATGTCATCAACTTTTTTGACGAAAATAAGATCGCCGACTTCAATGGCACCGCTCATGGATCCCGACTTAACCGCCAGTGGAAAATATCCACCAATGCTCGGCATTTTCTCACTGCCTCCGACAAAGCTCATCACAATCAGTGTAAAATTTAGAATAATGATGGGAATCAGAACAATGCTGAGAATAATCCCCAAGAAAGCTAACATTTTGTGTTTCGTGGATGAATTTGTTTCATTTTTTTGCAAAACTTCACGTCCTTTCGCCGTAATTCGGGTATCCGATATAGTATAGCACGTTTTTTTTCTTTTTTCAATGACAATTGCTACCGTTTTGCGTCACGTTCACGCATAGTGATCCACCTCCCACCACTCCCCGACTGTTAAGCGTTTCCGGTTTCTGTAATTTGAACTCATTATATAATGATAGTTGCAACAAAAGTGCAACAAACCCAAAAAAAAATAACAATGGATAACTCGTTCACTATAATACGAAATACGATTCGAGATGCCAAACAAAAAGAAGCGGTCGCCGAGGAGTTACAGCTCCACAGCGACCAAGGGTTTCAATATGCCTCACACGGATATTTTAACCTACGCTCAAGTAGATGCACAACGAGCACGGCGAGCCCCGGAAATGGGTTTCCTATACGCCCCTGGAAGAGCTTGAAGAAGGCAACACAAAAAATACCCGGTTGTCATTGTGATGCACGGAAGCGGCAGCACAACCTTCATGACCGAAACCTACGGCTATGCGCGGCTTGCCGCGGAAAAGGGATTTATCCTGACCTCCGAAGGCGATTCCTTTGTGGTTGTGAATCCGGACGGTGCCGCGTAAGCGGTGAGACAGTCGTCGGATATGCCATTTTTCAGCTCCCAGGCGGATCTGGCGGGCAGCAAAACGCTGACCTCGCGCCAGCTCAGAGCAGCAGACGCCAACAAGGACGGCAAAGTCAATGTCGGCGACGTGACCATCATCATGCAGATGTGCCTGTAATCTGACCCACTCCTACATTCTCCGGCTTTTCCCTTAAAGCCGCGCCGGCAGCCCGAAAAATATCTGCGGGCTGCCGGCGCTTTTTCTATTTGGTATAAAGTTCGCGAAAAATCAGGCAGCCCCTTATTTAGGTTGAAGCGGAAGTGGCTGTTTCGTTCACTTTGTATGGTATTTTTTCACCCTGGCAATGTCAGCGGGATAGTCAATCCACTCTTCAATATAGCCGCAGTTGCAGCAGACATATTTCGTGACCAGCACCTGACTAAAATGGTCACCCCTACCATGATATTATCGCCTTTCCCGTAAGCTTGACTCGACCCCGGCACCCTGACCAAATCATTCAATTTGCATTTTGGACAGCATCCTGTATACTTCATAGCTCTACCACTTAGTAAACATTTGGTTTCCATACTGATTCAAGTAATTGATGTACATTCTTTTGAGTACATTATGTTTCCCGATTGACGTGGCAAGAAAAACGATGGACGTAATCAGCATGGGAATTGTTAGAATAAAAACCGGCCAAACAAGCGGCCCAATCATAAAGTTAAACGGAATGGACAGTATGAGCAAAATCAATCCGACCGAATGCGTACTGTTTGCTTCTGCAATCAGCTTTCCGATTACAGGTGAAGAATTTTGAAAGCCAATATCCTTCAAATAATTTTGGGGGTTCGGATATCGAAAGCTCGGCTGTGTGCTGTAAATTTTAACGCCGCAGTTATAGCAAAAATTAGAATCCCCAGGAAGTGGCACTCCACAATTCGAACAGAACATATGCTGCGCTCCTTTCACATCACACAAACGTCATTGTTTTTCAATAGGAATAAAAAACCGAGCCCGGAACGCAGATTGCGTCCAGGCTCTGCCTGCTGGCCCGCCCGGAGGGATTCGAACCCCCGGCCTTCAGAATCGGAATCTGCTGCGATATCCAGCTTCGCTACGGGCGGATAAACGCCAAAAAGGCGCTGATACATTATACCATCGAATACGCACAAATGCAAGTTTTTTTGTGCTATGCCGGGTCGCAGCCAAATCGTCAAAATTTGACAAACCTATAAACAAATCGTGCTACTTCTTGACAAATTCGAGAAATCTGCCATAATGAGAGTGGTGTTTTATCATGATTTCCCGATACATAGGAGTTGTTTTGTTATGAAATGCAGTTTTTGCCAAATGGAATTGGAATCGAACGCGCAATATTGCGCCTACTGCGGAACGATCACGGGCAAGCCCTCCCCTATCTCTCCGATGCAGTCCGCATCGGTTCAGAATCTGCCTGAGTTCATTCCCGTCCAGCCGCAGGGGACACCCCTCCCCATGCAACAACCCGCCACACCCCTCCCTTCCCCGGCACCAGTCGTGCCGCCCGCTGTGCCCTCGCGGCCGATGCCTCTGCAAGCGGCGTCTGTGCCGGCTGGCGCCCCCCTGACAAATCCGTCCGTGCCTCCCGTTTTTCGCATTGCCGGCGGCGGCGAGCGCGGCTTTTGCCCCAAGGTGACGGCGGAATAATGCCGTTTTTGTTTCTCTATGTCTGAAAGGGGGCTTTTTTTGTCTGCTTACGCAAAACGGGGTCTCAGGCCCCTCCAGCTGACATTGATTTTTCTGACCGTACTGCTGTGCGCGCTGTTGACCGTCGCCTGTATCATCAGCTATTCGGACGGGAGCGTCAGCACCATCTACAGCCATTCCCCTGTCCCGGAGATCGGCGACACTCTCTATGTGGCCGGTATGGGGTATGTGACCAGCATCAAAAGCGACGTATTCACCCGTGATGTGCTGTATGCCCTCGAAAAGGGGGACGGCAGCTACTCGGCGCTTGCCAACAGCTACACCGAAAAAATCCTTGCCCTGAAAAACGATTCCCTGTCGGCGCAGGAGGTCACTTTTGTGGAGACGGTCTATCTGGTGTGCAAAGCCGAATACACCGCGCGTAAAACCGAGCATCTGGCCGGCCTGTTTCTGACCGGTTTCCTGCACAAGGAGGCCGCCGAGACCGACCGCGCCAACAGCGATAAAATCTACGACATGCTGTGCGGCGCTAAAACCATGGCGGACGTTGAGCGTGCCCATGACTTCGGCATGAAGTTTCTGGATATGTCTCGCCTGGAATAACACAGCGGATCAACGAGAGGAGAGAGATCTATGAATTGCAGCAAATGCTCCGCAAACATTCCCCCAAACGGCGCGTTTTGCCCGCAGTGCGGCACACCGGTGGCGGGGGCCGTGCCCGTCATCCCCCCCCATCCCGTGCGCCAGCCTCCCATGAACACCGCAAATCCGCCGGTGCTCACCCCCCCGCCCCCTGTCTATACGGAGCGGGAGCTCAGACGCCGGAAACGCCGTGAGAAGCGCCGCCGCGCACGCGGCTTCTGGTATCACCCGGTCACGAACATCGTGTGCCTTGTCCTGATGGTTGCGGGCTGGTTTTTCATCCCCAAAAACATCCTCACCTACGCTGAAAGCATTGATATGGGCGCCCGCTGGAACACGCCCGACAAGATCATGAACCTGCTTTCAGGCCGTGAAGGGCAGGAATTCCTGCAATATGCGCTGATCATCATTGCGCTGGCCGTTGTGCTGATTCTGGTCACGCTCCTCGGCCTGACCGCCATTTACCGCCTGATCAAACGGGTGGTCGTTTCCTCCCGCTCCAAAAAAGAGTGGAACCGCAAGCAGAAAGAGGAAATCGCCGCTGTGGCCGCCGGTTCACCGCCGCAAAAATAGCGCCCGTTACCGGGTTCGTCAGAGAGGTTTCTGTCTATGTTCTGTCACCAATGTGGCGCCGAAAATCTGAACGGCAGCATCTACTGCCACGCCTGCGGGGAAAACATCTCACCCGAGGACGCGCCTCTCCTGGAAGAGACGACGCCCACGGTCACGGAGGAAGCACTGGTTCCGGTGTCCGACGCCGTGGTTCTGTCCGAGATGCCGGCATCCGCGCCCTCTCCTGTTCCGGCGGGCGGTGACGCGCGTCCCATGAAGCTGACCACCCGCGTGGCCTACAACGTCCTCAAATCCGACCGTAAAAATGTCGCGATTTTCCTTCTCTGCCTTGTGATCGTGATCGCGGGCATTGCCGCTGTCGCCTCCTGCATCGGGCTGGTGAGCGCCTTTGCGGGCGTCAGTGACGCCTCCCGCGCGCTGCTCAGCGGCATCCGGAGCGAACTGATCGACAGCGGGATCAATCAGGCGTGGAACAGGGTTTGGGCCAATCTCATCGCGATCCCCCTCTCCCTGCTGATCTTCTTTTTGGGCATCCGCCTGCTCGTGCGCATTGTGCGCGTGCGCGGCGTGCTCCGGGAGGTTCGGCAGCGATTTAAGTGAGCAAAAAGCCGCCGGTTCAAAACTGAACCGGCGGCTTTCCTTTTTATTCGGTCATTTCAGCGGATTCCGTAATATACGGCTGAACCCTGTCGCCGAGCACGGGGTCCACGGTCACCACCATGCGCAGACCTTCGGGGGTGTACTCCTCCTCCCCCACCTCGGCCTCACTGCGCAGCTGCGCCGCCAGCGCGCCTTCGTGAAAGGGCAGCAGCACCTGAACCGTCCGCAAATGCACCGGAAGCGCCTCCTCCACCGCACGCAGAAGCTCCTCAATCCCGGTGCCTTCCCTGGCCGAAATGCGCACCACTGGCCCCTCCGGCAGCGAAAAATCAATCTCACCCTCCAGCAGGTCGCACTTGTTGAGCACGGTGACCACCGGACGCTCCTCCCCGCCCAGGCTGCGCAGCAGATCGCGCGTCACCTGGAGGTGTTCGGCCGCGTCCTCACTGGACGCGTCACAGACATTGAGCATGACATCGGCGGTTGCCGCTTCCTCAAGCGTCGATCGGAAGGCTTTGACCAGATGGTGGGGCAGACGGCGTACCAGCCCAACCGTGTCGATCAGCATAACCGTGCGCCCGCAGGGCAGCTTGAGCGCCCGCGCCGTGGGGTCAAGCGTGGCGAACAGACGGTCCTCCGCCAGCACGCCCGCCTCGGTCAGCAGGTTCATCAGGGTGGACTTTCCGGCGTTGGTATAGCCCACAATCGCCACCGTGGGAATGCCTTTCTTGCGGCGGCTGCGGCGCAGCTCACTGCGGTGCCGCTCCACCCGCACGAGCGCCGCCCGGATGGCGTCGATACGGCGGCGGATGTGCCGGCGGTCGGTTTCCAGCTGGGTTTCGCCCGGGCCGCGCGTACCAATGCCTCCGCCCAAACGGGACAGCACGGCGCCCTGTCCGCCCAACCGCGGCAGCGCGTATTGCAGCTGTGCCAGCTCAACCTGAAGCTTGCCCTCCCGTGAATGGGCGCGCGACGCGAAGATGTCGAGAATGAGCTGAGTGCGGTCGATCGTCCGGACTCCGGTTTCCCGTTCCACGTTGCGAATCTGTGTGGGGCTGAGCTCGACGTCAAAGATGATCAGGTTGATCTCATTGTCCCCGCAAAATTCGGCAAGCTCCTTGAGCTTGCCCGTACCGATACAGGTGGCGGTGTCCAGGCGCTCACGCTTCTGAATCATCAGCGCCACAACCTCCGCGCCCGCGCTGTACGCGAGCTCTCGCAGCTCGGCGGCCGACACCTCGGCGTCAAAGTCCCCCGTGTCGGGCGCGACCAGAACCGCGCGCTCCAGAGGCGGTTTGTTTTCAAACAGTGTCAATTGATCCCCTCCTTAACTGGGGTGAACGATACAAAGGGCTGTGGGAGTTCCACAGCCCTTTTATTGATTTTTGCAAAGGCTCTCCACGATCTCCCGCGCCCGTACGCCGTCGGTCAAAATGGCCTCCCGTAGTTCCTCCAGTGAGGGAAACTTCTGCTCAGGGCGCAAAAAGCAATGAAGAGACACCTGCACCGGATGCCCGTACAGATCGCCCGAAAAGCCGGGGATCCACGTTTCGGACAGCGGCACCTCCGAGCCCACCGTAGGACGGACGCCGACGTTGGTCACCGCATAACGCCGTTTCCCCGAAAGCGTCACAGAGGAGGCGTACACGCCGAATTTGGGCAAGATGAAATCCCCCTCAAACAGCTGGTTCAGTGTGGGTGTGCCCAGCAGGCGTCCGACCTGCTTGCCCCTGATCACGGGGAAGTCATACCGGAAGGGACGCCCCAGCAGGCGCGCCGCCGCCTCCATGTCCCCCGCAAGCACGGCCTCGCGGATGCGTGTGGAGCTGATCGGCCGGCCTCCGTCGGTCACCGCGCCGCAAACCGCCACCTCGATGCCAAGCCGCGCGCCCAGGCGCACGAGGTCGTCCGCATTACCCGCCGACCGCGCGCCGAAGCGGTAGTTAAAGCCGCAGCACAGCAGACGGGCTTGGTATTTTTTGTGGAGAATCTCCTCCACAAAGGTTTCGGGCGACAGACCCTGCACGGTATCAAACCGCTCAAGAAAAAGCGCCTCTACGCCCCACTGCTCCAGCATCGCGGTCTTGTCCGAAAAGGTCATGACCTCGGGGGCCGCCGCGCCGCCCAGCGTTTTCATGGAGTGGCTCTCAAAGGTAAACACGGCGGGCGTGAGACCGGCCTCTTTTCCCTCCGCTGCACGGTTGATGACCGCCCTGTGTCCGCGGTGCAGTCCGTCAAAACAGCCCAGCGCGATCGCGCAGGGCGTGTCAGGCGGCCTGTCTCCTTCACGGTACAGTCTCATGCATGGTCACCTCCGTCAAAGAGCCGCAGCACTGAAAGCTCCTGTTTTTCCAGGGACACCTGTCCCAGCCCCAAAAATCGCCCCGACGAGGCGCGCACGCGAAAACGCGCGCCGTCTGTCGGCGGCTCGCCGGGCAGAGTGACCCGAGCAAGCGCAAGCCCGCCGCCGTTTGTAAAGCGGGTGGCCTGATTTTCGCTGATTCTCACGGCGGACAGGCGCAAAAACGCCTCCTCCACCGGCAGAACGATGTCAAACAGCGTGTCCGCCTGTGCATGCCTGCGCACCTCGTCCAGCGTGACCGCCCGTTCGAGCGCGAAGCCCGACGCAGCCATCCGCCGAAGCGCCGTCATGACGCCGCCGACCGAAAGCGCCTCCCCCAGCCCGCTGATGATCGAGCGGACATAGGTGCCCTTGGAAACGTGCAGCTTGAGTGTGCCGGTGCGCGCGCCCTCGTCATAGGACTGCAGTGTAAGCTCGTGCACGGTCGCCTTGCGCGGGGCGCGTTCGACAATGACGCCCTGACGTGCGAGCGTATACAGGCGCTGTCCGTCCTGCTTGATTGCCGAATACATGGGCGGGATCTGCTTAATTTCCCCGCGAAAAGCCTCCAGCGCTTTTTCCAGCGCGGCACGCTCCACCGGTGCCTCGGACACGGGGCGCACGTCGCCCCAGATGTCCTCGGTGTCGCTTGTCCGCCCCAGTGCGAAGGAGGCTATGTAAACCTTGTCCTGGTCGGGAAGCAGCTCCATCGCGCGGGTCGCCCGCCCCAGCAGTACCGGCAGCACGCCGGTCGCCATGGGGTCGAGGGTGCCGGTATGCCCGATGCGGCGCTCTTTGCACAGCCCCCGCAGCACGGCCACCACGTCAAAGGAGGTGAATTCCGCCGGTTTGTCGATGATCATGATTCCGTTCATGGTATGTCCTTATACGCCGAGCAATTGACGCACCGCCTCAAGCATCTGCGTCCGGGCTTGATCGGCCCCGGACTCAATCGTGCAGCCCGCCGCCTGCTTATGCCCGCCGCCGCCGAATTTGGCGCAAAGCGCCGACGCGTCAACGTCATTTCCGGTGCGCGCCGAAACCTTCCAGACCTCGGCGCTCTTTTCGCGCATTGTCAGCCCCACCTTGACCCCCTCGATCTGCCGGGGCAGCGAGGCAAGCCCTTCCACGTCGCCCTCATCGGCGCCCGCGCGTTCGATCATATCCTTTGTGATGGAGATGATCGCGCATTTGCCGTCGAAATGATACTCGAGCTTGTCAAGCGCCTCCCGCTCAACCTCCATGCGCGCCCGCGATTTGGTGTCGAACATCTGGCGGTTGATCTGGGCGCTCTTGACGCCCAGCCCCATCATGAGCGCGGCAATCCGGTGGGTTTTTGGGGTGACGTTGGAATATTTGAAGCAGCCTGTATCGGTTGTGATGCCGGTATAGATACAGGTGGCGATATTCTGAGTAAAAGTCACGCCGAGCATGATCAGCACTTCATAGATGATCTCCGCTGTCGCCGCCGCCGTCGTATCAATATAGTTCTGCTGGGCAAACAGCGTGTTCGACTTGTGATGGTCAAGGGAGAGCTCCACCCGGTCGGCGTACTGCGACAGACCCTCTCCGAGCAGCTTTGCGTCGGCGACATCCACCGACACGGTCAGTCCGGGCGCGAAGCCCTGATCCTCTATGCCTTTGGTCAGATATTTGTACTTTTGGGGTATTTCATCCGCACAGGCCACGCGCGCCTTCTTGCCCAGCGACTGTAAGCCGCCGCACAGCGCAAAGCCGGATCCCAGCGTGTCCCCGTCGGGGCAGTTGTGGGTCAGTATCAGGATGTTGTCATGTTCCCTCAGCAGTTTTACCGCATTACCCAGGGAGATCTTCTTCATTCGCTTCGTCACCTTTCAGTCCCTCTATGATTTTGGAAATTTCCGCACTGTATTCAATGGAATCGCTTGCCTTAAAGATAAATTTTGGGGCGTGGCGCAGCCGCAGGCGCGAGGCAATCTCGTGCCGGATATAGCCGCCGCCCGATTCAAGCCCCTTACAGGCTTCCTTGGCGGCGCTCAGCCCCTCCATGGCGCTGACATACACGGTTGCAAAGGACATGTCGCGCGTCACCTCCACGCGCACTACGCTGAGCAGCCCCTTCACCCGGGGATCCTTGAGGCCGCGGAGGATATCGGTCAGCTCGCGCTTGATGTCCTCTGTGGCACGGTCAATTTTATGACTGGGCATGATTTTTTCCTCCGACGTCTAAACGTCCTGATATTCCTCGATGATAAAGGCTTCGAATATGTCGCCCGACTTCAGGTCGTTGAACTTCTCCAGCCCGATGCCGCACTCATAGCCGCTCGCAACCTCTTTGACATCGTCCTTAAACCGCCGCAGAGAAGCGATTTTGTCCTCGGCGATGATGATACCGTCGCGTACAACGCGGATCTGCGCGGTACGGGTGATTTTGCCTGATTGCACATAGCTTCCCGATATTATGCCAACATTCGTGATTTTATATACCTCGCGGCACTCGGCGCGACCCAGCTGCACCTCGCGGAACTTGGGCGCAAGCATGCCCTTCATGGCCGACTCGATCTCCTCGATGCACTGATAGATGATCGTGTACAGGCGCATGTCGACGCCCTCGCGCTCGGCGGTCTCGATCACGATGGGATCGGGACGCACATTGAAGCCGACGATGATCGCGTTAGAGGCGTTGGCCAGCATGACATCAGACTCGTTGACCGCGCCCACGCCGCCATGGATGACGCGCACGCGCACCTCGCTGCCCGACAGCTTTTCAAGCGACTGCCTGACCGCCTCGACCGAGCCCTGCACGTCGGCCTTGACGACGATTTTGAGTTCTTTCATCGTCCCTTCCTGCATCTGGTCGAAGAGGTTGTCGAGCGTGACCTTGGTCTGTGCCGAGAAAACCTCCTCCTTCTGGCTGTGCTTGCGCTGCTCTACGAGCTCGCGCGCGAGACGCTCGTCGGACACGACATTGAATATGTCGCCGCCGATCGGCACCTCGTCGAGGCCGGTGATCTCCACCGGGACGCTGGGCCCGGCCACCTCTACTTTTTCGCCGCGGTGGTTGGTCATGGCGCGCACGTGACCAACCGTTGTGCCCGCCACCAGAAGATCGCCCAGATGGAGCGTGCCGTTCTGCACGAGCACGGTCGCCACAGGACCTCTGCCGCGGTCGAGCTTCGCTTCCACGACCGTGCCTTTGGCGGCGCGGGCGGGATTGGCACGCAGCTCCTTCATGTCGGCGGTCAGCAGCACCATTTCCAAGAGATCCTCAATGCCGGTCTTTTTGACCGCCGACACCGGGATACAGGGAATGTCGCCGCCCCACTGCTCAGGCACCAGCTCGTATTCGGTCAGCTGCTGCATGACACGGTCGGGGTTGGCCGCTTCCTTGTCCATTTTGTTGATGGCGACGATGATGGAAACGCCCGCCGCCTTGGCGTGGTTGATTGCCTCGACCGTCTGGGGCATGATGCCGTCGTCGGCGGCGACCACAAGGATCGCGATGTCGGTCACTTGCGCGCCGCGTGCACGCATGGTGGTGAATGCCTCATGGCCGGGGGTGTCCAGGAAGGTAATCTCCCTGCCGCCCAGCGAAACGCGGTAAGCGCCGATGTGCTGGGTGATGCCGCCGAACTCGGTCGCGGTGACATTCTCCTCGCGGATGGTGTCCAGCAGGGAGGTCTTGCCGTGGTCGACGTGTCCCATAACCACCACGACCGGCGCGCGCTCTACAAGATTGGTGTCGTCGTCGTCGCTGTCGTCAATGATTTTGTCCTCGATGGTCACCACGACCTCTTTTTCCACGCGGACGTGGAACTCAAGCGCCACAAGCGAGGCGGTGTCAAAGTCAATCACATCGTTCTGTCCGGCCATAACGCCCAGCTGCATGAGCTTCTTGATCACCTCGGCCGACGTCGCCTTCATCAGGGCGGCCAGCTGTCCGACCGTGATCTCCTCGGGCACGGAAATGACCATCTGCTTCTTCTTGCGCTCCATCTGGATGCGGCGCAGACGCTCCTGCTCGGTTTCCCGGCGGCGGGAGTTCATGGGACGGCCGCGGCGCTGCTGGGAGCGCTGGTTGAGCTTCTGCTTCTGCACAACGTTGTCGGTCTTGACCTTTTCGCTGGCCAGCTTGTCATATTTCTCATTGTACTTGTCAATGTTGACATTGGTGGTGCGGGTGTCCACAATACGCTGCGCCGGGCGGGTGGTACGGTTGACGTCCTGCTGCTGCGTGAGCTGGGGCTTCGCGGGCTGCTGTCCCGGACGGGACGGCTGCTGCGCGCCCCTGCCGGGCTGCTGCTGCGGACGGGGCTGACTATTCTGCGGGCGCTGCTGCTGCGGGGGGCGATTGCCGGCCTTGCCCTGCGGGGCCTGGCCCTGTCTCTGGGGCGCGGCGGGCTTCTGCTCGGCCGGCTTCGCCTGAGGCGCCGGTTTTGCCGGCTCAGGCTCACGCACAACCTCAATGACCTCGAGAATCTCCGCCGGCTCCTCGGGAGCCACAGCCGTCGCGTCAAACACCTCGCCGGTCTGCTCCTGCGCACGCAGGGCGTTGGTGGCAAAATAGGCCTCAAAGTCGGGCAGCTCATTCTTCTGGGTAAAGGCCTCAAAGATGACGTTGAGCTCCTCCTCGGTCAGCGCAGTCATGTGCTTCTTGGTCTCCTGGAAATACTTCTTGACCGTGTCCACGACCTCTTTGCTGTTGATGTCAAAATCCTTGGCAACCTCATGAACCCTGTATTTCATTAACATATAGTCATTCCTCCTCTTTCTCGGTGGGATTCGCAGCCCCGCCCTCTGAGAGGGCGCGCAGCTTTTTCGCGAATCCGCTGTCTGTCAGCGCAAGCACACCGGTTTTTCCCCGGCCGACCGCGTTGCCGGCCTCTTCCATGGTGTGCCCGATCCGGATGACCGGCAGGCCTGCGTCCTGCGCCAGAAATTCAATGCTTTTCGCCGTTTTGTCCGACGTATCGCTCGCCAGCACGACCAGCCGCGCGGTGTTGTCCTTCAATCGGTCTGCGGCGGCGTCAAACCCGGCGGCCAGCTTACCCGCCCGGCGTGCGAGCCCCAAAAGGCTCAAGATCCGGCTATTCATTTTTCCGTAATTCCTCCTCCATCCGGTCATAGACCTCGTCAGGAATCCTGCAGGAAAACGCCCGTTCAAAACGCCGCGCCTTTCGTGCCGCCTTCAGACAGTCTGAGCTTCTGCAAACATAGGCGCCCCGCCCCGGCGCTTTGCCGGTCAGGTCGAGGGAAACCCCGCCCTGCGCGAGCACCTCGCCCGCCTCATCTTTTGTTTCGGGCGCTTTGACCACGCGCACCAGCTCCTTTTTGGGCTTCATCTCGCCGCAGCCGGTACACATTCTCAGCGGAACCTTCTTCTGCCGCATACGCTCATCACCTCATTCCCGTGACCCCTATGCCTGGGTCATGGCCTAACTTTCTTCTCCGAAAAAGCCCGATTCCGGGCGGATGTCGATCTTCCAGCCGGTCAGCCGCGCAGCCAGCCGCGCGTTCTGCCCCTTGTTGCCGATGGCCAGCGAAAGCTGCCCGTCGGGAACGCTAACCTTACAGGCGTGAGAGCCGTCCGCCTCCACCTCCACCGACACAACGTCGGCGGGCGAAAGGGCGGCCGCGATGAACTTCTCTGGCTCGTCGCTGTACTCGACGATGTCGATCTTCTCCCCGCCCAGCTCATCGACAATCTGGCTGACCCGCTGGCCCTTCTGGCCGATACAGGCGCCGACGGCGTCAACGTTGGGGTCGCTCGACCACACGGCGAGCTTGGTGCGGCTGCCCGCCTCGCGGGACACCGCCTTGATCTCCACGATGCCCTCGAAAATCTCGGGCACCTCGGCCTCAAACAGCCGCTTGACGAGACCCGGATGAGTCCGGGAAATGGTCGCCTTGGGGCCCTTCTCGGTCTCCTTGACGTCCACGATGTATACTTTGATAAAGCTGCCTTCAGACAGCCGCTCATCGCCCACCTGCTCCGACTTGGGCAGCACGGCCTCCGCCTTGCCGATGATCAGCGTGGCCGCCCCCGTCTTGGGGTCGACACGCTCGACCCGCGCGCTGACCAGTTCCTGATGGCGCGACTGGAACTCCTTCATCACCTGGCTGCGTTCCACCTCGCGGATGCCCTGCCGGATGACGTGTTTGGCGGTCTGGGCGGCGATACGTCCGAAGTCCTTTGTGTCAAGCTTTATGTTGACCTTGTCCCCAATACCCACCGTCGCGTCGATACCCCGCGCATCCTCAAGGAGCATGAAGCGGTCGGTCACCAGCTTGGGCTCGGTCTTGGCGTTGTCAAATTCCGCCTGGTCGGGCATTTCGTCTACCACTTCCTTGCGCAGGAAAACCTCGAACAGCCCCTTCTTGGGGTCAATGTTGACCAGCATATCCTCATTGCCGCTGTAATTGCGTTTGACGGCGACGATAATGGCCGCCTGTATTTTCTCCACCATGTATTCGACCGGAATGCCACGCTCCTTCTCAAAAAGCTGCAGCGCTTCAAAAAAATCTGCGTTATTCATCTTCCTGTCCTCCCTCGTCAAAATCATCCAGGGTAATCTTGGTACATGCCTTTTTGTTAAAGCTCAGTTGTCCCTGCGCCGTGCTGAGCGTAACCGTGCCGTCGGCGTCATATGCACTGAGTGTCCCCGCGGCCTGCTTTTCTCCGTTTTCCAGCGGGGCAAAGAAGTGAACCGCCACCGGCATCCCCATACACGCCTCAAAATGGGCGCGCGTCTTAAGCTCGCGCTCCAGGCCCGGCGAGCACACCTCCAGACAGTAGGATTGTTCGATCGGGTCGCGCTCGTCCAGTGGCCCGTCGATCGCCCGGCTCATGTTCTCACAATCGGTCAGGGACACGCCGCCCTCCTTGTCAATGAAAATGCGCAGATACCACGTCGCGCCCTCCTTGAGAAAGGCCACGTCCCAGATGCTCAGCCCCAGTGACTGTGCAATCGGCTCTGCCAGAGCGCGCACCGCCTGAACCGTATTGCCGCCGTGCTTTTTCCCCATGCTGTCTTCTCCCTTTACAATGAGTAAGGAGCGGGTTTCCCCACTCCTTACCATAATTCGTATATTCTTACCTTATTAATTATATCATCTTTGTTCGCCTTGTGCAATCCAAATCTTGACACTGTGCCAAGAAGAATTTGTGCATTCCGACTGAAAAGCGCCCGCTTTTTTCGCCAAAGTCACTTTAACCTCTTTCCCTCTTCCAGGGCGGCGGCTCACTCAGACGGGGTTCCGCCTGCTTTTTTTCACGCAGCGTCCTGAAAAAAGCGGTGAGCACACCCGCGCATTCCTCTGAGAGCACCCCGGTCACAACCTCCGGACGATGGTTGTAGGGCAGGGCAAACAGGTCGGTGACCGAGCCGCACGAACCCGCCTTGGGGTCCATCGCCCCGATGACCACACGGGGAATGCGGGCGTTTATGATCGCGCCGGCGCACATGGGGCAGGGCTCAAGCGTGACATATAGCTCACACTGCCACAGACGCCAGCCGTGAAGCGCCCCGCACGCTTCGTGAACCGCCTCCAGTTCGGCGTGGCACAGGGCGTTTTTTGCTTTTTCCCTCCGGTTGCGCCCGCGGCCAATAACTACGCCGTCCCGCACAACCACCGCGCCCACCGGCACCTCTCCCTCATCGGCCGCAACCAAAGCCAGCGCAATCGCCTCGCGCATAAACCGCTCCTCCTGTGTCACCGCGCCGCCCCCTTTTGAGTTTCTTGTTGAAGTCAACTATACCACATTCGCGCGAAAAAGCAACCCAATGGATATCATAAGGCCGCACAGAAAAGCCCCGGACTTTTGTCCGGGGCTTTTCTGTCGATGATCCGCGTTATCCAATATAGGTATACTGGGTGAACACCCATTTTCCGTCCACATATTCGTACACCGCGTCGGTGCTTTCTTCCTGTCCGATGCTCTCTGTCGGCCCGCCTTCGTCATCCTCCGCATAAACCCCGTAGGTCACGCGCAGGATGAACTTTGTGCCGCTTTCGGGAATCAGCTCATAACTTCTTTCGTCAGAGATAAATATATCCGAACCCCGGTCGGCGCTTAAAACATAAAGCTTCCCGTCTATGTCCCTGAATTGGCCCCGGTCAAGCAGCTCGGTGACAAGCCCTTCTGAAAACATCGCACGAAGATAGTCGTCAAACTCGGCCAGGGTCGAGAAATCCTCATGCTCGACCGGGCAGTAGCTTTTCTCGTCCACTTCCTTTGTGACCTCGTAGTTTATGTCCTCCATGCTTCCTGCGCCCAGCTCAAACCACGTCATCACTTCCGTGGCCTTTTCATACGCATTGACCACCTCGTCCTTGGCGGGCGTCTGAACGGGCGGCGTTTCTCTCTCCGTTTCAGAGGTCTCCGCCGGTTTCCCGGCGCCGCTTTGGGGGGCGGCGGGGTCACTCGGGGTCGCAGCCGGGGGGGTGCACGCGGATAACAGCATAAGCAGGGCAAAAATTAAAATAAACGCATTTCTTTTCATTGTCGTCGCTCCTCCCTGTCGGGTGAATTTTTCGCCTGTAGCCACATCATAGCAGAGAAAAATCTTCCTGACAACAAAATGGAGCGCATTGTAATCATTTGTAATAAAATTGTCATTTTTCGAATTATCACTGCGCCCAGATGGAGCGGATGTGCTTCCAGTAGGTAAACAGCAGGGCAACCACGCCGGCAATCAGCGCCAACGCGCCAAAGCCCGACAGGGTCAGCTTGGTGTAATTCTGGTCAAAGACGTTGTCCACGAGCCAGAAGGCCGCCGCGCCGACCGACGCGACCACGCTGAACAGCAGCGGCACCACCATGCGGCGGAAGGCTCTCCTGCGGCCCAGCATGCGGCGCAGGGTGGAAAGGTAGGCTTTGTCGATCGGCTGATCCTTGAGCGCGCAGTCGGCCACCAGCACGTGGTATTCCAGCTGCTTGACCAGCCTCTCGGCGTCGGGCACAGGGCGCGACGGGTCGTGAAAATCCACCTGAAAAACCGCCCGTCCGGCGTCATCCTCGGTGGCGAGTCTCGCAAAATCGGCGGTCCGGCCAATGTCCTTGAAATCCTCCGCGAAAAAACGGCCAAAGTTTTCTTCTTCTCCGATTTTTTGCAGCGTCCCCAGCGGCACGCGCGCCGCCGAAAGCGACAGCGGCAGCTCCAGATCACCGCACTCACTGATACGCAGGTCGCCCCCCTGCACAAAGGACAGGTAGTGCGCACTGTGCCCGAAGCGCCGGGCAAAATGGGGTAGTGCGCCGGTAAAGCCCAGGTGGGAAAGCGTCTCCTCCAGATACCCGGCCACCGTGGCCATGACCGCGCCGCGCGCCTCCTGCTCGGAGCACACGCCGACATAGCCCTGTGACACGGCGGCGAATTCACTCACCATCGTGGCGGCAAAGGCGCATCCCCCAAGGCTTTTGGGAATCGCGCCGTATTCCCGCGCAAAGGCGGTCAGCGTGCGCATGGTCAGTTCATTCTGACCCTCTTCATAGGCGTCCGACGCCATACGCAACAGCTCGGACAGCCGTCTGCCCGGACCCTCCTGTTTTTCCAGAAAACCGGTCACCCCCGACAGGGCATACCGGTTTTCAAGCAGCGCTACGTTCCATTCAAAGGTCTCTCCCGGCCTGCGCCGGTTGAGCCTGGCCGCCGCGCAAAAGAGCTGCGCCAGCAACAGCAGCCGGTGTTCCTCCGTGCTCAGCACGTTGCGGCCAAGCACCTCTCCTTTGGTGCTCAGCGCCTCACAGCAAATCTCCATGGTCTGCGGGTGTCCATGCCCGCCCGCGAGTGCCCGCGCAGTGTAGTCGTAAAGCACCGCATTGACCTGCGGCACACCGCAGGTCACCTCAAATTCCAGCCAGTTTTCGTCCGACAGCAGCCGCTCCTGATAGGGCGTGTCGGAGAACTCCAAGTCGAGGAGCAGCACCACACGGCAGCGCTCCTCCTCCACGCTGGCCTCCAGCACAAATAAGTAGCCGAACAGCGGGAAGGGCACGTCTGCCTCCATCTGCGCGTCGGGCAGCGTCAGGCTGATCCGCCCCCACAGCTTTTCGGGCAGGCCGATGCGCAGGCCGCCGTCCTCCCGGACGACCGACACGCGCTGTGATTCAATCTGCGGCAGATTTTGTATGAGCGCCGCGGTCAGTGTGTCGGTCTGCGCCGCACAGTCGCGCAGACCGGAAATCCACTGAACCCGGCTCTGTTCATTGTGAATGTGCAGCTTTTCCAGCCAGCCGAACACCGGCAGCAGCCGCTCGATCGAATAGGCGTCGGGCGCGATCAGGCTGTCCGCCAACCGCCGCACGTTTGCGGGGATCAAATCCTTGTGGGCAAAGTCGGACTGTACCAGTGCCTCCAGCGCCTCAAACAGCGCCCGGCAAACCTCGTTCTGCTCCCGCGCGGGACGCTCGACCAGGATGCCGAGCGTGTCCTCGGCGGAAAACTCACTGAGCAGGGAAACCACCGGCGAAATGTCGGAAAAATAGTGCTCCAGTCCCATGCTCGTCTTATCCATATATCTCATCGCGGCGTTCTCCCTCCCTTCCGCCGGTAATACAGACTTAAAAGTATCGGATGTTGGCCACCGCCCGCCCCAGCACCGTCACATGGTCGGTCAGGATGGGCTCATATTGATCGTTTTCCGGCTGAAGCCGGTATCCGCCGTTTTCCTTATAGATGCGCTTGACCGTCGCCTCGTCGTCGATCATCGCAACGACGATCTCGCCGTTGGTCGCCGTGGGCGTCTTTTCACTGATCACGAAGTCGCCGTCGAGAATCCCGGCGTTCACCATGCTGTCGCCCACCACGCGCAGCGCAAACAGCTCGCGGCCGGCAAACCGGTCGCCCGACAGGGACACATAGCCCACGACCTCCTCGACCGCCAAAATGGGCTGTCCGGCGGTCACCCGCCCGATCACCGGCACCTGGACGGTCTTTTCCCCCGCCAGCTGGATCGAGCGGTTGAGCCCGGCGCCGCGGTTGATGAAGCCCTCATATTCCAGAACACGCAGATGGGCATGGACGGTCGAGGTAGACTTGAGACCCGTTGCCGCGCAGATTTCACGCACAGTGGGCGGCACCCCATCCTGAATCCGTTCCCGAATGAAGTTTAAAATCTGAATCTGACTGGTGTTTAAAGTACCCATGGCCATCCCCTTTCTTTGTTACGCCGACGCGGACAGGATTATATTGTTTCTTCCATGACTACATTATACCAAACACACGGTCAAATTGCAAACATTTGTTTTGATTTCCTTTTATTTCCTGTTTATACGGCGTTTCCGAAAGGTTAAACAAATATTCACAGAGGCGTAACATTCTCAGGCAACCGATCGCATATAATAGGAGTGTACTCCGATAGAGCCGGAGCCGCACCGGCCGTGAGTACGTTGTTCTACCCTCCTCAATGTACCCCTCAAGCTAATGAGAAAAAGCCAGACTTGCCGCAAAGTCTGGCTTTTTCTCATTCTTTTAGTCGATGAACTATATTTTACTCCTCGTCAGGCAGAAGCCCTTCGTCGGTTTCCACATACACCTTCACCGCTTCGCAGCCCTCTTCGATGAGCGACGTGCTCGGGAAGGTGAAGAGCTTGAGCCCCAGATAAAAATCCTCCCAGCAAAAGAGCGTGTGCACCGCGAGCACCACATAGCTGATTGAAAAGAAGGTGCCCGAACATACGGCGGCCAGCACGGCCAGCGGCAGTTCCACCGCGAGTGTAGGCGTCAGCCTGATCAGGTAGAAGGGGCGGCGCCCCAGATAGCGCGGCGCACACGAGGCGCTCGCGCAGCCGGTCAGCATCCGGCGGGCCATAAACCGCAAAAACAGGTGCAGGGCGAAACAGAGCCCCAGCAAAAAACACAGCAGATAGATCCCCTCGGCTCCCAGGCCGAATAAAGCGCCCGCCTTGTCCGGCCACAGCAGCCGCAGCAGCGCGAAAAGAATCATCAGGCCAAACAGCGCGAAAATCGGCGCGGTTTTGATCTCAAAGCGCTGTTTTCTGTTTTTGCGGACGTTGATGCGCAGGGCAAGCCGGTAACGTTCAGGAAGAATACTTGTAAACATACTTTCTCTCCTTTGGACGTGTCTGGAAGCCGCCGCGCAGT
This sequence comes from Oscillospiraceae bacterium, assembly GCA_031551875.1. Taxonomy (GTDB): domain Bacteria; phylum Bacillota; class Clostridia; order Oscillospirales; family Acutalibacteraceae; genus JAVBNA01. The sequence goes on along the minus strand of JAVBNA010000007.1, from coordinate 90,822 downwards.
TTCGTTTTAATACCCTTCGCTGCGGCGGCTCTTTCGAAGCTCCTGACGGCGCTGTCCCTTTTCAAATTCCTCCCGCTCCTCCGGCGTTTCGGGGATCACCTTCGGCACGGGTGTGGGACGTCCGTCCTCATCGATGGCAACCATCACAAGATAGGCGCGGTTGACCAGGGTGCGCTCGCCGGTCAGCAGCTCCCGGTAGGTGTCCACCCGGATCTCCATCGACGTGCGCCCGGTGCAGGTCACACAGCCGTACAGGATAACCGTGCTGCCGGTTTTGACCCCCTCGTGGAAGTGCAGGTTGTCGATGGCTACGGTTGTCACCTCTTTTTGGGCGTGACGGCGGGCGACCACAGCCGCCACCGTGTCGATCCACACGAGCAGCTGGCCGCCAAACAGCCTTTTATTCCCATTGATATGCGAGCTGAGAACGATTTGTGCCTGTTCGGTCCGCGACGCGGACACGGGGCGGGCGTTTGGTGTTATTTTCATAGGTTTCCCATCCTCTCAAAGCATTATACTACAGTTTTTCCGCGGCATTTGTCGGGTGCTGCAAATTCGTGCGCTTGAGCCCTCGCGTCGCAAGCTCCACCAGCACCGAGACAGACAGCCCGACCGCCGCGCCCCACACCACGTCGGGCATATAGTGCTGCTTGGTGAACAGCGTGGAGGCGCAGATGAGCAGGCAGGAGCCGAAATTAAACAGGTGGAACCGCCACGAGTGCTTTTTGTAGCGGAACAGGTGATAGCACAGTGTCACCGAGTAGCCGACATGGATGCTCGGTAAACAATTGCAGGGGGAATCGGTCTGATACAAAAGCCGGATACAGGCGTCGAAAAAGCCGGTGCCCGGCACCCCGCCGCGGGGGATGTAGGTCGGATAGAGCAGAAACACCGCGCAGCTGACCGCCATGGTCAGCCCGCAGGACAGCAGCATCCGGTAATAGTGCGGCACATCGGCGCGGTAGAGGATCACAATGCTCAGCGCGATGTAAGCAAACCAGTATATATAGGGCACGATAAAGGCCGGGATCAGCGGGATCAGGTCGTCAATGGGATAGGCGACGACCGCGCGCACCCTCCGCTCAAAGTTGTAGGTGTTGATGGTGCTGTACATCACCGCCCCCACCACGATGATCAGCGTGTACAGCAGCTTGATCATTGTTTTTTTTGCGGGACGCTTCACAGGGCTCCCCCCTCACTTTTATTTTGCTCAGTATACCATATTTGTTCTTGTTTGTCAGTGCGCGAAAAATTAATTCGCGCGCTCCCTTTTCTTTTTTCCCCAACACTGATATAATTAAAAATACTCAAAAAACATACAGGAGGGATTCTCATGCGCTCGATTTTAGGCAAATGGCTATGGGGGCTGTGTTTTCTGGCTGCCGGCGTGCTTTTGATCCTCAACCAGCTCGACCTTCTGAACTTTTCCCTGTTCTTCCCCGGCTGGTGGACGCTGTTCATCCTTGTCCCCTGCTCGATCTCGATTGTACAGATCGGCTTCAATATCGGCAACGGAATCGGCCTGGGCGTCGGCACAATACTCCTGCTTCAGTATTATGTGCCTGCGATCACGCCCGCCTGGATCGGCCCGGTTGTCCTGATTGTCATCGGCCTGGGCATCCTCTTCAAGCGCCCCTTCCGCAACCGCGACTGGAAGCCGCCTGTACACACCGCGCCGGACTGCAAATCGCAAAATGTGCGGCCGGACGTTTCCGCCATTTTTTCCGGCCAGAATGTTCGTCCGGCGGGCGAGCCCTATGGCGGCGGCACGCTGACCGCGATCTTCGGCGGCATTGAACTCGACCTGCGCGGCGCACTGCTTGAGGAAAACGTCTACATCGATGCCACCAGCATCTTCGGTGGTATCCAGCTGTACCTGCCTGAGAACTGCAAGCTGGTCACAGACGGCACCCACCTCTTCGGCGGCCTCTCCAATAAGCACATCAACCCGGCCGCGGCCGACGTGCCCGCCGTACATCTGAACGCCACCTGCATTTTCGGCGGCGCGGAAGTTTTCTGACCTGATGCGGCCCATTGACCACGATTGCTTTGTGATCAATGGGCCGCTTTCCTGTGTGAGAAAATTCGGAAAAACACTTGACATCCCGCGCAGAGTTTGTTATGCTAAACAGTAGTTAGTATGTGCTAACTCAATTTTCCCCGTCAAGTTAGCCTACGCTTACCACATAGAGACTTCCTCCGTCATAAAGCTGTCGCGTGAGGAACACAAGCCGTGAAAGGAGCAGGAGTATGCAAACCACTCTGAAACTCGTAAAACCCGGCCAAACCGTCACGGTCATGAAGATCGGCGGGGAAGGCCCCATCAAACGCCGCATCATGGAAATGGGCATCACCAAGGGCGCGGAGATCATTGTACGCAAGGTCGCGCCGCTGGGAGACCCGATTGAGGTGACCGTGCGGGGATATGAGCTCTCCCTGCGCAAGGCCGACGCCGAGCTCATTGAAGTGGAGTCAACATAACGCGGGAGCCCTGCCCGGAAAAATCGTAAAACGGAGTGCACGCTCCGCTTTTTACGGACGTATCGTTAGCTTAAACTAACTCACAGGAAATGCATGAGGAGGATCAAACATGCCGATTAAAATCGCACTCGCCGGCAACCCCAACTGCGGCAAAACAACCCTGTTCAACGCGCTGACCGGTTCCAATCAGTTTGTCGGAAACTGGCCGGGCGTCACGGTGGAGAAAAAAGAAGGAAAACTCAAAGGCGGCCGGGACGTCGTGGTCACCGATCTGCCGGGCATCTACTCGCTGTCGCCTTACACCCTTGAGGAGGTCGTCTCCCGGAACTACCTGCTTGACGAGCGGCCCGAAGCGATTCTCAACATCATCGACGGCACAAACCTGGAGCGCAACCTCTTCCTGACCACCCAGCTTGTCGAGCTGGGCATTCCGGTGGTCGTCGCGATCAACATGATGGATGTGGTGACAAAAAGCGGCGACATCATACACACCGACCAGCTTGCGAAGGAGCTGGGCTGCAAGGTTGTAGAGATTTCGGCGCTCAAGGGTACCGGCCTTCTGGAGGTCGCCGACGCGGCTATCGAGGCGGCGGGCGGTTCTAGAACCCTTCCCCAGCACGGCTTCTCCGGGCCCGTAGAGCATGTGCTCGCGCACATTGAGGAGGCGGTGCTGCACCATCTTCCTGAGGAGCAGCAGCGCTGGTACGCGGTGAAGCTGTTCGAGCGCGACGGGAAAATCGCGGAAAAACTCAAGCTGACCGAGGCGCAGCTCAGCCACATTGAGAAGGACATTGAAGCGTGTGAACAGGAGCTGGACGACGACAGCGAAAGCATCGTCACCTCCGAACGCTATACCTACATAGACTCGATCATCAGGGGCTGTGTCAAAATCAAGAACAGGGGCAAGCTCTCGGCCTCGGACAAAATAGACAGGGTGGTCACCAACCGGTTCCTGGCGCTGCCGATTTTTGCGGTGGTCATGTTCCTGGTCTACTACATCTCGGTCTCAACGGTGGGCGGACTGGCCACCGACTGGGCCAACGACGGCGTGTTCGGAGACGGCTGGCACCTGTTCGGCATCGGCACCGCCGAATATGAGGAAAAAGCCGGGGAATACGACCTCGCGCAGCATAAAATCGAAAGCTATCTCACTGCCGCTGAAGAGGCGGATGTGGATACTGCCGCAATCCGCGGGGCGCTCGAAGCCGACGAGCCGGAGCAGTCGGTCATTGACGACTTTTCCGCCAAAGCCTCTATGGCAGGAGTACAGGCGACGGCGAAGGTCACCGACGAGGACGGCCGCGTAACCGAAACCCATGCCGTAACTGCCACCGACTTTGCCGCAGCCCTCCATATGCCTGAGCCCGATCCCGCCGGCTACGGCGTGTGGGTGCCCGGCGTCCCGGCCATGCTGGAATCCTTATTGAACCGCATCAACTGCGCCGACTGGCTTCAGGGGCTCATTCTGAACGGCATTGTGGCGGGCGTAGGTGCGGTGCTCGGGTTTGTGCCGCAAATGCTCATCCTCTTCCTCTTCCTCGCCTTTCTAGAAAGCTGCGGCTACATGGCGCGCATCGCCTTTATCATGGATCGGATTTTCCGCCGCTTCGGCCTGTCTGGCAAATCCTTTATCCCCATCTTGATCGGCACCGGCTGCGGCGTGCCCGGCATCATGGCCTCGCGCACCATTGAAAACGACCGCGACCGCAAAATGACCATCATGACCACCACCTTCATCCCCTGCGGCGCGAAGCTGCCCATCATCGCCCTGATCGCGGGCGCGCTGTTCGGCGGCGCGTGGTGGGTCGCACCCAGCGCCTACTTCATCGGCATCGCCGCCATCCTCTGCACGGGCATCATCCTCAAGAAAACCAAGCTCTTCGCGGGCGACGCCTCCCCCTTTGTCATGGAGCTGCCCGCCTACCACTGGCCGACGGTTGTCAACGTTCTGCGGAGCATGTGGGAGCGCGGCTGGTCATTCATCAAAAAAGCCGGCACCGTCATCCTGCTCTCCTCGGTTCTTATCTGGTTTGCCTCCAATTTCGGCTGGGGGGACGGCGCGTTCGGAATGGTCGGCATGCAAGACAGCCTTTTGGCGCAGGCCGGCTCCTGGGTCTCGTGGATTTTTGCGCCGCTTGGCTGGGGCGACTGGCAATCTGCCGTCGCGGCGATCACGGGACTGGTTGCGAAGGAAAATGTCGTGAGCACCTTCGGCGTTTTGTTCAGCGCCCCCGGCGTGTCGGAGAACGGCGCGGAAATCTGGAGCGCGCTCGCCGGAAGCTTCACCGCACTGTCGGCCTACTCCTTCCTGGTGTTTAACCTGCTGTGCGCCCCCTGCTTCGCGGCGATGGGCGCGATCCGGCGCGAGATGAACAGCGCAAAATGGTTCTGGATCGCCGTCGGGTATCAGACCGTGTTCGCCTATGCGGTGTCCCTGTGCGTCTACCAGATCGGTATGCTCTTCACCGGACAGTTCAGCATTGCATCCGGTGTGGCTTTGGCGCTCGTTGCCCTCTTCCTGTACCTGCTCTTCCACCCGGGCAAAAAGAACGCCCTGAGCGCGCGGGCGTAATCTCCATAAAAGGAGGTCTCCCTAATGATACACTGGATCACTGAAAACCTCGGAACCATTCTGGTCGCCCTCATTGTCCTTTGCGTCGTCGCCGCGATTGCGGCAACGCTCATCCGCGACCGGCGGAAGGGAAAATGTGTGTCCTGCGACGGCTGCTCGGGGAACTGCCCCCATGCCTCCGGCTGCGCAGCGCCCCACAAAAAGGATCGACCATAAAATGCGCCTCCCATCGCAGTACGCGACGGGAGGCTTTTTTCCGGGGAAATGTAAATTTCCGGATCAAAAATTCTCGGAACCTTGTTGGTTAGGGCAGGCTGCTGGTACTTTGCCGTTGGACAGCGTCACGGTGATGACCGCCTTGTCGGAGGAAGGATCAACTCATAGTCTCAGGGGAGCTGGCGGGGGGGCAGGGTCGCGCGGGAGGTTGAAATAGATCGCGGCGAGGACGGTCAACGCTACTTTGGAGGGACGTTTTTACTGATGGCCATAGATTGCGAACAGAAAATACCCTATAAACAGAAACAGTATTGGCAGGAAAAGATATGGTGGAAGCGGTACTTCGAGGTATTTACCCAACTTGTCTGCCAGCGCCCAATGATTGTACTTGGCAAAAGTGTAAATTATTATGAAACCATGCAGCAAACCAAAGATCAGCCCTTCAAGGATTGATCCAATAGCAAACCGGCGCGTAACCTTTTTTATGTCCCCCCCGATCAGGCTTTCCTGCTTGAGCTTATCGCGTAAGACCCAGGAAGGTTTCCGGCCGATCAGACAGAGAACGCCCACAACCAGACTGTAAATCGAAAACAAGAAACAAAACGCAAACATGATCATACGGAGGATGGTAAGCCGATCCATAATTGAATTTCCTTTCTACATTGACAAAACGACGCGCCTGTCTTCACATAATATTATATACATTTACAAATATACTGTCAACTTTATACCCAGACCATTCCCAAAAACTTGGAGCAGCCCCGCTGACCGATGGTTAGCAGGGCTGCTTTCACGCTACTTATACGCCGCTTCGCTGTGGGAGAAGGCGATTTTGCCGGCTTGATTGGCCGTGCGGCCGGGGTACTCCAATTTGACCGGCTTGACCTCAGGCTTGTTTTCACCGGGCACGATCAACATGGATATCTTAACGAGCCAGTTGCTGAAGGGCAGCATAACTGCGGTACAGACCACATTAAAAATGACGTGGACGGCGGCGATCTGCGCCATTTCCATTCCGGGGGTAAACACCGTTGCGTCCGCGTTCCAGGTTCCGCCGGGCAGGAAACGCTCCACAAGCTCAACCAGCGTGGGAATCCCGAACGCCCGCGGCACCAGAATGAGCACCATGAAGATCACCGTGCCGATCACGTTAAACAGCAGGTGTACAATGGCAGCGCGGCGGGCGGTTTTGCCTGTCCCGATCGAGGAAAGCAGCGCCGTCACACAGGTGCCGATATTTTGCCCGAACAGGATGAACACGGATGTGCCCAGCGGGAGTCCGCCCTGCAAAGACAACGCCTGTAAAATGCCCACCGAAGCGGAGGACGACTGAATGACGCCGGTGACGGCGGCGCCGATCAGAACCGCTAAAAAGGGATTGGAAAATTGTCCGAGAAGGGCACTGAAGGCCGGGTCGGCGGAGAGAGGCTCCATCGCGTCCTTCATGAGCGTCAGCCCCATGAAAAGCAGGCCGAAGCCAATCATGATCTGCGCATAATGTCTGATTTTATTGAGCGTTTTAACCATGACCAGCCCTACGCCGACAAACAGGATCACTGGCGCAATTGCGTCAACCTTAACCGAAATCATAATGCCGGTGACGGTGGTACCGATGTTGGCGCCCATGATAACGCCCACCGCCTGATAGAGGGTCATCATGCCCGCATTGACAAAGCCCACCACCATGACGGTCGTGGCTGAAGAGGATTGTATGATTCCCGTTGCACCGGCGCCTACCAGCATGCCGCGAATTTTGTTCCGTGTCAGCTTTTCCATCAGCAGCCGCAGCCGCGAGCCCGCCGCCAGTTCCAACCCTTCACCCATTACGTTCATTCCGTATAGGAACATCCCCAGTCCGCCCAAAAGCAAAAACCAGTTTGCCAGTTGCATTGTTCCACCATTCCCCCTGTTCATTTTCCTTCGATTCGTTCCTTTTTCCTGTTATATCTACTTTGTTCGCTAAAAACGAAGAAAAAGGAAAATTGCGCAGTCTTTATAAGACTCTCCATAAATATGCGAATATTTTTCGGATAATCAATCATTTGAAATTTTTTTATCGGCGTGTATTCGACCTGTCCGGTAATCTGTCGTGTAACTCCACCTTCGCTCTCCCTGTCAGGGGCTGCCACGATAAAAGGCCGGACACGTGTTCGCGTAAACATACGTCAGTCGTCCATTTTGTCCAGCGGCATAGCGTATTTTTCCGGGTCATCCGGGTCGATATAGACTTCCATGGCTTGTCTTTTTAAGGACAGATATCGAATAAAAATGGGGTTATTGCCAGACAGATAACATGGGATTTCTTTGATTATAAAAAGAGATTTTTCCGCTTTTTGTTTTACAGATTTTACCATTTAGAAATCCTTTTACGTCGTGAATTAATGCTATATTTTTCTATATTTATTTTACAAATTTATGGGAAAACAATTTGACTTTTCTTACACATTATAATATAATTGCCATACGAGGTTCTCCCTAGAAAAATAAACAAAAAAATGACCCAAAAGGAGTACTCACTATGAAAAGACAAAAATTCGCCCCACCAAACCCCATACCAACGGGGAGCATGTCCACTCAAAGCCGCTCTTTCCGCAAAGGGCGGTCGTTTCTCTCTATTCTGTTAGTGCTGATGAGCGCACTGCTCGTGTTGATCCCGTTCACCACATTTGCGGAAGAGGATGATCCGCCCGTAGTCACACTATGCGGCACAAAATCTGTAAAGGGAGCCAATGCCCCTGCGGGCGTAGAGTTTACCTTTACAATGACGCAGGTGGCGGACGACAAAGGAACGCCCTACACGGCCGGCGCCCCGATTACAGGCACGGCCAGCGTAACGACCGATGTCATCGGCCCGAAGGATTACCCGTTTACACTTGTGATCCGCAAGGCTCTCTCCGTCGGTACATATTACTTCAAGGTTGAAGAGACCTCGACCGGCGGAGCCGGGTGGTCAAGCGAAACCCCGGCGCAGATTATCCCGATCCATGTAAAAGAGGATAAAAATACAAATGTCACTCCGAATGTCACCAAGCTTCTTTACCTCGTGAATTATCCGGAGCATGACGCCTACGCGTGGGAAGAACCCAGCCTGAACCATCCCTTCGGCTCGGCAAACTACTACGGTGTGTTCTCTCTCGGAAACATGCTCGTCGGCGACTCTGACTGCGAGGGCGGCGTGGCCGTGAAGGGAAACTTTACAGAAAAGGCCTATTCTGTCAGCAAGCAGGTTGGCTATGCCGTCGGAATCCCCAACCGCGCGTGGAACTTCTATGCGTGGCCGCTCAGAGCCTACAGCCCCAGATTCCTCGTCAAGGGAAATGTGAATCTGGAAAGAGGGCTCAGTTGCGTTGGCGGAACGGCCAACGTATCGCAAAGTTCAACGATATCGTGGATATTAAGCGGTTCAGAGCCTTTTGTCTGGGAATATCTTCCCGCTGACACGACCAATCCGTGGTTTACGTATGTCGCGACACAACAAGAGAGCGTCGCAAGCGGACTTGGGTTTGGTTCGAGTCCTGCGCGCAGCACCGCCTGGATCAAGGCAAACAGGTCGGTAGCAGACGCCACGCTGAACAAATTTTTCGGCGATGCCGAAACTTCTTTGAAAGCTTTGAGCCAGAGTTACAAAAACGCGGTGGGCGGCGACCGGACGCTGGTGCTCGACGCGACGCAGACAGGGGTAGCCGCAGGCACGAAATACACGATTAATCCCGCCGCATTGGCCACCGCGCAGGGAAAAACCCCCGCCGCCTGGTCAAAAATCGACACGGTCGTGGTCAATTTCCCCTTGGCAAACCACGGCGGCAACTACTTAAACATTGATTATCATTTCCCGGATAAATTTTACGGACGAATTGTGGTCAACTTCCTGAATGCCGCGGGTACCACTACTCTTTCGCCCACCGGCAATACGGGCATTTATGTAAACGGAACACAGCAACCCGGCACCCAGTATGCTCTCGCCAGCAACTTCAGCGATCGGATCATCCTGAATTTCCCGAACGAGAACCTGGCAAGCATCACGCAAAGAGCACAGTCCATTGGCTGCATCCTGGCTCCGTACACCAATTTCAGCCTGTTTGACGGCAAAAATGTAAACGGGGATATCGTATGCAAAAATTACACGACCCTGGGCACCGTGGCGAATTCGACAGAAAGCAAGGGCAACGAGCAGCACAACTGCACACCGGGCAATAACTATTACGGTCACCTGACGTTTACGAACACCTACGCTTCGGTTCAGTTCACCGGCGTAAAAACCGCCAACGCTTCCTTCGCTGACGATCAGTTCACCTTCTCGGTGTATCAGATTACACAACCTGAATACGAAGCAGGAAACGGAACCTTCGCCAAAACCACCAAGGCGGCAAGCGGTTCCGCCCAGAGCGACGGCACGATTCTTTTTGACGAAATTACCTACAAAAGCGGCGACCTCGGAAAAACTTTCTATTACGCGATTGTGGAAGATGCCGTTGCCGCACCGTGGACGGGGGACAGCACGGTTCAGTACCGGAAAGTCGTCGCGGGAGAAAGCCTCAGCAAAACCTCCGAGACGCAGTCCTCGATCACGGAAACATATTATTATGCTACCCGAAAGGGCGTGGTGTTCTATGATGAGAATGGATCCTTTACCAGCCTGCATATGATCCAGCAGGTTTCCAAACCCGGTTCTGGCAGTTCAACACCGTCCTACCTTGACGGCTCGGTTGAAGTCCCGGCCTATTGCGCGCATTTGGGTGAAGCTTATGTCGAGGGCGAGTTTATGCAGGGGCATCCATATTACGGATTGCGCGAAGATAAAACGATAAGCGACGACACAATGGCAAAAATACGCTGGCTTGTTTCTCATTCCTATCCCAATGTGGACGCGAAAACCGTACTGGCAAACCTGAATATCAATTTGCCGTCAGGCTATACACCCGACGCCGACTTTAATAACGGGCACGGTTCTGTTGGCGTGCTCACGCAGGCCGAAGGCGATGTTTTTGTGGCCACCCAATTTCTCATATGGGTGCTCGTGGAAGATGATGGAGGAACATGGAGCGTACAAGGTTGTAATGACACCGTGGTAAATGCCGTATACAACGCACTGGAAGCAGGCTGCAAAAACATTACCGCAGCGAATTATCCCATCTATTCCAAAGAGCCGATGGTGAGAGCGATCGCCGACATCACGAACTCCCCGATTTCCGGCGGAAACTATCAGGTCCCGGTCAGCGTCATTCAGACCAACGCCGGTGAAGAGGATGTCCCTGTGATCAAGCCGGGCGACCAGGTCACCTATAAAGTATCTGCCGCCCCCACAAATACCAGCGTTCAGTTCGCGGGCGGAACCACAACCATCACGAAGAATTTCAGCGGTGAGGGCAGCGGAGCAGTGCTGTCCGTGCCGGCCGGCTACGCCGGAAAAATTACGCTTGAGGTATCGGTTGCCAACGCCGATGCCAGTTCCAACGGCTATTACACCTATGAAACCGAAATTGGGACTAATGGATATCCCGAAACAAACCAGGAGCTGGTGCTGATCGGCGAAGTTCTCAGCAAGCCGATCGCCTCCCTCGAATTTAACTGCGCGGAGATCCAGACGCCAGTCACCTTTAACAACACATTTGCAGCAGACGCCTCCATTCAGTTCACGGGCACGAAAACTGCGGACGCCGAGTTTGCGAACGACATCTTTACTTTCTCGGTATACGAGATCACCGAAGCGCAGTATACCGCCAAAGCAACTGATTTCCCGACAACCGCCGCCGACAAAAAGGCCACAGGCAAAGCAAAGAGCAACGGCAACATTGTGTTTGATCCCATCAGCTACACCGAGGCGGGCACTCATTACTACGCCATCGTCGAGGATGCTCCTGCCGCCGGCTCCGGCTGGAACGGTGACAACACAATCTACTACCGCAAGGTGGTTGTGTCTGAGGACGGCGACGGCAATCTCACGGCGGCCGATCAGACTGTCACGGTCTCCTATCCGGCTGAACCGACCTATCCCACGCCCGCTGCGGCGAGCTTTGATCCCAGCTTGACTTATACGTATCAATCGCCTAATTTTGTACCGGCCGGCCTTTCTGATAGCATTATATATAATATTGGTGGGTATATCGCCGAAGAGACAGCTTGGTTCCATCAGTTCCGTGCACGCAATGGTGCTACAACGTATACTTTCATGTGCGGCGATATGGATCTGCCCGACCCAAGTGGGAATTTCACGTTTAAATCTGACAAGAGCAATTCGGTGTCCGCGCTCTGTTATGCGTTTGCTGACCCGCAATGCATGCTCACTCTAGATGAAATCAACAACCTGTTTGGCTATACCGGTGAATCGGATTGCCCAAAATTCACGGTAGGCTCCCGCACAACGGTGATGCAAAGCGCACTTTGGATTTATGAAGCCACGCTTAAGAACAGAATCGCTCAGGTAGTAACCCCGCTTCGTAATGAGCTGCGGGATAATCATCCCGCAGTTTGGGCGCAGTATAACTCGACCAAAACCATTCTCGACAAAATGATGATCATGTACGAGGCCGGTAAAACCCCGTCCATCACCGCTTCCTATGATGAAGCGACCGGGAAAATTTCCTTCACAAGAGCCAATTACCCCGATTGGAATGTGATTACGGACACGAAGCTGACCTGGGATACCCCCGCCACCGGCACGCTGACCGTGACAAAAGACGGAGATCCCATTGCCAGCGGCGAGGCCATCAGCGAAACCGACGATATCCGGGTTACCTATACCGGAACCGATTTGGTCGTATTCCGGATCGGCGATACCGGCACACGCTATTTGAAACCCGGATCCATTAAAGGATCCCTGATGAAGAGCAGCGCACCCGGCACACAGGACATTGTCATCGGCTCCGCCGAATTCGTGCCCGTGTACGATTACGTCGTACTCAACGGTGTGGATAATATTGTTTTCAACAACACGACCAAAATTACGCCGGTCTACGACGCGGCGCTGCGCAAATGGGTGAGCAAGGTGGAACGCGACGGCACGCAGGTGGGCAGCACCTACACCGAGCCGGCCACGCCTGAAGAGACTCCGACCGTTGTCGTCAAGGTGGGCGATGAGGTCACCTTCGCCATCAAGGTGTTTAACCAAGGCAACCAGGCCGTGACGCTTACAAGCATCTCTGACTATGTGCCCGCCGGCTACACCTTCTCGGAAACCGGCAATACGGGCTGGGAGGAAACCTCCCCCGGTCTGCTGACCTACAGCACGCCGATCACGCTGGCGCCCGGCGAGGACGATACGCTTGAGCTTGTCCTGACCGTGAACAGCAGCGCCGCCTACGGCAATCTGACCAACGCGGCGGAGATCAGCGGTATGACCGATACGAGCGGCGGAGATGTCACCGACATTGATTCAGAGCCCGACACCAACCCCGGCAATGACACCGTCAAGGACAACATCATCAATGAGGACGGCAAGGAGAGCAAGGACAATGACGAGGACGACCACGACACCGCCCCCGTCGTGCTGGAGAAAATCTACGACGCGGCGCTGCGCAAATGGGTGAGCAAGGTCACACGCGGCGGCACGCAGGTCGGCAGCACCTACGCCGAGCCGGCCACACCTGCACAAACTCCGACCGTGCCCGTCAAGGTGGACGATGAGGTCACCTTCGCCATTAAGGTGTTCAATCAGGGCAGCGAAACCGTCAAGCTTACAAGCATCTCTGACTACATGCCCGCTGGCTACACCTTCTCGGAAACCGGCAATACGGGCTGGGAGGAAACTTCTCCCGGTCTGCTGACCTACAGCACGCCGATCACGCTTACCCCGGGCGGAAACCAAACCATCTATGTGATTCTGACCGTCAAGGCCGGCGCAACCAACGCGACCCTGCTCAACGCGGCGGAGATCAGCGGCATGACCGACACGAGCGACAACCCGGTCACCGACATTGATTCGGATCCCGATGCCAACTCCGTCAATGACACCGTCAAGGACAACATCATTGACGAGAACGGCAAGGCAAACAAGGTAAACGACGAGGATGACCATGACACCGCTCCCGTCGTGCTGGAGAAAATCTATGATGCAGCGCTGCGCAAATGGGTGAGCAAGGTTACGCGCGGCGGCACGCAGGTCGGCAGCGACTATCCTGAGCCGACCACCCCCACAGAAACCCCCACTGTCACGGTCAAGGTGGGTGACAAGGTCACCTTCGCCATCAGGCTCTTCAATCAGTGCGACGAAACCGTCAAGCTCACAAGCATCTCCGACTACATGCCCGCCGGCTACACCTTCTCGGAAACCGGCAATACGGGCTGGGAGGGAACCTCCCCCGGTCTGCTGACCTACAGCACGCCGATCACGCTGGCTCCGAACGGCAGCCATACCATCTATGTGGAGCTGACCGTCAAATCGGGCGCGACCGACGCGACCCTGCTCAATGCCGCCGAGATCAGCGGCATGACCGACACGAGCGACCGCCCGGTCACCGACATTGATTCAGCGCCCGATGCCAACTCGGGCAATGACACCGTCAAGGACAACATCATTGACGAGAACGGCAAGTCAAACAAGGCAAACGACGAGGATGACCATGACACCGCTCCCGTCGTGCTGGAGAAAATCTATGACGCGGCGCTGCGTAAATGGGTGAGCAAGGTCACGCGCGGCGGCACCCAGATCGGCGCCTACACCGAGCCGACCATCCCCTCTGAAACCCCCGATGTTCCTGTACGGATCGGTGACAAGGTCACCTTCTCAATCAAAGTCTTCAACCAGGGCAACCAGGCAGTGAAACTCACGAGCGTCTCCGACTACATGCCCGCCGGCTATGACTTTGTGGCGGACGACAACTCCACCGACTGGTCGTTTGCGGGCGGTATCCTGACCTACAGCAAGGTCATCCCGCTGCAGCCCGGCGCGGATTCAACCATTGCTGTGATTCTGACCGTCAAGGCGGGCGCGACCAACGCGACCCTGCTCAACGCGGCGGAGATCAGCGGCATGACCGACACGAGCGACAACCCGGTCACCGACATTGATTCAGATCCCGACGCCACTCCTGATAATGACACCGTCAAGGACAACATTATCGATGAGAACGGCAAGTCAAGCAAAACCAACGACGAGGACGACCACGACACCGCGCCCGTCGAACTGGAGAAACTTTACGACGCGGCGCTGCGCAAATGGGTGAGCAGAGTCACGCGCGGCGGCACCCAGGTCGGCGACGTTTATTCCGAGCCGACCACCACGACCTCCCCGACCGTTTTGGTCAAGGTCGGCGACAAGGTCACCTTCTCGATCAAGGTATTCAACCAGGGCAACCAGGCGGTGAAGCTCACAAGCATCTCCGATTACATGCCCGCCGGCTACACCTTTACCGAAAGCGAAAACCCCGGCTGGACGCTGACGTCGGCTAACCTGCTGACCTATGACACCCCGATCTCTCTGCTGCCCGGCGCGACCGACACCATCACGGTGATCCTGACGGTCAAGGAGGGCGCGACCAATCTGACGCTGCTCAACGCGGCGGAGATCAGCGGCATGACCGACACGAGCAACAACCCGGTCACCGACATCGATTCTGAGCCCGACGATGAACCCGACAATGACACCGTCAAGGACAACATCATTGACGAGGACGGCAAGAGCGACAAAACCAAGGATGAGGATGACCAAGACATCGCACCTGTGGTGCTCGAGACCGATGATCCGGTCTATGACGCGGCGCTGCGCAAGTGGGTAAGCAAGGTCGAACGCGGAAGCGAAACGATCGGCACCTACCTCGAGCCGACCACCACGAGTTCTCCCACAGTCCAGGTCAAGAAGGGCGACAAGGTCACCTTCTCGATCAGGGTGTTTAACCAGGGCAATCAGGCCGTCATACTGACCAAGATTTCCGACTACATGCCCGCCGGCTACACCTTTACCGAAAGCGACAACCCCGGCTGGACGCTGACGTCGGCTAACCTGCTGAGCTATAATACACCGATCACACTGACGGCCGGCAATTCCCAAATTATTACGCTGACGCTGACGGTAAACAGCAGCGCAACCTCGAACAATCTGACCAACACAGCGGAGATCAGCGATATGACCGATGAGGACAATGTCCCGGTCACCGACATTGACTCGACGCCCGACACCACCCCCGACAATGACACCGTCAAGGACAACATCATTAACGAGGACGGCAAGGGGAGCAAGGACAACGACGAGGACGACCACGACATCGCGCCCGTGAAGCTGACCGATCCCGTGTATGACGCGGCGCTGCGCAAATGGGTAAGCAAGGTTGTGCGTAACGGCCTGACCGTGAATTCCTACAACGATCCCGGTGCAACAGCGACCGCCGCTGTCCCGGTGGAGAAGGGCGACAAGGTCACCTTCTCGATCAAGCTGTTCAACCAGGGCGACGAAACAGTCATTCTGACCAGCATCTCCGACTACATGCCCGCTGGCTATGACTTCTCGATCACCGACAATGCCGGCTGGACCAAGACAACGAGCTCGCTTCTGAC
Source organism: Oscillospiraceae bacterium (assembly GCA_031551875.1). Lineage (GTDB taxonomy): Bacteria > Bacillota > Clostridia > Oscillospirales > Acutalibacteraceae > JAVBNA01. The sequence continues at coordinate 75,065 of JAVBNA010000007.1, read as the reverse complement.
CTACAGCACTCCGATCACGCTGGCACCGGGCGCGGATAAAACGATCGCACTGGTGCTGACCGTCAAGAGCTCGGCGACCAAGAGCACGCTGACCAACAATGCGGAGATCAGCGGCATGACCGACACCGACGGCAACAAGGTCACCGACATCGACTCGGCACCCGACGCCAACCCCGACAATGACAAATGCAAGGACAACATCATTAACGAGGACGGCAAGGCCAATAAGGCAAACGACGAGGACGACCACGATGTCGCCGAGGTCACCCTGAAAGGGTCGAGCGATGAAAATGACAACAGCTCGGGCGGCGGCAACCAGGGCGGCTCCAGCGACGACGGCAAAGACATCAGCGGTTCCTCCGGGAAGGGCGCATCGGACGATGACGACGATACGAACGGGGGTAATAACAAGGGGAATTCGGACGACGATGACAACGGCATCCCCACCACGAGCGCACCGCTCATGTTCGGCGGATTCATGCTGGCGGTCGGCTTGCTGGCCACCTCTGCAATCGCTCTTGCCAAACGCCGCAAAAAGGCATAACCTGAAAACCAGGCCGCACAATTAAATTCAGTATACCCTCCCGGCCAATCGCATCCGCGCTTTGGCCGGGAGGGTTTTTTATGCAAAAAATCCGGCTCCGTATAAATACGGAGCCGGATGGTTTTCAGGCCTTCAGACTGCAACTTTTATTCGGCAATCAGCGACTTCCCGCCCATTTCCTTGGGCTGGGGCAGTCCCATGATGTGCAGCATGGTCGGCGCAATGTCGGCCAGCGTGCCGCCCTCGCGCAGCGTGCATGGGTACCCCACCACGCAGAAGGGTACGGGATTTGTTGTGTGTGCGGTGAAGGGGGAGCCGTCGGGCTCCTTCATCTGATCCGCGTTGCCGTGGTCGGCGGTAATCAGTGCTACGCCGCCCATTTTCGCAATCGCGTCGGTCACGCGTCCCACACAGGCGTCCACCGTCTCGACCGCCTGCTCAGCGGCCTCCATGATGCCGGTGTGTCCCACCATGTCGCAGTTTGCAAAGTTTAAGATGATCACATCGTACTGACCGCTCAGAATCCTCTCCACCACCGCATCGGTGACCGGAACGGCACTCATCTCGGGCTGGAGGTCGTAGGTCGCCACCTTGGGTGACGGGATAAGCACGCGATCCTCGCCGGGGTACACGGTCTCCACGCCGCCGTTGAAGAAAAAGGTGACGTGGGCGTACTTTTCGGTCTCGGCAATGCGCAGTTGGGTCAGCCCCTTCTGCGAGATGTATTCCCCGAAGGTGTTTTCCAGCGACTGGGGCGTAAAGGCGACCTCAACGTTCGGCATGGTCGCATCGTACTGCGTCATGCAGACGTAGGTCAGCGGGAAAAATCCCTTCCTGCGCGCAAAGCCCTCAAAGGCGGGATCGACAAACGTGCGGGTTATTTCGCGTGCGCGGTCGGGTCGGAAGTTGAAGAAGATCACCGAATCGTCCGGACTGATACAGGCATCCTTCACACACACGGTCGGCTCAACAAACTCGTCGGTCACGTTATTCTTGTAGGAATCCTTGATGGCCTGCACCGGGTCGGACGCCTGTACACCCTCGCCGTACACCAAAGCGGCATAGGCGCGTTCCACACGCTCCCAGCGGTTGTCGCGATCCATCGCGTAGTAGCGTCCGATGACAGTCGCCACCTGTCCCACGCCGATCTCGCGCATTTTCTCCACAAGCTCCTGCACAAAGCCGGCGCCCGAGGAGGGCGGAACATCACGCCCGTCAAGCAGCGCGTGGACATACACCTTGGTCAGCCCCATGCGCTTGCACAGCGCAAGCAGGCCGTACAGATGGGTGTTGTGGCTGTGCACGCCGCCGTCGGACACAAGCCCGATCAGGTGAAGCGCCGTGCCCTTGGTCAGTGCGCTCTCAATCGCCGACCGAAGCGCGGCGTTGTCGTAAAAATCCCCGTCGGCGATGGCTTTGGAGATGCGGGTCAGCTCCTGATAGACGATGCGGCCCGCGCCGATGTTCGTGTGTCCCACCTCGGAGTTGCCCATCTGCCCGTCGGGAAGCCCCACGTTCATGCCCGATGCGCCCATCTTTTCCACAGGATTCTGTGCAAACAGGCGGTCAAGATTGGGGGTTTTGGCCTCTTTAATGGCGTTGCCGTATGCCCCGCCGAAAGCAAAGCCGTCCATTATAATCAGTGCAACCGGTTTTTTCATATCCATCCCTCTTTTAACCCTTGGTCGCGGCGTCAACGATGGCGGCAAAGTCGGCTGCTTTGAGCGACGCGCCGCCGATCAGCCCGCCGTCCACGTCGCGCTTCGAGAGCAGCTCGGCCGCGTTCGCGGCGTTCATGGAGCCGCCGTACTGGATGGTCATGGCGTCGGCCGACGCCTGGTCATACAGGCCGGCAATCACTTTACGGATCACGGCGCACACCTCGTCGGCCTGCTCGGCCGTCGCGGTCTTGCCGGTGCCGATGGCCCACACGGGCTCATAGGCGATGATCACCTTTTGCAGCTCCTCTTTTGCCACGCCCTGCAAAGCAATTTTTGTCTGGAGGGCGACCAGCTCGGCGGTGATACCCTGCTCACGCTGCTCCAGATATTCGCCGACACACAAAATTGCGGTCAGCCCCGCATCCAGGCAGGCGCGCACGCGCTTCTGCACCGTGACATCGGTGTCTCCAAAGAAGGTACGGCGCTCGCTGTGCCCCAGCACAACATAGCCCACGCCCATCTCACTGAGCATCTCGGCAGAAATCTCGCCGGTGAACGCGCCCGATTTCTCCCAGTGACAGTTCTGTGCGCCCACGCCAATGTTTGTGCCCCGGGTGGCGTCGAGCGCCGCCTGCAAGTCCACAAAGGGCACGCACACGACCACGTCGCATCCGGCATCTGCCACAAGCGGCTTAATCTCATCGATCAGCGCAGCTGTCTGCGCGGGAGTCTTGTTCATTTTCCAGTTTCCGGCGATGACCGCCTTGCGAAGCGTTTTATTCATATTCATTCTCCTTCTATAGAACGATTGCGGTACGCGTCCCGTACCGCAACCCAGTCTTTTTATTTCTTATGAACAGCTTATTTCTCGTTCAGGCAGGCAATGCCGGGAAGCTCAAGCCCCTCCAGGAATTCCAGAGACGCACCGCCGCCGGTGGAAATGTGGGTCATTTTGTCGGCGAAGCCCAGTTTCTCAACCGCTGCGGCCGAATCGCCTCCGCCGATGATGGAGACCGCGCCGCTATTGGCCACCGCCTCGGCCACCGCAATGGTACCGGCGGCAAAGTTCTCCCACTCGGACACGCCCATCGGGCCGTTCCATACAACCGTGCCGGCATTCTGAATCGCGCCCGCAAAGAGCTCGCGGGTTTTCGGACCGATGTCAAGACCCATCCAGCCTTCGGGAATCTCATCGGAGGGGATGGTCTGGAAGTTGCAGTCGGGCGCATAGCGGTCTCCCACAACGTTGTCCTGCGGGATCAGGAAGCCGACGTCCTTTTGCCCGGCCTTCTCCATCATTTCTTTGGCAAGGTCAACCTTGTCGTGCTCACAGATGGAGGTGCCCACATGATAGCCCTTGGCGGCCATGAAGGTATAGGCCATGCCACCACCGATGATCAGGGTGTCCACCTTCTCGAGCAGGTTGTTGATCACGCCGATTTTGTCGGACACCTTGGCGCCGCCCAAAATCGCGACAAAGGGACGCTTGGGATCGGACAGTGCGCCGCCCATGATGGCGATTTCCTTCTGCACGAGGTAGCCGCATACGGCGGGCAGATAATCGGCCACGCCTGCGGTGGAAGCGTGCGCACGGTGAGCCGTGCCGAACGCGTCGTTGACATAGATCTCCGCCAGCGAGGCAAGCTCGTTGCTGAACTCGGGATCATTCTTTTCCTCCTCCGCGTGGAAGCGGACATTTTCAAGAAGCTCCACTTCGCCGTCCTTCAGGGACGCGGCAATGGACTTCGCGCTGTCGCCGATGACGTCGGACGCCATTTTGACCTCCTGGCCGAGCGCCTTGGAGAGATACTCCGCGACAGGCTTAAGCGAATATTTCATGTTAAACTCGCCCTTCGGGCGGCCGAGGTGTGAGCATAGAATGACCTTTGCGTTTTTGCCGATCAGATATTGAATGGTTTTCAGCGCCTCGTCAATGCGCTTCGTATCAGTAATGTTGTTCTCCGCATCAAAGGGAACGTTAAAGTCACAGCGCACAAGCACTTTCTTGCCGGCTACGTCAATATCCTCTACGGTTTTCTTGTTCTGGTAGTTCACACTCATTCTTCCTTCCATCTGTTTGTTAAAAACATGACAACTAACTTTATTATTGTAGCTGAAAATGCCATTTTTTTCAAGTGAAAAACGCGTAGAATTCAGGCGTGGCGGGCATTGACTTTGTGTGGATAATAACAACAAACTTTAGCTTTGTGCGCCCGGATCGCTCCCGCGCAGGATGACCGCCACGGTTTTGGGGCCTGCGTTGATGGCAACCGCCGAGCCCAAACGGTAAAAGCCCTGAGATTTTACGCCGAGCGCCGCCTCGACCGCCTTCTCAAGCTCTTTGCCCTCCCCGGTGACCGAGCCGGCGATGATGCAGAACTCCTGATTCGGCACACCCTCTGCCGCCCCTTTCACGTGCTCGATCAGGCGGGGGATCAGGTTGCGCTCGCCGCGCACCTTCTCTATGTTCTCCGAGATGCCGTGAATCATACGCATAATGGGCTTAAAGCCCAGTAGCTCGCCAATAAATGCCGCCGCCGCACTAATGCGCCCCGACTTTTTGGCAAAGCGCAGGTCGTAAATCCCCAGATAGATCTGGAGCGAGCGGTACCAGGTCTCCAAATACTCGATCAGCTCCCCGACCGCCGCGCCGCTGTTGCGCATCCTGGCCGCCTGAATGAGGGGCAGTCCGAATCCGAGCGAATAGCTCCGGGAATCGACCGTATGGATGTTGATTTTCCCCTGCGCCTCGGGGGTTTCCTCAAAAAAGAGGTCGCGCGCCAGATTTGCCGACTGAAAGGTGCTGGCGCCGGCCGAATTGATGGTCGTGCAGATGATATCGGTATACCCCTCCGCGTAGGCCTTTTCATAATTCTCCTTGAAGGTCGCCGTGTTGACCGCCGCCGTTACGGGAATTTCTTCCTCTTTTTCCAGCATTTCATAGAATTCATCGGGGGTAAAATCGATGCTGTCCTGATAGATCGTGCCGCCGATGTTGACCGTCACGTACATCACCAGAATACCGAGCTCCGCCGCCAGCTCCTGCGGAATGTCACAGGTGGAATCGGCCATGAGCATAATGGTTGATTTCATGGTTACACTTTCCTTTCAGCTTTTAACTCCGTTATTTTATATTGTTTCTCCCCAATTGTACCGGTGAAGCGCCCCGCTGCACGACAGGGCGGGGAATCCCCATTGACGCAGCACCTCATAGGCGCCCACTGCGGCGGCGTTGGAGAGATTGAGGCTTCGGCAGGGTCCGAGCATCGGAATCCGGACACAGCGCTCAGGATGCTTGACCAGCACCTCCTCGGGCAGTCCGGCGGTCTCCTTTCCGAACAACAGGTAAACTGTGTCGGGATAGGAAATATCTGAGTAGTTATACTTTGCTTTTGTCGTGAAATAATAGTAGGGACCACAGGTCATCGAAAAGAATTCGTCCAGTCCGTTATAGTAGCTAATATCAAGAAATTTCCAGTAATCCAGACCGGCGCGTTTTAATTTCGCGTCGGTGGGTGTGAAGCCCATGGGCCCGACCAGATGAAGCCGGGCGCCCGTCACCGCGCAGGTGCGGGCAATGTTGCCGGTATTCTGCGGAATTTCCGGCTCGACAAGCACAAGATTAAGCTGTGGCATCCTCATGATTCCTCCCGGCAGCGCGTATAGGGTTTTTGCAAAAATTAAAAATCTATTCAGAAAAATTATAAGTTATTTTCCCCCGATTCGCAAGCTGTATTTGGGAAAAGAAGTCCAATTTAGGTGGTTTTCCATGGTTATGCGCGATTTGGTATGTTTTTTCGGCGTTTTTTAGAGGTATTGTTTGAATGAAGAAATATGTGCTGCGGTTTGTATTGTTATCGATAGGAAGGATGTTTGACATGAAGAAGAAAGGCATGGGCCTGGTCGGCGGGATCGGCGTAGGAATGATCTCGGCGGCGGCGCTTGGCCTTGCGGGCGCACAGCTGATGAAAAACAGCAAGCAGGTTAAAAGGAGCGCCGGTAAGGCCATCCACGCGGTGGGCGACTTCGTGGACAATGTGCAGTATATGTTCAAATAGCGACGGACAAATGTGGTCAACGATAAAGACGGAGCCCGGACATCTGTCCGGGCTCCGTCTTTATTATCTAACATCAAAGCTTTCCCAAAATCTCGTCCATCACCCGCATCGTGCGCAGCGCTTCCCGTGCGCGCGAGGGGCAGACGCCCTGACCGTTCAGGTCGTCCACAATCGACTGGATGAGCTGGGTTTGAATGTGATGAGGGGCCGGGAAATCAAAGACCTCCTCCCCGTTGCCGTTTTTGAGCGCAATCGGGGTAAACGCGAAGGTGGACAGCGAAATCCGCCCCTGTGTGCCGTCGATGACAATCGTGTCGCAGGGCTCACTCTGTGCAAAGCTCCAAAGCCCCGTGCCCAGCGCGCCGTTTTCAAACACGAAGGACGCGGCAACCGTGTCGTCGGCAGGGGACAGCTTCTGCTGGTTCGCGGTAAAGCCCGCCGCCTCCTGAATGGGACCAAGCATATAGTCAAGGATGTCGAGCGTATGGGGCGCCAGATCGTGAAACAGCCCGCCGCCTGAAACTGCGGGGTCAAGCCGCCAGGGCAGCTCCCCCTCAGGCGGCGCCGTGGGCTGGCACATTCTGATCTCCGCCGCCCGCACGTCGCCGATCGCCCCTTCCGAAAGGAGGGTTTTTGCCTTGTTGAAGTAATCTAGCCCCCGCCGGTAGTGGGCGACAAAAAGAGGCACCGCTTTCTGCTCGCAATACCTGACCATCTCGCAGCTTTCGCTGTAGTCGCGCGCCATGGGCTTTTCTACGTAGACCGGCTTGCCCGCGTCGGCCACCATCCTGACATAGCCAAAGTGGCTGTCGGGCGGGGTGGCCACATAAACCGCGTCCACCTCTTCGTCGTGAATGAGCGCGTCCGCGTCATCGTACCACTTGGATACGCCGTGACGTTGCGCGTAGTCGCGCGCCAGCTCGCCGTTTCGGCGCATGACCGCAATCAGCTGGCTGTTCTGGGCAATCTGAAATCCCGGCCCGCTCTTGCGCTCGGTGACGTCGCCGCAGCCGATGATCCCCCAGCGAATAGAGGACATGGTCCCTCTCCCCTTCTGCTCTTTTTTCCCATCATACACCCTTTTTCTCCGCAGGGCAACACCCATCTCCGTATATACGGCTACCGAATGGCAAATAAAAGGATCAGAAGCACAGCCGCCGCTCCCGAGATCCCTGCCAGCAGCAGTGATACCCTGCGCCGCAGCTTCTTGACCGTGCCCGCCGATACATCGGGCTGGCCGATGTCCTGGAGAACCTGCCGCGCCTCCTTTTCAAGAACCTGTTTGGTCAGGTCGGAAAAGACGGGGTTGACCACAAGCAGTGCCCGCTCAAAATAAATGCTGCCTGTATTTTTCACTTCGATGATCTGCCGGTTGACGCCTCGGATCACAGCGAACCACTCCTTTTTAGTCCAATGAATCAAGTCTCCCGTTTCATATGGTTAGTTTTGGCAGAATATTCACAAAGTATTCAGTGTCCTTTGTGTCTGATTCTGCGAGAATCTGGCATTTTCAGCCGACTATACACATTGTATTTGCATCCGTTTACATAAACACTGTGGATAACCCTGTGGATAATGTGGAGAACCGGGGGTTGACATCTCCAAAAGCCGAATTTTCAGGGGTCTACAAAGTATACATTCCTTTCCTTTGCTCGTATTATGTCAACATCTCCTGCACATGCAGAGGGAAAGTTTCTGAAAACCGGCTGTTTCATTTTTCGCTTATATTTGAGAGGATAAGCTCTTTTTGAGCCTTTTTTTGGCTTTTTTCGAAAATATCTGTCAACATTTCGTATAAACACGTTGAATCTCTCGTCGGATGTGTTATAATAGATGGTATTCCGTATCCTGAATTTTCCAGGGTATGACATGAGTGCATGGTTCATGCGCTTGTAAGTGCTATAAACGCGTAGCCCTGTCATAGAAACGATCTTATTCGCTTGAAAAGGATGTGAGTGCGGTGTCACGACAGGTCAACAAGGAGGTCGTCTGTCCCGAATGCAACCATCACAATCGGTCTCGTCTTTGGACGAGTATGAATGTGACCATAGATACCCAACTGCGCGAGCAGGTGCTCAATGAAAGCCTGTTTGACTGGCGCTGTCAGTCGTGCGGCTTTGCCGCCCATCTGGTCTACCCCTGCCTCTACCACGACATGGACCGGAAGTTTATGGTTTACCTTCTGCCGGATGTGCACGACGCCCGTCTGGAGGACAAGGCCGTGGATGACCAGTTCCCCGAGCTGCGGGGGCTGCGCCGGCGCGTTGTCTCCACGCTCAGCGAGCTCAAGGAGAAGGTTCTGATCTTTGAGGCGCGTCTGGACGACATGGCCACCGAGCTGAGCAAGGCCGCCATGTCGGGCGTGGTCGAGCGAAAATACGGCAAAACGGTTTCGGCGGGCTATTTCTGCGCGCTCGACAAGGAACAGCGCACCATCGGCTTTTCCTTCTTCCTCGAAGGCAGAGACGCGCCGGTGTACTACGAAACCCGATTGCAGGTATATGATAAATCACGCGAGGTGGCCAAAGAGTTTTTGTCAAACTTCCCCCTTGAGCCCGGCTTTGTGCGCATTGACGCCCACTGGGCGGACGGGGTCATGGAAAAGCTTGCGGCGCTTTCACGTCCTCAGGCCTGACAAGAGGTTCTGGGCACATTGACAGGAGGAATCAAGTTGGATATTTTTGATAAGTGCAGGGCATTTACTGCGAGCACCGAGGCCAAGGAGAAGGGCGTTTACCCCTATTTTCATGAAATCACCACTCGCCAGCACAGCGAGGTGACCATGGAAGGCCGGCGCACCATCATGCTGGGCTCCAACAACTATCTGGGGCTGACCAGTGATGACCGCGTGATCGAGGCGGCCAAGAAGGCGCTCGATCAATTCGGCTCGGGCTGTTCGGGCAGCCGGTTTTTGAATGGCACGCTGTCCCTTCATGTGGAGCTTGAGCGGCAGCTGGCGGCGTTTTTCAACAAGCAGGCGGCCATGACCTTCTCCACCGGCTTTCAGGCCAATCTGGGCATCATTGCCTCTTTGGCCGGGCGGCACGACAACATCTACTTTGATCGCGCCAACCACGCGTCACTCTTCGACGCGGCGCGGCTAAGCTACGGCAAAATGATTAAATATGATCACAACGACATGGAGCAGCTCGAAACACTGCTTGCAAAATGCCCCGACACCCGCGGCAAGCTGATCGTGGTGGACGGCGTGTTCTCCATGGAGGGCGACCTCGCCAACCTGCCCGAAATCGTGCGCCTGAAAAAGAAGTACAACGCCCGCCTGATGGTGGACGACAGCCACGGCATCGGCGTCATGGGCGCGCACGGGCGCGGCACGGCGGAGCATTTCGGCCTGGAGGACGAGGTGGATCTACTGATGGGCACCTTCTCCAAGTCCTTCGCAAGCCTGGGCGGGTTTCTCGCCGCCGACGACTATATCCTTGAGTACAACCGTCACGCGAGCCGCCCCTTCATCTTCTCCGCCTCCATCCCCCCCTCCAATGCAGCGGCAGTCATTGAGGCGCTGCGCATCCTTAAAACCGAGCCTGAGCGCCTGAAAACGCTCAACGACAACGCCGAATATATGCGGGAAGGCTTCCGCGCGCGGGGCATTCCGATCGGAAACAGCGCCGCCCCGATCATCCCGGTCAAAACCTATTCCAATGACCGCACCTTCATCATCACCCGGGCGCTTCTCGAAAACGGCGTCTACGTCAACCCGGTCATCGCGCCGGCGGTGCCGGCGGGAGAGTGCATCCTGCGCACGAGCTACACCGCCACCCACGTCAAGGAGCAGCTTGATTACGCGCTTGACAAGTTTGACCTAGTGTTCAATAAACTCTTCCCCATCACCGAGGAGGAAATCCGCGCCGCCCACGAGGAGGCGGGCGCCGACCTTGGGGACGCAGACCTGACCTGATGAATCTATATGAGAAGCCCCGCGCCGTTTGGTGCGGGGCTTCTTTATGCGGATTGACCTCACTCAAGCGTCAGCTCAACTTCCTTCAGCTTGAAAAAGCCGGGGTTGCGGATCAGAACCTCTTCAGCGGTTTCCTCGGGGGCACGGGTGGGAAACCGAACCTCAAATATATACCCGTCCTTTTCCCTGTAAATAATCTGCTCCCAGCCGCCTATGCTTGCTTCGCAGGAATACCCGGAAACGTCAGTCTCACGCACAGCCCCACGCTGCAGACGTTCCTGCACATTCGACAACTGGTCAGCCGAATAGGCCCAGCTGAAATAAATTTTGTCCGAGATATAGGCAAGCTTTTCCAGCATCCCTTCGTTTTCCTGTTTCAACCGTTCTTCCTCCAACGGTCCCGAAGAAACGGGGACGGATGGTAAGGGGACGGATGAGAACTCCGTGTCTTCAAACCCGGAACCCTCTGGTTCGGGAGTACTGCTTGAGCTGTATTTGGGATCAGTCTCAGGGGTATAGGCGGGATCCGAAAATTCACTCAGATCAAGGGGGCGTCCGGATTTTCTCTGTGCGCCCTCACTACCTCCCTGAGCCGTTCGTTGACCGGATCAGGCGAGGTGTACTCATAGCTCACGGATCCATAGGAGCATATTATTTGGCTCAAGGTGAACACTTCGGGCACCGTCTCGGGCGCGTACAGCTTGACGACGCCGTTTTTCGCTTTTGGTTCCAAATAGGCTCTTACTACAGGGTCGGTTTTGGCAAATGAATAAAACTCTTCCTCCGTCTTAAACGCATAATATCCGGTGTCCAGAGGTTCCGTAATGTTTTCGTTCCAGTTTTCCGATGAGGTTTCCATGTACATCCCCTCAGACGAGACACCGGAAACCACGTCAAACTCAGCTTCCGCTTCGCCTCCCGGAATGCCGGAGTTGGCCGCATGTAAGTAGCTAAAAAAGCCAATCAGCAGGACAAACAGGACACAAAAATAAACCGGCAAGTTTTTTCTCATAACCTTCAACCTCTTTTTTGTATTTTCCTTTGATCGATTCCAGTTTGTACCTTTTCTTCCTGCTTGTCAAGTATTATAGTAAAACCGCCCGGTACAAAAATACCGGGCGGTTGATCTTATGATATTTTACACCAATTCAATGATGGCCATTTCAGCGGCGTCGCCGCGGCGGGGGCCAATCTTATAAATACGGGTATATCCGCCCTTGCGGTCGGTGTATTTCGGGGCAATCTCGTTGAACAGCTTCTTGACCACATCCTCTTTGGTGATGAAGGACATTGCAAGGCGCTTGTTGTGGAGATTTTCTTCCTTGGCGAGGGTAATCATTTTTTCCGCGAGCGAACGAACCTCTTTCGCGCGCGTGACCGTGGTCTCTATTTTACCATTCTCCAGAAAATAGGTGACAAGCCCTCTGAGCATGGCAGTTCTGTGCGCCGTGGGTCTTCCGAGCTTTCTTGTTCCCGGCATCGAATTTCACTCCAATCCTTGTAAGATGAGGGACGGGCAGCGCCCGCGCCCCTGATCACGGGATACGACTTATTCATCATCCTTGCGGAGGACAAAACCGAGGGATACAAGCTTGGCGACAACCTCCTCAAGCGACTTGCGCCCGAGATTTCTCACCTTCATCATATCCTCTTCGGACTTATTGATCAAATCTTCAACCGTGTTGATTCCGGCACGTTTGAGACAGTTGAAGGAACGAACCGAAAGGTCAAGCTCCTCAATGGTCATCTCCAGAACCTTTTCCTTGCCCTTGTCATCCTTCTCGACCATGATCTCCGCCGTATAGCCCTTGTCGGACAGGTCGACGAAGAGATTGAGATGCTCGGTCAGGATTTTCGCGGCCAGGGAAACCGCTTCCTGCGCGGTGATGGTTCCATTGGTTTCCACGTCCAGGGTCAGCTTGTCATAGTCGGTGATCTGCCCGACACGGGTGTTCTCAATGGCATAATTGGCCCGCACGACGGGGGTGTAAATGGAGTCGACCGGCAGGACACCGATGACGTTCATGTTCATCTCCTGCTTGTTGCGCTCGCCCGGGACATAACCGCGTCCCTTGTTGAGCACAATCTCCATATACAGCCGCGCGCCCTCTCCGAGCGACGCAATGTGCATGTCGGGGTTGAGGATCTCCACCTCGCTGTCGCACTTGATGGAACCGGCGGTCACTTCACATTCGCCCTCGGCGTCAATGACGACCGTCTTGGGTCCGTCGCAGTGCAGCTTGGCGGTCAGGCCCTTGATGTTAAGAACGATCTCGGCCACGTCCTCCTTGACGTTCTTGATCGTGGAAAACTCATGAAGGATCCCGTCGATCTTGATCGACTGCACGGCCACGCCGGGCAGCGAGGACAGAAGCACGCGCCGCAGGCTGTTGCCCACAGTGGTGCCGAAGCCGCGCTCGAGCGGCTCCACAACAAACCGTCCCATTCGTTGGTCGGCTGATATGCTTTCGGTTTCGATTCTTGGTTTCTCAAACTCAGTCATTTGCGAACCTCCTTCACTATAATGCTCTCACCGTGGCGCATAACGCTATGCGCACCGCTTCCCGCCGTACAAACGGCACAGAGAACGCAGAGGGGAAGCATTACTTGGAGTACAACTCGACGATGAGCGTTTCTTCGACCTCAAGGTCAATGTCCTCACGCATCGGCACCGCAACAACCTTCGCCGCAAAGCTTTCGCTCTTGTCCAGCCATTTGACCACCGGACGGGTGGCGTTTTTCTCGACGTTTTCTTTGATTTTCTCAGACTGGCGGCTCTTATCCTGAATGGTCACCTCGTCGCCCGGCTTCACCAGAAAGGACGCGATGTCCACACGGTGGCCGTTCACCTGGAAGTGGCCGTGGTTGACGAGCTGGCGGGCTTCGGCGCGGGAACTCGCCCAGCCGAGGCGGTAGACCACGTTGTCCAGACGGAGCTCAAGGAAAGCGAGCAGCGCTTCACCGGTTTTGCCCTCGGCGCGCGCAGCCATCTCATAGTACTTTCTGAACTGGCTTTCCAGCACGCCGTAGTAACGTCTGGTCATCTGCTTGGCGCGCAGCTGGAGGCCGTATTCAGAGTTCTTCTTGCGACCCTGGCCATGCTGTCCCGGGGGGTATGCCCTGCGGGTCACGCCACATTTATCCGTATAACATCTTTCGCCCTTGAGGAACAGCTTCTGGCCCTCGCGGCGGCAAAGTCTGCAAACCGGACCTGTATATCTTGCCATAGATTACTTGCACCTCCTGTTATTCACAAATTATACGCGTCTTCTCTTGGGAGGACGGCATCCGTTGTGGGGTATCGGGGTCACGTCTTTGATCATGTTGACCTCAAGACCCGCCGACTGCAGCGCGCGGATTGCGGCTTCACGGCCCGAGCCCGGTCCCTTGACGTATACTTCCACTGTTTTCAGGCCGTGCTCCATGGCCGCCTTGGCGGCGGTTTCCGCAGCGGTCTGCGCGGCGTAGGGAGTGGACTTTCTCGAGCCGCGGAATCCGAGCTCGCCGGCGCTCGCCCACGAAAGGGCGTTGCCCTGCGTATCGGTGATGGTCACGATCGTATTGTTGAAGGTGGACTGAATGTGCGCGGCGCCGCGCTCAATGTTCTTGCGCTCACGGCGTCTGCGGGTTGCCACCCTCTTACCTTTCGGTGCTGCCATTTACTGAGTCCCTCCCTTATTTCTTCTTGTTGGCAATGGTCTTTTTCGGACCCTTGCGGGTACGGGCATTTGTTTTGGAACGCTGTCCGCGAACCGGCAGGCCCTTACGGTGCCGGATGCCGCGGTAGCAGCCGATTTCAATCAGTCGCTTGATGTCAAACGCGACGTCACGGCGCAGGTCGCCTTCCACGCGGCAGTTCTTGTCGATGTACTCGCGCAGCTTGGAAACGTCGTCTTCGCTCAAATCACGCACGCGCGTGTCAGGATTGACGCCGGTCGCCGCGATGATATCGCTGGCGGTCTTGCGGCCGATCCCGAAAATATAGGAAAGCCCTACCTCGATGCGCTTGTCTCTGGGCAGGTCAACGCCAGATATACGTGCCATTGTAGCACCTCCGAATTTAGATTCTAGACTTTAGACTTTAGATGCCAGAATTTCGCCAAACTCGCGAACAAAACTATTTCCTAATCGGAAGTTCATCCGCGGATTGCGTGCAGGCTCAGCCTGCTCAGCCCTGGCGCTGTTTGTGCTTGGGATTTTCGCAGATCACCATGACTCTGCCTTTGCGTTTGATGATTTTGCATTTCTCACAAATCTTTTTGACAGAAGGTCTGACTTTCATTTGTGAACGCCTCCTTACATAAAAGCCCGTTTTCAGGGCCTATTTGGAACGCCATGTGATGCGGCCTCTGGTCAGGTCATACGGAGACATTTCCACCGTCACCTTATCTCCGGGCAGAATCCGGATGAAATTCATCCGAAGCTTGCCCGAAATATGGGTCAGAATCTCATGGCCGTTTGGTAATTCCACTTTAAATGTCGCGTTGGGTAACGCTTCCTTCACGACGCCCTCAATTTCGATCATATCCTGCTTTGACATATCTCAAACCTCCTCACACTCATGTCGGCTGTCCTGCGTCCCGAAGGACCGGAGGACAGTTCGGATTGCACGATTTGTAACGATCTGCTCGCGCTGCGCGACGGTCCGGGTGGGACGCAGGTGAATCTCCTTTTTCTTTTTGGGAGTCTCACACTTACGCCTTTTCCCGTCCGCGATCAAGGCACAGTCGCCCTCACGGCCGAGCACAACAAAAAAACGATCCTTATCTCTTCCCGCGGTGGCACACACCACCCTGCCAATCTCAAGCATACTGTTTTCCCTCCATGCTCCGGCTCAGTCGCCGGGCAGCGTAAGGATCACCGGCCCGTCTTCGGTGACGGCGATACTGTGCTCGAAATGGGCGGACAGGCTTCCGTCCGCGGTAATCGTGGTCCAGCCGTCGCTGAGGACTTCTACTTTCCAGTCGCCGGCGTTGATCATGGGTTCAATGGCTATGGTCATGTCCGGAAGCAGGCGCTGGCCCCTTCCCGGAGTTCCAAAATTGGGGACGCTGGGATCTTCGTGCAGTTTCGCGCCTACGCCGTGGCCGACAAAATCGCGTACCACCGAGTAACCGCGAGACTCGACATACCTCTGTACAGCGGCGCCGATGTCGCCGACCCGGTTCCCGACCACCGCCGCGCGTATGCCCTCGTAAAGGCTTTCGCGTGTGGCGTCGATCAGAGCCCTGGCCTGTGCGGAAATGTCGCCGCAGGCAAATGTGGCGGCGTTGTCGCCGTGGAAGCCGTCCAGATATGCGCCTACGTCCACACTGACGACGTCGCCCTCTATGAGCTTCCGTGTGCCGGGTATGCCGTGGATGACCTCGTTGTTTACCGATATACACGCGCTCGCGGGGTATCCGTTGTAACCGAGGAAGGAGGGCGTCGCCCCCGCCTCCTCGATTAATTTACAAACCAGACGGTCAATTTCCCCGGTAGTTACCCCCGGTTCAACCGCACGTCCCGCAACGCGCAGGGCCTGCGCAGCGACCTGTCCGGCTTCTTTCATCCGGCCGAGTTCGCGCGCCGTTTTGATCATAATCATGATCAGGCCTCAAGCGCCTTGAGTACAAGCGCTGTCGTATCGGAAACTTCTTCCTGCCCCTCCACAATGACCAGCTTGCCCTTTTGCTCATAATAGCTCTTGAGCGGCTCGGTCTCATTGTGATATACCGTGAGTCGTTCCCGAATGGTGTCGGGATGGTCATCCTTGCGCTGAATGAGGGCGCCCGCACACTTGTCGCACACGCCGTCCGCCTTGCTCTTTTTATAGGCAAGGTGGTAGGATGCGCCGCAAGCGCCGCAGACGCGACGTCCGGACAATCTCTGGATAATCTTGTCGTCGGCGACCTCAATGTCGATCACCTTGTCGATTTCGATGCCCATGCTGTCCAGCGCCTCGGCCTGAGGAATGGTTCTCGGAAAGCCGTCGAGGATGTAGCCGTTTTTACAGTCGTCCCCGTGCAAGCGGTCGGCGATGATGCCGATGACCACCTCGTCGGGAACCAGCTGGCCGGCGTCCATGTACGACTTGGCCTTGAGACCCATATCCGTGCCGTTCTTCAGCGCCTCACGGATCATGTTACCCGTGGAAATCTGGGGGATGGAAAGGTGCTCGCAGATCACTTCTGCCTGTGTGCCCTTTCCGGCGCCGGGTGCGCCGAGAAGAATGATTTTCATACGGTAATCCTTTCAGTCACAGCGATTAATCGAGGAAGCCCTTGTAGTGGCGCATCATCATTTCCGACTCGACCGTACGCACTGTTTCGAGCGCGACGCCCACGAGAATGATGATGGAGGTGCCGCCCAGCGCGAGGTTGATGCCGGTGGCCGCGCCCATGAGAATGGGCGACAGCGCGATGAGCGCCAGGAAGAGCGCGCCGATCAGCGTGATCTTGGAGAGCACCTTGGCAATGAAGTCGGTGGTGGGCTTGCCCGGGCGGATGCCGGGGATGGTGCCCGCCTGCTTCCTGAGATTATTGGACATCTCCAGCGGATTATACTGGATGGACACGTAAAAATACGCAAAGACAATAATCAGGATGAAGTAGAGGACGCTGTAGGTTGCGCCGCGGGTGGAAAACTGGTTGACCACGCCCGCCCAAAAGGTGCCGGCCGCCGGCTCGCCGGTGAAGAGCACGATGGTGGATGGGATGGACAGGATCGATCCGGCGAAGATGATCGGTAGAACGCCCGACATACCCACCTTGATGGGCAGATGGGAGCTGTTTCCGCCGTACATCTTGCGGCCGACCACACGTTTGGCGTACTGCACCGGGATGCGCCGCTCGGCGTCGTTCATGAGCACGATGACCCAGATGACAGCAACGAAGGTGAGGAGCACCAGCGGTGTGGTGAAGTATTTGATGCCGCCCTGGATGAAGTTCGACCAGAGGATGCCGAAGGTGACGGGCAGGGAGGAAACGATACCCGCAAAGAGCAGGATCGAGATGCCGTTGCCCACGCCCTTGACGTTGATCTGCTCACCCAGCCACATCATGAGCGCCGTGCCGGCGGTGAAGCAGAGGATGATGACCACGGCCTGGAAAATACCGGTGAAGCCCTCTTTGGAGTACATGAGGAGGTTGAGGGGTTCTTTGGTCTGCGGGTCGGAACCGTTGGCCAGGAAGGTATAGTAGGCCGTTCCCTGGATGATACCGAGCGCAATGGTTGCAATACGCGTATAGTTGGCAATCTTCTTGCGTCCCTCTTCCCCTTCCTTCGCGAGGTTCGCGAGGGGGGTGATCGCGACGGTCAGAAGCTGCATGATGATGGACGCGTTGATATACGGGGAAATGGACATGGCGAACAGCGTCGCCTTTTCAAAGCCCTGGCCGGATAAAATGTTGAGGTAGCCAACCAGGCTGCCCGACTCGGTCATGGGCTGGATGAGCTTGGAGAGTCCCTCCGGGTTGACAAAGGGAACCGGAATCGCCGCGCCGATGCGGAAAATGACAATGATGAACAGCGTGAAAAGAAGCTTCTTACGCAGGTCGGCAAGCCTCCATGCGTTTTTCATGGTAGCAAGCATGTCATTTCACCTCGCATTTTCCACCGGCAGCCTCAATCTTCTCCTTCGCGGATGCGGAGAATTTCGCCGCCTGCACCGTGAGTTTCTTCGTGATTTCGCCGTTGCCCAGGATTTTTATGCCGTCAAGCGTTTTCTTGACAAGCCCGGCCTCGATGAACTCGGCTTCGCCCACCGTGCTGCCGGCTTTAAAGACGTCCAGATCGGACAGCTTGACCTCAGCATATTTGGTGGCGAAAATATTGACAAAGCCGCGTTTCGGGACGCGTCTCTGGAGGGGCATCTGGCCGCCTTCAAAGCCGGCCCGGAAGCCTCTTCCGGCACGGGCCTTCTGGCCCTTGTGCCCTTTGCCGGCGGTCTTGCCCTGTCCGGAGCCATGACCGCGGCCGATCCGCTTGACGTCCTTTTTGGAGCCTGCGGCCGGGGAAAGTTCATGTAGCTTCACGATTTCGCACCTCCTTATTTCGCTTCTTTCACATCGATGAGGTGGACAATTTTAGCCACCTTGCCTTTGGTTTGGGCGTTGCTCGGCTGCACGGTGGAGTCACCAATTTTTTTCAGTCCGAGCGAGTGGGCGGTTGCAATTTGATCGTCTTTGGAGCCGATCAGGCTCTTTACAAGCGTAATGCTTACGTTTGGCATGATACTCGCCCCCCTATTCTAAGATTTCCTGCACCGTCTTGCCGCGAACCGCCGCGACCTGGTCGGCCGTGCGCAGGGCCATAAGCCCGTCGATGGTGGCACGGACCACGTTGCAGGGGTTGTTGGAACGAAGCGCCTTGGTACGGATGTCCTTGATGCCGGCGACTTCAACAACCGCACGAACCGGGCCGCCGGCAATAACGCCGGTACCAGGAGCGGCAGGCTTGAGAAGTACGCGTCCGGCGCCGAAGGCACCGATGATTTCATGCGGAATGGTCGAGCCTCGGAGCGAAATGCGAATGAGGTTCTTCTTGGCGTCCTCGATGCCCTTGCGAATGGCATCGGGAACTTCGCCAGCCTTTCCGATTCCGAAACCGACAATGCCGTTGCCGTCGCCGACCACGACAAGCGCCGCAAACTTAAAGATACGGCCGCCCTTGACGGTTTTAGAAACGCGGTTGATGGACACGACCTTTTCCTTCAGGTCGTAAATAGTTGCGTCGATTCTAGCCAAAAAAATTCCTCCTTCGCTTAGAATTTGAGGCCGCCCTCACGGGCGCCTTCTGCGAGCTCCTTGACGCGGCCGTGATAAATGTATCCGCCACGGTCAAAAACGACCTCTTTGATGTCTTTCTTCAGTGCGCGCTCGGCAATCAGTTTGCCGACCTGCTTCGCAGCGTCCTTATTGCCGCCGTTTCCGCTGAACTCCTTGTCCAGTGAGGAAGCCGCAGCCAGGGTGACACCCTGGATGTCGTCAATCAGCTGGGCGTAGATGTTCTTCGTGGAGCGGAAAACATTGAGGCGAGGGCGCTCCGCTGTGCCTTTGACCTTGCCGCGCACCCTGCGGTGACGGTGCAGTCTGGCTTTGTTGGTATCAGCCTTATTCACCATAGTGACTCACTCCTCCTTTTACTTTCCGCCCTTACCGGCTTTGCCTTCCTTACGGCGAATGTATTCGTTTGCGTATTTGATGCCCTTGCCCTTATAGGGTTCCGGCGGACGCTTTTCACGGATCTGCGCGGAAAACTGGCCGACGGCCTGCTTATCCGCACCCGAAATCACAATCTTGTTCGCGGTGGGGCATTCAATCGTGATGCCGGCCGGGGCGGTCATGAAAACGTGGTGGGAATAGCCCAGGCTCATGTCGATTGTGTTCTTATCCTTCATCGCGACACGGTAGCCGACACCGTTGACCTCCAGCTCCTTTTTAAAGCCGGTTGTCACGCCGTCAACCATATTGGCGATCAGCGTACGGGAAAGGCCGTGCAGCGAGCGGTTTTCCTTGTCGTCGTTGGGCCGTGCAACCGTCACCACACCGCCGTCAATCTTGACTTCCATGTTCGGGTGAATTTTCTGTGACAGCGTTCCGCCCGGACCCTTGACGGTTACGACGCCCGCGTCGAGCTTCACGTCCACGCCGGCGGGAATATTTATCGGTTTTCTTCCAATTCGTGACATTCTGGCACCTCCTTACCAAATAAATGCGAGGACTTCGCCGCCCACTCCGTTGGTGCGCGCCTGACGGTCGGTCATGACGCCCTTGGAGGTGGAAACGACGGCGATGCCGAGGCCCTTCATGACCTTGGGCATATCCTCAACGTTCGAGTAAATCCGGAGACCGGGGCGGGACACGCGGCGAAGCCCCGAAATGACAGGCGTTTTACCCTCGCCGTATTTCAGGGTGATGCGGATGATGCCCTGCTTGCCGTCCTCAATGACCGTAAAGCTCTTGATATATCCCTCGTCCGCCAGAATCTGGGCGATGGCCTTCTTCATCTTGGACGCGGGGACGTCCACCGTGTCATGCTTGGCGGAATTCGCGTTGCGGATTCTGGTGAGCATGTCGGCGATTGCATCAGTGATCTGCATGGTTGTTCCTCCTTATCGGAATTTGCAGGGTCCTACCCTGCATCCTCATTCACAGTTTGCTTTTGTATAAGAACGCAGCACACGCGAACGGGAAGTTCATTCAGTTGAAACGGTAAATACGCGGTTTACCAGCTGGCTTTCTTCACGCCCGGAATCTCGCCCTTGTAGGCAAGCTCACGGAAGCAGATGCGGCAGACGCCGAACTTGCGAAGATAGGCATGGGGCCGTCCGCAGATTTTGCACCGGTTGTAGGCGCGGGTGGAAAACTTTGCCGGTCTGCGCTGCTTGACTTTCATCGATGTTTTGGCCACAGTATAACCTCCTTACTTCGCAAAGGGAGCGCCCATCAGTGTAAGCAGTTCCCTGGCTTCTTCATCGTTCTGCGCCGTGGTGACGAACGTGATGTCCATCCCGCGGACCTTGTCGACCTTATCGTAGTCGATTTCGGGGAAGATCAGCTGCTCCCTCAGGCCCATGTTGTAGTTGCCGCGGCCGTCAAAGGAATTGGGGTTGATGCCGCGGAAGTCGCGGACGCGGGGCAGAGCCACATTGAAGAGGCGGTCCATAAACTCCCACATTCTGGATCCGCGCAGGGTGACCTTCACGCCGATGGTCATGCCTTCACGCAGCTTAAAGTTAGCGACCGATTTCTTCGCCTTACAGGGGATGGGTTTCTGACCGGTAATCGCGGCCAGGTCTCCCATGATCGCGTCGATCGCCTTGGAGTTTTCCTTGGCCTCGCCGGCGCCGACGTTGATGATGATCTTGTCAAACTTCGGAATCTGCATGACGCTCTTATAGCCGAACTTCTTCATCAGAGAAGGAGCAACCTCGGCCGTATAGATGTCTTTAAGTCTTGGCATAGTCGTTCTCCTCCTTTAGATATTTTCACGGCACTTCCTGCAGATGCGCACCTTTTCGGCGCCCTCTACACTGTGCCCGATACGGGTCGGCTTCTTACAGCGCGGGCAGACCAGCTGCACTTTGCAGGAATAAATGGCCGCTTCGCCCTTGACAATGCCGCCCGCCTGGCCGGCGCTTCTGGGCTTAATGTGCTTGGAGACCATGTTGCGTCCCTCAATGATCACCTTGCCCTCTTTGGG
The DNA here is from genome assembly GCA_031551875.1 of Oscillospiraceae bacterium. Lineage (GTDB taxonomy): Bacteria > Bacillota > Clostridia > Oscillospirales > Acutalibacteraceae > JAVBNA01. The sequence continues at coordinate 53,699 of JAVBNA010000007.1, read as the reverse complement.
GCTGACCGCCATAACCTTGCCCTTTTTGCCCTTGTCGCGGCCGCTGAGAATGACGACCTCGTCGCCCGTTTTGACATGCACTTTGTTATTCATTCTTTCTCCGCCTCCCTTACAGCACTTCGGGTGCGAGGCTCAAAATCTTGAGATAATCCTTGTCGCGGAGCTCTCTCGCCACGGGGCCGAAGATGCGCGTGCCCCTCGGATTTTTATCCTCTTTAATGATGACGGCCGCGTTGTCGTCGAACCGAATGTAGGTTCCGTCCTCACGACGGAGGCCGAACGCGGAGCGGACGATGACCGCTTTGACCACTTCACCTTTTTTGACAACGCCGCCGGGTGCTGCTTTTTTGACCGAGCAGACGATGACATCGCCAACATTGCCGTATTTTCTGCCGGAACCGCCAAGCACGCGGATGCACATAAGCTCCTTCGCGCCTGTGTTATCGGCTACTTTCAGCCTGCTTTCCTGCTGTATCACAGTGCGTTCCTCCTTTAAATTGCGGTCTTTATCTGAAAAAAGCCCCGCAATTCCATACTTATTGCAATCTTACTTGGCTTTCTCGATGATTTCCGCCACGCGCCATCTCTTGTCCTTCGAGATCGGGCGGGTTTCCATCACGCGTACGGTGTCGCCGATGCCGCAGGAGTTCTCCTCGTCGTGGGCTTTCACCTTGATGGTGCGCTTCATGATCTTTTTGTAAAGGGGATGCTTGACGCGGTCCTCAATCTGGACGACCACGGTTTTGTCCATCTTATCGCTGACGACCTTGCCGGTCATTGTTTTTCTTAAGTTTCTGTCACTCATTTGGATCCTCCTTCCCCTACGCTCTCTCGGCTTCGAGTTCCATCTCACGAATGATGGTGGACACACGTGCGATGTCCTTCTTGACATCCCGGAGACGCAGCGGATTCTCCAGCTGGTTGATGGCGTGCTGGAAGCGAAGGTGGAAGAGCTCGGCCTTGAGGTCCTTCAATTTGGCCTCAAGCTCGGGCATGGTCAAATCTCTGATCTCGGATGCTTTCATACCTGCTCACCACCCATTTCTTTCCTTACGAATTTGCATTTGATCGGCAGCTTGTTGGCCGCCAGTCTCATGGCTTCCCGGGCAACGTCCTCCGCCACGCCGGCGATTTCAAACATCACGCGGCCGGGCTTGACGACGGCCACCCAATACTCGGGCGAGCCTTTACCGGAGCCCATGCGGGTCTCGGCGGGCTTTTCCGTGATGGGCTTGTCGGGAAAAATTTTGATCCAAACCTGACCGCCGCGCTTGATGTAACGCGTCATCGCGATACGAGCGGCTTCAATCTGGTTGGAGGTGATCCAGGAGGGCTCAAGCGCCTGAAGGCCGTAATCGCCGTGGCTGACAAAATTGCCGCGCATGGCCTTGCCCTTCATGCGTCCCCTGTGCACTCTCCTGTATTTAACTCTCTTCGGCAGAAGCATTACTTTTTGCCTCCTTCCCTTTGCTGAGGCTTACGGTTATCCTGGAGCACTTCGCCGCGGTAGATCCATACTTTAATGCCGATGCGGCCGTAGGTGGTCTTTGCCTCGGCAAAGCCGTAATCGATGTCGGCGCGCAGGGTCTGCAGCGGGATGGTGCCCTCATGGTAATGTTCGGTACGTGCGATTTCCGCGCCGCCCAGACGGCCGGAACCCTGAATTTTAATGCCCTTGGCTCCCACTTCGCGGGCAGCGCCCGGACGGGACATGGGCTTCATGGCGCGGCCGATGGCCTGCTTCATCGCGCGGCGGAAGGAGATTCTCTTCTCGAGCTGCACCGCGATGTTCTCCGCCACGAGGGTGGAATTGAGGTCGGGGTTCTTGATCTCTACGATGTTGATTGTAACCGGCTTTTTCAGGTAGGCTTCACACTGCAAACGCAGCTTCTCGATCTCAGAGCCTCCCTTTCCGATGACCATGCCGGGTTTTGCACAGTGGATATGCACGCGCACCTTGGAGGCGTCGCGCTCAATTTCGATCTTGGGCACGCCCGCGGCGTACAGCTGTGCTTTCAGCTTTTTGCGGAGGTTATAGTCTTCGACAATCAGATCGCCGAATTCGCTTTTCTTCGCAAACCAACGGGAATCCCAATCTTTGATTACGCCCACACGCAAACCGTGCGGATTGACTTTCTGGCCCATAATATACCTCCTTTAAGCTTATTCTCTCTCTTTGAGCACGAGGGTGACGTGCGATGTTTTCTTGTCAATGCGGAACGCGCGTCCCTGCGCTCTCGGACGGATGCGCTTGAGGATGGGGCCGGGGCAGGCAAAGCATTCCGCGACATAGAGCCTGCTTGTGTCCATGTTGTGATTCTGTTCGGCATTCGCCATGGCCGACTTGAGAAGCTTCTCAAGATATTCCGTTGCGGCCTTGGGAGTATGCCGGAGGATTGCCATCGCCTTCACTGCGTCCTGGCCACGGATGATGTCCAGCACCAGCGACACCTTGCGGGGCGAGATACGGGCATATTTCAGATGCGCCCTTGCTTCCATTGCATTTCTCTCCTTTCGGCCTATTTACCGCTGTTTGATGTTTTGGAGCCGGCGTGGCCCCGGTAGGTTCTGGTCGGCGCAAACTCTCCGAGCTTGTGGCCCACCATGTCCTCGGTGACATATACGGGAACATGCTTTCTTCCGTCATGGACGGCGAAGGTGTGTCCCACGAAATCGGGGAATATGGTCGAGGCGCGGCTCCAGGTCTGGAGCACCCTCTTCTCGCCCGCTTCGTTCATTTTCTGCACTCTCGCGAGGAGTTTAGGCTGTATAAAAGGTCCTTTTTTAAGGCTTCTGCTCATATCAATTACGCTCCTTTCTCTCGGTTACTTACCGTTTCTGCGCTTCACGATCAGTTTATCGGAGCGGTGATGTTTCTTACGGGTCTTGTATCCGAGGGCAGGCTTGCCCCACGGGGTGACCGGGCCGGAACGGCCGATCGGGCTCTTGCCCTCACCGCCGCCGTGCGGGTGATCGCAGGGATTCATGACCGAGCCGCGCACTGTCGGGCGGATGCCCATGTGGCGTTTGCGGCCCGCTTTGCCCACTTTGACGTTCTCATGGTCAATGTTCGACACCTGGCCGATGGTCGCCTTGCAGTTGACCGGCACGTTGCGCAGCTCGCCCGAGGGCAGACGGAGCAGGGCATACACGCCCTCCTTGGCCATCAGCTGTGCCTGGTTGCCGGCCGAGCGGGCCAGCTGGCCGCCCTTGCCGGGGTACATCTCCACGTTGTGGACGAAGGTACCGGTCGGGATGTTCAGCAGGGGCAGGGCGTTGCCCGGCTTAATGTCGGCACCCGCGCCGCTGATGACCGTGTCGCCCACCTTGAGCCCGTTGGGGCACAGGATGTAGCTCTTCACGCCGTCCTCATACTGGATGAGGGAGATGAAGGCCGAGCGGTTGGGGTCATACTCGATGGTCAGCACAGAGGCCGGGATGTCCAGCTTGTTGCGTTTAAAGTCAATCAAGCGGTACTTTTTGCGGTTGCCGCCCCCTCTGTGGCGGACGGTGATGCGGCCGTAGCTGTTGCGGCCGGCCTTTTTGTTTTTGGGAGCCAGCAGGCTCTTCTCCGGCTTAACCCGGGACAGCACGGAATAGTCGGTTACCGACATATTGCGCCGCGCGTTGGTCGTCGGCTTATAAAAGGTAATCGCCATTGTCGATTTTCACTCCTTATTTGGCTTAGCGGAGCGCGGGGCGCTCCATACATTGCCGCTTTAATTTTAAAGATTAAAGCATGCCCTCAAAGAACTCGATGCTCTTGCTGTCGGGCTTCAGTGTCACGATGGCCTTTTTCCACGAGGGGGTATAGCCCTCACTGCGGCCCTGACGGCGCATCTGTCCGCGCACGTGCATGGTGTTGACCTTCGAGACCTCTACTTCAAAAAGCTCCTCAACCGCCTTGGCGATTTCGATCTTGCCCGCACGCTTGTCGACCTGGAAGGTGTACTTCTTCATCTGTGAGCCGAGCATGCTCTTCTCTGTGATGATCGGACGGATGATGATATCCTGTGCTCTCATTACGCGTAAACCTCCTCCAGCTTTTGTACGGCGTCCTTGACAATGATCAGCTTGCCGGCGTTCAGAATGTCATAGACATTCAGGGTGTTGATCTGGGCGGTCTTGGCGCCCGGAATGTTGCGCGCGCTCTTGATGATCATGTCGTTCACCTCGGGCAGCACGATGAGCGCCTTTTTGTCGGCGCCCAGCGCCTCGAGCATGTTGACGATGGTTTTGGTGTTATACTTTTCCACCTTGAGCTCATCCAGCACAATCAGCGAATTCTCCAGCACTTTCGCGGAGAAGGCCGACTTCATGGCCAGACGGCGCACCTTGCGGTTGACCGTGTAACGGTAGCTTCTGGGCTTGGGGCCCAGCGCGATGCCGCCGTGTCTCCACTGCGGGGCGCGGGTGGAACCCTGACGTGCGTGTCCGGTGCCCTTCTGGCGCCACGGCTTTTTGCCGCCGCCTCTGACCTCCGACCGAGTCAAGGTCGATTGCGTGCCCTGCCGCTGGTTGGCCAGATAGTTGACCACCACGTCGTGCATGACGTTCGCATTGGGTTTTATGCCGAAAATCGCGTCGCTGAGCTCGACCGAGCCGACCTCTTTGCCGCTCATATCAAATACGGTAATCGTAGGCATTTACGTCTCCTCCTTCCCTTACGCCTTTTTCACAGTGTCGCAGATGATCACCGTGCCCTTGTTGGGGCCGGGGATTGCGCCCTTGATGGCGATCAGGTTGTTTTCCGCGTCCACTTTGGCGATTGTGAGATTCTGTACGGTGACACGCTCAGCGCCGAGGTGTCCGGCCATCTTCTTGCCCTTGTAAACTCTCGAAGGGTCGGAGCAGGCGCCGATGGAACCGCCGTGACGGCCGACCGGGCCGGAGCCGTGGCTCTCCTTGAGGCGGGCGAAGTTCCAGCGCTTGATGACGCCGGCGTAGCCTTTACCCTTGCTGGTGCCCGTGACGTCAACCTTGTCGCCGTTTGCGAAGACGTCCGACTTGATGATGTCGCCGACGTTGTAAGCGTTGAGATCCTCCACACGGAACTCCCTGAGCACTCTCTTGGGGGCGACGTCCGCCTTGGCAAAGTGCCCGGCGCGCGGCTTGTTGACTCTCGCGGCTTTTACGTCGCCGAAGCCGATCTGCACCGATTCATAGCCGTCGTTATCCTGGGTTTTCTTCTGGACAACGACACAGGGACCCGCTTCTACGACGGTGACCGGAATGACTTTTCCGCTCTCGTCAAAAATCTGGGTCATGCCGATCTTTTTGCCGATGATTGCTTTTTGCATAGGTTTTTTCCTCCTTAAAAGGTTATTGGTTGAGTTTCCCCAACGTGACCTCGTCCGCAGCGGTAGGTTGACGATTAGAGCTTAATCTCGATGTCAACGCCGGCGGGGAGCTCTAAGTTCATCAGGGCTTCCACGGTTTTGTTGGAAGGCCTGAGAATGTCAATGAGACGCTTGTGGGTGCGCAGCTCAAACTGCTCACGGCTGTCCTTGTACTTGTGCACCGCGCGCAGGATCGTCACGATCTGCTTCTCGGTGGGCAGCGGCACGGGGCCGGACACGCGGGCGCCGGTGCGCTTGGCTGTTCCGACGATCTTCTCGGAAGACTGGTCGACCAGCTGATGGTCATACCCTTTGATACGGATTCTGATTTTTTCTTTGACTGCCACTTTGAATCGCCTCCTAAACTCTTTTTGGTTGGCGGGCGGCGCTGAATTCATCAACCCAGCCGGGTGTTCCTTTTCCCGGCATAGAAAAACCGGATTTACTTTCACTACAAAATAAATCCGGGAAGGTGAAACAGCGTCATGGATCAGAAAAACGGCGTCAATACGCCCTTTTTGCCTGCATCCCTTATTCGTTCGCCCGGTTTAAAATCGGACATACTCCACGGAAAAACCGGCCATATCCGGCCGCAACCTCCCGCTTCATCGCATATCTGTGCAGTCACGCTTAATTATAGTATCATAACTTACCGCGTTTTGCAAGAAAAACTTTAAGTTTCTTTCCCTTTATAAATCAGTGATACAATCCACTCGACCAGCCGCGCGGGCAGCACCCCCGACAGGATTCTCATCGCCTTGTAATCCAGCCCGCAGGTCACCCGCACCGGCGGACGCTTTTTGCCCGCCAATTTCAGCGCTGTGTGCGCCACGCTTTCGGGCGTGCGGCCGTGCTGCTCGTCCCGCTCCATCACGGCGACCGAGCGGCGCGCCTGCTCCGTATACGGGGACTTTTCGGGCATCGAAAAGCGCCGGGCCCCGGTAAATTCAGTCTTGGTGTCGCCCGGCTGAAGAATGGCTGCCCGGATGCCGAAGGGACGGGCTTCCATGCGCAGGCTCTCAATGTAGGCCTCCAGCGCCCGTTTTGTGGCGCAGTAGTGCCCCTGGAAGGGAATGGAAAACACCGCCGCCACCGAGGACACCGCCACAATCAGCCCCCGGCCCTTCTCCCGCATGGCGGGCATCACGGCACGGTTAACGCGCAGAACGCCGTAATAATTGGTCTCCATCTGCGCCCGCACGCCCTCAAGCGGCGTGTCCTCGCCCGCGCCCGCGATCCCGAAGCCGGCGCAGTGCAGCACCGTGCCGATCTCACCCGACACCGAAAGGATCACATCCACCGCGCGGGACACCGAGCTGTCGTCGCAGACGTCCATGCGCAGGGATCGGATTTTTCCCTCGCCCATTGCCTCGCTCCCCTCCTCGCACCGGCGGGAGGCCGCCCAGACCTCATAACCCGCCCGGGCAAAGAGCTCGGCTGCGGCGCGCCCGATCCCCGCGCTGCCTCCGGTGATCAGGACGACATTCCCGTATGGTTTTCTCATGCGTCCTCCTCCACAAATGCGCCGCGGTTTTTGCGGACGAAGCCCGCGAGCAGCGTGTCGATCTTTTCGGTTTTCTCGTACCAGCGCAGCGCGTCGTCATAGCTTTTCAGCTGGCTGCGCACGACCGGCGTCAGCGCGTCCTTGGACGAAAGATAAAGCTCGGTCGCCTTGCGGACGGTCTTTGCACCCCGCTTGGCCTCAATCAGCAGGTAGCTGTCGGTCACTTCGGTACGGGTGAGCGCGGGGGAATAGGTGAAAGTGTCCACAAACCCTGCCATTTTAAAGGATTCCTGCGCGACCACCAGGATACTGCCCGTGCGCTTGGGACCGGACAGCTCAAACACCATTCTCTCCACCGGCTGCTTCTTTTCCTTGGCCTGCGCGAGCAGGTGGTAGTACACCGCCTCCAGCAGCGCCCGGTCGGGCAGCGTGTCGAGCATCTCGCCGGTCAGCGTCCTGAACTTTTCCCGGTTGGTGGTGATCTCGTCCATCAGCGCGGGCAGGGACAGGCTGTCAATGCTCTTTTTGAACTGCTCCCTGAAAAAACGCCGTGTCAGAAACGCATTGAGCACCGCGACCACAATGGCGATAATCAGCGCGATCCCCAGAATCAGGGTCAAATTGTCGTTGAGAAACTGTAGCATTATGCGTCCTCCCCTTCCCGGCAGCCCATGCGCCGGTATATATCGCCTTTTTTGTGTCCGGTTTCGTGTGCCGCGCGTTTGGCGGCCTCGCTGCGGCTGAGGCCCTGCTCCACATACCCCACGGCCTGTGCGGCCGCCTCGTCGAGCGTCACGCCCTCTTCCTCGCTCTCGGGCGCGCCGCCCACAATGAGCACAATCTCTCCGCGCGGCGGCTCCTGCGCAAAGCGTTCGGCCGCTTCTTTAAGCGTCGTACGGATGACCTCCTCGTACAGCTTGGTCAGTTCGCGCACGACCGCGGCTGGCCGGTCGCCCAGCGTCTCCAGCAGGTCGCCCAGCGTGGCGGACAGCTTGTGGGGTGCTTCGTAGAAAATCATCGTGCGCTTTTCCGTACGGATGTCCTCGAGGTGGGCGCGGCGGTGCTTTTTGGCGGTGGACAAGAAGCCCTCAAAGCAAAAGCGTCCGGTGGGCAGCCCTGACAGGCACAGCGCCGTCACCGCGGCGTTCGGGCCGGGCACGACGGTCACCGGAATGCCCCGGCCGGCGCACAGGCGCACGAGATCCTCGCCGGGATCGGAGATGCAGGGCATCCCCGCGTCGGTGACGATCGCGCAGGTTTCGCCCTCCTCCATGCGCTGTACGAGCATACCCCCCCGTTCGCGCTTGTTGTGCTCGTAATAGCTGATAAGCGGCTTTTTGATGTCAAAGTGGTTGAGCAGCCTCAGCGTCACCCGCGTGTCCTCGGCGGCGATCAAGTCACAGCCGCGCAGCGCTTCCTGCGCGCGCGGGCTTAGATCAGAGAGGTTGCCGATGGGCGTACCTACCAGCACAAGCTTCCCGCTCATGACGCTCCCTCCCTTCCGTACGCACCGTAAATGTCCCGAATCTCTTCCGTAGTGTTCCCCTCCGCGTCCTCTATATATAGGGTGGGTTCCACCTCCAGAAAAGGCTTCCCCCCCTTGCAGGCGGACAGCAGAAAGAGGAAGGGCGCTTTGCCGGGCCGGTGGGCACACAGGCGCAGCACTTTCGGCTCCAGCCCCGCCCCAGTCAGCGCCACCAGCACGGCGGGCAGGCGGGCGGGACGGTGGCAAAGGCAGAACCGCCCGCCAAAGCGCAGCAGCCTCGCCGCCGCCCGCACCGTGTCGGCAAAGGTGCACTGCTCCTCGTGGCGGGCGACGCGGCGTTCCTTCACGGGGCTTTTGCGTCCGCTGCCGGACAGGCCGTAGGGCGGGTTACAGGTCACAAGGTCAAAACGTCCCGCCGGCAGAATCCCGTCGAGCGCACGCAGGTCGGCGCGGTGCACATAAAGCACCTCCTCCAGCCGGTTGCGCGTTGCCGATTTTCTGATCAGCTCCACCGCGGACGCCTGTAGCTCCACCGCGTGGATTTCGCGCGGCGCGCCCCACAGGCACCACAAAAGCGGTATAATCCCGCATCCTGCGCCCAAATCCACGGCAGCCTCCTTCGCGTCCGGCGATGCAAAGCGCGCCAGCAGCACCGAATCGGTGCCGAAGGCGTGGGGCTTCTCCACATAGATTTCCATGCTCCGGCCCAGCGCGCGCAATGTTTCCACCTGTTTCCCTCTTCCCGCATATGAATACAGTAAGGCGGAAACCGAAGCTTCCGCCTTAACATTTTTCTCTCGAAACGCAGAACCTGTTTTACTCGGCGACCGGCGCTTCCACCGGACACACGCCGGCACACGCTCCGCAATCAATGCAGGTTTCCTTGTCGATGACAAAAATGCCGTCGCCCTCGGAAATGGCGTTGACCGGGCACTCCGGCTCGCAAGCGCCGCAGCTGATGCAGGCATCGGTAATCGTATAGGCCATATGAGGCACCTCCTTTTTTTGATATCTTATTGTACCATATTCACGGGAAAATGCAAGAACCTTATTCAATATCCGGATTCGGCTTTTCCGCCGGTTCTTTGGGCGTCTCGCTCACGGCCTTCTCCGCGCGGGGCTTGGGATCCTTGAGCACGCGCACATCCTCGCGGTGGAAAAACCGGGGGGCGGCGTCGGGCGCCGCGTCCATACGAACCTTGAGCATTCCGGTCAGCAGGTTGACCTCGATGATCATGCCCCTGCCCTCGGCGGTGTTGACCACCGAGCCCGCCTTGGGGGTGGTGCGCAGCAGATCCTCATACGCCACCTGCTCATATTTGAGGCAGCACATCAGCCGCCCGCAGGTGCCGGAGATTTTGACGGGGTTGAGCGAAAGCCCCTGTTCTTTGGCCATTTTGATCGAAACCGGCTGGAAATCGCCCAGAAAGGTCGTACAGCAGAAGGGCTTGCCGCAGATGCCGAGGCCGCCCAGCATCTTGGCCTCGTCGCGCACGCCGATCTGCCGCAGCTCAATGCGGGTGCGAAAAACCGACGCGAGATCCTTGACCAGGTCGCGGAAGTCCACCCGGCCGTCGGCGGTGAAGTAAAACAGAATCTTATTGTTGTCGAAGGTGTATTCCGCGCTCACCAGCTTCATGTCCAGCTTGTGCGCCGCAATCTTTTTGACGCACACCGCAAAGGCGTCCGCTTCCTTTTTTTCGTTTTCGCGCACCTTTTTGAGGTCGGCTTCGGTCGCGACGCGGATAAGCTTTTTGAGCGGATGGCGGATGCTGTCCTCCGATAGCGTTCGGTTTTCCATCGTCACCTCGCCGCATTCGACGCCGCGCGCCGTCTCCACGATCACATGATCGCCTTTTCTGAGCTTTATGTCGCCGGGGTCAAAATAATATACTTTACCGGTGTTTTTAAAACGCACACCTATGACTTCTATCACAGTTTCTTACTCCCTTTCTATTTGCGCTCCGCCCGCTCCCGCAGCATGGCGCAGAGCCATGTGGCAAGCAGGGGCTGATTCGCGCCGAAGGCGAGCGCGGACTGCGCGCGCCCCAGTATCTCTATCATATCGAGAAGCTGCGCCTGTGTCAACCGCGAACGCAAAAGTTCCAGGGTTTCCCCGTCGCCCGACAGGCCGTCCGCAAAGCCCCCCCGGCACATGCAGCCGTCCCGGAAAAGCAGCAGCATCATCGCGAGCACCGACCGCATGAGTTCCTTGTCCCTGCACAGCGGTGCGGCGAGCGAAAGCAGCTCCATTTCCTTCTGGGCGACAACCGCCTGCGCAAGCTTCCCCGACAGATCGGCCGCTGTGCGGAACGCGCCGTCTGAAAGCCCCTCTATCATGCGCCCGAGGTTGCCGTCGGACAGGGCGGCCACCCGGCGCAGGTCGGCCTCCTCCGTCTCAGGAAACAATTCACGAAGCAGCGCGAGTGCCTCCCGCTCCTCCACCTCGCCCATCTTAAACACCGGTGCGCGGGACAGAATCGTGGACAGTAGCGCCGCCGAGGAGACGCATGTCAGAAAAAAGTAGACGTGGCCGGGCGGCTCCTCAAGCACCTTGAGCAGCGCGTTGCCCGCGCCGTCGCTCATGTTCTCCACGCTTTTGAAAATGTAGACCTTGCATTCGGCCTCGTTGGGGCGCAGGTTGGCGTCCGACCGCCATTTACGCACCTCGTCGATGTGAAAGGAGCGCGCCGCGCTGCCGCCCGAAACCTCGGTCACGTCGGGGTGGAACCCGCCCACGACCTTTTGACAGGGCGCACACTGACCGCAGGGTTTTTCTGCTTCCCCGCGGCACACCAGCGCCTGTGCGAGGATACGGGCAAGCGTACCCTTCCCGCTGCCCGGCGCGCCCTCCAGAATGAGCGCATGAGGCAACCGTCCCGCCGCAAACAGGGCGGAAAACTGCTCTTTTAAGAGCCCATTTCCCAGAAATCCGTCAAAATTCATACTCTATGCCTTTATCACTTTTCTTTTTATTTTACCACATTAATCTTTTTTATGCCAGTTTCCCATAAAATTTTCGCGTGCTCCCGTCCGATCGGCTCCCCCGGCATGATCACCGGGACACCGGGCGGGCAGGGGCAATGCGCTGACGCGGCGATGCGTCCGGCCGCCCATTCGGCGGGGAGGGACTCCTGCCGGGACAGAAGCGCCTGCCGGGGGGACAGCACCGCGCGGGGCAGCGCCGCACGCGGCAGGCTGCTTTTCTCTAACGGAGCGCGCGGCTCGAGCGCCTCCAGCGCGGCGCGCAGGCGCTCAAACTCCTCCCCGCTGTTCATGACCGTCGGGATGAGCACTGTCCACAGCGCGTCGGCATACTCCGGCTCAACGCCCTGTGTGCGCAAGTGCGCCGCAAGCTGCTCCCCCGTATAGCCCAGCGCCGCCGGCGACAGCGTCAGGCGCACGGGGTCACACGGCCCCTCCGGCAGGGCGTAGCCATACGCACGGGCGGCCTCCTTTACTTTCGCGGCACGGGCGGTCAGCTTTTGAAAGGCAGCCGCCCCCTCACTCTCCAGATAGGCGCGTACAAGGTCGAGCGACGCCATGACCGGATAAGGCGGGCTTGTGGAGCCGAAGAGCGCCATCGCGTCCTTGGCATGCGGAATATATTTCTTGTCGTGTATATGTAAGAACGCGCCGCCGGTCAGCGCCGGCAGCGTCTTGTGCGCCGAGCAGGCCAGCATGGCCGCCTCCGCCCCGTACCCCTCGGTCTCCGGCAAAAAGGGTAGGTGCGCCCCGTGGGCGCAGTCCAGCACAAGGGGAATTGACCTCTCTTTGAGATAGGGGCCGATGCGCGACAGATCGGTCAGACAGCCGTAGTAGTCGGGCGTGGTCAGATAGACGCCGCGCACGTCGAAATGCTCACGCAGGGCGGCCTCCACGTCCTCAAACACCACCCGTCCGGGCAGCCCCTCGCCCGCGTCGTGGCGGGGCAGAACCCACACCGGCTCAATGCCCAGCAGCGCCATCGCGTGGACGGCGCTGCGGTGGATCGTGCGCCCGAAGAGCATTTTCCCGCCCCGCGGGGCGATCAGCCGCAGCATGGCCTGAATACACAGCGTGCTCCCGCCCGCCGAAAAGAGGGTGGCCTGTGTGCCGAAGAGGCGGGCGGCCGCCCGCTCTGCCTCCGAAATGATGCCGTCGGCTTCATAGAGCGCGTCGGTGCCGGGCAGCTCGGTCAGATCGAGCGCACCCAGGTCAATTCCCGACAAAAAACGCCCCTTGTGTCCGGGCATGTGAAAGGAGGCGCGTCCCTTCGCAAGGTGCGCCGTCAGCCCGTCATACAGGGGTGTTTTAGGTGTATTCACGTGCTACCTCCGCTTTTACCATCAGTGGGTTGACCGCAAAGGAGGCGGCGTCCCCCACCTCGCATTCATATCCTGTGACATCCACCGCGCACAGCCCTAAGGAGGGCACGCCGTAGATGCTCAGCTCCTCGCCGTACATGAGGCAAAAGGTATCGGCGCCGCTTTTAAGGGCGGGCTCCAGTCCGTCCCCGGCAAAGATGCCGTCGGCCAGCCCCAGCGGCACAAGCGCCAGTGTCCGGCCGTCCGCCTCGCGTATACTGCACACCTCAGCCACCAGCCGCCCTGCCTTTTGCAGCTCGAGATTCCACCTGTCCTTACCCGGCAGCCGCCCCCCGATGGCCGCCCCGATGCGTACGGCGTCGAGATGGTACTCGGGGAACTTGAACGCCGACTTGTCGTCGCACAGGTGCAAAAGCCCCAGCGGGATGTCTGATTCCGAAAGCGCCTCACAGGCGGCCAGAAAACTCTTATATTCGCGCTTTACGTCCGCAGGCGATTCCCCGTCCGAAAAAGAGGAGAACACCCCGCTCACTTTGACGTATCTGTGCTGCTCCAGCGCCTCAAGCAGCGCTTCGGGCCGCTCTGCGGAAAAGCCCGCCAGCCCCGAGCCGATGTCCAGCCGGACGTGACAGGGTATGGGCAGGTTTTCCCGCTCGGCGACTTCACTGAGCAGCCTGATGTCCTCGGCGCAGCCCAGCGTCGGAATAATGCCTGCGTCAAAAATGCGCCGGGCAAACGCCCCCGACGTGTAGGGCGCGGTCAGCAACACCGGCAGACCGGGCAGCGCCGCGCGGATGCGCTCGGCCTGCTCCAGGTCGGAGACCGCGACCATGCGGGCGCCCGCCGCATGATAGAGCGAGGACAGCGCCGTGCCGCCCATCCCATAACCGTCACAATCCACCTCAGGGATGATTGCCGTCTGCCCAAGCTGCGTTTGTATCTTCTTTAAATTACCTAAAAGCCTGTCCTTCTGAATGGTGAGCGTCACCATAAGAGCCGCCTCCTCGTGCGTAATCCCCCGTTTGACCGGGACAATTAGTATACCACAGAGGAAGGGCGGGAAATGTCAGACCGGCGTGCTTTGCGCGATGGTGCCTCCGCCTAAAACGTAATCCCCGTCATAGAAAACCACCGCCTGCCCCGGCGTCACCGCGCGCTGCGGCGCGTCAAAGAGCACCGCAACCCGCCCGCCGTCTAGCAGCTCCAGCCGCCCCGGCACCGGCGCGGCCTGATAGCGCACCTTGATGAGCGCGGCGCGGCCTTCGCGTAGGCTGTCCGCCGCGATCCAGTTGACGTCGTCGGCCTCAAGCGCGGCGGCGTACTGGCTTCCCTCCTCACCGAGAATGATGCGGTTGCGGGGCGCGTCGAGCGCCGTGACGTACATGGGCTTCCCGAACGCGACGCCCAGCCCCTTGCGCTGGCCCACCGTGTAATGGGTGATCCCCCGGTGGCGGCCGAGCACCTGTCCCGCCCGGTCGACAAAGTCCCCGGTCGGCGGCGTCTGGCCGGTATAGCGCTCAATAAATCCGGCGTAATCGTTGTCCGCCACAAAGCAGATCTCCTGGCTGTCGGGCTTGTGCGCCACCGGAAGGCTGAGTTTTTCCGCAATGGCGCGCACCTGCGCTTTGTCCCTGTCCCCAAGCGGGAACAGTGTGTGCTTAAGCTCATGCTGGCTCATCGTATAGAGCGCGTAGCTCTGATCCTTGCCCCCCGCCGACCGCCGCAGGGTATACCGACCGCCGTCCGTGCGTTCGATGACGGCGTAGTGCCCGGTTGCGATGTAGTCCATGCCCATCGCAACCGCCCGTTCGAGCATCGCGCCGAACTTGACAAAGCGGTTGCAGGCAATGCAGGGGTTGGGAGTCCGCCCCCTGCCGTATTCGGCGACAAAATTATCGATGACCGCCTCTTTAAACACATCGGTCATGGCAAGCACATAGTGGGGGATGGAGAGCGCCGCGGCCACCCGTTTGGCGTCCGAAATGTCGTCGAGCGAGCAGCAGCCCCCCGATGCGCTCTCCTTCATATATTCATCGGGACGCAGCTTGAGGGTCACCCCCACCACGTCAAAGCCCTGTTCTAAGAGCAGGGCCGCCGCGACCGAGGAATCCACCCCGCCGCTCATCCCGAGCATCACTTTCTTTTTCATAGGCGCTCCTGCTTCTCAATTCTCAGCACCAGCGCTTCATAAGGGCGCAGCCTGACCTCGTCCCCCAGCACAAAATGCCGCCGATCCTTGGGTCTCCAGCCGGGGTTAAACAGACCGGTGACGTAGTGCTGCAGCAGCTCGCTGTCCACCGGCTCATCCTCTTTCTCGTAGTTTCCGAGCACTTGCTCGACCGAAGCGCGGCGCAGGGACAGCGGCACGGTAAATACAATTTTGCCGCACGTGAAATTGAGGAGAATCAGGAAGGTGCCGTCCCCGTCGGCGCGCAGGTAGCAGAAGTGCTGTCCGTTCATGTCGTCGAGGGGGGTGTACTTTCCGTACACCAGCGTCGGGTAGGTCTTGCGCACGGCGACGGCGCGGCGGTAGTAGTGGAGAATAGAAAAGTCGTCGCTCTCCGCCAGTGCCACGTTGAGGCGCACATGGTCGGGGTTGACCTTGATCCAGGGCTCGCCCTTTGTAAAGCCCGCGCTGCGGCTCATGCCCCACTGTACTGGCGTGCGCGCCGTGTCCCGGCCGCGCGCGGACAACAGGTGCATGACCCGGCTTGGCTTCGCGTCCTCGTCCCGCATGGCGCGCTCGTAGAACACCTTCGCCTCCAGGTCGCGGCATTCGCTGATCTCGGAGAAAATCCCGCTGGTCATGCCGATTTCGTCCCCCTGATAAATACAGGGGGTGCCCTTGAGGGTGAGCAGCAGCGTGGCGAGCATTTTGGCCGACCGTTCCCGGTACTCAGCCGAGTCGTCGCCGAAGCGCGTCACCATGCGTGGCTGGTTTTCGTCCCCGAAGAAGAGCGCCTGCCAGCCTCTGCCTTCCAGGCCGATCTGCCATTCGCTGATCAGGTTTTTAAAGCGGTAGAGCTCAAAGGAGATAGGGTCATAGCGTCCCCCCTCGCCGCAGTCCACCTTGAAATGGACGTTGGTGGTCACCAGGTTGAGCTCCTCCCGGTAAGCGCCGGAATAATCGGACGCCAGCCCGACATCCCCCCCGCGCACCTCCCCGCTCGCCGCTATGTTGTAGCGCGCAAACAGCTTGCGGCGCATTTCCCTGAGATACTGATGGGTGGCGGGGCGGTTGTAGAGCAGGGCGTGGTCGGGCGCACCGCCCGCCGCGTTCTGGGCGAGATCCTCCGGCTTGGACAGCAGGTGGATGCGCGGGAAATGCAGCCCGTCCACCCCCATGTCCAGCCACCACCTCAGAAGCTCATGCATCTCCTGACGCAGCTTGAAATTCTCCCAGTTGAGTTCGGGCTCATGGGGTGAATACAGGTGCAGATAGGACTGGCCGGTATCCTGGTCGAGCGTCCACGCGCTCCCGCCGAAAAAGCTCTTCCAGTTGTTGGGCGGGGCGTCCCAGCGGGGCGACTGCCAGATATAGAAGTCGCGCTTGCTGGCCCGCTTGGAGGCCTTGGCGCTGCGGAACCAGGCGTGCTTGTCGGAGGTCGAAGTGAGCACCACGTCGAGCATCACGCGGATCCCCAGCGCATGGGCGCGTCCCAGCAGCTCATAAAAGTCCTCCATCGTGCCGTACTCAGGCAGGATTTTCTGGTAATCAGAGACATCAAGACCGCCGTGTTCCTGCGGAGAGTCAAAAATCGGCGCAAGCCAAATCACATCCGCGCCCAAATCGCGAATGTAGGGAAGCTTTTGTATGATGCCCGGAATGTCCCCGACGCCATCACCGTTCGAGTCAAAAAAACTGCGGGTGTAGACCCGGTAAAACACCGCATCCTTCCACCAGACGCGCTCCATATCCATCTCTCCTGCTTTTTAACCGAATTTGTAGTGCTTTTTGACCGGCTGCGCCACCTTCCACACGCAGGACAGCCCCTTGGGCAGCACCACGTAGTCGCCTGCGCCGAAGTGTGCGCTCCCGCCGTCGTATTCCACCGTCACGTCGCCGGTCACGAGCAAGCAGGTCTCAGCCCTGTCATAGTACCAGTCGAAGGTGGAAGTCTCGCACTCCCAGACCGGCATCTTCTGCATGGCGGTCTTTTCCGCCTCGGAGGGCTTTCGGACAAGTATCTCCATCAGTAAACCTTCCCTTCTTCCCATTTTTATACAGCTTTTATTATACCACACCAATAAGAAATTGCAATAAACCTGCCCCGAAATTGACCCTCCGCCTCTCTTCGTGAAATAGTTTTGCTCCCGCTGACATATACTACCCTTCGTCAGGGAAAGGAGATGAATCCATGAAGGAGCTTTTTTGCGTGCTGTTGTGCGGATCGGTTTTGTACGGCGCGATCGAACTGCTTTACCGCGGGCGCACCCACTGGACCATGCTGCTGAGCGGAGGCGTGTGCTTTCTGCTGCTCTACGCTCTCACAACCCGCACCGGCCTGCCCCTTGTCCCCCTCTGCCTGCTGGCCGCCGCGCTGATCACCGCGGTGGAGCTTCTCGTGGGCTGTCTGGTCAACCGCGGGCTTCATCTGGGCGTTTGGGACTACTCGGCACAGCGGGGAAACCTGCTCGGGCAGGTTTGTCCGCTTTTTTCGCTGTGCTGGTTCGCACTTTGCTTTCCCGGCGCGGTGCTGTGCGGGGTTTTGTATGGGTTGTTGCACTGATTTTGTACCGTAACGCAAAGAAAGACCCCGGAAACGACGTTTCCGGGGTCTTTATCAGTCCTCAATCAGCGTCCGGACGCGCAGCGTCGCGCCGCAGTCCTCGCAGAGCTTACGGCACTTATCCAGCTCGTCGGGGGGGAGCGTGTCCACGACCGACATCACGACCTGCGGGACGAGGGGGACGACGTTTTGGGTAAAGCGCAAAATCGCCGGAAAGGCCTCCAGCCCGTAGGCGGGATGGCACAGTTCATTATACTTCTCTGCGTCGGAGGCGTTGAGGCTGACCGACAGCGTGTCAAACAGCCCTTCAAAGTCCCGGGAGGTGTCCCGCCCGTTGATCAGGTCGGACAGGCCGTTGGTGTTGAGGCGAATTTTCTGAGCGGGGTTTTGTTTCAGATGCCGGCACACCGCCAGCATGACCTCCAGCCGCTCGGTCGGCTCCCCGAACCCGCAAAACACCACCTCGCCGTACTTCGACAGGTCACGTGCGTCTAAGTCCGCAAGGATTTCCTCGAGCGCCGGCTCGCGCTCCAGCCAGAGGCTGTCCGCGTCGCCCATGTGCCCCGAAGTGGTTGTGCGCACGCAGAAGTCGCAGGCGCAGGGACAGCGGTTGGTGATGTTGATATATAGGTTGCCGCCCAACTCATACGTGATGGTCAGGCCTGAATTCCGAACAGTGTGCATGCGTTTCTCCTTGTCATTTCCAATACGTCATCGGTGGACATCCCCCGTGCCATAGCGATTTTCTGCGCGGTCAGGGGGATGAGGGTCGAATCGTTGCGCTTGCCGCGGTGAGGCACGGGCGCCATGTAGGGGGCGTCGGTCTCAATCAGAAGCCGATCCTCGGATACACAGGCGGCCACCTCGACCGGATGACGGGCGTTCTTAAAGGTCACCGAACCGCCTAGGCCGATATACAGCCCCAGCCTGACTGCCTCGCGCGCCATTTCCGCGCTGCCCGAAAAACAGTGTACCACGCCGCGCGGACGATGCTTGGACAGCAGCGTCAGGATATCCTCGTGCGCCTCGCGGTCGTGCACAATGACGGGCAGGGACAACTCGTTTGCCATGTCGAGCTGTTTCTCAAACCAGTAGCGCTGGGTTTCGCGCGGCGCGTAGTCATAGTGGTAGTCGAGGCCGATCTCTCCCACCGCAACCACCTTGTCGTTACCGGTCAGTGCGCGGATGGCCGCAAGCCCCTCGTCGGACATTTCATAGCAGTAATTGGGATGCACACCCACCGCCGCGTAGAAATAAGGGTATTTCCGGGCGAATTCCACACAGGCGGATGCATTGGACAGCTTGCTCGCCGCGTTGAGCACGGCAAAAATCCCCTTTTCGGGCAGGGAGGCGAGCAGCGCCTCTCGGTCAAAGTCAAAATCGTCGTCATCGTAGTGGGCGTGCGAGTCAAAAATCAGGTTCATGCGATCCCTCCTAGCGGATGCGGCTGCCCACCGGCACACCGTCCACAAAGAGTACGCGCACGTCGTTTTCCGCCGCGTCGGCCGCCAGAATCATGCCCTGGCTCTCCACACCGCACAGCGTCGCGGGAGTTAAGTTGGCGACCAGACACACCCGCTTGCCGATCAGGTCGTCGGGCGTATACCACGGCGCGATGCCCGACACGACCGTGCGCTCGCCTTCGCCGTCGTTGAGGGTCAGTTTCAAAAGCTTTTTCGCCCGCTTGATCGGTTCACAGGAAACAACCTCGGCCACCCGCAGTTCCACCTTCATAAAATCGGTGAAGTCAATGGTGGCCACACCTTCCGGCTTGGCGGGCGCCTGCGCGGCGGTTTGTTTGGCCTCCAGCAGTGCGTTGAGTTCTTCAATTTCCTTCTGCGCGTCAATGCGCGGACAGAGCGCGTCGCCCTTCTGGATGCGCGCCGCCGAAGACAGCACGCCCCATTTGGCGGCAGTGTCCCAGGCGATTTCACTCTCCTGTGCGCCAATCTGTGCCTGAATAAGCGGCGCGGTGGCGGGCAAAAACGGCGCGACCAGAACCGACACGATGCGCAGGCACTCGCACAGGTTGTACAGTACCGACGCGAGCCGTCCTGTTTTACTCTCGTCCTTGCCTAAAATCCAGGGGGTAGTCTCGTCAATGTATTTGTTTGCGCGGGAGACCAGCTTCCAAATTTCGGACAACGCCGTGCTGAACTGAAACTTCTCCATGTATCCTTCGACCAGCGTCGCCCGGGAGGTGGCGAGGTCGATCAGTTCGTCGTCCAACGGATCGCTTTCGCGTGCGGGCGGCAGGGTGCCACTGAAGTATTTTTCGGTCATGGCGGCGGTGCGGGACAGCAGGTTTCCAAGGTCATTGGCGAGGTCTGAGTTGATGCGGCTGATCAGAGCTTCGTTGGAGAACACGCCGTCCGAACCGAAGGGCACCTCGCGCAGGAGGAAATAGCGGATGGAATCCACGCCGTACCGCTCACACAAAAAGACCGGGTCAATGACGTTGCCCTTGGACTTGGACATCTTGCCGTCACCCATCAGAAGCCACCCGTGTCCGAACACTTTTTGGGGCAGCGGCTCTCCGAGTGCCATCAGCATGGTCGGCCAGATGATCGTATGGAAGCGCACGATTTCCTTGCCCACCAGATGGACGTCGGCAGGCCAGTAGCGCTTATATTTCGACGTGTCGCCGGAGGCATAGCCCAGCGCGGTGATGTAGTTGGACAGTGCGTCCACCCACACATAGACGATGTGTCCGGGGTCAAAATCCACCGGAATGCCCCAGGTGAAGGAGGTGCGCGACACGCACAGATCCTCCAGGCCGGGCTTTATGAAGTTGTTGACCATCTCGTTGAGACGGGCCTGCGGCTCGATGAAGCCGGGGTTCTCCTCATAGAATTTGAGGAGCCTGTCGCCGTAGCCCGACAGCTTGAAGAAGTAGGCCTCCTCCTCCGCCTGCCTGACCTCGCGCCCACAGTCGGGGCATTTGCCTTCCTTGAGCTGGGTCTGTGTCCAGAAGGACTCGCAGGGGGTGCAGTATGCGCCCTCGTATTTGCCCTTGTAGATTTCACCCTTTTCATACAGCGTGCGAAAAATATGCTGCACGGCTTTTTCATGGCGCGGCTCGGTCGTGCGGATGAAGTCGTCATTCGTGATGTTCATGAGCTTCCACAGGGACTGGATGTTCGCCACAATCTCGTCCACATACGCCTTGGGCGTGACCCCCTTCGCGGCGGCCTTCTGCTCAATTTTCTGGCCGTGCTCATCCGTGCCGGTCAGGAACATGACGTCATAGCCCTGCATTCGCTTATATCGCGCCATCGCGTCGGCCGCCACCGTGGTGTAGCTGTGCCCGATGTGAAGGTTGTCGGAGGGGTAATAAATGGGGGTCGAGATGTAAAAGGTTTCCTTTTTCATGTCTTTGTTCTCCCTTCGCGGTTTACAGGCACATGCCTATATCGCTATATTATACCATTTTTTTGCAGGAAAACAAGGCGCGATCCATTTTTCTGCGCCAAAGGCCGGAGCTATTTGTTACCCCGGGTTACATTTTGAAACAAATTCTATCCCCTTATTTACAGTTTGGTTACACGGAATTACAGTTGCGCAACAATTGTTGACTTTATGTTTTGCGAATGTTATGTTGTAGGCGAAAGGGAAATTTTCTCCAATTAACATACGAAAGTAGGGCAGTTTCATGAAAAGGCAACCGAACAAAGGCAAAGGTTTACTGATTACGATTATTATTTTTCTCCTGATTGTCATTGGTGTGCTGTGTTATTACACGTTTGTGATGCAAAAGCCGGTCAAGAGGGACACCGCATCCGATATCAGCAGTTCCAACACCGAGTCCGCCCCGCCGCAGTCCGTGCCGGAATCCGCCCAAACGATTAAAAAGCTGGACGACAGCAAGGAGCTTGTGTACACGGCCTACAGCGCGGAGGGCGAGGACACTGGTATCGCGAACGGGTATTCCTTTAAGCTTCCTGCCATCAATCTGGATACTGAAGACATCAAGACGCTCAACGCGAAAATCCTGAGAGATGTTATGCCGGACATCGAGGAACAGATCGAAACCGCGGAGGACGACGCCAGCACGTGGATGACCCCAGTGGACTATGAATATTACGTCAACGGCCCGATCATCTCTGTTGTCGTCAGCATGCATTTCCCCAACGACGGGGTTGACTGGAATATCTATAACGTGAACAAGGACACGGGAAGGATATTGAGTAACAGGGAGCTGCTTGCGCTGAAAAACCTGGACGAAAAAAACTTTGGCCAAAAACTGTCTGAGGCCTGCGCCAAAGATTATGTGAAAACCTGGGGTGAGGCCGACGAGTTCGCGGCGTCCTGGGGGGAGGCCATTGGGAATGAATTGGATGAAAGTGATGTTGCCGCTGACCGGATCAGCGAGTGTTATCAGGAAGACTATAACATGACAATCAAAGAAAACGCCTATGGCGCTGAAACGCTCCTGTTTTTAGGGGAAAAGAATACCATTGAGGTCGTGATATACCGTTACGGCCTGGGATTAGAAGGGCATTCTGGCGTTCTCGATACGGGGATTTAGGGCACCTTTGCCCAAGGAAAGGTGGATAAACATCATGCACATGCCCACGCCCGAACCGGTTAAACGAAGCGACCTGCGGATGAAGCTGGGGAAACGGTATTTTACGCTCAAGCGGTATATTCTGTGGATCTTTGGCGGCATCCGATTCGCGAAGAAAAGGGCTGTTCCGTGCCCCTATGCATATTTTACCCATGAAACGCCCCTGCTGCGCAGACTCAAGGGCGTGGATATGCAGCTCCAGCACAACAAGGTGGCAAACCTCAAACTCGCCGCGCCGCGCGTGGAAGGGATTACATTGCTGCCGGGCGAGACCTTTTCCTATTGGAAGTGCATTGGCAGTACAACGAAACAAAAGGGTTACCTCGACGGCATGATCCTCAAAAACGGTTCTTTTGTAGCGGGAACCGGCGGAGGCCTGTGTCAGCTGTCCAACCTGATCTACTGGATGACCCTTCATACGCCGCTGACCGTGACCGAGCGCCACCGCCACGGCTATGATGTATTTCCCGACGCGAGCCGTACGCAGCCCTTCGGCAGCGGCGCGACCTGTTACTACAACTACGGTGACCTGATGATCCGCAACGACACAAATCAGGTTTTCACCCTGCACATCGAGGTGGGCGAGCACAGCCTGTCCGGCGCGTGGAAAACTGACAAGCCGCCCGAGTTCCGGTATGAGGTCTATGAAAAGGCGCATGAATTCCGCCCCGAGTTCTGGGGCGGGTACACGCGGCATAACATGCTCTGCCGCAGGAAATATACGAGGAACGGCCTGCTGCTCGATGACGAATACATCGCGGAAAACCATGCCATTATGATGTATGCGCCGTTAATTGCCCAGCACAGCGCACAATAAAAAGGGGCCTGTCAGCTGACAGGCCCCTTTTTCACGTATACAGTTATTTCAGCATATAAACCTGGACTTGACGCCGTCCGAATCTACGGCACTGCGACTCGGTGTTGTAATAGAGGTCGACCAGCACGCGGCCGCTCATCAGTGCGCCGCCGGTGTCGCCCGCGACAGCATAACCGTACTCATACTTGCCGTCCGAGGAACGGATATACAGCCTCGAGCCGTAGGGGATGACCTTGGGGTTGACCGCCACGACGCCGACCCCCGGCTTGCGGCCGGTGGAGGTTTTCGTGTCGCCGGTATAAGCGGTGCCCGTGCCGGTCAGCAGCTTTTTATAGCTGACCTTCTTGCCGTTTTTGTCGGTGAAGGTCTTACCGGTGGGTTCTTCCTCTTTTGGGTCCTCGTTCTTTTTATCCTCTTGCTTCTTTGAGTCGGAGGAGGTGTTCTTTTTCTCGTCGGTCTTTTTGTCGGTGTTCTTCTTGGAAGTGCTGTTGTTCGGCTTCTTGGAGGAATCGCTTGAGGAACTGCTCGACTTGCTTGATGTGTCCTTCTTTGCCGCCTGTTTGGTGCCGACCAGGACGATCTCGTCGACCGGTTTCTTGGTCACGGTGGTGGAGACGACCTCGCTTTCGGACACTTCGCCGTTGACGATGGTCTGCTCGGTGACAACCACCTGTTCGCCGTTGCGGCCCTTCTGCTGCACCTTGGTCTTGCCCTCAAGAAGGGTGCGCGAGTTCTTTTTGACCGTCTTATAAGGAATAACCTCGGTGTTTTCCACCATCCTGGTCATCGTACGCTGCACGACGATCTCCATGTTCTCCATCACATCGGAGCTTAGGTCGTTATTGACCTTGACATCCTCACCCGTCTGGACTCCCGCCAGCTTGAGGGCGTCGCCGACGTCACCGCCGGTCATGGTCAGGTTGGTGGTTTTGCCGTCTGCCACCACGCGCACATTGAAGGCGCGCATGATTTCAATGGAGATGTGGCCGGCGTTGACATCGGTCCGGACGAGCTCGTCGTCCGCGCCGAGGGTGACACCCGCGTGCTCAAGCAGGCGGTCGGTGTCGTTCTCCAGTGTGGCAAAGGCGGTGACCGCCTGCCCGTCGGAGATGTAAACGTTGTTTTTCGCGGCCAGCGCGGTCAGCGTGACAGCGCCGCCCAAAACGGCGAGTGTGAGCACAGCGAAAAGCTGTGTGCGCGCAAGCTTACGGAAGCCCTCGGGGATACGCACTTTCTGAAATCCCGTGAACGCCGGCCAGTGAAACGACCGCTTGACAGCGGGTTTGCGGCTGCGGGCGGGTGCACTGTTTTTCACCGTGCTCGCGCCTTCACTGCGCGTGACGATGTTTTCATGGTTTTCATGGCTTTTCAGCGTGCCGCTTGCGTGCCGTGCACCGTGCTTTTTGGCGCCCGGCTTCGGCGCGTCAGCTGAAAAGTGCCTTCCCTTCTGCGGGCGGGAATGTGACCCTAACATAAATCTAACTCCTTACTCCCCCGTCGTGGAGACAAAACTTTGCAGCGAAGGGACACGCCCTCCGCCGTCGCCAAAACGGTTTTTCTGGTTCTGCCGTTATTATATGCACAAATGTGGCGCATGTCAAATCGTTTTATGCGATGTTTTTAGATTGTTTGCACAAATCGTTCGTCAGACAAAAACAGAATGTGCACGCGTTTTAGTCGAAACAGAAAAGCCGAAAAGCCTTTCCTCGAATTTTGTTGTCAATTTTTTTCCAGAAGTTCTGTGCAACATGCAAGAAAACCAAAAGTTACAACGCTGTAACCTGTTGTTTAGGGGTCATTTCGGAGGAATAATTTGCTGAGCGGCGAAACCGGCGCAGTAGAAATAACATAAAAAAACCGGTAGAGAGCATGGGGCACAAGGCTTTCGGTGTTTTTCATGCGGTAAAACAAGGAAACCGTCGAGTTATTTAATAAGGTTAATTAACTCGGACCTTTTTTAAGGTGAATTTGTCCGTCAAAGGACATGAAACCGCCAAAAATCAGCGCGCTTTCCACCCGTCCAGCCCCGCGCGGGAGAGCGCGCCGGTCACCTTGGCCTTGAGATCGGGAATGGTTTGCTCCAGTGAGCGAATGTATTCCTTGGCGTCCTGCCGGGCGGTGACGCCGTCGGCGGGGCAGGCACTCTTGACCACCGGCAGCGCTGCGCGTCGGGCGGCCGAGGCGATGTCCTGCTCGGCGCAGAAGAGCAGGGGGCGGATCAGCCACAGATCCTTGCGCGTCAGGTATGACTTGGGGGAGAAGCAGCCGAGGCGCCCGCCATGAAATAGGTTCATGAAAAAGGTTTCGACCGCGTCGTCCTCGTGGTGGCCGAGCGCGATGCGGGTGCAGCCCTCCTCAAGCGCCATGTTGTGGAGAATCCCCCGGCGCATACGGGCGCACAGACTGCACGGATTTTGCTCCCTCCGTTCCTCAAAAATAATTCGTCCCAGTTCTGTGCGGCGGACTCGATAGTCCAGCGAAAGGGACGCGCACAGGGCGGCGACCTGCGCAAAGTCGGTCGGGACGCCGCCGAAGCAGGGATCGGCGGTCAGCGCGACCAGCGTGAAGGGCTTTGGGTAAAAATCCCGCAGCGCGGCCAGTCCGCACAGCAGCACAAGCGAATCCTTGCCGCCCGATACGCCCACCGCGACCCTGTCGCCCGATTCAATCATCGAATACCGGTCCACGGCAGCCCGCATTTGTCCGAGAAGCTTCTGCATAACATTTCCTACCTTATATATCATAATTTTTTGAGTCAAAAACAAGTGATGCTCCCTCGGATGGACAGGGCATAATAAAAATAACACGCGAGCATGCGAGAGATTATGGGAGATAAAACGAGAAAACAGGAGATCTGTCAGGTGTAAATTAAAAAACCGGCAAAAAAGGTTGACAGTGACCGCCGGGGTGTGCTATGATAAACCCCGTGATTTACACAGGATAAACACCTGTCCGTAAAGAAGGGCCGCCCTGCCCCGATCGGGGGACGGCTGATACCATTATTACAGGGGGAGAATGAAATGTCAACATTTATGCTCAAGCCCGGCGATGTACAGCGCAAGTGGTATGTCATCGACGCCGCCGGGAAGCCGCTGGGACGCGTTGCCGACCAGGTTGCAATTCTGCTCAGAGGCAAACATAAACCCACCTACACCCCGCATGTCGACTGCGGTGACCATGTCATCGTCATCAATGCGGCGGAAGCCGTCCTGACCGGCAACAAGCTGACCCAGAAGTACCTTTATCGCCACACCGGCTATATCGGACATCTGAAATCCACCCGCTATGACGCGCTGATGGAAAAACGCCCCGAACGGGCGATGGAGCTCGCCGTGAAGGGCATGCTTCCCGCCACCACCCTTGGGCGCAACGCGATGAAGAGGCTGCGCGTGTACGCGAACGCCGAGCACAAGCACGCCGCGCAAATGCCCGAGACTTGGACATTGTAGGAAAGGGGAAGTTGACAAATGGTTGAATATAATAAAGTTCCTTATTTTTACGGCACCGGCCGCAGAAAGCATTCGGTCGCTCGCGTGCGCCTGTATCAGGGCACCGGCAAGGTGACCATCAACGATCGTGACATCGACGATTATTTCGGTCTGGAGACGCTCAAGCTGATCGTCCGCCAGCCGCTCGTGCTGACCGAGACCAACCTCAAGATGGATGTTGTCTGCCGCGTGGCAGGCGGCGGTGTGACCGGCCAGGCCGGCGCCATCCGCCATGGCATCGCACGTGCCCTTTTGCAGCTTGACGGCGAGGCGCTTCGTCCCGTCCTCAAAAAAGCAGGATTCCTGACCCGCGACCCGAGAATGAAGGAGCGCAAAAAGTACGGACTCAAGGGAGCCCGCCGTGCGCCGCAGTTCTCCAAGCGCTAAAAAAACCGCACAACAAAACCCCGGAAACGACGTTTCCGGGGTTTTTCATTTTGAGGCTTCCAGCCCCGCAAGCTGTCCCTCCCCCGCCGCCTTCATCGCCTGAAAGGGCGGGCCGACGCAGTCTCCGGCGGCATAAAGCCCGGGCAGGTTTGTCTCCATTTTCTCATTGACCCTGATGAAATTTCCATTGAGTTCAAGCCCCGTCACCATGGCGGCGGGCGCGATCGACTCACGCAGGATAAACACGCCGTCCGCCAAAAGTTCCTCTCCGTCGGCGCTGACCGCGCGCACCTTGTCCTCGCCCAGCACAGCAACCTCATGCACGATACGGCGCTCCATGGCGGGATTGAGCGTTTCGGGCGGCTCTTCCCTGGAAAGGTAGAGCACATGGACGCCGATGCGGTGCAGGAAGTTTGCCTCCTCGGCGGCCTCCTCGGACAATCCGACCACCACCGCCCTTTTATCGCGGTACAGCATGCCGTCACAGGTGGCGCAGTAGCTCACCCCGTGCCCCAGCAGCGCCTCCTCGCCGGGCAGGGTGCGGCTCTGCTGTGTCCCGACCGTCAGGATGACTTTGCGGGCTTCCACGATGTCCTGTCCGGCGCTGAGCATAAAATGGTCTCCCATGGGCACGACATTGAGCACCTTTGTTTTGACCATTTCCACCCCGAGGCTCTCGGCATGCTCACGGAAGCTCCTTGTGATCTGTGCCCCGTCCGACGCGGGCAGCCCCAGAAAATTGTCCACGCGCTCGGCGTAGGACAGCCGTCCCTCCCCCGTGTAATACACTCGGACGCTTTTGCCCCGCTGGCGCAGGTTGATGGCGGCCGACAAACCGGCCGGTCCTGCCCCGATTACGACGGCATCGAGCATGGCAACCACTTCCTTTCTTTCCTCGCTCTTGTATCGCGCACGCAAAACTGGTATACTAAGGGATAACCTTTACAAGATCGGGGATGCGCTTATGAAAAAAATAACGCTGATTGTTCTGATATGCGCCGCACTGTTTATCCTGGCGGGCTGCGGCATGCCGGACGCCGGACTGTCCGCCGCGAAGGTTGACGTGCGCGCCTCCTACACCCTCAAAAAGGGGGAGGTCAAAAAGCACTACACATCCGAGGACTTTCTCGCCCTCTACAAAACCTACGTCAACCCCGCCGCCGACATGGTGGAGGTCACCGAGCTTTCGGTCGGGCTGATCCCGGAGGTCACCTTTGTAAGCGCCCACGAAAATATCAGCCGCCAGACACCCCTCCTCGCGTCCTGGGAGCGAGCGGGCTGTCAGGTATTCAAGGCGCTCGACAGCTTTTCCACCTATGTCCTGCGCGAGGGACGCATGTTTGAGATCGGCACCGGCTTCGGCGGCATGGGCGTGGAGTCGGTCGAGTCGCTCTCCCTGACGGGGGATAAGACAACGCCCGACACCCTGCTGTTTACCTATTCCTGGGGCTCGGGGATACACCGTTCCGCGGTCGGATATTATGATTTCCGCACACACGCCGAATATGCCTTCCCGGTGTCCTATCCCAACGCCGACTGCACCCTGCGCCGGGACGACAGCCTGAAACAGTTCGAGCTCTATGCCACGTATCCGCTCACGCCGTACGGCTATGACGAGGAGGGCCTGACGCCCATCGGGACAGTTTCCCTGCGCGGGAAAACGCTCACGCTCGAGACGCGTGACCGATAAAACTTTTTCGTGCCGGAAGCCTCACCGCGAGGCTTCCGGCGCTTTTTCTTTGCGGAAAAAGAGGAATGCCGCCGCACACAGCAGCGTCACGCCCGCGAGCGCGCAGACCAGGTGTCCGGACAGGCTGCTTTGTCCCAGGAGCGTATAGCCGGGTAGCAGGGCCGCCGTACTTTCAAGCTGTCCCACCGCGCCGTACAGTGCGGTGGTTTTCAATGCCTGACCCCCGCTCTGAAGCGACCAAGCAAGCCCATCGGGCGCGGCGGAGCCAAAGAGATAGGCGCACACCGTGAGCAGCGCAAGTGCGCCGCTGCCGAACAGAGCCGCGTGCCGGCGCAGTTTCCCGCTGCGGCGTACCGCGCCAAGGGCGGCCAGCACAGCGCCCGTGATGACGCCCTCAACCAGCCCAATCGCAAGATGCACCGATACCATGCGCACGGCAAAGGCGCCGAAGTTAATCACAGTACCCGAAAGCGCCGCCGCTGCGCACACGACCAGCGCGCCCGCAAGCAGGCTCACGACCCCGCTCAGCACGGCCGCGCCGAAGCGACTCCGGCGGGCGAGCTTTTCATACACAAGCGGATAGACGAGTAGGCAGGGGATCACGCCCATCGTGAGGAAGTTGACCCCGAAGGAGAGCAGCCCGCCGTCGCCGAACAGCAGTGCCTGCACAAACAGAAGCGCGCCCATCATCAGGCAGGAGACATAGGGGCCGAGCAGGCTCGCCAGCAGGATTCCGCCCACCAGATGTCCGCTCGCAAAACCGCCGGGGAGCGCAAAATTAAACATCTGCGCAACAAAAACCGTGCCTGTCGCAAGGGCAATTTTCTGAAAGCCGGGGATCGTTCGCCCCGGCTCCCCGTGCTCTTTTTTGAGACGGCGGGCCGAATGCACCGCAGCCGCACCGCTGGCCGCCAGTCCGGCCGCGGCAACTGTCGCACTGAGCATGGCACTTTCAATATGCATAATCAATCCCTCTTTCATGATTTCCTAATGTTAGTTTACCCCAAACCACGCACAAAAGCAAGAACGTCACATTTTTCTTGCGGTTTCAGGGGACTTTTGCTATACTGGTTTTTATTCTATATAACAAAGGAGTGTCCGTATGAAACCGGGACTTCACAAGCGGGTTTTCCTGCTCTCTTCGTTTGTCCTTCTGCTGGCGGCGCTGTGCGTCCTGCTCTGGGACGCGTTTACCCTCGGCGAGGCAAACGACCATGAAGGCAAGCCGCACATGAAAGAGCGGCTTCACACAGCGCAGGGCACTGTGACCGACGCCACGATGAACACCCTGACGCTGCGCACCGGCGACGGGAAAACCTTCACCTTTCTGACCGAGGATGCACAGCGGAGCGGCCCGAGCGGCACCGTGATCGGCGACACCTTTGCGGTCACCTATGTGGAAGCGGACGGGGGGAATATCGCCCGCACGTATGAAAAAACCGCCGCCAAAAAGCGCGAACCGCACGGCAATTTGCCCGATGCCCTGCCTGATGCATGGCTGGACGGGGGCATTTTTGAAAAATACTACCCGCAGGCGTATGAAACGCTGCGGAGCATGACGCTTGAGGAGAAGGTCGGGCAGCTCTTTCTCGCCCGCTTCCCCGGCAAGCAGGCGCTTTCGGCGGTGCACGTCTGTCAGCCGGGCGGCTTCGTGCTCTTCGGCGAGGACTTTAAGGGCAAAAGCAAACAGGAGGTTCAGGACATGCTGTCGGCGGTACAGGACGCCTCGTCCGTCCCGTTGCTGCTCGCCACCGACGAGGAGGGCGGCACGGTCGTGCGGGTCAGCAGCAACCCCGCGCTTGCCGATTCTTCCTTCCTCTCCCCGCAGGAACTGTACGCACAGGGCGGCATAGAGGCGCTCAAAGATGACGCGAAACAAAAATCCGAACTTCTGAAGGATCTCGGCATCAATGTCAATTTAGGGCCGGTGTGCGATGTGTCCACCGACCCGGGCGATTATATCTTCAAACGCTCGATGGGTCAGCCCGCCGAGCAGACGGCGGCGTGCGTCGCCGCAATCGTGCAGGCGGCCCAGAAGGCGGGCGTTTCCGCCACCCTCAAGCATTTCCCCGGCTACGGCAACAACGTCGACACCCACACGGGCATTGCCCACGACGCCCGCCCGCTGACGCAGTTTGAAACGGGCGACTTCCTGCCCTTTGAGGAGGGCATCGGGGCGGGCGCGCACAGCGTACTGGTCTCGCACAACATCGTCGCGTGCATAGACAAGGACTACCCCGCCTCCCTCTCCCCCGCCGTGCACAAGCTTTTGCGGGACAAGCTCCGCTTCACCGGCGTCATCATGACAGACGATCTTGCGATGGACGCCATTCAGGACTTCTCAGGGGACAACCACCCCGCCGTGCAGGCACTCCTGAGCGGCAACGACCTCATCCTGGTCACCGACCTGGAGGGGGGCGTGCGCAGTATCACAAAGGCGGTGAAAAGCGGCGATATTTCCGAGGAAATACTGAGCCGCGCTGTTTTCCGGGTGCTTTCCTGGAAACTTGCCAAAGGACTTATGGATTAAAATCGAACAAGTTAGAAATTTTTAGTAAAAATATGGTATTCTTCATCACCTTTTGATATAATACAGGTGGAAACATTCGCGTTTATAGTCGACTATATATAGCACATCACTGAAAGGAGTCTTTTAAGATGAAACAGAAACTGCATCAAATCCCCGACCGGATCCATGAACTTCGCCAGATTCTGGAAATCAGTACCGAGGATATAGCCGCCCGGCTGGGCGTGGAAAAGCAAGTATACGAAGAGTTTGAAAAGGGCGAAGCGGACATCCCGGTCAGTACGCTGTACGAAATCGCGGCGGCGCTGGGCGTCGACCTCACCGTCCTCCTGACCGGCGAAGCCCCCCGCATGGACACCGCGTGCGTCGTGCGAGACGGACAGGGAGTCAGCATAGAGCGCTATCCCGGCTACGGCTTCGAGAGCCTGGCGTACAACTTCAAAAACCGCATGATGGAGCCACTTCTTGTGTCCATTGACCCCAGCGACGAGCATCCGCCCATGGTTCGGCACAAGGGGCAGGAGTTCAACTACGTCGTACAGGGCATCGTACAGATTACAGTCGGCCTCAAAACCCACATTCTGGGCAAGGGCGACTCCATATACTTTGACCCCTCCATGCTGCACGGGCAGGCGGCCATCGACGGCCCCGCCAAATTCCTGTCCATTATTCTGGAGGACTAAGTTTTTAATGAAATACAGATGCTCCGGAACCGGACGCACCTTCGTGTCCGGTTCCGGACTATTTTGAATGAGGAGCAGTAACATGAGTGAACTGTTGAAACGGTACTGTCCGCGCATTGATTTTGATTCCTACGACGACTTTTTCACAAATTATCAGGTCAATGTGCCGGACGACTTCCACTTCGCCTATGACATCGTCGATGAATGGGCGCGCCTCTCGCCGGACAAGCTGGCGCTGGTCTGGACCAACGACGAGGGGGACATGCAGCGCTTTACCTTCGGGCAGGTCAAGGAGTTGAGCGACCGCGCGGCCAATGTATTCCAGTCCTGCGGCATCAAAAAGGGCGACGTGGTCATGCTGATTTTAAAGCAGCGTCCCGAGGTCTGGTTCTGTCTGGTCGCCCTGATGAAGCTGGGCGCGGTGTGCATTCCCGGCACCTATCAGCTGACCCCCAAGGATCTTGTATACCGCTGTAACATCGCCGAGGTTAAAATGCTCGTGACCGTGGACGACGACGGCGTGCTTGATTATGTGACGCAGGCGCGCGGCGAGTGCCCCACCGTGCACACGGCGGCCACCGTCGGCGACAGCCCGCGGGCGGACATGCTCGACTTCCGGGCCGCCCTGAAAAACGCAAGCCCCGAATTCTCCCGTCCGACCGGCGACGACGCGCCGGGGCTTCACGACAAAATGCTGGTCTACTTTTCCTCCGGCACAACCGGCATGCCCAAGATGGTATGGCACGACTACGAATTCCCGCTCGGGCACATTGTCACCGCCAAATACTGGCAGTGTGTGCAGGACGACCGCATCCACATGACGCAGACCGACTCAGGCTGGGCAAAATTTGCATGGGGCAAGATCTACGGACAATGGATCTGCGGCGCAGCGATCGGCGCCTACGACACAGAAAAGTTCACCCCGCACGGGATGCTCGACGCCATGCAGCGCATCCGCCCCACCACGTTCTGCGCCCCCGCCACCATCTACCGCTTTATGATCAAGGAGGACCTCTCGGGCTACGATTTCAGTTTCATCGAGCACGCCTCAATCGCAGGCGAGCCGCTCAACCCCGAGGTGTACAACAAAATCAAGGCGCTGACCGGCATGGAGCTGCGCGAGGGCTTCGGCCAATCGGAAAGCTCGGTGCTGCTCGCCAACTTCAAGTGGATCAAGGTGCGCCCCGGCTCAATGGGCAAGCCCGCGCCGCTGTACGGCATCACCCTGCTCGACGAGCACCGTCACACGGTCGAGGACGGCATTGAGGGCGCGATCTGCATCACCAATACCGACAGACAGCATCCCACCGGCCTTTTCCACGGCTACTGGAAGGACGACGAGATCACGCAGAACTGCTGGTCGGACGGCGTCTACAACACGGGGGACATTGCGTGGCGCGACGCGGAGGGCTACTACTGGTTTGTCGGGCGCAACGACGATGTCATCAAATGCTCGGGCTACCGCATCGGCCCGTTCGAGGTGGAAAGCGCGCTGCTGGAGCACCCCTCGGTGCTCGAATGCGCCGTCACCTCCCTGCCCGATCCCATGCGCGGTCAGGTGGTCAAGGCGACCATCGTGCTTGCACGGGGCTTTACGGCGTCGGACGAGCTGAAAAAGGCGCTCCAGGATCACGTTAAGTCGGTCACCGCACCCTACAAATACCCCCGCGTCATCGAATTTGTAAGCGAGCTACCCAAAACGGTCAGCGGCAAGATTCAGCGCAACTTAATCCGCAAGCGCGACTTAGAGAAAATGAATGGGTAAATTGGGTATTCTAAATGCAATTATAACGAAGGAGTGACATGTATGAATCCCGGACAGGAACATTTTTTGAGCTTTATTATCGACCGTGTGCAGGACGGCAAACAGGAGGACGCAAAAGCGCTTCTGAACGAAAGCTTCGCGAAGCAGGCCGAAGGAAGCTTTGACGCCGCCTATCTTCAGGACTTTGCCCCGCGCATGATGGCGCTGCTTCGTCCCGAGTGTGTGGGCGAAGTGCAGACCGTCATGGACAGCTTCGGCAGCATGAATCAGGCCGCCCAGCAGGAAATGAGCCGTATGCAGTTCTGTCAGAGCTGCGGCATGCCGTTCGACGAGGCGCACAGGGAGCTGGTCGCAAAAGAAGCCGACGGCAGCGAAAGCCCCTACTGCACCTATTGCTATAAGGACGGGGCGTTTGTAGATCCCGACGCGACCATGCAGGACATGATCGAAATATGTGTACCTCATCTGGCGGAGAAAATCGGCGAACCGGCCGCGCGGGCACAGATGGAGGGCTTTTTGCCCACTCTGGCGCGGTGGAAAAATATATAGAGTAAAAGGAGCAGATGTATGACCGGCATTGAAATTGATTTTGTGGTGTCCGACAGCCTGTCGGCGCTCGACCTGTACAACCAGATTTTCGGCGTGGAGGTCATCGAAAAGACCGCCCTCCAGAATGGCGTTAACGAGGCGATTTTCAGCATTTACGGCACCCGCTTCCACATGCTCGACGAAAACCCCGACCACGGCCTGCACGCGCCCAAGCCGGGCTCTCTCAACCCCGTGTGGTTCAACGTGTTCGTGGACGACATCGAAGCGACCTTCTCAAAAGCGATTGCAGCGGGCTGCGCCCAGGCGCAGGCGGTCACCGAGGTGCCCGGGATGGGGGTCAAAAACGCACTGTTTGTCGACCCGTACGGCTATCTCTGGATGATGCACGAAATCACCCGTATGATCACCTTCGAAGAGCGCAACCAGTTCCTGGAGGAGCAGATGAAGGGAGAATAAGTATGGCGGAGCTCTATCTGTATTTTAACGGAAACTGCCGCGAGGCGACCGGCTTTTACGCGCAGGCGTTTGGCACGGCGGTGCAAAACGTCATGACCTACGGCGGCGCGCCCGACGCGCAAGAGATGTCGCCCGAGGCGGCGGCGCGCATCCTGTACTCCGACATGATCATCGGGGGCAGCACACTCATGTTCTCTGACTGTCCCGAGGATATGCCCTATCAGCAGGGCAACAACTTTTCAGTCACGGTCGACTGTGAGGACGAAGCGGTTCTTACGGCGCGGTTTGACAGGCTCGCGGCGGGCGGACGGGTAGACATGCCCGTGGGGCCGACCTTTTTTGCCCGCTGCTTCGCGATGGTAACCGACAAATTCGGCGTTCAGTGGCAGCTGGTCTGCGCTTCGGAAAAGCCGGAAAAGGAGGAATAAATATGCCGCACATCAGTGTAAAAATGCTTGCTGGCCGCTCGGAGGAGCAAAAAGAGCGCCTGGCTCAGGCACTCAAGGAAACGCTTATGAAGGAACTCCACATGGGGGAGACCTACGTCTCGGTCGCGGTGGAGGATTTCACCGCCCAGGAATGGCAGGACGTATTCCGCGAGGAGATCACCAAAAAGCCGGACACCGTGCGCGTCCCGCCCAAGTATGATCCCAAAAGCTTACTGTAGAAAACACCGCCCGGCTTGTAAAACGAGCCGGGCGGTTCTTTATGGTTCTGTCTTTTCTCCTCTGTTCACGGGCAGGACGAGCAGGATGCTTGTCCCCTCCCCCGGTATGCTTTTTGCTTCGAGCGTATAGCGCTCCCCGTACAAAAAGGCCAGCCGCATGCGCACATTGTGAATCCCCACATGCTCCGCGTCCTTCTCGCACAGCGGCGCAGGCGGGTCGACAAAGTGGGCTCTCAGTGTCTGTGCGTCCATGCCAGTGCCATTGTCGCGGATTTCAATGCGCACGGTATCGCCGCTGCGCGCGGCCGACACCTCGATTTTCCCCTCGATCAACTTGCGCGTCCGCGCGTCCTTGTGCTTTAAAATTCCGTGCTGGATGGCGTTTTCCACAAGTGGCTGGAGGATGTTCTTAGGGATAGGCAGCGGGAGATCCTCCTCCGGGCATGTAAACGTGTATTCAATCGAGTTGTGGCAGAGAAAACGCTCAATGCGGAGGTACTGGTCGAGCACCTCCTTTTCCACCGCGATCGAGTCGAAGGTTTTGCAGTTTTTCATGGTCAGGCGATCCTTGAGCATCCCGATCAGCGCATTGTTGACCACGACAATGTCCTCACACCGGTCCATTTTCGCAAGGAAGGTGACCGTGTTGAGTGTGTTGTACACAAAGTGGGGGTCGAGCGCCGACACGAGCAGACTGTACTGCATCTGCTGCTCCTTCTTCTCGCGCTCCACCTTTTGGGCGATGTCCGCCCGGATGGTGGAGAGCATCATGTTGAAGGTCTGCGCCAGCAGGCCGATTTCGTCCGTGCTCGAATCCCTGACTTCCACGTCGTAGTTGCCGCCCTGCACCCGCGTCATTTGCCTGCTCAGCCTCGACAGCCGCCCCAGAAAGCCCCGTAGGGAAACCAGGTTGAGGATGGTCAGAAGCAGCACAAGCCCATATAAAAAATAACCGAACATGCGGAAATTCTGCTCATAGGGGGCGAGCAGCACCGCACGCGGCGCATGAAGCACGATGCGGAAGTTCTCGGTTTCGTAGGAGCACAGGGCCAGAAAGTCCATGCCGTCGGCGCTGTCCCTGACCCTGACCTCATGTTGCAGTCCCTCAAACATTTCGTCAGGATAGGCGATCAGGTCAATTTTTGACTGTGCGCCGAGATTTTGATAGAGCACCTTGTCGTGCGACATAATCTGATAGTCGTCCAGCCCGATGCCTCCCAAATCGGAAAACAGGTTTTGAATCGACCGAAATTCGACGAGATTGATGGCATAGCAGGTGATATCGCCCGCCTTAAAAACCAGCACAAAGGGAAGGACACTCAACTCGTCCGCCCCCTCCCCGTCGTGCAGCACCGGCCAGTAGTCCGACTTGGACGATGACGCTCCGAGCTTTTGAAAGGGCTCGCTGCGCAGCGCCAGCTGTGCGGCGCGGGCGGACTCGCCGTTGTAAAACGCGTCGCCTTTTGACGTGTACAGCATGTAATCGCTCTTGGAGGAGATGGCGCCCTGCCCGACATTGGTGCGGGCGGGGACACTGCCCAGATAGTACACCTCGAGCCGTTCCAGAATCTGCTCCCTGAGCTCCTCCCGATTCTCCTGCGCGTAATACTCTTCGACGACCGCGTGGAAGTCCTTGTCGTATTTAAGGTCGTACAGGTTTTTGTTGCTGCGCCAGACCAAGCTCTGGGCGATGGTGTTGGCCTTGACAAGACTGGACACATGGTTTGTCAGATGGGGCTTCATAAACAGGTAGAACACATGGGGGTAGATCTGGCTGATGATCAGAATCAGCACGATGCCGGTCACCGAAAAGATGAACAGGCTTTTATGTATAATGGTGTTGACCCGCGGCTTTCTTCTCATCGTCCCGCCTCCTGTAATCTTTGGGCGTCATCCCGTATGTCGCTCGGAAAACCTTGGAAAAGTAGGAAAGCGTCCGATAGCCCACCAGACCGCAGACCTCGGTGATCTTGTGTTCCCCGCCGTCCAGCAGCTCACGCGCCCGCTTCATGCGCACCTTTACAATGTGCTTCCACAGCGTTTCCCCTGTCTCCCGCTTAAAAACCGCGTTTATATTGCTGACGCTGGTCCCCGTGTGCAGAGCCACCCGCTCCACGCTGAGTTCAGGGTCGGCAAAGTGGGCATAGATGTATGCGGCCGCCGCAGACGCCGTGGGCGACAGGGCGTTCGGGCCCCGGCGGCGCATCACCGCTTCGACCTCCTCGGTCTTTCGCTTGACCCAAAGGGCTGTCGAAAGCGCGTCACGCCATTCGTCCCGGTCACTCTCGTCGAAGGAAAAAACCGGATGCCCGTCCTTCAGATCGATTGCCTGCCGACGCAGAAGAAGCCACGACAAAAAAGCCCTCGTCATGGCAAAAAAACCCTCGTCGTCGCGCAGGGACACGGTAATCATATACTCCCGCCCTGCCAGACGCGCCGCCTGCTCCGCGCCGCACCCCTCAATCGCGTCCAGCAGCTCCGTCCGGCTTTCATACCCGTCCGCGGGCAGCTTCATGGGCTGGAAGTACGCGGCGGGCAGCACCGAGGCGGGCGGATAAAATATCTTCTGGATGAGCAGCGGCTGTATCCCCCGGTAGGCATTCACCGCGTCGTCCGCACTGCCGCCCTCCTGCAGCACGACCACGGAAAAAGGCTCATTCCACGCCTGCTCCAGTGCTTCTTTCAGCGCACATGCCTGAGCGTGGACATTGGGTGCGGATGTCATCAGCGCCAGATAGCCGAAGGGGGACAGCCTGATGAGCGCCTCGGCGCGGTCAGAGTGTCCATAAAAAACATGCTTGATCTCCCGCTCATGAATTTCTTCGGAGGACACGCCCAGAACCTCGGCCACCACGGGCAGAATGTGATCCTGTTCGACATAATAAAGCGCATAGCTGCCCGCAATCGTCGTTTTTCCTTCCTTCCGGGGCACAGACACGCCGCGCAGGAGCAGATAAAACGCCTCCTCATTCTGGAAGGTATGAAGCTTTCTTTTTTGCGCCAGCTGAGCCTTAACCGCTTCGAGCTTTTTGAGCAGCTCGCCCTTCTCGGTTTCGTGCTTGAGCAGGTAATCAAACACATTCAGCTGGAGCGCCGAGCGCACATAGCCGAACTCGGAGTAGCTGGACAGGAAGATGACCACCGTGTCGGGCGCGTGCCGGGCGATCCTCTCCGCAAGTTCAATTCCGGTCAGCGAGGGCATTTGAATGTCGGTGATCACCAGCTCGGGCAGGAATTTTTGAAAGTCCAGCCAGGCCTCCTCCCCGTCCACCGCCTTGGACACAATCTCAAAGCCGTGCTTTTCCCAGTCGATGATGTCCGCAAAATATTTAAGCGATATTTTGTTGTCGTCCGCCAACAGAACCCGAAACATCCTTCTCCCTCACTCCCCGCGCGACAGAATACACTACTATTTTAGGGCACACTCAACAACTCGCAAAAATGCGAGTTGTTGTGAAAACCCTATTTTATGATATACGATTCGGCATAAAAAATCAAATCATTCGATAAAAAACGCTTTGCAATTTGGGCAGTTTATTCTATAACTGTTGCATTTTTCAGACTTCAATTCTATTTGCTGACAAAATAATTGTTTTAACTCAAAAAAACCTTGCCAATTTATGAAGAATCTGTTACAATTCAGTTGACAATAAAAAAGAAGGGCAAACCCGCCGAAAGGCGGGGTGCGCAAAGCTATAGGGACTACGCTGTTTACAGTATGTCAGCCAGTTGCAAATAAACCTTTTTGGGTTTATTTGAGTTGCAGACAGCCTGGTTCCTGCCTTGGAACCGAAAGGGTGTCTTTTTTATTGAATTTCTTTAATTTCGAAAGGGGATAACAATGCACAAAAAAGAATTCAAAACACTTTCTAAGGGGATCCTTCACAAGCTGACCGCGCTTCTACTGGCGCTAATGCTCTGTCTGCTAGCCGCCGTCCCGATGGCCTCCGCGGCACAGACCGAAGTGACGGATTACATGGGCTATTCAATGCTCGGCGGCGGGAACGATCCCCTCGAGATCGCTGTGGAAAGCGACGGTGAAATCGGTGTCGGCGCACGGTACGGCAGCTTTCACATGAATCAGTGGTACAATAACGGATTTGTGGTTGCGTATCAAGACGGAGAGGAAACCATTACGGTCGGATCCGAATATTTTATGGACTGCGACAGAGCCTTTATTGCCGATTCCAATGTTTTGGATGCAGATGCCCGCACCATCACCACCACCTTCTATGATGCGGAAGATCCGGAGGACGCTGCGCTGAAGCTCGTGCAAGTCGTCTCCTATACGGCGGGCGAATGGGCCTACACCAAGACCTACACTCTGACCAATGTGGGTGACACGGCGATTTCGGCGCCCCAATTTGTCTCTGGCGGCGATAC
This sequence comes from Oscillospiraceae bacterium, assembly GCA_031551875.1. Lineage (GTDB taxonomy): Bacteria > Bacillota > Clostridia > Oscillospirales > Acutalibacteraceae > JAVBNA01. Next base: position 14,354 of record JAVBNA010000007.1, on the reverse strand, counting down.
AACTGCCTGGGGTCTTGACTCCGGATACTGTTTCCTGAACGCTCCCGGTGATGTCTCGGTCAGTCCTACCCAGTCCAGAGACGGTGAAATCCGTTTGAAACTGCTCAGCGGTTCTGGGTATGCGGGTTCATACAACGCAGGCAGGACATGGGCAAAAACCTATTTCACGCCCGGCGTCAACGACTTTGCCGCGGAGGGGTTTGTAGATGCCGGGCTTTATGTCGGCAGCCAGTTCTCAGAGGCCTCCTTTGCGCCGGCGGCCGTATGGACAACCTCCATCGAGGAAATCTATGTGCCCCCTGTCTTTTCCATTTCAAACCTTTTTGAAAAGGACGGCAACTATACCGCTGTGCCGGGCGGAAGCTATACATACCCCGTCACCCTGTACAACTCTTCGGCTGCCCCGCTGACGGATGTCATCCTCACGCTCGACGGTGACAAGGGCTTTGTCCCCAGTGTCAAGCTCCCTCTGCCCGCCGGCATGGCCGTCTACGAGGACAACGCCTATTCTATTACCGTCCCCGCAAACGGCAGTCTTTCGTTTGATCTGATACTGACCCTGTCCGACGATGCACTGCCTCCGAACCAGGAATATAGCTTTACCCTGACCGCCTCTTATCTGGACGGCGAGGCTGATGCGAGAACCAAGGTGCTTGACTGCAGTATGAGAACATCGGCTGTTTATGGCCAAGTAAAGGCCATCAATCACTTTGCGGCGACTGCGGACGGCGTGACCTTTGACGCCGTGCTGGAGAACCTGTACGGTGCCGAGGAGGGCGACATCGTTGCAGTCCTTTATGACCTGGAAAGCGATTCCACTCTGGGTTCGGCCGTTATACCCGTTACCACACCCCCGTCTCAGACCTTTTCGGTTTCGCTTCCCGCCTCTGACGCGCTGGATTTGACAAAGACTTATTACATCCAGATTCTTAGCCCTGACTTTGATCTGGTGCCCTATGTTTTCTCCTTCACCGGACAGAGCACCAGGCCGCTCCTTTCCGCCACAGGAACCGGCATAAACAGCGCGAACTATTATGACCTCAGCACGCCGGACGCAGGTCCGGTCACCCTGACTATTGCCGTACCCGGCGGATACACCCCTGTGGATGGCGGCTGGTTCCTATTAAGCCACCCTAACAACTCAACCGCACTGCTCTTTCCCGTCACGGACGGCGTTGCCGGTTCCGTGGGTAATATCTTCCTGGAACACACCGGCCCGGCACAGTTTACGCCCGATGCGGTCGGAAAATACATAATGATGGGCTTCGCCGAGCTTGACCTAGGCGAAGAATATCCCACCGGATTCAACGCTTACGTGAGCATTACCGTCGTGGATAAGGGCGCACTGCGCACTGCCATCGACGCCGCGCCCGCCGACAGCGACGAGGGTCTTTATACGCCCGACACCTGGAGTGCCATGCAGAGCGCACTGACTGCGGCAAAAGCTGTACGCGATCAGAACGACGCCGAGCAGAGCGCCATCGACGCGGCGGCGACCGCGCTGAATAGCGCCCTCACCGCACTGCGCATAGACGTCAACAACAGCGCCGTCACCGTGGACGCCATTCCGACGCAGCCTTACACCGGCAATCAGATTATGCCCAGTGTGGTGGTCAAAGTGAACGGCAGTGTGCTCCCTGCGGAGAACTATACCCTCAGCTACGGCGCAAACACTGAGCCGGGCATCGGCACGGTCACCATCACCGGCGCGGGGCAATATACGGGCAGCCGCACCGTGAGCTTTACAATTGCCCGGACATCCGGTGACATCACCGGCATTACCCTTGCGAAAGAGGCAAACATGTATGTCGGGCAGACCATCGCCCTCACGCCCAGAGTACTGGCTCCCGAAGGTGTGGAATATGATTTTCTCGAGTATACCTGGACCTCCTCCAACCCGGAGGTCGCGTCCGTCGGGAACAGACCTTCGCTGACAGGAAAAATCACCGGCCATAGAGCAGGCGTCGCGGTCATCACTGCGCGCCTGGGCGACTTCACCGCCTCCTGCACCGTCCGCGTCTCCAACAGCGTCACCCTGCGCATCGGCTATCAAAGCGCCGTCCACAACGGGGCGCTGACCACGATTGACGATCGGGGCAGCAAACCCTTCTTCATGGGCGGCCGTTCCATGGTTCCGCTGCGCTTTGTCTCGGAAAAAATGGGCGCCAAGGTCACCTACCGCGGCGACGACAAGCCGATCTCGATCAAATACCGCGACACCACGATCGAGCTGATCCTCAAGACCAAAACCATGCGTGTGATCAAGGGCAGCACGGTCAAAAACCTCCAGCTTGAGGTTGCGGCTCAGAAGCAGGGCGGCCGTACCTACTGCCCGCTGCGCGCCATCGGCAAGGAGCTTGGCTTCCATATCTATTTCCAGAACGGCACCCGGCTGATTGTGGTCAACACCCCTGAGATGACCAAAACGATGATCGCCGACCGCCTGCAAAGCGGCATCCAGCTGATCAAATAATCGATACCAACAGCAAAAATCGGCTTCAATCCTTTCGGATTGAAGCCGGGTTTTTTTCGCATTTTTGGGCAGAAAAAAGCGGCGCAGCATGACGCTGCGCCGCCCAGTATTTACAGATGCCTTATGCTTTGCCCTCACAGCCCAGGATGAACTTGATTTTCTGCTCCACCACCTCGGTAATCGCGTCACGGGCGGGGGTCAGATACTGACGGGGGTCAAAATGAGAGGGATTCTCGGCAAAGTGCTTGCGGATGGAAGCGGTCATCGCAAGGCGCAGGTCGGAGTCGACGTTGATCTTACACACCGCCATGGAGGCCGCCTGACGAAGCATGTCCTCGGGGATGCCGATCGCGTCGTCCATCTGGCCGCCGAACTGGTTGACCATCTGCACGTACTTGGGCACAACCGCCGACGCGCCGTGCAGCACGATCGGGAAACCGGGCAGGCGGCGCTGCACCTCTTCGAGGATGTCAAAGCGCAGCTGCGGCTTCTGGCCGGGCTTGAATTTGAAGGCGCCGTGGCTGGTGCCGATGGCGATGGCGAGCGAGTCAACGCCCGTCTTTTGTACAAATTCCTCTACCTGATCGGGGTCGGTGTACTGGGCTTGGTCCGCGTCCACCGAAACCTCGTCCTCGACGCCGGCCAGCTGTCCCAGCTCGCCTTCGACGGTGACGCCGTGGGCGTGGGCGTATTCGACCACCTGCTTGGTCACTTCCATGTTGGTCGCAAAATCGTGGTGGGAACCGTCAATCATGACCGACGTAAACCCGCCGTCCACACAGCTCTTACAGGTCTCAAAATCGGGGCCGTGATCCAGATGCAGCGCGATGGGCAGGCCGGTCTCTTCCACCGCCGCCTCCACCATTTTGCGCAGGTAGATGTGATGGGCGTATTTGCGCGCGCTTGCCGATGCCTGCAGAATGACCGGGGCATTCAGGTTTTTGCACGCCTGGGTGATGCCCTGTACGATCTCCATGTCGTTGACGTTGAATGCGCCGATCGCGTAGCCGCCCTCGTAGGCTTTTTTGAACATTTCGGTTGTATTGACCAGTGGCATAAGCTTCACTCCTTGTTCAGTATGCTATAAGTATACCGCATTTTGACAAAAAAGGATAGTGGGACATGTCCTTGTTTTGACCCGCCTTCGCGCGTCAAATTCGTGGAGATTGCCCGATTTGTTCGATCAGGTTACGCCTTTTTATACGATTCAATGTCGACGCTCGTGATCTTAATGTCGCTGGTCGGCTTGTCGTTCGAACCGGTTTTGGCCGCCGCGATCTTGTCCACAACGTCCATGCCGTCGAGCACCTGACCGAACACGGTATAGCTGCCGTCCAGGAAGGGGTTGCCGCCCTGGAGGTAGTACTGCCCCTGCACGCCATCCGGCAGCGCCTTAAACTGCTCCTCGGTCATGTTCGTCCACTTCTGCATGGCCGTGGCTGTTGTCTGGTTGATGAAGAACTGGCTGCCGTTGGTGTCGGGTCCCGAATTGGCCATCGCCAGCGCACCGCGGATGTTGAGCAGATTTGGGCTGATCTCGTTCTTAAAGGCTTCGCCCCAGATGCTCTCGCCACCTGTGCCATCCCCCTTGGGGTCGCCCGACTGGATCATAAAGTCGTTGATCACGCGATGGAACAGCACGCCGTCATAGTAGCCATCCTTCGCGTGTTTGATGAAGTTTTCCACCGCCTTGGGCGCTTCATTCGGGAAAAAGCGAATTTTGACGTCGCCCTCGGTGGTATGCATGACTGCGATTTCCTCACCCTCGGCGGGCTCGGCCAGCTGATACTCGCGGTCAAAATCACTGTTGGCACCTGCGGACGCGACGTCAGATGTAACCGGCTCGGACGTCCCGTCCGACGCAGCCGTCGCGGGCTTATAGAGGCTGAAAAACGCCGTGACCCCAACGACCAGAATGAGCGCCGCCATCACAAGGTACGGAATCGACCGGCCGAGCTTGGTTTCGCTCATTTTCACAAGCGCACGCATAAAGGCGCCAGGCTTGTCCTTCTCCTTTTTCTTTGCTTTGGCCTTCTTGACCGGCTTTTCCACCGGAGGGGTGGGTTGGGGGTTGCGTTTCTGATACTTAATTTTCTTCTGAGCCATGCTTAACTTCCCTTCACTTATCTAAATTTATGTACGCCGCGCTGCGGCGTATGATCAGGCCCCGTGCCCTTCGTGCAGCACAAAGCCGTATCGATACCGGTATCCGGGCAGAGCGGCCGCCGCACGCAGGTCGGTCTCCGCCATGCTCATGCCGTGTTCGCGCGCCGCGGCGTCTATATGGGCGAGCGCAATGCCGCTGTCGATGTCGCGCATCCGGTCGAGCATCGGTACAACCGACTTACGGCACAGCACCGCCGCCGCGTTGCCGCACACCAGATAACGGCAGGGCTGCATATTGATAGCCGACGGCGCCAGACGTGCGCCCTCAAGCGCCTCCCTGAGCGTCCTGGCCGGCGCGTCCCCCCTAAGGAGAAGCGCGGAAAGCGTCTTTCGTTTGTGGGTGTAAGCGCTCCCCAAAAGACCCGCCTCCTGCGGTGTACCGAAGGAAATGACGATCTGGAGAGGCAACTCCTTCGGCGTTTTTTCCTTGCTGCGCACCGAACCCAGCCAACAGGTGCCCAGTCCCATCCCGGTCAGCGCGAGCACAAGCTGCTCGCCCATGTACCCGGCGTTCATCCGCCCATCCTGCGTGGATTCGGCGAAAATCATGACATAATAGGGCGCGTTCACGCTGCATCGGTAGCTTTCCGAAAACTGCTCGCCGGTCAGAATTTCAAAGAAAACCCGGGATTCCTTTGAAAGTGTCCGCAGCTGTGCCACCTGTGCGCCGATCTGCGCCAGGCTTCGCTGGGGCAGGCTGTCCATCGCGTACTGCCGCACCGCCCGCCGTACCAAAATGGCTTCACTGTCGGTCATGGTTTTCCCCCCTTATTCGGACTTATAAAAAAGATATGTCTATCATACCATATATACGCACAAAATCAAGAACCCTGATCATGAAAAAAATGGGGTTTTTTTGAGGCAATTTTACCCCACCCACAGCCCTCCGTTGGGACTGACGATCTGCCCGGTAATAAAGCACGCCTCCTCTGACGCCAGGAATACCACCGCGCCCGCGACATCCTCCGGATGTCCGATCCTGCCGAGAGGGGTCTGCCCGGTGAGCTCCTCCATGGTCTGCGCCGTCAGCTGCGCGGTCATATCGGTGTCAATCACGCCGGGCGCGACGCAGTTGACCCGGATGCCCGAAGGTCCGAGCTCCTTGGCGAGCGCCCGGGTCAGCCCGATCAGCCCCGCCTTGGCCGCCGAATAGGCGACCTCGCCCGATGCACCGGTCTGCCCCCAGACCGAGGAGACATTCACGATGCACCCCGCCCGGCGTTCGAGCATAAAGGGCAGCGCCGCCTGTGTGCACAAAAAGGCGCTTTTGAGGCAGGCGTCAAATACACCGTCCCAGTCGGCCTCGTTCGTGTCTCGAAAGGGCTTTTGCAGAGAGATCCCCGCGTTGTTGACCAGCACGTCCAGCCCGCCCATGCGGTACTCTGCAAGCGAAAACACCCGCCGCACCTGCGCAGGGTCGGTCAGGTCGCCGCCCACCGGGAAGGCCTCCCCGCCCAGCCTTGCGATGTCCTCGCACAGCGCCCGCGCCTGCGCTTCGCTGCGGCAGTAGTGCACAGCCACCCGGTCGCCCTGCGCGGTAAACCGGCGAGCAATGGCCGCGCCGATGCCCTTGCCGGCACCGGTGACAAGTACGGTTTTCTTCATGATCGTTTCCTTTGCGTTTGAATTTTCAGTTGACCCTATTATATCTCCCCGCCCCGCAAAAATCAAATGAATGCCCCGCCTCGAATGAGGCTGTGAGGGCATCTTGAGGGCTATCGTCAAGTATTTCTTCTGTTTGTACAATTATATTGTAATTTACATGTAATTATGGTATAATTAGTATAAGTTGAAGCTTACCGCTCTAAAACGGTGAGTATTGCCAAAAAGAAAGAAGGAACGACAATGGGTAATTCAAAATGGATGAAACTGATCGCGGGAATTTTGATGATTCTGGCCGCCACCTTTTCCTTTTTCATGCCGTTCGAGTTTGCCGGCATCCTGCTGTGGGTGGTCGCAGGGCTGGTGCTGCTGGCGGGCATCCTGCATCTGATTCTTTTCTTCCGCGTCAAGGACGCCCCCGGCAGCAGCGTCATCCTGTTCGACAGCCTCCTGCAAGTTCTGCTTGGGCTGCTGTTCCTCTTTTCCAGCACGGTGTTCAAGGGCCTCGTGATGAGCACATGGATTGCCGTGTGGGTTCTGATTTCGGGCGCCATCCGCATTTTTGCCTCCTTCAGCCTCAAAAGGGCAGGGCTCAAGCGCTGGTGGCTGACACTTCTGACCGGCATCCTTATGATCCTCGCAGGCATTCTGATTGTGCTCCATCCCGCCATTGCCCTGCTCGGCATCTCCATCTACATCGGTATTTACCTCCTGTTTTACGGACTGCTTGCCGTGTGCGAGTTCATCGCCGACTGATTTCGACAGCCATTCCGTGAAAAACGATCCGTCTAATGACGGATCGTTTTTGTGTATAGGGGTAAAGCCTAATATCTGTGGTTACAGGAAGGGCATTTAGGATAATCAAAGTCATGCTCATTGCCGCATTCCGGACACTTTTTCTGCGACAGCCGCTCGTGACCGCTGATTTTGGAGGTTGCGTAAAATTCAATCTTTTTGCACTGAGAACAGACATATATATCGACTTCTAATGACCCTTCTATGATATGACTCCATTCTCCTGACCATGCTCCTGCATCTCCGAGCTGAATCTTTTTTGTGCCGATTGGAATCATTTCTCCCTCACAGCGTAAACACCGGTTTCTTGCATTTTCCACAATCATTTCTCCTAACACGAGCTTCCTTCGCAGTTTTTTATGATCCCTTCACTTTCCATTCTTATCCAATAGATCGGTTTTAACCATTCTGGCTGCAACGGTATCGTCGCTGTCAATGCACGCAGCTTTCTTTTGCCAACCCGTTTATCCAAAATGGCAAAAAACCGAACCAGGGGATCTTCATGCGTCATGCTCAGTTCAATGCTTTGGTTTTGGTATGTGTGGAAAGCCCTGTAAAATTCCACCGAGTCGAATCCGCCTCGATTGTGGATTTCAATGTCATTTCCCGGGGCATTGCTCAAACCGGCGCACGCCCTTCGCCACTGGATGAAATCCGACTTTAGTATCTCCTGCCCGTCAAGCCGAAGGGCAACCCTCGTATGCACGTCGCTTAATTTGGGGTAGCGTGTCGCAAAGAATTGTATCCGCCCTTTGAGTGACTCGCACAAAAATTCCTGCTCCAACCTCTTACGGATACTGCTCCAGGATTGTCCCATACCAGTCCTCCTTTTTCATATCAATCAGCGTTTGTATAAGTCCTGCTAAAATTAGCAGGGCTTATCTTCATTGCGCCGCCTGGTCGGGGTGTACATAATCAAAAAAGGTGATGCACTTCTGCGGGCAGACGTCCACGCACTTGCCGCAGCCGGTGCACTTCTCCGCATCCACGGTGGCATTGAAGTTGACCACGCTGATCGCGTTTGCCTCACACACCTTGACACAGCGCATGCAGGCGATGCAGGCCACCTTGCACACCTTGCGCGCCTGCGCGCCCTTGTCACAGTTGGAACAGCGGATGACCGCCTGTCTCTTGAGCGGCACAAAGGCGATCAAGTGGTTGGGACAGGTCTGCACGCATTTTGAGCAGCCGGTGCACTTCTCCGGGTTGATGCTCGCGACGCCGTTGCACACCGTGATCGCGCCGTACTCACAGACATCCGCGCAGTCGCCCAGCCCCATACAGCCCCACGCGCAAGCGGTCACACCGCCGAACAGTTGGGAGGCGGCGTTGCAGGAGGAAAGCCCCTGATAGACCATCCGATCCTCGGTGTTGTCATGGGTGCCCATGCAGTGCACAAGCGCGGTTTTGTATTCCACAGCAGCCTCGCCCTGTCCCAGAAACTGGGCGACCTTGTGGGCGGCGTCGGCGCCGCCGGGCGAGCATTTTCCGTTCTTGGCTTCGCCCTCCACGAGCGCCTCGGCATAGCCCCGGCAACCCGAATAGCCGCACGCGCCGCAGTTGGCGCCGGGCAGCAGCTCGGTCAGCTCCTCAACGCGGAAGTCAACTGGCACGGCGAACAGCTTGGACGCGATCGCAAGGCCGAGGCCTGAAACCGCGCCGATCACGGCGATAATCAATACCGGCGTTACAATATCCATGTTTCCCCTCTCCTTTCTTATGCGCCCGTCCCGAGCAGGCCTTCGACGAGGCCCTGAAACCCGAGAAAGGAAACCGCCAGCAAAGAGGCCGCGATCAGTGTGATGGGCAGGCCCTTTAAAAATTTGGGAATGTCGCTCGACTCCATTTTCTGGCGCACGCCCGCAAACAGGAACATGGCCAGCATAAAGCCGAGCCCTGAGCCCACGCTGTTGACCAGCGCCTGCACATAGCCGTAGTTCGCGGGATCAGCGGCGCCCTTGTCGATGACCAGGATGGTCACGCCCAGCACCGCGCAGTTGGTGGTAATGAGCGGCAGGTAAATGCCCAGCGCTTTATACAGCCCCGGCATAAACTTCTTGAGCACGGTCTCCACAAACTGAACCAGCACGGCAATGATCAGGATAAACACAATGGTCTGGAGGTAGCCCAGGTCGTTTGGAACAAGAATATACTGGTAAATGGGCCAGGTGGCCGCAGTGGAGAGCAGCATGACAAAGGTCACGGCGGTGCTCATGCCCATGGCGGTGCTGACCTTTTCGGAAACGCCCAGGAAGGGGCAGATGCCCAGGAATTTCGCAAGCACATAGTTGTCGGTCAGAATCGCCGACAGCAGAATGGAAACCAGCCCTGTAATCATCGTTTACCCGCCTCCTTTTCCAGCACCTTGGTACAGCCCTGCTTCATCGGGCAGGCGGCGCAGCCCACCTCTTCGGGCTTTTTATGCTTTCCGCTGATGCGGTTGGAGAGCGCGATCAGCATCCCGAACACGAAGAAGCCGCCGGGCGGAAGGATAAAGATGAGCATGGGCGACATAAAGGCTGACGTCACAGGCATGCCGAACAGCGTCCCCGCACCCAGCAGTTCGCGGATCGCGCCCATTAGCATCAGCGTCGCCGTAAAGCCGACGCCCATCCCGAGCCCGTCGAGCGCCGACGCCGCGACGCCGTTTTTGCTCGCGAACATCTCGGCGCGGCCGAGGATGATACAGTTGACGACAATGAGCGGCAGGTAGATACCCAGCGCCTTGTCAATGTCGGGGGTGTACGCCTTGACGAGCATCTGCACAATGGACACAAATCCCGCGATCAGCGTAATAAAGGCGGGAATGCGCACCTTGTCGGGGATCACCTTGCGCAGCAGGGAGATCGCTATGTTGGAGCCGACCAGCACCAGCGTCGCGGCGACGCCCATGCCAATCGCATTGGAGGCCGACGTGGAAATGGCCAGCGAGGGACAGGTGCCAAGCACCAGCACCAGTACGGGATTTTCTTTTAGGATGCCCTTGCTGAATTCGCTGAAAATCGATTTTTTTCGGCTCATTGCACCTCCGCCTCCTCCTCTTGTATTTTCTTAAAACCGTCCACCGCCTGGTTGACCGCACCCGTCACCGCTCTGGAGGTGATGGTCGCGCCGGTCAGCGCGTCGACGCCCATGTCGCCGCCGCCCAGCGCAAAGCCGGTTTCGCCTGTAATAATCTGTTTAAACTGGTCGGTAAACTCGGGCTTTTCACAGTTCGCGCCCAGCCCCGGCGTTTCGCTCTGTTCGAGAATTTTCACACCGCCGATCTCGCCGTCAATCGCAATGCCGGTCATGACCCGCACCATGCCGCCGTACCCCTTCTCCTCGGTGATGAACACATAGCCGACCGGCGTCATGCCGTCCGAATCCATCCCTACATAGTGGGGGTTCTCTCCGGTCACCTCCGTGAAGGAAGCTGCCTCGGGCAGCACCGCCTTGCGCGCCGCCGTTTCCTCCTGAACCTTCAGGTTTGCAATCGTATCCCTGGTCATGCCGTTGGTCGCCGCCAGAAGTCCGGTGACCACCACGCAGATGACGCACAGCACCACCGCCGGCATAAACAGTTCTTTAAGCTTTTTCACGGCGTTTCCTCTCCTCTCCAAAGGGTTTCGGCTGGGTCAGCCGTTCAATGTGGGGTACCAGGATGTTCATCAGGATGATGGAAAATGACACGCCCTCGGGCAGAATGCTGAACAGGCGGATGAGCACGGTCAGCACACCGCACCCGATGCCGAAAATGATCTTCCCCGAAAGGCTGATGGGCGAGGTGGCATAGTCGGTCGCCATGAAAAACGCGCCCAGTAGAAGCCCCCCCGAAAGCACGTGAAAGACCGGATCCTGTCCCAGCAGCAGGGTCATGACAAAGACCGTCCCAATGTAGCACAGGGGGATGGCGGGGGAAATCACCTTGCGCGCCATCAGGTAGAGCCCGCCCATGATCAGAGCCAGCGCGCACACCTCGCCGAGACAGCCGCTCCGGATACCCAGCAGCAGCTCCAGCGTCGAGGGCAGGGCGGCCATGTCGCCCCCCTCCTTGAGGATGCCGAGGGGAGTGGCAGAGGAGACCGCGTCGGCGGCGCTCTGGTAGTGGAAGGGCTGAATCCAGGTGCTCATAGCCGCCGGGAAGGACACCATGAGGATGATGCGCGCGGTGATGGCGGGGTTGACAAAGTTCTGCCCCAGCCCGCCGAACATCTGCTTGACCACACCGATCGCGATCACGCCGCCCAGCACCGCGATGACCGGGGAGATGGTGGGCGGGAGGTTGAATGCAAGCAGAATGCCCGTAACTACGGCGCTTAAATCGCTGATTGTATTGTCCCGCTTCATTAGCTTGCGCGCCACCCACTCGGTGACGACACAGGAGATGACGCACAGGATGACCGTAATAATGGCCGCAAAACCGAACATCGCGCCCGCCGCAATCAGCGCCGGACACAGAGCAATGATGACGTCCAGCATGATGCTCCGGGTGGTTACACCCGAACGCAGATGCGGGGACGGGGATACCCTCCATTTATTGTCCATATTTTCTCCTGATCCTTTCTATACTCTTTGAGGGGTGAAACGTGTATCGGAGCCGCGAAGATTTTTTCGTCTTCGCAATGCAAAAAGCGCAGGAATCCTTGTGGATTCCGAGCATTTCTAACACAGCGAGCGCGCAAAAAGACCGCAACAGCGGTGCGCTTTTGCCCGTTAAAGAGTATCCTCTTCATAGTCCACCGTGGAACGCTTGCCCACCACCGACCGCACAAATTTTCCGATCTCCTTGTGGGTGGGATGGTTTAAATAATTGTCCAGCGCATAGAGACTCTCAAAGGAGGAATCCAGCAGGATCTCCCCCGTGCTCTGCGGCAGAAAGCCGTCGATTTTCACCGTGAACGAGACCACTCCGGGCAGCGTCAGCAAAAACGCTTCCAGCTTTTCCTTGATCTGCCGCTTGTATATGTTTTTTTCCTCTTCGGTATAGCGCTCGTCGAGATTCCATATCACCACATGTTTGACCATGATTTTCCCCCTATGATTTCTTCGCCCGCGCGGCTCTTAACATGCCCTTGCCCATGCGGATGGACTGCACAAGCTGACGCCCCGCCGGGCAGTTGTAGGCACAGCAGCCGCACTCCATGCAGGTTTCCGCGCTCAGCCGCTCCAATTCCTCGACTCCGCCGATGGCGGCCTGCCGCTCAATGAGCGTCGGCATAAGCTTCATCGGGCAGGCCTTGACACACCGGCCGCACCGGATGCAGGCGCTCGGCTCGGGAAGGATTGCGTCGTCCTCCACGAAGGCGAGCACGCCGTTGTTCTGCTTTAAAAGGGGCATATTTTCATCCGCCAGCGCAAAGCCCATCATGGGGCCGCCCATGATCAGCTTGGACGGGCCGCCGGCGAACCCGCCGACGAACTCGATGATCTTAATGACGGGGGTGCCGATGGGCGCGATGACGTTGCCCGGATTGCGGATGGCCGAGCCGTCCACGGTCACCCGCTTGGACACGAGCGGCATCCCGGTCTTGAGGTACTGCGCCAGAAAGGACACTGAGGTGATGTTCATCACAAGGCAGCCCACGTCGGCGGGCAGCTTGCCCTTTCCGATCGTGCGCCCGGTGCATGCCTGCACCAGCACCTTCTCCGCGCCCTGGGGGTACTGTGAGCGCAGAGCCATCACCCTGATCTTATCCTCAGGGTCGTTCTGGTTGTCGCACATGCGGGTGAGCAGGTCGATCGCTTCGGGCTTGTTGTCCTCCACGGCGACGATCACCCGTCCCAGCCGCAGCAGCTCCGACAGGGCGAGAATGCCCGACATGACCGCCCAGGAGTTCTCCATAATCTCGCGGTAGTCGGCGGTCAGATAGGGCTCACACTCGGCGGCGTTGATGATCAGCGTGTCGATCTTCTTGCCCTCTGGCACCTTGATTTTGACCGCGGAGGGGAATCCCGCTCCGCCCAGTCCCACAAGCCCGCTCTCACGGGTCGCGCGGATCAGCCCCTCCAGGTCGGTGACCTGCGGGGGCGCGATGCCCTCATACGGGGTCATCTGGCCGTCCGAATCAATGACCACCGCCTCCACACGGATGCCGCTCGGCAGTGTCAGCATGGAAATCGCCGACACCTTGCCCGACACCGACGCGTGGACGGGGGCCGATATATACTGTTCGCTTTCGCCCACCACCTGGCCCACTTTAACCATGTCGCCCACCTTGACGACAGGCTTGCAGGGCGCGCCGACATGCTGGGACATGGACAGGATCACCTGTTCGGGAGGCGGCATCACCACCGATTCTTCCCCCGCTGTATTCTTTCGATGGGGCACTGTTGCGCCGCCATGGGTCTGAAACGGGCGTCTGCGGGTCCCGATCGTTTCTGTACTCGACATGTTCCGCTTCCTTTCCATCACACAGTCGTAGTTCGCATCCTCTTTTCGTCGGGGGGCGAACATCTTATTGCATTTTACCACAATTCATACTCCAAAGGCAACCTGCATTCATGCTTTCTTCACAGATATATGCTATAATAATTCAAATCATTTTTTGGTTACTTTTGATCAACCTATCGGAAAGGATGACTTTGGTTGAAAAAGCGTGCCGTTTCTTTCCTTTTCGCATTCCTAATTATATCCAGTATATGCCTGACCGGCTGTCAAAAGCCCGATACTTTCCCTGTTTCGGGGAAAAGCCCTTCCTCTGACGCTCAGAACCGCTTCGGCGCACCGCCCGGGGACACACTTGTTTCGACTGAGTTTTCTTTTTTCTCCCTGACCGTCGATGACAATACAAGGGGGCTTTTGTATTTTGGGGACGATGAGGCCACAAACCCCGAAGCGCTGTCCGCCCCGTATGACGCAGGCTTTCTGCGCTTTGCCTCGCTCGGCGACTTTAACGCCTATGTCAAAGAGCGGGACGTCCCGCTCGACGCACAGACCCTTGAGAAGCTTGCAAGCTATCCGACACCGGGCCAAGTCCTGCTCATCAACCTCACGTGGAGCAACCGCGATTATTATACGCTGTCCTCCGAGGTGATGGAGGATGCGCTGGAGGTGGTGCTGCACTTCCACACCAATACGGATCAGGAACCGCTTTATGAGAACACGAGCCCCTTCGCACTGATCATTGACAAGGGCTTCGGCGACCGGTACTCCCTCAAGGTACAGTAAACAACAAATGCAAAAACCGCGCCCCGGCTTAGATTGTGTCTACACAAGATAGACAAGTGAAACAAGAAGTGATATAATGGACGCAACGAAGGGGGTTGCGTATGAAGAACTTACAAAACCGACATGATTTAAGCGACGCACAGTGGCAGAAAATAGAGCCGATAATAA
>JAVBNA010000044.1:0-11042 GCA_031551875.1 Oscillospiraceae bacterium | reverse complement strand
GTTTTTTTTCTGCGCCCCGGGCTTTTTGTACTTTGTCCGCGGGGGGGCTGTGCCTAATAACTTTTTGCGGTCATGGGGGGGGGGTTTTCCTTTTTTTGTTTCCCCCCCCCGCCCCGAGATTTTTTACGCTTTCTTCTCATGATCGGATTGCGCACGTTTTCGTGAGGACAACCGCATAATGCCGTACACCAGAATGCAGCCAAACATAAAGCCGCCAAAGTCAATCCAGATATCCTTCACCAGCCCGGCTCGCCCGTTGACAAAAAGCTGTATCGTCTCGTCGATCAGGGCGACACTCAAACCGGTCAGAGCGAGAGTATTTTTATGCTGTTTTAAGTCCTGCCTCAACAGCATTTGCAGTACGCCCAGCACCGCAAACGAAGTGCCGTGGGCGATTTTCCGTAGCACACCGTCGCCGGAAAGGACGGCTTGGTTGTCGCCCACCGTGCCCATCAAAGCATTGATTATATCCTTGGCAAAGCCGCTGATCGCCCCGGACACCGACTCGGGCAGCAGGGAGTTGCCCCAGATGAAACAGAGCATCAGTGCGGTTAATACCATGAGTATTTTTTGTTTTCTACATTGTTTTTTCAAGAATAATCCTCCATAACACGTTATTAATTACACTCATTTTATCATATTTCCTGACGGTTGTCATTCCTGTTCTATACTTGTTTTCCGCTTTCTCTTATGATACAATATTATCTATATTCAGTAAATTGGGGTGGTCAATCTGGAGATCAAACTAAACATTGCCGGCTACTGCCGTATCTCGGTCGACGAGGAGATGGATCGGGAAAACACCTCCATCGAAAATCAAAGGTCCATCATCGACGATTTTATTGTGAAAAAATTCCCTGGATGCAACCTGGATTTCTATGAGGATCGTGACCGGTCGGGCTATACTTTTGAGCAGCGCGAGGGGTACATGAAGCTCCGGCCTAAACTGCTCGACAAGACCTATGACATTTTAGTGGTCAAGGATTTCTCCCGATTTTCCCGCCGGAACAGCAAAGGACTGGTGGAGCTTGAGGATTTGCGTGACGCCGGGCTGCGCATTATTTCGATCGGCGACAGCATCGACTATCCGACCTACGATGACTGGACAGCCATTCAGTTCCGGTTTCTCATCAATGAAATGCCGGTCACCGACACCAGCAAAAAAGTCAAGTCGGTCATCGGACGGCGGCAGAGTGAGGGCAAGTGGATTTGCTCGGTGCCGTTTGGCTATGTCATCACCAACTCTAAAACCATGGCGTTTGAGGTGGACGAAGCGGCCGCCGACGTGGTCAGGCAAATTTACCGGCTCTACAACGACGGTTGGGGCTACAAAAAAATCGCCAACCACCTGACTGATCAGCACTTCCCCACGCCGCGCATGTGTGAAAAGCTTCGCAGAGAGGCGCGTGGTGAAGAATATCGGGGGAAAGCGCGGTCGGCCTGGAGCATCATCACGGTGTCTGAAATCCTGTGCAACGACTTCTATATCGGAACGTTGCGGCAGGGCAAATACAAACGCAGGAAGATCAACGGTTCGGACGTCAAAACCGACGAAAACGATCATATTATATTTGAAAACCATCACGAGCCGATTGTCGATTACCGTACCTTCGCCATCACGCAGGAACAGCTCAAGAAGCGCTCCACCACCAACTACCGCGGCGTGAAAAAGAACGACAACGTCTACTCTGGTTTCATTTTCTGCGGCGACTGCGGCAGCCCGATGTTTTCCATGAGCCGCCGGGATTTGCAGCCCGCCTATACCTGCGGCAGCTATCATATGAGAGGGCTGAAAGGCTGCACCTCCCACCACACGCGTGCGGATGTGCTGGACAAGCTGCTCAAAGCATATGTGCAAAAGGTGCGGGATAATTCGGCGGATATGCTGGACAAGCTGAATGAATTTCTAAAAAATGAACAGCAGGCGGTCAAGGAAAACGCCTCCACGCTGGAAATGCTGCAAAGCCAGATTTCCGACGCCCAAGCGGAGATGAAAATTCTTGTCCGACAGCAGGCAAAGGAGCTCATGCGAAATCCAGACAGGGAAACGGCCATCGACAAGATGTACCGCGAGATGCTCGACGAGCTCAGCGAGCGGATTGACGGGTTGGACCATCAGATTGATCTGACCTCTAACCGCCGCAACACAGTGATCCGCGTCAACCGCATCGCCAAGACGGCACTTGACATCTTCGGCGACGTGATGAAAAAGGAGAAGCTCGACAAAACCGATCTGGAGCTGATCATTGATAAAATCACTGTCTATGAGGATCACATTGAAATCGGGCTCAAATCGGACATTGACGCCCTCCTCCATACCGGCAGTCTGCCACAGGAGGACGCCGCAAATTTTAATGCAGGCACTGAGGATATCCCGCTCACCAAAATCGTCCAATCGGCCAGAAACCGAAAAGATAAGGTTCTCAGTGTCCATGTTGTCAGCAGCGGTGACCCCCTTGAAATTTATACGGATTCAGACGGCGAAGTGATTTTTAAAAAGTATTCCCCAATCGGCGAGCTTTCTTCCACGGCGACACAGTACGCCGAAGTGCTCTCCAAAACCGCGGGGCTTCCCGCTGTGATCTGTGACCGTGACCACGTCATCGCGGCCGCCGGCGTCTCCAAAAAGGAATATCTCGAACGCAGGGTATCCTCCGGGCTGGAAGAGGTGATGGACTCCAGAAAAATCTGGAGTTCCTCCGGCACTGACGGAAAGACGCTGGTTCCGACCGAGGGCGGGGATCGCCGGGCGGTCATCGCCTGCCCCATCCTTTCCTCGGGCGATGTCTCCGGTGCAGTCGTCATGTTGATGGGCGACCAGGAGACAATTGCCGGCGAAGCGGAAATCAAGCTTGCTCAGGCGGGGGCTGCTTTCCTCGGTAAACAAATGGAAGAATAACAAAACGGGCTGTTTATGCGGAAACAGCCCCTTCTTTTTTGCGCTAATATTCACATATACACCCTTTTCTTTTCCCTGGCTCTATGCTACACTTTTTTAAACACAAGGAGGTATAGGATGCGAAAACGGTTCGGTACATATAAAAAAACGATCTGCTTTCTTTTGGCGCTGTTGTGCACTGCATTTATGTTAAGCGGGTGTATGGATGCTCCGGCTACCAATAATGGCATACTTACGGTTACTTTTCTGGATGTCGGCCAGGGAGACAGCGCGCTGCTCTATCTGCCCGACGGGCAAAGCATGCTCATCGACGCGGGTGGAAATGAAGCCGCCCAGAGCGTGGTGCAAGCGCTCAAGGCGCAGGGCTTAAGCCGGCTGGACTATGTCGTAGTCACCCACCCGCACGCCGACCACATCGGCGGCATGGATAAGGTGATTGACGCGTTTGACATCGGCGGCTTTTATATGCCGCGCATCCCCGAGACGCAACTCCCCACCACCCGCACCTTTGAGGATATGCTCACCGCCCTTGAGCAAAAGCACCTCTCCCTGAAGGAGGCAAAAGCGGGCACGGTGATTTACGAACAGGAGGATCTGAAAATCGAAGTGCTTTCTCCCACCAAAGATACCTATGATGATCTCAATCACTATTCTGCCGTGGTGAAGGTCATGTATGGGGATACCGCCTTCCTATTCATGGGCGACGCGGAAAAGGGCAATGAAAAGGATCTGCTGAACGCCGGCGCTGATGTGTACGCCGACGTGATCAAAATCGGCCACCACGGCAGCAAAAACGCGACCACTGAAGCCTTTCTCCGCGCCGTTTCCCCTGACTATGCGGTGATTTCCTGCGGCAAGGACAACCGCTACGGACATCCGGCGGAGCGGATTCTTTCGCTTCTCCAAAAAGAAGGCACTGATGTATACCGCACCGATGAGAACAGCACTGTTGTCGCATACAGTGACGGCAGAGAGGTGTCTATAACCGCAAAGGGAGGATATTAAGATGGACGCAATTCTTGAGATTTTTCTTACGTTTCTGGACGAGATCAACGAGAGCAAAACACTTTCCAGGCTTGTGCGCATTTTCTTTGCCACGCTGTTTTGCGCTGTCCTCGTGCTGACGGGTGTATACTGGGTCGGGCACAGGACAGAAGCTTGGATGATGGTCGGAGGCGGCGCTTTTCTGTGGTTGTACAGCTGCTGGAAGGCGCTCACCCTACAAAAAGAAAAAGAGTGAACTAAAAAATGGCTTTCGGCGAATAAAATCCGCCGAAAGCCATTTTTTGTCAGTTGAGCGCCTTCATGATCATACGGTAGACATTGTCCATGATCTCATTGTTGGACAGCTCGCCCATGTTAAAGCTGAACGTGCTGTGCGCGCTGATCAGCCCGGACAGGGCACCGTGCAGCACCATCTGCCAGTAGAAGGCATTGGGCGGCTGCTGGATCACGCCCTCCTCCACCGCGTCGGACAGAAGCTTACGCGCCATCTCACTCCAGATTTCCCTGAGCCCCTCCATCCGCTCTTTTTCGCGGCTGAGCGCTTCGGTCAGATCCCGGGAGGCGGGCGAGGTCATCGCGCGCAACAGCGCGATACGTTCATAGTCGTTCTCGAGCAGGTATTCCATCACCCGGTACATCCGTTTTTTAAAGCTTGACTCTTCACGGGTAATGGTGGAAATTTTACGAAACACGATCTCCATCGCGTACAGGAGAGCCTTGACGATCAGCTCCTCCTTGCTGGAAAAATATTCGTACACCGTTCCTTTTCCGATGCCGGCCGCCTGGGCGATGTCGGTGATTTTGACCGTGCTGAGATCACGGCCGGTACAGAAAAAGTGGATGACTGCATGGTAGATGCTCAGCACCTTTTCAGGGTACGTGCGGTCAGCTGCCTGAATGCTGGTCGTCATCCTGAACCACCCCCTCTTCGACGGGAGGCGTCAGCACCGCAGGTTCTCGCGCTATGGGCGTGACAGGTTCTTCGGCTTCGGGCACGGCAGGAATGCCCACATAGGACACCGCCTCGGCGGGGATGCCCTCCTCGGCTTGCGCGGGCAGCTCTGCAGCGCGCCCCTCCCCTTCCAGGGCAAGCTGCAAATCCTCTTCCTTTTGCAGTGCATCACGCAGATCCTTCTTGCGGTTGATCAGGTCGTACATACAGGGCACGACGTAGA
Organism: Oscillospiraceae bacterium; assembly: GCA_031551875.1. Lineage (GTDB taxonomy): Bacteria > Bacillota > Clostridia > Oscillospirales > Acutalibacteraceae > JAVBNA01. The sequence continues at coordinate 5,963 of JAVBNA010000044.1, read as the reverse complement.
GGGTCAGCAGCGTCGCATAGGTCAGGCCGCCGATGGTCACGATGGCAAGCGGCTGCACCATGTTGGAGCCCATGCCCATGCCCACCGCCATCGGAATCAGGCCGAGGATCGTGGTGATCGCCGTCATGAGGATGGGGCGCAGACGCACCCGGCCCGCTTCGAGAATCGCTTCCTTCTTCTCCTTGCCGTCCCGGCGCATACGGATGATGCAGTCTATGAGCACGATACCGTTGTTGACCACAATGCCTGCCAGCATGATAAAGCCCACAATAGCGATGACGCTGAGATCATTTTTAGTAAAGTAGAGTGCAAACAGGCCGCCGGTCATGGCGAGAGGGATGGTAAACATGACGATGAAAGGCGCCTGAAGCGACTGGAACTGTGCCACCATGATCAGATAGATCAGGATGATCGCAAGCGCGAGCATCAGCACCAGATCGTTCATCGCGTCGTTGATGGTCTCATTTTCGCCCGTGACCTGCACCGAATAACCCTCCGGCACCTGAATTGCCGTGAGCTTTGTCTCCAGCTCGCGGCTGACCAAGCCGATGTTATAGCCCTCCTTGATTTCCGCAGTCACCTTGAGATAGCGCTGCTGGTTGTCGCGTTGGACGGTGGACAGGCTGATGTCGTCGGTGGTGGCGGCGATGCTGGACACGCGGATTTCCTTCTCCTCGCCCTCCTTGTCGGTGACGGTGATTTTGGTGCCCCGCACATCGTCCAGCGTGAGCTTTTCCTGTTCGCCGTCGATCACAATCACAGGATAGTCGGTGCCGTTTACATTCAGGGTGGTGGCGGTCGTCGGGTCGGCCAGCAGGGCGCTGATCTCCATATAGACCTGCGCCACGGTCAGCCCTTCCGCCATCGCCTTTTCCTTGTCCACGGTGATGCGCAGCTCGGGCGTGGGATCAGCTATGCCGTCGGACACATTCTCGGTTCCTTCGGTGCCTTCCACAATTTTGGCAATCTGACCGGACAGGTCTCGCAGTCCGTCAATTTCGGGGCCCTTGATCATAATGCTGACCCCTGAGCCTCCCAGCGCGGACATATCCATCGACGAACCTTCTGCCGTCAGCGTGCAGCCCGCCTCTCCGCTCAGTGCCTCAATCTGTTTGGCGATTTCCTGGCTGGAAACCGATTTATCCTCTTTCAGAATCACATACATGCTCATGGAGTCGGTGGGCAGCTTCCGGTCACTGCTGAGTCCCAGCATGCTGCCCATCCCGCTCATGCCGCCCGAGCCCTGCATGGCGCCGACCGATTCCACGCCGGGGATGGCCAGGATCTTTTCCATAACCTTGTCGGTGGCGGCGGCCGTGCGGACAAGGGGCGTATCCTTTTCCATTTCAAGCTGTACAGAAATCTGTGTGCTGTCCATCTCGGGCATGAAGCCGGTGCCCATGGAGAGCATATAGTATCCGCTCAGGCCGAACAGGGCAAAGGCCGCGAGCACAACCAAAATTTTGACTTTAAGTGCGCCCTTGAGGGTAAAGGCATAAAAGCGCTTGAACAGATCGAAGATGCGGTGGCGCTTCTCGGACACGTTCCTGAGCGCGCCGCTGGCCATCATGGGCACGAGCGTCAGCGCGACAAGCAGGCTGGCGAGAAGCGAAAAGGTGATGGTCAGGGCAATGTCGGTAAACAGCTGTCTGGAGATGCCCTGCACAAACACGATGGGCGCGAAGACGCAGATGGTGGTCAGTGTGGAGGAGAAAATCGCGCCGGTCATCTCCTTGGTGCCCTCGACCGCCGCTTTCGCCGGCGGGACACCCATGTTGCGCAGCCGGTAAATATTTTCAATGACCACAATCGAGTTGTCCACCAGCATACCCACGCCGAGTGCCAGCCCCGACAGGGAAATGATGTTGAGGGTGACGCCGGAAAAGTACATCAGCACGATGGCGAACACAAGACTGATGGGGATGGAGAAGGCGATCACGACGGTGGGCCGGACATCGCGCAGGAAAATCAGCAGGATCAGAATTGCGAGCAATGCGCCGTACAGCAGATTTTCCAGCACGGAATTGATGACAAGGTTGATGTAGATGCCCTGATCCATCAGGGGCGTGAAATGCAGCCCCTCGATCTTGCCCGGCAGGGTCTTTGCCTTTTCCTGAATGCGGGCGGACACATCGGAGGTGGAGTATTCGGGCTGCTTCTGGAAGGTCATGAGCACCGCCTGGTTGCCGTTGACCTTGCCGTAGGTTTCGGCGCTGTTGTCCACCTGGATGACGTCGGCGACGTCGGACAGGTAAATGGGGTCGATCCCCTCAATATCAAGGTCGATCAGCAGCAGGCCGGACAACTCCTTGAGGTCGCCGATCTTGTCGCCCACGCGCACCAGATAGTCGGTGCCCTTCTCAGCGACATAGCCCGCCGGCATGGAGAAGTTCTCCGCCGTCAGAAGCCCCTTGAGCATATCCATGGTCAAGAAGTTGTCTACCGACGCCTGCTCGAGCGCCTCTTCCCGGCTGTCCTCCAGCTGCGCGATGCCTTCGTTGACCTGCTTTTCGGCGCTGTTCAGCTTACCCGACGCGGCGCTGAAGCCGCTGACTGCTTTGTTCTTGCCCTGATTGAGCTTCTTTTCCTGCTCGGCCAGCTCCTTTTTGCCTGCTTTCACCTGTGCCTTGGCCGCCTCGAGCTGCTTGCGCTGTGCCGCGATATCTTTGTTGATTTTCGCCACTTCGTCGCTGCCAAACTGAAGCCCGGCAATGGCGGCGTCAATGGCCTGAATACGCAGCTTGACCCTTGCAAGTTCATCCTCCTGCTCAGGGCTTCGGGGATCAATGGCCTCCAGCTCCTTCTGCCGGGAAACCTGCACAGAACGCTCGGCCTTCAGGTTTTTCTTCTGCTTTTCAATCTCCTGCTTGCCCGTTTTCAGAAGGTTTTCCAGAAAGGCGATTTGCTGCTCGCTCTCCGCGATTTGCGCCTCACCGTCGGAAATCTTCTTTTTGGCGTCACTGAGCACCTTCTCCGCCTGCCCGATCTGGCCCATTATCTTGGATTTTTCCTTGTTCAGCTTGTATTTCCCGCTCTTGATCTGCGCCTTGGCGTCGGCAAGCTTTTCCGCCGCGTCGTCCATTTCATTCTCGACGTGATCTTTGAGTTCCTTGTTGATTTTGTCGATTTTCTCCTGACGGAGGATCACATGGATGTCCTCCTCAATCAGACCGGTCAGCGAGACCGTCGCGACGCCCTCCAGCGACTCAAATCCGGGCATCACGTCGCTCTGCGTGATGCGGGACACCTCGGCGGAGGTTTTATTTTCAATGTCCACCGCGGCCACCATGACCGGCAGCATCTCAGGATTGATTTTGAGCATGGTGGGCGACGTGACCGAATCGGGGAAGTACCCCTTGATCATGTCCAGCTTCTCGCGGATCTCCAGCGACGCCGAGTCCATGTTGGTGGTCTGGGCAAACTCCAGAAAAACCATCGACGCGTTTTCACTGGAGTTGGAGGTGATGTTGTTGATGTTGTTGACCGTCGCCATCGACTGCTCAATGGGACGGGTCACGGCCAGTTCCACTTCCTCGGGGCTGGCTCCCGGATATCCCGTCAAAATGACCACGTATGGCAGGTTCATTTTGGGGAGCATATCGGTGGTCATGCCCATAAACGACACGACTCCAAGCACCAGGATCATGACGACGGCTACGACGACGGTAAAGGGTTTCTTAACGCTTAGTTTTGGCAGCATATACTGGCCTCCTCCTGATTGACCGACCGGTCGGTCGGCAGTTGGATTTATTATATGCTCAAATAAAAAGATTGTCAAGAAGATTCCCTTTGCGCCATCTATTGCTTCTACCTCCCGGTCGCCTTCGCCGCCCGGTCGGGCGTCAGCTTCAAATACTGCCAATCGGGAGGCAGGAGGCTTGTCTCGGCCCATGATCCGTTCTCCCGCTTATATTCATGGAGCAGGATGTCATACCCGTTGGTCAGCCGCACAAATTGCAGCTTGTATTGCCCGCCCGCACCGCTGCCCTCCACCTCGGTGAAGTCCCCCTCCCGTGTGACGCTGTCCACCATATCAAACAGCTTGAGGTTTTCCTGGTAGACGATGCCCGCCACGGCGGATGCGTCGTAAAACCAGCTGTGGTAGGGCGCGCAAAGGAAGTCTTCGGGAATATAGGCAATGTCGGCAATTTTCCAATTCTCACTCTCCCCCTCTCGTTCCCCCTCCTTCTCCACCGCGACAATGCCATAGTGGTAGGAAAAATGAACCGGGTTTTCCTGCGGATCATTCTGCTTTTCCCCCTCGATGGTCTCAATCTCCACCATGTAATACCTGCGGGTGTCGGGCGTCCCCGGCGGCGCATAGGCCGCATAACGTTTGAGCTCGGTGGTGTGCCCCACGCCCGCAAAGGAATTCAGAAACACTTTGTAAGGCAAGCGCTTCTGGTAGGCCTTAGACAGGTAGGAATAGGCAATCGGGTAGGGCAGGTCGGAATATCCCACCGTCCCGCACCCGCCAGAATAGCCCGCCAGGTTGGACGCCTCCCTGAGCACGCCATAGTAGGCGTCCACCACTTGTTCCGGCAGCTCAAATGTGGCTGGTGTGCCCGACTCTGCATATTCGTATGTGTTTTCGAGCGCTGGTGCCTTAGACGGACGGTGATATCGTTCTTCATCCGCCTCCTGCTCCTGTGTCATGACCGGCTGTGCCCGGTGGGGCGGATCGGGCGGCGCAAGAAGCCACCCTCCCATTGAAACCGATACCGATATCTGCCCTCCCATGCCCGCCGCCACATAGAGCGCAGCCGCGAAAGCAAGTATCAGCACACCTACAAGCAAAACTGTTTTACGTAGCTTGAGTACCAATTCAAACACCCCCATACTGTCATGTGTATGCGGCACGTGCGCTGCTCTTGCCCGCGGCTTGACATTTGATACCTCAGCTTATATAATAATTTGGTGTTCTCTATGGGTGTAAAGCCGGAAAACTAAATACCAAGATCGGTAAAGGAGCGTTTTACTTGCTGCACGATCAATTTTTGGAGGAGCTGAGGCTGACCGGGAAGGCGCTGTCCTTCATTTTAAGCGATGAAGCCCGGGAAAGTCGGGGGACGACTAGGGCTTTCTGCACACTGGCGCAGCTCAACGACGCCCTTATGGGAGAAACGCTCTGCTTTTCCGCGCATATGAAGGGCTGCCCCGGCGCACAGAGAGGGATGGGCTTTTTTGACGGCCTCCCCTCCATCAAGGGCGGCTTCGGGAACTTTATCGCGGACGGATGCAAGGAAGGCGGCCCCGAGGGGGAGCGCATCAAGAAAACCGCCGTGCTCGGTGAGGAAATGATGACCCGACAGCCGCTTGAGGTTTTGGGTTCCAGTGAATATATCCTCGTAAAACCGTATGCGTCCACCGATCGGGCCACCTGTGTCACGTTTTTGTGTAATCCCGACCAGCTTTCGGCGCTCATCCATCTGTTCTGCTACCGGAGAAGCGACTATGACTCGGTGATCGCGCCCATGTCGTCAGGATGCGCTTCCCTGTTCAGAATCCCGTTTGACGAAGCGAATAAAGAGCATCCGCGTGCTGTGATCGGCAATGTTGATCTCTTTTCACGGGTGCATTTCCCTGAAAACACATTTTTTCTGACGATTGACCATCAAAGCTATCTCCATATGCTTGAGGACGCAGACAGCAGCTTTTTAACCGCCGGGAAATGGAAGGAAGTCAAGGCCCGGCTTCATCATGGTTGTCAAAACTAGGGCAGATTTTATGCCCTACCTATGCGGGTATGGCGGAACTGGCAGACGTGCTAGATTTAGGATCTAGTGCCGTAAGGCGTGCAGGTTCAAATCCTGTTACCCGCACCAAATCAGGAGCTAGGTATGGCTAGCTCTGAACATTAGGCAAGAAAGCTCGCAGTTGCGGGCTTTTTTGCTTGCCCTCGGATAATGGGGACAAAATGTTTTCGAGAAACGGACGGGCTGTTTTTCGGAACGTTAAAAGCC